>NZ_JBIWGU010000009.1:219076-382707 GCF_044763775.1 Streptomyces sp. NPDC094448 | reverse complement strand
GGGGCCGTTGGGGGTGCGCTTCCAATTTTTTTTTTCGGTCAACCGGGCGCCCCGCGGCGGGGGCCCCCGCGGCGCGGCGGCCCCAGGCCGCCGCTGGCTCCATGTCTCCGCCACCGCCTGCGACGGCCCCCGTCCGCTCGCGCCGCAATAGCCCGGGGAGCGGGCAGTCAGACCCGTGAAAAACTCCGCCCGCCGCCCCACGGCGAGCACGGCCGCCAGCAGCGGGACATACGCCAGGAACGCGCGGGCCACCGCGGATTGCCCTTCACCCAGATGCGGCCGGGGCGGTCGGCCTCCACGGCTTTGCCCACCTGTTCGGCTCGGGCCCGCGTCGGGCAAGTCCAGGGGGCCACTCGATCAAATTCCGGGCAGGATCAAAGCCTGCCCGAGTTTGCCGGACAGCGTAAGGCCCCCTGAACATGCCCGACCCCAACCCGAACAGGGCACCGGCCAAAGTCGCTCCGGCCGACCGCGTTGACCTGTGCGCAGTCATCGTCAAAAGCCAGGGACGGGGCGGAAATTGACGCACGCGAGCCCCAGCGCGGAGGGGGTGCGCTGGGGCTCGTGCAGGAGGCGCCGATCAGGCGGGGGACGAGGCCGGAGGACGGACCCCTGTCAGGTTCTCCGCGCGTCGGCGCAGGAGCGGGGCCAGCTCGACGTACCAGCCGCGACCCACGGCCTGGAGCATCTCGGCGAGGGCGATCTGTTCGCCGATCAGGCCGGCGGGGGTGTCGAGGACGTGGGCGAACTCGGCACGGATGCGGTCGGCGACGGCGGGGACGCGGAGGCTGTTCACGTAGAGCATCGCGGGGTCGTAGCCGACGGGGACGGCACCCCAGCGCTCCCAGTCCAGGATGACGAGGGGGTCGTGGGTGAGGTTGGCCCACTGGAGGTCGGCGTGCCCGGTGACGCGTTCGGTGATGGCCGGGGCGGGGATCCCCAGGAACTCGGGGAAGACCCGGTCGGCCCAGGACTGGCGGATGGTCTCGCGGGGCGGTTCGGCGGTGCTGAGAGCGTCCAGGCTCTCCCGCAGGGTCCTCCACCAAGAGTCCGGCAGCCCCGGATCCGCAGTGAGATCGGGCGTTTCCGGGGAGATGACGGGCTGGGCGATGTAGTCGATCAACTCCGCCTCGAAGACGTACTCGCCACCGCCCCAGCGGTACAGGTCGTGGAGGTGAGGGCGGGACACCTTGTCGGACACCCGCTCCTCGGCGAGGGCGATCCCCTCGTTCCGGGTGGCGGGGGTCTTGGCTGCCTCACCGCAGTGGACACGGAGCCAGTGACCGCCTGCGGTGCGACTGCCGACAGTGCGGCCGAGCCAGCCCCAGGCCGGCGCCCCCGTCGTCGTGGTGGACAGGTGGGCAGCGGCGTGGGCCAGGGCGTCCGCCATGCGTGCCCTGGTGGTCTCATCCTTGGGCGAGTACATCGGTGACCTTCCTGAGATGGTCCGGATCGAGCGGGGCGGCGGTGATGGCCTTCGCGGTGGCCCAATGGTGGGCAGTGCTGGCAGACAGCAGTACCACGTCCAGGCTCGGGCAGGAGGCCGCAGCGAGAAGGCAGGCGGTGCCCGGCGAGGCTCCCGGGCGGATGAACTCAGCGAGTTCGGGCGTGACGAGGCCGGGTAGCTCGCCGCCGTGCAGGGGCGAAGAGCCGAAGGTGATCAGACCCGCCGCGCGGGCCAGGGCGAGGGGGCCCCTGCTGTCGAGGGCGAGGGCGATCGGCCTTGCCATGACGAGGCTGACCGGCTGTTGGACGGCCCGCAGATGATGTTCACCCGAACCAGCGGCCTCGATGGCCAGGCCAAGGAGTTCGGGCACAGAGAAGGCGTCGTGCTGGAAACCCGACCAGGTGGCCACGCCGTACCCGCCGATCCTGCCCGTGGCAGAGAACGTTTCCAGCACCGCGAACACGTCACGCAGTGCCGGATGCAGCTCCGTGGGGCTGAGGCCGGCGTGCTCCGGGTTGTGGACGAACACGAGGTCGATCCGGCCGAGAGCGGTCAGGGACCTTTCCGTCTGCCAGCGGACGAATCCGGGGTCGAGGCTGTGTCCGGCCCGGACCTGGTCGGCAGTGAGGAGTCCGTCCTGAAGAGCAGTCGCGCCCTCATCCGGGGTGAAGAAGCCCGTCTTCGTCGCCACCATGGCGCGTGGGTGATCGGCGATGACGGGGCCGAGCGCCTGGTGGGCACCGCCGTAGTTGGGGGCGGTGTCGATCCACACCAGCCCGTCGGCGCACGCGGTGCGGCCCGCCTGTTCGACGGCGCGCACCCGGTATGTCCCCAGTCCCAGGGAAGCGGTCACGAGGAGCCCCCGACCACGGCAACGGCTTGACCGGCAACCAGCGCGGAGACGACTTCCGCCACCTGTACGAGGGTGAGATCGGAGGCGGCGGCCAGGTCCGCCAGGGTGGCCGGTGATCCCCCAGAGAGGAGGCGGAGGACCGGGGCGACGGGGAGGGCGAAGGTCCACTCGTTCCCTGCCCCGGCAAAGGTCACGGCCTCGTCGTCCTGGTCGATCCGGGCACGGGGCACTGTGGCATGGACAGTGATGCCGGGTTCAGCAGGAACGGCGGTCAGGTGGGGCAGTGACAGGCGAGGGCGCCCGGGGTGCGTCGCGTCCAGGGTCCTTTCCCAGCGATCGAGAACCGCAGGGTCGTCCAGGGCGGCCAGCACCTCCTTCCGTACGGCAGCCAGGTAGTCCCCCCGCTCCTCCGGGGTGCCGAAACGCGGTACATCCGCCCGGACGGTCACGCTGGCCCGCAGGTCGTCGCACAACCAGCCCAGGAACTCGGCGCCGGTCTGCGTGGCGAGTCCGAAGGTGAGGTGCAGTGAGGCGGTGCCCTGATCGGCGCTCACGGCGTGCCACCAGCCGCGCGGCAGATAGAGAAGGTCGCCGGGCGTCAGCACGACGTCCGCGATCGGGTCGCCCGTCGGGGCCTCAGGGGCTTCCACGTCGCGCCAGGCGGGGGCCTGCCGGGTAGGGCCGTAGATCTTCCACCGCTTGGAGCCTTCGAGCTGGAGCACCACCACGTCGTGGTCGTCCCAGTGGGTGCCGAAGCCTTCCTCGGCGGTCCACGAGGCATACGCGTTGACCTGCACGGGGGTGCGGAAGAACCGTTCGAGGCCGGCCGCGGCTTCCCGGACGGGCGGGTGGATCTGGTCGATCGCGTCGATGACGAGGGACGCGCCCTCGGCGAGCCGGGCGTGGAAGTCGGCAGGCTGGGGCTGGTACCAGGACACCCCGCGGCGGTTCGTGCGGAGGATGGAGTAAGCGGTGGCCGGGACAGCCTCCCCGGCACGCGAGAGCCGCATCCGGGGCGGTTCGAGCCGGTGAGCGGCCACGATCTCGTTGAGGTCTCCCCAGGTCAGTGGCGAGGGGGACGTGTTGCCGTTGGAGCGGATCACTTTGTGGGCCCGGAAGCACGTCTGGGCGAGGAACGTGTCCTCGCCCAGACGCTCGGCCCACGATGCGGAATCAATCACCGTGGGTCTCCTCGGTCGATCAGGTGTCGTTCATGTCCGACTTGCCGCCGGTGTTGTCCGAGGCTTCCTCGGCACGCGAGCGGGCCGCCGCGATGCGGCGAACGCCGATCAGCAGGCCACTGTTCTGCTCGGTGGGAGCGTTCTCGTTCATTCCGTACTCCTTCCTGATCTCGATGGATCCCGCCGGGGTCCCGGAGGGAAATCTGTGAGTCAGCTCCCGGGGCTTCCGGCTACGGCCAGGGTGACCACCAGGACGCTGACGGCGACGACGTACACGAGGACGGCGAGCTGCTGACGCCAACCCCAGGGGGCGCGTGCGGTCAGCCGCGTTCCAGGCTGGAAGGGTCCCCACCCCACCGCCCTCCGGCCGGACGAAGACGGCGTTCTGCATGAGGACGCGAGACTTGGGGTCCTCGAATTCGCCGATGAACTGGACGATGCCGGTGCGGCCGTTCAGCGGGTCGCGGATGCGGGTGTCCCCGCTGACCCAGCCGGGCACGGTCTGACGCTGACGAAAACGGCTCTTGGTGGACACTGCGCCTCTCCTCGGTCTAGGTCGGGCACTGCACTCCGGGGACACAGCGGGCCGCAGGTGTGACGTTGCGGACGGCCCTGCGACCCGCTGCGAGGGGGAGGCCGCCTCTCCGGGCGGCTGAGACCAGTCAACTCCGCTGGCCAAGACCCCAACAGGGCATTCCACTAGGCACGTTGTAGGCACTCAGAAGGCAGATTCCGGCTACGATTTCGGCGCCCGGCTCGACCAGCGGACGGCGGGATGATGGCGAACGAAGCTCTTCGCAGACACAGAAACTCCCAGCGATGGACTCAGACCCAGGTCGCGGAGCGCGTGTGCGCTCAGGTTCAGGCAGCCACCGGGCGCGATCCGGAGCTTGATGCGAACTGGGTCTCCCGCCTTGAGCGAGGAGCCATCACGTGGCCTTCCGGTGACTACAGGGCCGCCTTGTGCGCGGTGTTCCAGGTCGCCAGCGAAGAGGAGCTGGGCCTGTACCCGAAGGGGTCCGCCGCACCGGATGAAAGGCCAGCCGAAGAGGCTCCGTCTGATGATGTCCGATCCCTGGCCGCCGACACGGAGCTGTCAGCCCGGCTGGCTCGCCACGCGGCGGAGACCAACGTCAACGCGCTCGTACTGGAGCAGTTCGACGCTGACGTCGAACGACTCGCCCGGGACTTCGTCAGCCGACCTTTGCCTCTCCTGATCCCGGAGATCCGCACGGCTCGGGGTGCGGTGTTCCGGTTGCTGGAGGGCCGCCAGCGCCCCAGCCAGACCCGTCACCTCTACGTGGTTGCGGGGTGGTTATCCGGTCTCGCGGCGCATGTGTCGCTTGACCTGGGGGACCGCTCCGCCGCAGCTACTCATGCCCGCACGGTGGTGCAGTGCGCGGAGATCTCGGAGCACTCCCCGTTACGCGCATGGGCACGGTCGTTCCAGTCGCTGGCCGCCTACTGGGCGGGGGACTACCGGCGGGCGGGAGACCTTGCACAGTCCGGGCATAGCGAGGGTCGAGGTCCCGGCGCAGGCACGATCAAGGCCCGGCTACTGAGCTTGGAGGCCCGAGCCCGTGCGGCCGAAGGGGACAATCGCAGCGCGCTGCGGGTACTCGCGTTGGCACATGAGGCACGGAGTACTGCGGGACCTGACGAGTTGCCCGGGGTCTTCTCGTTTCCCGAGGCCAAACAGTGGGCCTACGCCGGTACCACCCTGTTGGCCGTCGGGGGCGACGAGCAGACCCGGCACGCCATAGGCGCTTCCAATCGTGCCGTTGAGCTGTACCACGCCGGGCCAGAGGGCGACCGCTCCCCCGGCGATCTACAAGCCGCCCACCTGGACCTGGCCACGGCCTACCTTGCGAGTGGCCAGGTTGAGAGGGCCGGTGCGAAGCTCTCGGAGATCTTCACCGCCGAGATGTTCACGGCGAGCATCACCATCAGGCTCCGCAATCTAGCCGCGCTCCTCGGAAGCGAGCCGTACCGTGGCGCACAGCCGGCAGTCGATCTCCGCGCGCACATTCACGAGGTGACCGTCCGGCCCGCTCTCGCCAGCAACCCCACGGAGCCCCGATGACCGCTCAGCCCACGCCTGATCATTTGGTCACCGACCGCAGCCTTCTTTCCACCAAGGCGTACGGCACGGGTCAGCACCTGGCCGCCCGCCAATCCCTCTACCAATGGCAGACCCCCAGCCACGATCTTCCGGGCATCGTCGTGAACGAACTGGCCGACGTACGCGGTGCGGTCGCGGACGTGGGGTGCGGAAACGGGAAGTTCGTCGCCCGGGTGCGGGAGGACCGTCCCGACCTGGTGGTGCTTCCCATGGACGTGTCTCACGGCATCCTCGGTGCCATTCCGGGGGCCCTCGTCGCGGATGTTCAACAGCTCCCCATCACCACTGGAGCCCTTGGTGCGGTGCTTGCGCTCCACATGCTGTACCACGTCGAGGACCAGGCCCGGGCCGTGCGGGAGCTGGGCCGTGTACTCGCGCCCGGCGGAATCGCGATCGTCTCCACCAACAGCAGGACCGACAAGCTGGAACTGGAGCACCTTTGGCGCCAGGCCGCGGGCGATGTGCTGGGCATCCAGGAGGGACCGGCGCGAGTGCAGTTGTCCGCCCGCTTCACCCTGGAGGACGCGTCGGCGATCCTCGGTACCGTCTTCGGAGAGATCCGCACGATCCCCCTTCCCGGGGTCATCGAGGTGACCGACGCTGAACCGGTCGTCGCGCACTTGGCTTCGTACGAAGCCTGGGCCGGCAAGATGGGCGTTCCGTTCCGGGAGACGATCGAGCGTGCCCGGGAGCGGGTCAACGAGACCATTCAGGTAGAGGGCTCTTTCCGCGTCAGTTGTCTTGGCGGCATGCTCGTCTGCCGGTGAGTCCGGCTGTCCCGTACCTTTTCGCGTCCCTGCCCCCTCAAGCCACAACCACACAAACGCAGAAGAGGGCCACGCCGTAGAGCGCAATAGCAACGTGCAGCAACACCCAGAGGCGATGCAGCCGGATGCGGTGCAGCCGACGAAACCTGTTGTTGTGCTCATCGCGCGCTTGCACGAGCCCCTCTTTGGACCCCAGCACTCCTCGCGCCACCAGGTCGGCGGTCAGAATCGGTGGACGGTCGCGCCAGGCGTCTGGGGTGAGTTGACGGAGCGGGCGTGGGGGGCTCTGCTCCCAAAGGAATCGTAGAGGTGTTGGGCCGTCTCTGGGCCGCCTGAGGGTGGCCCAGGGGCACCATCGCCCACCCACAACCACTGCTTCTCCGTTGCTGCCGCCTACGCCTCCGGGCATCACGAAAGGTCGCGGAAGGGCTCGTCACTTCCTCCGCAACAAGAAGCAGGAGTGGGAGGAGTACCGCTCCGAGGTCACCGCCTTCGAACTGCGGAAGAACCTTCCGGTGCTGTAGTCCGGATCACCGGATCACCGGATCACCGGATTCCGCGGGATTTCCGCGGGATTCCGTGGATTCCGCCGGGTCGCCGAAATCCGCCGGTGGACGCCGGTACGCGCCTTCGCGGGCGCTGCCGGGATCTCCCGGGGCTGCCCGCGGCCCGGCGCGCGGCGGCGGCGCCCGTTCAGGCGCCGCCGGCCGAGACCAGCCCCGACTCGTAGGCGATGACCACCAACTGGGCCCGGTCATGGGCCCGGAGCTTCGCCAGCAGGCGGCGTACATGGGTTTTGACCGTGGAGACGCTCAGCCCGAGGTGCTCGGCGAGTACGGGGTTGGGCAGGCCCCGGGCGATCAGACGGAGCACCTCCAGCTCCCTCGGCGTCAGATCCGACAGCGTCCGGGCGGCGCACGGGCGCGGCTCGCCCCGGCCGGCGAACTCGTGGATCAGCCGCCGGGTGACGGCGGGGGCGAGCATGCCCTCGCCGGACGCGACCACCCGGATGGCGTTCAGCAGATCGGCGGGCAGGATGTCCTTCAGCAGAAAGCCGCTGGCCCCGCCGCGCAGCGCCGCGTACACGTACTCGTCCAGGTCGAACGTGGTCAGGACCAGGACCCGGGTCCGGCCGGCGCCCGGGTCCGCGCAGATCCGCCGGGTGGCTTCCAGACCGTCCGTGCCCGGCATGCGGACATCCATCAGCACCACGTCCGGCCGCAGGCGTAGCGCCAGCTCCACCGCCTGCTCGCCGCTCACCGCCTCGCCCACCACGGTGAGGTCCGGCACGCTGTCGATGAGCAGGCCGAACCCGGTGCGCAGCAGCGGCTGGTCGTCGGCGAGCAGAACGCGTATCGGCCGGTTCACCACGACCGTCCCGGGCCGCCCGGCAGCAGGACATGGACCCGGAACCCGCCCCCGGCCAGCGGGCCCGCCGAGACGACCCCGCCGTGCGCCGCCGCCCGCTCCCGCATCCCGGCGAGCCCGTGACCTCCCCCGGTGTGCTGCTCCCGGGGTACGGCCGGCCCACCGGTCCGGGGCGGCGGGCCGTTGACGATCTCGACCTCCACCGCAGCCTCGGCCTCCACGCCGCCCCGAGTGCCCAGCGGGCCGGGGTCCGCCCGGCGCAGCGTCACCCGGCAGTCGGCCGAATCCGCGTGCTTGACCACATTGGTGAGCGCCTCCTGGACGATCCGGTAGACGGCCGGGCCCAGGTCCGGCGGCAGGTCCAGCTCCGGGTCCACGCACAACTCCACCCGCGGGCCCGCGCCCGCGGCGAGTGCGGGAAGGCCCGCCGCCCCCGGCCCCGTACCCCGCCCCGGCTCCGTACCCTGCCCCGGGTACGGGACCGGACCCGGCCCGCTCTCGTCGAAGGGCGATCTGAGTACGCCGACCATCCGCCGCATCTCGGTCAGGGCCGCCCGTCCCGCGCTCCCGACGAGCGCCAGCGTCTCCCCGGCCTCGCGCGGGTTCGTATCCGACACCGCACGGGCCACCTCCGCACGGACCGTGATCACGGCCAGATGGTGCGCCACCACATCGTGCAGCTCCCGCGCGATCCGCAGCCGTTCGTCCGCCACCGCCTGCCGGGCGGCCAGCTCCGCGTACCGGCGCTGCTCCCGCGTCGCGGTGCCCACCAGCCAGGGCAGGACCATCACCAGCGAAGCGAGGACGGCACCCGACACGGTCCCGGCGGCCGTCGTCGACGGCGACACCACGGCCCCGGCCGCCGCGACCGACGCCAGCGACGCGGCGAGCGCGATCGACGCCACACGCCGGGGCTCCCGCGCGGCCACCGTGTACAGCACGGCGCCCAGAACGACCCAGACGTCCTCCCAGCCGGTCAGCAGCAGGGCGCAGACGACCCCGCCGAGCACCGAGTACAGCACCGGCACCGGCCATCGGCGCCGCACCGCGACCGGCAGCCAGACGGCCGCGGCGGCCGCCCCGGCGGCCCAGCCGTGTTCCACCGTCCCGCCGGCGCCGAACCCGAGCGCGAACAGCACGGCCGCCGCGGTGTCCACGGCCCGCCAGTGTCCCTCGCGCAGCCGTCTGACGACCCAAGGCCGTGACTCCCCGTCATCCATGGCCGCACGCTATCCGCGCCCGGCGGCCCGGCCGGTCAGCCCCGAGGACGTCATCTCCCGGGCCGACTCATCCGTGAGACCGAGGCCTGCCGTACCCCCCTGGGCCGACGCCCGGTTCCTGCCCCCGGGGGAAGCCGCCGGACCGGCCGGCCGGAACAGTGGAAACCATGAAACGGAGAACACTCGTGACCGCGTCCGCCGCGCTGCTCGCCACCGCCGCCACGGCCCCGGGACCGCTGTCGCCCGCGGCCGCCGCCCTGCCCCTGCGGCGGGCGGCGGCGCCCGTACGGTTCGATCTGCCCGCCCCGTCCGGCCCGTACCCGATCGGTACCGTCGCGCTCCGGCTGCGCGACACCTCCCGCCCCGACCCGTGGACCGCCGGCCGGCCCTGCCGCGAACTGATGATCAGCATCTGGTACCCGGCCGCCGGGGGAGCCCCGGCCCCCGCCGTGCCCTGGATGCCGCCCCGGGCCGCCGACCGCTATCTGGGCTCCCTCGGCCTGGCGTCCGGGGCGGTTCTGCTGGGGTACGCCCACGGCCGTGAACGTGCCCCGTTCCGCTGCCCCGGGGGCCCGCTCCCGGTGGTGCTCTACTCGCCCGGCTCCAACGCCTCCCGCTCCTTCGGCACCGGAATCGTCGAAGACCTCGCCGGGCACGGATACGTGGTTGTCACCGTGGACCACCCCTATGACGCGGCGGTGGTCGAGTTCCCCGGCGGCCGGGTGGAGACGGCGCCCCCGGGCGGTCTGCGCGACTACGCCAAAGCCCTCACGGTCCGCACCGACGATCTGCGTTTCGTCCTCGACCGGCTGACCGCGATCCGGGCGGGCGACGACGGTACGGGCCTGCCCGGCGGGCCGCTGCCGCCAGGGCTGCCGGATGCGCTCGACCTGCGGCGTATCGGCATGATCGGGCATTCGCTGGGCGGCGCCGCCACCGCCGCAGCGATGCACGCCGACGGGCGGATCGCGGCAGGCGCAAGCCTCGACGGCGGCGCGGCCGGGCCCGTCGTGGACGCCGGTCTGGACCGGCCGTTCCTGGTCGTGGACACCTATGGGAAGGGCGGTATGGAGAGCAACCCGGCCCTGCGCACCTTCTGGTCGAATCTGCGCGGCTGGCGGCGGCACCTCACCGTCGCGGGGGCCGCGCACCAGTCGTTCGGCGACGAAACGCTGATCCTCCCGGAGATCGCGCACCTCCTCGGCATGGACCGGGCGACCCTGGAGGGAGAGGTGGGGACGATCCCGACCCACCGGGCGCAGGCGTTCCAGCGCGCCTATCCGCGGGCCTTCTTCGATCTGCATCTACGGGGGCGGGGGAGGCTGCTCGACGGGCCGTCGCCCGATTTCCCCGAGGTCCGCTACCGGCGGTGACCGGCCGGGTGGGGAGCGGCAGCGGCCGTCCCCCCGGGGCCTGCCGACATGCGGAACCGGACCGGCGCTGTGACCCTGGAACTGCGGGGGAGCAGCGAGCCGAAAGGGTGACCCCATGTCCGTGTTGGACAAGCTCAAGCAGTTGCTCAAGGGCCACGAGTCCCAGGCGGACAAGGGTGTCGACAAGGCGGGAGACGCCGTCGACGCCAAGACGCAGGGCAAGTACGGCGGCCAGGTCGACCAGGCGCAGGAGAAGCTGAAGGGCCAGTACGGCGGAGGCCAGGGCGGCGGAACGGACCGGCCGCCGCAGCCCTGACGCCCCTTCGGGGCCGCGGTTGTCGCCGGAGCCCGCGCGGGCCGCGCCGCATCGCGTCCCGCGCGGCTCGTCGCCGCTACCGCTGGTCCGGGGCGACGCCGGTCCGGGTCATCCGCTGGTGGCGGTCCGGATCACCGGCTCGTGACGGACCGGGAAGTTCACCGAACGCGCGATGAAGCAGACCTCCGGGACCTTCCCGTGCAGCGCACGGGCCTGCTCCGCAGTCGAAGCGTCGGCGACGGTCACCTCCGGGCGCAGGACGACCTCGGTGATCCGGCCCCCGCCGCCGCTTTCGTCCATCGTCATCACCGCGTGCGCCAGGTCCTGGTAGTCCACCACCGTCACCCCCTCGGTCGAGCAGAAGTGCAGGTACCACAGCATGTGGCACTGGGCGACGGAGGCGACGAGCAGCTCTTCCGGATTCCAGCGGTCGCGGTCCCCGCGGAACGCGGGATCGGAAGAGGCGGCGATCGTCGGCTTGCCCTCGCCGAGGACATCGTGCGCACGGCTGTAGGAGCGGTAGTTCTCCGTTCCCGTACCGAGATTCCCCGTCCAGCGGACGGCCACGTCATAGGTGTGAGTTACAGGCATATGCGCAGCGTGGCACGGCGTCCCGGCGGCCCGCGAGCTTTTTCCGCGGCCGCCGGGGCACCACCGCCGCCGGATCAGCGTTCGGAGAGCGGGGCCGGGGCCTCCTGGACCGTCCAGCTGTTGCCGTCGGGGTCGGCGAAGAAGAGGGAGGAGTTCCACTCCCCGCCCTTGCCCTCGGTCCAGCCGCCCTCGCCCGGATGCATCACGGCCGAGGCGTCAACACCGCCCGCCACCAGCGCCTCCCTGGTGGCGGTGATAGTGGACGCCGGGGGTGGGTACCGGGCAGGGGCGCCGGGCCGTCAGGCGGCGGGCGGGAAGCGGAACCGGGTCTGCGCGTACGGGTCCTTGGCGAAGCCGAAGACGGTCCGCGGCCCGACCCGGTAGACCAGCGCCGGACCGCCCTCCCCGTCGAGGACGCCGTCCCCCACGGCGAACGTCCAGTCGGCGCCGTACTTGGCGACGTAGGCGTCCGCGACGGTCCGGAGCGCCGCCCCGTCCGCCACCCGCTCGGCCGTCCCCTCCACGACCAGGTCGCAGCCCCTGCTCAGGGAGTTGGTGCCGGTCGTCAGGACCACCTCCGGGTTCTCGCGGAGGTTCCCGGCCTTGCGCTCGCCGACGCCGGTGCAGAAGTGCAGGGCCCCGTCCAGCCAGAGGGTGAGCAGCGGTGTGACGTGCGGGCGGCCGTCCGGCCGGACGCTCGACAACCAGAAGATCTCGGCCTCGGCGAGCAGGCGTTCGGCCGTCGCCCAGTCGAGGGCTTCGGCCGCCGGGTCGCTGAAGGCGGCGGCGATCTCGCCGCGGGGGGTGTGTGCGGTCATGGTGTGCTGTCTCTCCTCCGGGGACCTGGTCCCCGTCCGTCCGGTGGGCGTCGTGGTGCGCGCGGTGGGGCGCGTGGTCGTCGGATACGTTGCCGGTACTGACCGCGAACCGTCGGCCAACTCATCCATGCACACAGAAAATTCACTCACGCGTTCGAATTTCCGGGGTGGGTGGTGCGTCCGGAACCGGCCCGTACGCCGGGGTGTTCCGGCCGGTCCGGCGGATGCCGCACGGAGCCCGAGCCACTGAACAGGCCTTAGGCTCGATGTCTGTGACCTCGACCGTGGACGGAGCGGCGGAATGACGACGGCGCCGGGACGCAGAAGCAGTACCTTCACCCGACTGCTGCGGCACGGATTCACCGACCCCGCCACCGCGGAGCGGGTGCTCGCGCTGCCCGCTCTCGCCCCCGTCCGCGAGGACCCCCTCCTCCTCGGCGCGCTGGGCGCCACCGCCGACCCCGACCTCGCGCTGACCGGACTGGTACGGCTGGCGGAGGCCCAGCCCGACGGCGACGACCGGGTCCTCCTCGACACCCTCACCACATCGAAGCCCCTGCGCGACCGGCTCCTCGGGGTGCTCGGAGCCTCCGAGGCGCTCGGTGACCACCTGGCCCGCCACCCCGGCGACTGGCGGGCCCTGGCCACGTACGAAGCCTCCGATCTCCACCCCGGCGTCGCCGACTTCGAGGACTGCCTCGCCGACGCGGCGGACCCGGTCGCCCTGCGCATCGCCTACCGGCGCTGTCTGCTCTCCATCGCCGCCCGCGACGTCTGCGCCACCACCGATGTCGCCCAGACCGCAGGTGAACTCGCGGACCTCGCCATCGCGACCCTGCGGGCCGCCCTCGCCATCGCCCGCGCCGCCGCGCCCGAGGACGCCGCCCGCTGCCGGCTCGCCGTCATCGCGCTCGGCAAATGCGGCGGCCAGGAGCTGAACTACGTCTCCGACGTCGACGTCGTCTTCGTCGGCGAGCCTGCGGGGGGTGCCGACGAGAACACCGGAATCCAGGCCGCCACCCGCCTCGCCTCCCATCTGATGCAGATCTGCTCCGAGACCACCGTCGAGGGCGCCATCTGGCCCGTCGACGCCAACCTCCGGCCCGAGGGCCGCAACGGGCCGCTCGTCCGGACCCTCTCCAGCCATCTGGCCTACTACCAGCGGTGGGCCAAGACCTGGGAGTTCCAGGCGCTCCTGAAGGCCCGGGCGGTGGCCGGCGACCCGCTGCTCGGCGAGGAGTACATCGAAGCCCTCTCGCCCCTGGTCTGGCAGGCCGCCGAACGCGACAACTTCGTCACCGACGTCCAGAAGATGCGCCGCCGCGTCGTCGACAACATCCCCGCCGCCGAAGTCGACCGCGAACTGAAACTCGGGCCCGGCGGGCTCCGGGACGTCGAATTCGCCGTCCAGCTGCTCCAGCTCGTCCACGGCCGCAGCGACACCACGCTCCGCAGCGGCAGCACCCTCGCCGCGCTCCAGGCACTGGCCGCCGGAGGCTATATCGGCCGGGTCGACGCCGCCCAGCTCGACGACGCCTACCGGTTCCTGCGCGCCATGGAGCACCGGATCCAGCTGTTCCGGCTCCGGCGCACCCACCTCGTCCCCGAGGACCCCGCCGATCTGCGCCGCCTCGGCCGCTCCCTCGGCTTCCGCACCGACCCCGTCAACGAACTCCACCGCGAGTGGCGGCGGCACGCGTCCGTGGTCCGGCGGCTCCACGAGAAGCTCTTCTACCGGCCCCTCCTCGACGCCGTCGCCCAGCTCACGCCCGGCGAGGCCCGGCTCAGCGCCAAGGCCGCCGGACAGCGACTGGAAGCCCTCGGCTACGCCGACCCCGCCGCCGCCCTCCGGCATATCGAGGCCCTCGCCTCCGGCGTCAGCCGCAAGGCCGCGATCCAGCGGACCCTGCTGCCCGTCCTCCTCAACTGGTTCGCCGACTCCGCCGACCCCGACGCCGGACTCCTCGGATTCCGCAAGGTCTCCGACGCGCTCGGCAAGACCCCCTGGTATCTGCGGCTCCTCCGGGACGAGGGCGCCGCGGCCGAGAACCTCGCCCGGGTGCTGTCCGCCGGACGGCTCGCCCCCGACCTGCTGCTGCGCGCCCCCGAAGCGGTCGCCATCCTCGGCGACCCGGACGGGCTGCGGCCCCGCCGCCGCGACCACCTCCAGCCGGAGATCCTCGCCGCCGTCGGCCGCGCCGCCAGTGCGGAGGCTGCCGTCGCCGCGGCCCGCGGGGTCAGGCGCCGGGAGCTGTTCCGCACCGCCGCCGCCGACCTCATCGGCTCGTACGGCACCGAGGACAGCCCCGCCGAGACCGACACCGGCGCCCTTGTCGACCAGATCGGCACCGCGCTCACCGATCTGACCGCCGCCACCCTCGCGGGCGCGCTGCGGGCCGCCGTACGCGAACGCTGGGGCGACGAACTCCCCACCCGCTTCGCCGTCATCGGCATGGGCCGCTTCGGCGGCCACGAACTGTCGTACGGCTCCGACGCGGACGTCCTCTTCGTCCACGAACCGCGCGAAGGCGTCGACGACCAGGAGGCCGCACGGGCCGCGGGGCTCGTCGTCGAGGAGATGCGACGGCTCCTCCAGCTCCCGACCGCCGATCCGCCGCTCCTCATCGACGCCGATCTGCGCCCCGAGGGCAAAAGCGGTCCCCTGGTCCGTACCCTCGCCTCCTACGAGGCCTACTACCGCCGCTGGTCCCTGGTCTGGGAGGCCCAGGCGCTGCTCCGCGCCGAACCCGTGGCCGGCGATCCCGAGCTGGGCGCGCGCTTCATGGAACTGGTCGACCCGCTGCGGTATCCGGCCGAGGGCCTGGGGGAGGACGCCGTACGCGAAATCCGCCGGCTCAAGGCCCGGATGGAGTCCGAACGGCTGCCGCGCGGCGCCGACCCCACGCTCCACACCAAGCTCGGACGCGGCGGGCTCAGCGACGTCGAGTGGACCGTCCAGCTGATGCAGATGCGCCACGGCTGGTCCGAACCCGGCCTGCGCACCACCCGCACCCGCGAGGCGCTCGCCGCAGCGCACGCGGCCGGCCTGATGGCCGCGGAGGACGCGCAGATCCTCGACGAGGCGTGGGTGCTGGCCACCCGGGTGCGGAACGCGGTGATGCTGGTCCGCGGCCGCCCGGGGGACACGTTCCCCTCCGAGACGAGGGAACTGGCCGCCGTCGCCCGCTACCTGGGCTTCGGCCCCGGCCACGCGGGGGACATGCTCGACACCTACCGCCGGGTGACCCGGCGGGCACGGGCGGTCGTGGACACGCTGTTCTACGAGTCGTAACCCCGCCCGCGGGGCGCGGGGCGCGGGGCGCGCCCCGCGCAGGGGTGCGGGATGCGCCCGGCGCGGCGGGGGGCTCCTTCGCGGCCGCGCGCCGTGGTCGCCTCTCGCGCAGTTCCGCCCCCTATGCCTTCGGCGATGGGGGGACGCCCAGCATGCCTTCGGCGATGGGGGGACCCCCAACATGCCTTCGACGCTGGGGGGACGCCCAGCATGCCTTCGGCAATGAGGGGACCCCAGTGTGCCTTCGGCGATGGGGGACGCCCAGTGTGCCTTCGGCAATGAGGGGATCCCCAGCGCCCCCAAGAACCTTCCCCCTGTCCGCCCTGGTCAGGACTGGCCCCGTCAGGGCGTCAGGGGTCACCCCTCGCCGCAGGTATGCCGGGAGATCCCCAGCGCCCCCGAACCCCTCCTCCTGGCCGTCCTGGCCGTCCTGGTCAGGACTGGCCCCGTCAGGGGCGCGGGGAACTGCGCGAACGGCCACGGACGGCCCGCGGTCCGAGAACGACCTCGGCAGGGCCGGACGGGTCCGGCACAAGCGGTCGGCCCCCACGGGGAAACGGTCTCCGCTGCGCCGGGCGAATCCCGTAACGCCCCCCGGGGCCCGGGCCCCCACGGGGAAACGGTCTCCGCCGCGCCGGGGTCATGCGCGAAGGGGCGAGGGCCCGAGGCCCTCGGCGTGCACGTCGCGACCCGCAGGGTCACGCGCCCGCAGCCCCCCGCAACGCCGCCAGGCGGACCAGGCAGCCCCCGAGCGCCAGCTCGAACGCCGCGTCCGCCCGCCCCGCCGCAGGGCTTGCGGCCAGCGCGCCCGCCAGCTGCGGAGTCTTCGACTCGTCCGCGAGCACCCACATCGGCTGCGGCGCCGCCAGATCCAGCGCCGAGCCCAGGATCAGATTCTCCAGCGCGATGATCACCTTCATCACCTCGTCCTGCGGGAACCCCGCGGCCAGCAGCACGCCCACCGCCCGCTCGTACTGCGACAGCACCCGCGGCGCCCGCACCGGCGAGGCCATCAGCAGGGGGATCGCCCGGGGATGGGCCGCGAAGGCGGCACGGTAGGAGCGGGCCCAGCCCGCCAGCGCCTCCTGCCAGTCCGCCGCCCCCAGCGCCGTCGCGTCGATCCCCTCGCAGACCCGCTCCCGCAGCAGCTCGACGATTCCGTCCCGCCCGTCCACATGGTGGTACAGCGACGCCGTCCGGACCCCGAGCCGCCGGGCGATCTCCACCACGCTGAACTCGCCCTCCCGGTCGACGAGTTCCAGCGCGATCGTCGCGATCCGCTCCCGGTCGATCAGTGCTGTCCGCGGCCGTCCCATTTATCCGTTCTCTCCTCAGGCTCTTCCCCGATCCCCAGCCGGAGGCTACATTGCGCAAAACCGAAAGCCTTTAGGTTTCTGGTTCCCCCCCACCGCTCGCCGCCGCGAAAGGGCGTCCACAGGTCCGGTTCCCCCAGCAGCACCAGGAAGGCCCCACCCGTATGTCCGCAACCTCCCCAGGGCTCAGAAAAGGCAGCCTCGGCACGTCCGACATCGCCTTCTTCGTGATCTCCGCAGCCGCCCCGCTCACCGTGATGGCCGGGGTCGCCCCCATCGCCCTCACCCTCGGCGGCATCGGCGCACCGGCCGGCTATCTGCTCGCCGGCCTCACCCTGGCGATCTTCGCCGTCGGCTTCACCACCATGAGCCGCCATGTCCGCAGCGGCGGGGCGTTCTACGCGTACATCACCCGCGGCCTCGGCCCGGCCGCCGGAATCGGTGCCGCGCTGCTGGCGATGATCGGCTACAACGGCATGGAGATCGGGGTCTTCGGCCTCCTCGGCTCCGCCACCGCCGACACCGGCGCCGCGCTGTGGGGCACCGATATCCCGTGGCTCCCGGTCTCCCTCGCCGGGCTCCTGATCATCTGGTACGGCGGTTACCGCTCCATCGACTTCGGGGCCAAGGTCCTCGGGGTACTGCTCGTCGCCGAGACCGGCATCCTGCTGCTGCTCGCGGGCGGTGTGCTGCTCGACGGCGGGGCCGGCGGGCTCGAATTCTCCTCCTTCGCCCCCTCCCAGGTCCTGGTCCCCGGCACCGCCGCCGTACTCGCCTTCGCCTTCGCCGCGTTCACCGGCTTCGAGTCCACGGTGATCTACCGGCGCGAGGCCCGCGACCCCGACCGCACGGTCCCGCGCGCCACCTACGCCGCCGTCGCCTTCCTCGGCACCTTCTACGCCTTCATCGTCTGGACCGTCGTCCAGGCCTTCGGCAGCGAGCAGGTCGTCAAGGCGGCCACCGACGACCCCGGCGGCCTCTTCTTCGCCGCCATCACCACCTATGTCGGCCCCTGGGCCGCCGATCTGATGCACATCTTCATCGTGACCAGCATCATCGCTTCGCTCCTCGCCTTCCACAACGCGATCAACCGCTATGCCCTGGCCCTGGCGGAAGAGGGCGTCCTGCCGAAGTCCTTCGGACGGATCCACCCCCGGCACCGTTCGCCGTACGTCGCCGGGATCGCCCAGACGGTGCTCGGCGCGGTGGTCGTGCTCGGCTTCGCGGCCGCCGGAGCCGATCCGTACACCCAGCTCCTCCTCTGGGTGAACACCCCCGGCATGATCGGGCTGATGGCCCTGATGCTGCTGACCGCGATCGCGATCCCCTGCTACTTCCGCCGGATCCGGCACGACGAGGGCGTGCTGCGCACGGTGGTCGCGCCCGTGACCGCCGCCGTGCTCCTTGCCGTGGCGATCTATCTGATCGGGACCAAGATCGAGCTGTTCACCGGGGCGTCGGCGCCGGTCAACACCGTACTGCTGGCGCTGGTCCCGGCGGTGTTCGTGATCGGAGTCGGCCTGGCATACCGGCTGAAGCGGCGCCGGCCGGAGGTCTACGCGAACTTCGCGGCCGAGCCGCCCGGGGTGCCTCGGGTGCCCGGACCGGCCGAACCTGCCGAAGCAGCAGTACCCGAGGGGCCCGAGGAGTCCGTGGGCACCCCCACCACCGAGGAGGCAGTACACCGTGGCAGCAGCTGACATCGTCCTGACCGGAGCGGCGGTCCGCACCCTGGATCCGGCCCGGCCGGCCGCGGCCGCGGTCGCCGTCAAGGACGGCCTGATCGTCGCGGTCGGCGATACCGCGGCCGTACGGGAGTGGCAGGGGCCGCGCACCGAGACGGTGGATCTGGGCGGGGCCACCCTGGTCCCCGGTCTGACCGACGCCCACAGCCACCCCGTCTGGGGGCTGGAACTCGCCTCGGGCACCGATCTGTCGGCGGTCACGGACCTCGCGGGCCTGCGGGCCGCACTGCGGAACGCCGAACGGCGCGACGGCTGGGTGCTGGCCTGGGGCCTCGACCACAACGCCTTCGGCGGGCGCGAACTGCACCATGCGCTCGTCGAGGAGGCCCTCGACGGGGCGCCCGCGTTCATCCGCCTCTACGACGGCCACTCGGCGCTCGTCAGCGCGGCCGCGCTGAAGGCGGCCGGGATCCACGGGCCCCGGGAGTTCGTCCAGCGCGCAAGCGTGGTCTGCGACGCCGAAGGACGGCCGACCGGGCATCTGATCGAACACGCGGCGATGGACCTGATGACCGAAGCGCTGCCGAAGGCCTCCTTCGCGGAGCGCGGCGCCCGGCTGCTGGAACTGCTCTCCGGGATGGCGGCGACCGGAATCGCCTCGGCCCATGTGATGGACCTCGGCGGGGACTCCCTGGAACTGCTGGCGTCCGTCGAGGGTTACGCGGAGCTGCCGGTACGGCTCCGGCTCGCGCCCTGGTGCATGCCGGGCGCCGACGACGAGGAGCTGGAGCGGCTGATCGCCGTCCAGCGGGAGCACGGCCGGGACTGGCGGGTCGGCGGGGTGAAGTTCTTCATGGACGGCACCGTCGAGGGCGGTACGGCCTGGCTGGAGCACGCCGACTGCCACGGCAGCGGTACGGATGCCTTCTGGCCCGACCCGGCGGCCTACAGCGCCGCCGTGCACCGGCTGCACCGGGCCGGGGTGGGCACCGCGACCCACGCCATCGGTGACGCGGCGGTACGCCATGTCCTGGACACCGTCGAGGCGCTCGGCGGGCGCGGACCCGGGGCACCGGTCCACCGCATCGAGCATATCGAGACCGTCCCCGACGACCAGCTCGGACGGTTCGCCCGGCTCGGAGTGGCGGCGTCGATGCAGCCACCGCACACCGCCTACACCCGCGCCGACCACAGCGACGAATGGTCCAAGCGGCTCGGCCCCGAACGCGCCGCCCGCGCCTGGCGCTGCCGCGATCTGCGCGACGCGGGTGCGGTACTGGCACTGGGCTCGGACTGGCCCATCGCCCCGTACGACGCCCGCCGGGTCCTGGCCACCGCACTCGCCCCCCGGGGCGCGGCGGCCGGACGCGGCCTGACGGGCCTGATGGCCCTGGAAGGCTGCACGGTGCACGCGGCCCTGGCGGCGGGTGAATCCACGGTCGCGGGCCGGATCGCGGTCGGCTACCGCGCCGATCTCACCGCCCTCGGTGTCGACCCGGTACGGGCGACGGCCGACGAGATCGCGGACGCGCCGGTACCACTGACGGTCGGCTCGGGCCGCATCACCCACCGCGCCTGACCCGCCCCCACGAGTACGCCCCCGCCCCGGCCCACCGCCCGCCCCCCGGTCCACCGCATCCCGACCGCGGTGGACCGGGGCCTTCCGCCCCCGGCCAGGGCCCCGGCCCGGCGACCGCACGACGGCAGCCCGAGCCGCCGCCCCGGCCCGGGGCGCTCCGGGGCCGGCCCGGGGTCCGGTCCGGAGGATCCCCGCTCCGGCCCTGGGTCCGGGCACCCGGGTCCTACGGGGCCGGTGCCCGTTCCGAGCCCGGCCCGCGGGTGTCCCCCCTCCGGGGCCGGCCCCCGTCCCGGGCGCTCCCGGGAAAAACCGTTGGCCGGGTCCGGCGCCCAGCGGTAACGTGCCGTTCCATGTGTGGAGTAGCAGGTATCGCAGCGATGCGCTTCCGCCGCGTCTAGCGGCGGATCCCCTCCCTTCTTCCAGGGCTTTCGCCGCTTCAGCGCGTACGCGCCGGGCGGCCTTCCCGTGCTGCCCGGCTCACCTCGAAGCCGCGGAGACACAGTCCCTTGCACCCGCACCACCCCCACCCGGGCCGCCATGAACTCGGCCAGAACTTCCTCGTCGACCGGTCCACGATCGACACCATCACCCGGCTCGTGGCCGGCACCCACGGCCCGGTCCTCGAAATCGGCCCCGGCGGCGGCGCCCTGACCCTGCCGCTCCAGCGGCTCGGCCGGGAGCTGACGGCCGTGGAGATCGACGGCCGCCGCGCCGCCGAACTGCGCCGCCGCACCCGGAGGCCGACCACCGTCGTCACGGCGGACTTCCTCCGCTACCGGGCCCCGGCCGCTCCCCATGTGCTGGTCGGCAACCTTCCCTTCCACCAGACGACGGCGATGCTCCGCCGGATCCTGCGCTCCCCGGACTGGACCGATGCCGTGCTCCTGGTGCAGTGGGAAGTCGCCCGGCGCCGGGCCGGAATCGGTGGAGCCACCCTGATGACCGCGCAGTGGTGGCCCTGGTACGCCTTCCGCCTGGTCGGCCGGGTGCCCGCGAGCGCCTTCCGGCCCCGGCCCACTGTCGACGGGGGAGTGCTGACCATGGTCCGCCGCGACCGGCCGCTGGTCGCCGAACGGAACCGGGCCGACTACCAGGAACTGGTCGCCCGGGTGTTCAACGGCAAGGGCCGCGGACTTGCCCGGATCGTCGCCCTCGCCGCCCCCGAACTGCCCCGGCGGCGGATCGACGACTGGCTGCGCGCCCACCGCATCGCATCCACCGCCCTGCCCAAGCACCTCACCGCCGAGCAGTGGGCCGCACTCCACGCGCTCCGGCGCACCTGACGGAACCGCCTGCCCGGGCGGGGCCGAAGTGCCCGAAAAGGCGTGAAGGGTCCCGTCGGGTCTCCTGTTGAGCCCCGACGGGCCCGGACGGGCGGAGGGAGGAGCACCGCATCAGTCGGCGGACGATGCGGTGCCTCTCCTTTCACTGAAGTCACAGGATTCTCATCCAGCCCCATTTACCTCGCATATCCCACCTCGCTCAACTTCCCCGTCTCCACATCGAAGACAAAGCCCCGAATGGAGTTCTTGTGGGGTACAAATGGGTCGGCCTCGATACGGCGGATCGACTGCCGGACGTCCTCCTCCAGATCGGTGAAGGCCTCCGGCGACCACGGCGGCCGAATTCCTGTGTCGGTGTGCAGCTCGGCCTTGAATTCATCGTCCTTGAAGGTCTGCATGCCGCAATCCGTGTGGTGGATGAGCATGATGCGGCGTGTGCCGAGCAGGCGTTGGCTGATAACCACCGACCGGATCGCGTCCTCCGTCACCGCGCCGCCCGCATTGCGGATGATGTGCGCGTCGCCCTCCTTCAGGCCCAGCATCGCGAAGATGTTCAGCCGGGCGTCCATGCAGGCGACCACCGCCAGCTTCCGGGCCGGTGGAAGCGCGAGCGGGCCGCCGAACGCCGCGGCGTAGGCGGTGTTGTTGGTGACGTACTCGTCGATCTCGGGTCCCGAAGCCGCGGCCGCGGCCGCGGCGCCCGACGCGAACTCAGATGTGTCCGACATGAATTCCTCGATGATCGGAAGGAGGCACAGGGCCCGGACGGAGCGTTCCCCGTCCTGCTGAGAGAACGTACCCACCCGAAAATCGAACACAAAAGCATATGGCGAGTGTTCGCCACCGAAGAGACCCGAAGGGGTGTCCGTTGCATACCGTCATGGAAAGGTAAAAGTCTACTGGTGTAGACCTCTTGTGTGGCTTCCGGTTACACGGTTATGTTGCTCCCGCGCCGCACCCGTCCCCCGGGGAAACGTCACTTCTTCGCTCGAACAGAGGAGTTGTGCCCAATGGTGAAACGTCTGGGTATCGCCGTCGCTTCCGTTGCCGCATCCGCGGGCCTCGTCCTCGGCACCGCCGGCACCGCCGAGGCGAGCTTCTGGACCCCCCGCAGCCACCACCCCACCACGACGGCGTGCCAGGAGGTCGGCCGGGCCGGTGCCGCTCAGGGCCTGTGGAGCCCCATCTTCTTCTGTGACCAGATCGCGCCCGGCGTGGTGGAGCTGCGGGTCCGCTTCAACTGACCCCGCGCGCGACCCCCGCGCGTCTCCGGCACGCCCGCCGTGTCCGCCCGGCCTCCGCGCCCCCCTGTGGAGGACGGGCGGACCCGGACGCACCAGATCGGTGGTGCGACGGGTCCAGAAGTCCGCCCGGCACCGGACCGCCCCCGCGGCCCCCGGTGCCGGGCCCCACCGGACTCGGCCCCGGCACCGGAGCACCCATCGGAGCCCGTACCGGACCCGGTGCCCGTACCGGACCCGGAGCCCGCACGGGACCCCTCAGCTGATCCGGCGCCCTACAGGGCAGCCACGGCCTCCGGCCCCCGCTCCCGCCCGCGCGCGAACTCCTCCGCGTACCCCGCCGCGCCCAGAACCGCCCGCGCCCCGGCGGCGATCCGTTCCACGTCGCCCCGCTCACCCGCCGGCAGCGGCACCCCCACCGACTCCCTGGCCCCGGCCGCCGCGCCCAGCAGCCCGGCCGCCCGGACCGCGTCGCCGGAGAGCAGCTCCGCCCCGGCCAGCCCCTCCAGAGCCAGGGCCGACGCCCGCGGATCGCCCATGGCCCGCGCCGCCGCCAGCCCCTCCCGCTGCAACCGCAGCGCCTCCCGCACCCGGCCCCGCGCCTCGGCCACGAAGCCCAGTTCGGCCAGGGCCAGCGGCGGCGCGATCGGCTCGTACCCCATCCGGACATGCAGCTCCAGCACCCTCTCCCAGTGCGCCTCGGCCGCGTCCCACCCGCCCTCGCGGCGGGCCCCCAGCGCCAGCCCGGTCTCCGCGTACAGTTCGCCGAAGACATCGGCCTGCTCGGCCGCGAGCCGCCGGGCCCGCTCGTGGAACTCCCGGGCCCGCGCCGGCTCCCCGGTCAGCAGGGCGATCCGGCCGAGCCCCGACAACTGGTACGACACCTCGGACCAGAGTCCCAGATCCTCCGCCATCCGCAGCCCCTCGCGGTGGAGCCGTCCCGCGACGGCGTAGTCGCCCAGGGCCTCGGCCCGGGTCTGGAGCGCGATCATCGCCTGCAACTGCCCCCAGGTGTCGCCCAGCTCACGGAAGAGCGCCAGACTCCGCTCGCCGTAGTCGCGTACGCCCGTGAAGTCGGCCCGCAGCTTCGCCCGGAACGCCAGACCCGCCAGCGCCGCCGCCGTACCCCACCGGTCCCCCAGGGAATCGAACCCGGCCAGCGACAGCCTCAGCAGCTCCTCCCCGGGGCCGGAGTCCGCCACCCCGTACAGAGGCGTGCTCAGATACCAGCGGGACCAGGCGAGCCCGGCCGGATCGTCCACCCCCTCGTACGAGGAGAGTGCCGTACGGTACTCGGCCGCGGGATCCTGCGTACCGCCCAGCGCCAGCTTCATCCCGCCGAGCCGTGCCGTCGCGCCGGCCGTCCGCCGCGCATGCTCCCGCGCCCCGGCCGCATCCCGCGCTCCGGCCGCATCCCGCGCTCCGGCGAGGGACAGCGCCGTACCGAGCCGTCGCGCCGCCTCCTCGTACCGCCCCCGCAGCCGCCAGTACCAGGTCAACGCGTTGACCAGACGCAGTGACCGGTCCGTGTCCCCGGCTTCGGCGGCACTGTCCAGGGCCGCCCGCAGATTGGCGCTCTCGGTGTCCAGCAGCCTCAGCCACCGCCGCTGCTCGTGCCCCCTCAGCTGCGGCTCCGCCCGCTCGGCGAAACCGGTGTAGTACTCCCGGTGCGCCACCCGCAGCGCGTCCAGCTCGCCGCGGTCCCGCAACTGTTCGACGGCGTAGGCCGATACCGACTCCAGCAGCCGGTACCGCGGGCCCTCCGGGGTGTCCGCGACCACCACCAGCGACGCGTCAACCAGCCCGGCCAGCAGGTCCAGCACCTCGGACCGGTCCACCCCGTCCGCCGGACCGAGCACCTCGGCGGCGTCCAGACCGCAGCCGCAGGCGTGCACGGCGAGCCGCCGCAGCACCGTGCGCTCCCGCTCCCCGAGCAGTCCCCAGCTCCAGTCGATCACCGCCCGGAGGGTCCGTTGCCGGGCGGGCGCGTCCCGTGGTCCCGACGCGAGGACCTGGAACCGGTCGTCGAGCCGGGCCGCCAACTCGGCCACCCCCAGCACCCGGACCCGGGTCGCGGCCATCTCCAGCGCCAGCGGCAGCCCGTCCAGCCGGCGGCAGATCGCCGCCACCGTCGCCGCGTTCTCCCCGCCGACCGCGATCCGCGGCGCCGCGGCCCGCGCCCGGGCCGTGAACAGCGCCACCGCGTCGGCCTCGGCCAGCGGCACCACCTCGTGGAGCCGCTCCCCCCGCACCTGCAAGGGCACCTGGCCGGTCGCCAGCACGGTGAGGGCGGGCGCCGCCGCCAGCAGCACGGCCACCAGCTCCGCCACCGCGTCCACCACGTGTTCGCAGTTGTCGAGCACCAGCAGCGCCGGGCCCTCGCCCAGCGCCTGCACGATCCGGTCCGTCAGCGACTGCGGGCCCGCCGCAGTCCGCGGCGGGGGCGCGATATCGTCCCGTACCCCCAGCACCCCGGCGACCAGCTCCGCCGGTTCCGCCCCGCCGCTGCGGTCGCGGGCCGGTGGCAGCGCGGCCAGCTCCACCAGCCGCACCCCGCCAGGGAAATCGGCCGCCGCCCTTGCCGCGACCGCCAGCGCCAACTGCGTCTTGCCGACCCCGCCCGGTCCGACGAGCGTCACCAGCCGGTGCCGGAGCAGGTCCGACCGGAGTACGGCGATATCCGGGTCCCGGCCGATCAGCCCGCCCGCGGCCCCGGGTACGGGGATGTTCGTCGGCGGCCGGGCCACGGTCGTCGCCGGTGGCGGTACGGCGGCGGGCGGCGCGTCCTGCGCCAGGATCGCCCGGTACACGGCGGTCGGCTCCGGCCCCGGATCGACCCCCAGCTCATCCGCGAGCCGCCGCCGCAGATCGGTGAAGCCGTGCAGCGCGTCGGCCTGCCGCCCGGACCGGTACAGGGCCCGCATATGGGCCGTGCGCAGCCTCTCCCGCAAGGGATGCGCCGCCACGAGATCGCCCAGCTCATCGGCGACCAGGGCGTGTTCGCCCAGCTCCAGCCGGGTCTCCGCCTGCTCCTCCAGCGCGGTGAGCCGCTGCTCCTCCAGGCCCGCCGCGGCCCGTCGGGCGAACTCCTCGTCGGCGAAGTCCGCGAAGGCCGGTCCCCGCCACTGGGCCAGGGCGTCCGCGAGCAGTCCGGCGCGCTCATGGGGTCCCTCGGCGGACCGGGCGCGGGCGGTCAACTGTCCGAAACGGTCGGCGTCGACGGAGCCGGGGGCGGTACGCAGCTCATAGCCCGGGGCACGGGAGACCACGAGGTCCCGGGCGCCGGGCGCCGCGGCCTCCAGCGCCCGGCGCAGCTGCCAGACCTTGTTCTGGAGCGCGGCGGCGGGGCGGGCCGGGGGCCGTTCGCCCCAGAGTCCGGCGACCAGCCGGTCCGCGGACACCGGGCTGCCGCGGTGGGCCAGCAGGTACGCGAGCAGAGCGCGCACCTTCAGCTCGGGAACGCTCACCGTCCGCCCGTCCGCCGCCCACACGGCCAGGGGGCCGAGTACTCCGAAACGCATGTGATCACGCTAGCCGAGCAACGGCGCCCACCGCACGGGCGTTCGGGCGGCGCAGGCGCCCCGGGCCCCGCAGACCGGGAACGGGCCGAGAGCGGGCCGAGAGCGGACCGGGAGAGAACCGAGAGCACGACCGCGCACGCTGGCCGGACCGGGCGGCCGCACCACGCTCCTCCCGCCTGCTTCGACTCCCCGTTCCCCTCGGCGGTCCCGTACCGCCGCCACCGACCGGAAGGCACCCATGTCCTCCACCCCGTCCCCGAACACCGCAGCCGGAAAGGCCGGTGGCCGCGAATGGGCCGGGCTCGCCGTTCTCGCCCTCCCCACCCTGCTGATCTCCCTCGACCAGAGCGTCCTCTTCCTCGCCCTGCCGCACCTCGCCGACTCCCTCGCCCCCACCGGCAGCCAGCTGCTCTGGATCATGGATATCTACGGCTTTATGATCGCGGGCTTCCTGGTGACGATGGGCACCCTCGGCGACCGCATCGGCCGCCGCAGACTGCTGATGACCGGTGCCGTCGCCGTCGGCGCGACGTCTCTGATGGCGGCCTTCTCCAGCAGTGCCGAGCTGCTGATCGCCTCCCGGGCCCTGCTCGGTGTCGCGGCCGCGACCCTGATGCCCTCCACGCTCTCCCTGATCGGCAACATGTTCCGGGATCCGGTCCAGCGCGGCCGGGCGTTCGCCGTCTGGGCCTGCTGCTTCATGGGCGGCACCGCGCTCGGCCCGGTCGTCGGCGGCGTGATGCTGGAGTACTACTGGTGGGGTTCGGTCTTTCTCCTCGGGGTCCCCGTGATGCTCATCCTGCTGGTCGCCGCCCCGCTGGTACTGCCCGAGTACAAGGCCCCGGACGGCGGGCGGATCGACCTGCCGAGCGTGCTGATGTCTCTCGCCGCGATCCTGCCGGTGATCTACGGGCTCAAGGAGAGCGCCCGGGAGGGCTGGGAGCCGGGCGCCGCGGCGGCGATCGCGGCCGGAATCGCTTTCGGCGCGCTCTTCACGGCCCGGCAGCGCAGGCTCTCCCACCCGCTGCTGGACCTGGGGCTGTTCCGGCACCGCGCCTTCACGCTCGCCCTGCTGGTGCTGCTGCTCACCATGGCCGGAATGGGCGGTATGTACCTCTTCATCACCGGCTTTCTCCAGTTGGTGGAGGGCCTGTCGCCGTTCGAGGCCGGGCTGTGGATGGTGCCGTCCGCTCTGGTCTCCATCGTCTCCGCGACGCTCGCCCCCACCCTCGCCAGGAGGCTGCCGGTCGGCACCGTTGTCGCGGGCGGTCTCGCGCTGACCGCCGTGGGCTATCTGCTGCTGGCCTTCGTCGATCCGGTCGGCGGGCTTCCGCTGCTGATCACCGGCTTTGTGATCAGCTTCTTCGGTACGGGGCCGATCGGGGCGCTCGGGGCGAATCTGGCGGTCGGCTCCTCCCCGCCCGAGAAGAGCGGTTCGGCCGCCTCCCTCAACGAGACCAGCGGAGAGTTCGGGGTCGCCTTCGGCCTCGCGGCCTTCGGCAGCCTCGGCGGTGCGCTGTACAGCAGCGGTATCACGGTGCCGGACGGGCTGACCGGTGAGCAGGCGGAGGCGGTTCGCGGCAGTGTGGAGGGGGCGCTGGCCGTCGCGGCGGATCTGCCGGACGGTCCGGCCGACGCGGTGCTGGCCGCGGCCCGGGAGGCGTACGCCGGTGGGCTGAACACGGTCGGCGCGGTCTGCGCCGTACTGGCCGTGGCCACCGCCGTCGTCGCCGGGACCGTGCTGCGCCGGGCGACCGGCGCCGAGCCGGGCCTCTCGGCCCCGGACCCCGCCGCGGCACCCCAGCCGGAGCCGGAGCGGCAGCCGGAGCCCGGGGGCACGCCGACCCGCGCCTGAGCCCCGGCCGACCTCCGCGGGGAGTCCCCGGAGCCGTACCCGGAGTGACACTCCCGGCCGGAAACGCCGCGGGGCCGGACCCCGAAGGATCCGGCCCCGCGCCGCTGCCGGGCGGCTCGGGCTCAGGCCCGCGCCGGGCGCAGCCGCCGCCGCTGCGGATCCCGCACCGGCTGCCGCGGCAGCCGGTGCGGCAGCGCCTGGTACCAGAGGTACGAGACGAGGAAGCCGAAGCCGAGGCAGATCACCCCGCCCACCGCGTCCAGCCAGAAGTGGTTGGCGGTCGCCACGATCACGACCAGCGTCGCGGCGGGGTAGAGCAGGCCGAGGATCTTCGCCCAGGGCGCCTTGGCCACCGCGAAGACGATCAGCCCGCACCAGAGCGACCAGCCGATATGCATGGACGGCATCGCCGCGTACTGGTTGGACATGTTCTTCAGATCGCCCGAGGCCATCGAACCCCAGGTCTCGTGCACCAGGACGGTGTCGATGTAGTTCTGCCCCTCCATCAACCGAGGGGGTGCGAGCGGATACAGGTAGTAGCCGACCAGGGCGACGGCGGTGGTGGCGAAGAGCACCAGCCGGGCCGCCGCGTACCGCCCGGGATGCCGGCGGTACAGCCACACCAGCACGCCGATGGTCACGACGAAGTGCAGGGTGGCGTAGTAGTAGTTCATCGTCACGATGAGCCATGTCACCGAGTTCACCGCGTGATTGACCGCATGCTCGAAGTCCAGCCCCAGGGCCTTCTCGACGTCCAGGATCCAGTCGGCGTTCTTGAGGGCCTGGGCCTTCTGCTCCGGTACGGCGTTGCGGATCAGCGAGTACGTCCAGTAACTCACCGCGATCAGCAGGATCTCGAACCAGATGCGCGGGCGCCGGGGCGACCGCAGCTCCCTGAACCGCGCGAAGCGCCGACGCACCGGCTCGGCGGGCTCTTCCGCCATGGGTGACGGGGTGGCCGTCCGGCCTTCCAGTGTCTTCACGGTCGTTTCACCCATGGGACGAGAGTCTGCCAGATACGCGCCCACCGACCGATCATCCCTCGGTCCCGTTCAGGGCGCATGCTCTCCACCCTGCGGACGAGACCACGGAGCGTATCCCGGTGGGGACCGCCCTGGTCAGGAACGCCCACCGGACCCCGGTACCGAGGCCGTCGAGCCCCGTACGACCAGCTCAGGCATGAAGACGAACTCACTGTACGCGGCCGAAGCGGAACCCGGGGCGCTGGGGGGCAGGTTCCCGGAGATCTCTTCGAGCAGGGTCCGGACCGCGGCCTGCCCCATCGCCGGGACCGGTTTGCGGACCGTGGTCAGCGGGGGATCGGTGAAGGCGATCAGCGGGGAGTCGTCGAAGCCGACGACGGAGACGTCGTCCGGCACCTCCAGGCCCCGTCTGCGGGCGGCCCTGATCGCGCCCAGCGCCATCATGTCGCTGGCGCACACCACCGCCGTGCAGCCCCGGTCCAGCAGGGCCGAAGCGGCGGCCTGGCCGCCCTCCAGGGTGTACAGGGAGTGCTGGATCAGTTCCGCGGTGACCGTCTGCTCGTCGAGGCCGAGCTGATCGCGTACGGCCTCGACGAAGCCTTCGATCTTCCGCAGCACGGGCACGAAGCGCAGCGGCCCCAGCGCCAGCCCGATCCGGCTGTGGCCCAGGGATACGAGATGGGTGACCGCGAGCCGCATCGCGGCCCGGTCGTCCGGTGAGATGAACGGCGCCCGCACCTTCGGGGAGTATCCGTCGACCAGGACGAAGGGCACCCCCTGGGCGCGCAGTTGCTCATAGCGCTGGGTGTCGGCGGTGGTGTCCGCGTGCAGACCGGAGACGTAGATGATGCCCGCGACCCCCCGGTCCACCAGCATCTCCGTCAGTTCGTCCTCCGTGGACCCGCCGGGGGTCTGGGTGGCGAGGACCGGGGTGTAGCCCTGGCGGGTCAGCGCCTGCCCGATCACCTGGGCCAGCGCCGGGAAGATCGGGTTCTCCAGCTCGGGGGTGATCAGCCCGACCAGGCCCGCGCTGCGCTGGCGCAGCCGCACCGGACGCTCGTAGCCGAGGACGTCCAGTGCGGCGAGGACGGCTTGGCGGGTGGTCGCGGCGACACCGGGCTTTCCGTTGAGAACCCGGCTCACCGTTGCTTCGCTGACCCCCGCCTGGGCCGCTATGTCTGCCAGTCGTGCGGGTGCGGTCACGGGATGGGACTGTACCGGGCGCATCTCAGACTTCCCACCACACGCAGGCATCGGCCGGGATGCGCACCGTCCCGCCGGAGGTCTCCAGCGGCGCCGACGACAGCAGCGGGCGGCCCGGCGCGGGCAGCTCCACGCTCTGCCCGAGGGTGTTCAGGGTGCAGACGAAACCCGGGCGGGCGAAGGCCAGCACCCCTTCCGGGGCGTCCTGCCACTCCATCGCGCCGTCCCCGAGTCCGGGCAGCTCCCGGCGGTGGGCGAGGGCCGTGCGGTACAGCTCCAGCGTCGAACCGGGGTCGCCGGTCTGCGCCGCGACCGAGAGGCCCGCCCACTCCGCCGGCTGCGGCAGCCAGCTGCCGCCGGGTCCGAAGCCGTACGGAGCGGTGGTGCCCGACCAGGGGATCGGGACCCGGCAGCCGTCCCGCAGACCGTCCTGGCCGTCGCCCCGGAAGAACGCCGGGTCCTGGCGGGCGGTGTCCGGCAGCTCCGTCACCTCGGGCAGTCCCAGCTCCTCGCCCTGGTAGACATAGGCGGAACCCGGCAGTGCCAGGGTCAGCAGTGATGCCGCCCTGGCCCGTCGCAGGCCCCGCTCCCCGCCGCCGTACCGCGTGGTGTGGCGGACGACGTCGTGGTTGGAGAGCACCCAGGTCGTCGGGGCGCCCACCGATCCGGTGGCGGCGAGGGAGTCGTCGATGACCTCCCGCATCGCGGCCGCGTCCCAGTCGCAGGTGAGGAACTGGAAGTTGAACGCCTGGTGCAGCTCGTCGGGGCGGACGTAGAGCGCGAGGCGCTCGGCCGTGGGGGCCCAGGCCTCGGCGACTCCGATGCGCTCCCCTTCGTACCCGTCGAGCAGCCGCCGCCAGGAGCGGTGGATCTCATGGACCCCGTCTTGGTCGAAGAAGGGCAGCACCTGGGCGCCGATCATCTTCGCCTGCTCCCGCAGGCCGATGTCCGGGAGCCCCTCGGCCTTGACCATGCCGTGCGCCACGTCGATCCGGAAACCGTCGACTCCCAGGTCCAGCCAGAAGCGGAGGATCGACTCGAACTCCTCCCGCACGGTGGGGTGGTCCCAGTTGAGATCCGGCTGCTCGGGGGCGAAGAGGTGCAGATACCAGTCGCCGTCGGCGGTCCGGGTCCAGGCGGGGCCGCCGAAGACGGACTCCCAGTCGTTCGGCGGCAGCTCGCCGTGCGGCCCCTTGCCGGGGCGGAAGTGGTAGAGGCCCCGCTCCGGGGCTCCGGGGCCGCCGTCGACGGCCGCCCGGAACCAGGCGTGCCGGTCGGAGGTGTGGTTGGGCACGATGTCGACGATCACCCGCAGCCCGAGCCGGTGGGCCTCGCGGATCAGCTCGCCGGCGTCCCGCAGATCACCGAAGAGCGGGTCGACGGTGCGGTAGTCCGCGACGTCGTATCCGCCGTCGGCCTGGGGGGAGGCGTAGAAGGGGGTCAGCCAGACGGCGTCGACGCCGAGACCGGCGAGATGGGGGAGGCGTTCGCGGATCCCGCGCAGATCGCCGATGCCGTCGCCGTCGCTGTCGGCGAACGAGCGCACGTACACCTGGTAGATGACGGCGTCCCGCCACCAGCCCGCCGGGGATGCGGCGGACCGGTCGCGAAGGGTGGGAGCAAGCTCCTGGGTCATGTCGTTCCCTTGAGAGTCGTCACGGGGCGTGTCGTGCGTGTTGTGCGAGTGGTACGGGGGTCGTACGGGTCCGGCGAGTCCTGCGGGTGGTACGAGGTCCGGTACGGGCGGTCCGTCCGGCCGGAGGCGGACGGTCGGAAGTGAACGGTCGGAAGTGAACGGTCGGGAGCGGGCAGCGCCGGAATTGAACGGCCGCGGTCGGTAGCGATCTGTGGCGATATGCAGGTATCTGCGGCATGTATAAGGATGTTCTGCCCCGTATGTCGATGGTCAACGCGCATCCTCGTGGCGTGGATACGCCACTCCGGGCCGTGGTTCCGGCGGGCTCTGCCGGAACCACGGCCCGGGGCGCCCCGGGCGCCGTCAGCCCTTGGTGCCGCCCGCCGTCAGACCGGCCACCAGATGTCTCTGGGCGAAGAAGAAGAGCAGCCCCGCCGGGATCATGATCAGCACGGAGGCGGCGGTCATCAGGCCCCACTCCGCCCGGTGCGGTCCCACGAAGGTCTGGAGGCCGACCGCCAGGGTGTACTTCCCCTCACTGCTCAGGAACGAGGTGGCGAAGGCGACCTCGCTCCAGGCGGTCAGGAAGGTGTAGAACATGGTCACCGCGAGCCCCGGCCTGGCGAGCGGGACGATCAGCCGCCAGAAGGTCCCGAACGGGGTGAGCCCGTCCACCCGCCCCGACTCGTCGATCTCCACCGGGATGGTGTCGAAGTACCCCTTCAGCATCCAGGCGCAGAACGGCACCGACACCGAGCAGTAGGTGATGATCAGCCCGCCGTAGCTGTCCAGCAGCCGCAGCTCGCCCAGGATGTTGTACAGCGGCACGATCAGCACCGCCACGGGGAACATCTGGCAGATCAGGAACGTCCACATCAGCGACTTATGGCCGGGGAACCGCATCCGGGAGACCGCGTACCCGGCGCTGGCCGCGATCAGCACGCCCACCAGCATCGTGCCGCCCGCGATCACCACCGAGTTCAGGAACCACGTGGTGAACTCGGTCTTCCCCAGCAGATGGGTGTAGTTGGAGAGGGTGAAGCCCGCCGGCTCCATCGGATGCGTCCAGCCGTTCTCCCCGCGCAGCGACACCAGCACGATGAACACGACGGGGAAGAGCGCCACCAGGGACGCGCAGACCAGGGTGGTGTGCAGGGCGGCCGACGCGATGCGCGAACGCTCGCCCCGCCTCCGTACCGCCGGCCGCGGAGCCCCGTCGGCCCGTACCCCTGCCCGCCCTGCCGCGGCTTCGGCCTGCCCGGCTCCGGTCACGGTGCTGCTGGTCACTTGGCGGCCTCCTGACGGTTGAGCATGCCGCGGTAGAAGACGGAGAACACCAGGAGCAGCGAGAGGATCACGATGCCGTACGCGGCGGAGCCCGCGTAGTCCCGCACGCCCTGGAAGGCCAGCCGGTAGGCGTACGTCACGAGGATCTCGCTCTCGGTCCCGCCGGCCTGCCCGATCACCAGATAGATGACCGGGAACATGTTGAAGGTCCAGATGGTCCCCAGCAGCACGATCGTGGTGCTGACCGGCCGCAGCCCGGGGAGGGTGACATGGACGAACCGCTGCCAGGGCGTGGCGCCGTCCATCTCGGCGGCCTCGTGCAGTTCGCGCGGGATGGACTGGAGCCCGCCCAGGACGGCGACCATCATGAACGGCACGCCCAGCCAGGTGTTGACCGCGATCACCGACAGCTTCTGGATGAACGGATCGCCCAGCCAGTCCACGGGCGCGACGCCCACCTTCCCCAGCAGCGCGTTCAGCACCCCGTTGTCGGTGTTGTACATCAGCTTCCAGGCGAACGCGGCGACGAACGCGGGCACCGCCCACGGCAGCACCAGCAGCACCCGGTAGAGGGACCGGCCGCGCATCCGCCGGTTGAGCAGCATCGCCAGACCGAGCCCGATGCCGTAGTGGAGCACCACACAGCTCACGGTCCACAGGATCGTCCAGGTCAGCCGGGGGTAGAACGACCCCTCCCGGCCGGAGAGGATGTTCCAGTAGTTCTCCAGGCCGACGAAGGTGTACGTCGAGGGGACGGAGAAGTCGCCGATGGTCCGGCCCATGTTGGCTTCGTTGGCGTCGGTGAAGGAGAGGTAGATCCCCCGGCCCAGCGGATAGCCGATGAGCACACCGAGGACGACGACCACGGGCAGGACCATGGCCCAGGCGTACCAGTGGGTGCTGAAGGACCTTCGGGTCCTGAGTATCAGGCTGCTCATCTCTCTCCGTACGTCGTCCCTGCGGGCCCGGGGCACGCCGCCGGGCCTGCGCGGGCCCGGCGGCAGGCGGTCAGCCGATGCTGTAGTCCTTCAGGAGCTTGCTGTTCCACTCCTTCGCGAGGGCGTCGAGGCCCTCCTTCGGCGAGGCGTCGCCGCGCAGGACCTTCACGTAGTGCTGGTCGAAGGCGACGAAGAGGTCACCGACACCAGGGATCACCGGACGCGACTTCGCGACGGACAGCGCCTGCTGGAACGCCTTCTTCGCCGGGTCGGCGGTGACCGCCGGGGTGTAGGCGGACTTCCGCGTCGGCAGGGTGTTGATCTCCTTCGCGGTCAGCTCCTGGCTCTGGGCGGAGGCCATGAACTTCACGAAGAGATACGACGCGTCCTTGTTCTTCGAGCCCCGGTAGACGGAGTAGTTGTGGCCGCCGATCGGGGCCGCGGCCGTTCCGGAGGGACCGGCCGGGATGGTCGCGATGCCCAGGTTGTCCTTGTTCTGGAACGCCTTGCCGCTGTAGTCGTCGGAGACCGACCACGGGCCGTTGATCACCATCGCGATCTTCCCGTCCTTGAAGGACGTCTGGGCCGCGACATAGCCGTCGGTGGAAGCGGGTTTGAGGGCCACATCGGACTGCGCCAGCTTCAGCGCGGTCTCCATGCCCTTGACGGCGCCCGCCGAGTTCACGGTGATCTTCTTGCCGTCGACGTCGAGCATATCGGCGCCCTCGCCGTAGAGGAACGGCAGCGAGAAGTAGCCCTCGGGGTTGAGCTGGGTGCCGGTGACACCGGTCTTCGCCTTGATGGTCTTCGCGGTGGCGATGAACTCGTCCCAGGTGGCCGGCGGCTTCGCGATGCCCGCCTCGGCGAAGACCTCCTTGTTGTAGAGGAGCGCGAGGGTGTCGGTGACCTGCGGGACGCCGACGGTCTCGCCCTTCCACTTCGCCGTGGACAGCGGTCCCGGCAGGAAGTCGGCGGCGTTGTCGAGGGCGGGGGTGCCGTCCAGCGGCTGGAGATAGCCGAGATTGGCGAACCCGGCCGACCAGCCGACATCGGTACGGATCACATCCGGCGCGCCCTTGCCGTTCTGGGCCGCGGTCTTGAACTTCTGCTCCGCCTGGTCGAAGGAGACCGAGGTGCGGTTCACCTTGATCTTGGGGTACTCCTTCTGGAAGGCCGCGACGAGCTTGTCGTACGTCGGCCCCTCGGCCTCGTTCGACGTGTCCCACCAGGTGATCGAACCGGAGACGCCCTTCGGGTCCTCCGCAGCCTTCCGGCCGCTGCTGTCGCCCGACCCGCCGCCGTCGCCGCCGCAGGCGGTCGCCGTCAGAGCCAGTACGCCCGCGATCGCGGCGGCCGTCATGCCCTTGCGCATCATGAACTCCTCATTGAGGTCAAGGCCCCGCCAGTCCTCAACGGGCCGGGCTGCTGCGGCGTGAAGCTAACAGTCCTGCAAGAGCTTGCGAAAGGTCTTGCAGAAAGAAAACAGCCAGATTTCCAGGTTGTGACCTCCTCGTGTCCTACGGATTTCGTGGTGGATGCGGGATCAAGGTCCAAGGTCTTGACCGCAGTTCCGGCCATCTCCTAGCGTCGGCCGCCGTGCGAACCGGAGTTGCTGCAAGATCCCTCAACTCCTTGCAGCAACCTGTGTACGGGTTCCAGTACCGGGTGCCGGTACGCGCACGACCCCCGGCGGCCCGGCCGCCGACGAACCCGAGGAGATGAGACGTGCTCCGCAGCAGACGCACCCGCCGGGGAAGCGCCGGACGGAGGCGCGGCGCCGTCGCCGCCCTCATCGGCGCGCTCTGCGCCGGACTCCTGCCCGGCGCCTCCGCGCTCGCCGCCCCGGCGAAGGCGCCCCGCCCCCCGAAGCCCCCTTCCGACACGGTGCTCGCCGCCCAGCCCGCCCGCCACGACGCCACCCGCGAGCAGTTCTACTTCGTCCTGCCCGACCGCTTCGCCAACGGCGACCGGGCCAACGACCGCGGCGGACTCACCGGCTCCCGCCTCGACCACGGCCACGACCCCGCCGACAAGGGCTTCTACCACGGCGGCGATCTCAAGGGCCTGACCCAGCGGCTCGACTACATCAAGGGCCTCGGCACCACCGCGATCTGGCTCGCCCCGATCTTCAAGAACAAGCCCGTCCAGGGCAGCGGCAAAGACGCGTCGGCGGGCTACCACGGCTACTGGATCACCGACTTCACCCAGGTCGACCCGCACTTCGGCACCAACGCCGACCTCACGAAGCTCATCGACCAGGCCCATGCCAAGGGCATGAAGGTCTACTTCGACGTCATCACCAACCACACCGCCGACACCGTCGACTACGCCGAGAAGGAGTACGGCTACCGGCCCAAGGGCGCCCATCCCTACCTCGACCGCACCGGCCGCCCCTTCGACGACCGCGACGGCGTACCGAAGGACGTGGGCACGGACTCCTTCCCGTACACCCCCGCCCCCCGCGACCGGGACAAGGTCCCCGCCTGGCTCAACGACCCCCGGATGTACCACAACCGCGGCGACTCCACCTTCGCCGGTGAGAGCAGCGAACACGGCGACTTCGCCGGGCTCGACGACCTCTGGACCGAACGCCCCGAGGTCCGCCGCGGTATGGAGCGCATCTACCAGCGGTGGGTGAAGGACTTCGGGATCGACGGATTCCGTATCGACACCGTCAAACACGTCGACATGGGGTTCTGGACCGAGTGGGCCACCGCCCTCGACGCCTACGCGGCCGAGCGCGGCCGTCCGGACTTCTTCATGTTCGGCGAGGTCTACTCCTCGGACCCGGCCGTCACCGCGCCCTACGTCACCCGCGGCCGGCTCGACTCCACCCTCGACTTCCCCTTCCAGGACGCCGCCCGCGCCTATGTCTCCCAGGGCGCCCCCGCCTCCCGGCTCTCCGCCGTCTTCGCCCAGGACCACCGCTACACCACCGACAAGGCCAACGCCTACGGCCAGGTCACCTTCCTCGGCAACCACGACATGGGCCGCATCGGCACCTTCCTCCGCCAGGACCGCCCCGGCGCCTCCGACGGCGAACTCGTCCGCCGGGCCCGGCTCGCCAACGAGCTGATGTTCCTGGTCCGCGGCAACCCCGTCGTCTACTACGGCGACGAACAGGGCTACACCGGGAACGGCGGCGACAAGGACGCCCGCCAGACCCTCTTCGCCTCCACCACCCCCGACTACCTCGACGACGACCAGCTCGGCACCGACCGCACCCACGCCACCGACGCCTACGACCCCGGCCACCCGCTCTACCGGTCGATCGCGGAGCTGTCGGAGCTGACCCGCGAACACCCCGCGCTCCGCGACGGCATCCAGGAGGAGCGGTACGCCGAAGGCTCCGTCTACGCCTTCTCCCGTACCGACGCGAAACGCCCCCACGAATATCTGGTCGCACTCAACAACGGCACCGAACCGAAGACCGTCCGGCTGACCACCGGCTCCCCGGACACCACCTTCCGCACCCTCCACGGCGACGGCCCCGCGGCCACGGTCCGCACCGCCGCCGACGGTACGGCGACCCTCACCGTCCCCGCCCTCGCCACGCTCGTGCTGCGCGCCGACACCCCCCGCCCGATGACCGCCGCCAAACCCGTCATCAGCCTGAAGGTACCGGCCGCCGGAGCCACCGGCACCGTCGAAATCTCCGCCGACGCCGACGGCGGCCCCCTCGGCCGGGTCGTCTTCGCCGCCCAGCGCGGCAACGACCCCTGGCAGATCCTCGGCACCGCCGACCGGGCCCCCTACCAGGTCACCCAGTACCTCGGGCCCGACACCCGGGCCGGAACCCCGCTGCGCTACAAGGCCGTCGTCGTCGACGCCCGGGGCCGTACCGCGAACGCACTGGGCTCCACCACCGCCGGAGCCGCACCCCCGCCCGCGAAGCCGGTCGCCGTCGAGCGGACCTGGGCCGTCGTCCACTACCAGCGGCCCGACGGCGACTACCAGGGCTGGGAACTCGTCGCCGGCGGCACCCGCGCCCCCTTCACCGGACGCGACGCCTACGGCGCCTTCGCCTGGGTCCGCCTCCCCGAAGGAGCGTCCTCCCTCCCGTACACCGTCGAGAAGAACGGCACCGCCGACGGGCCCCGGCGCACCGTCGACCTCGCCCGTACCGGCCAGGTATGGATCGCCCAGGGCAAGGACGGCCAGTCCGACACCGCGCCCGCCGGGGTCTACCCGCCGCAGGACAAGGCCAAGGCACTCCTGCACTACCACCGCCCCGACGGCGACTACGACGGCTGGGGCCTGCACACCTGGACCGGCGCCGCGAACCCCACCGACTGGGCGAAGCCGCTGGAACCGGTCCGCAAGGACGCCTACGGCATCACCTTCGAGGTGCCCCTCGCCCCCGGCGCGACCTCACTGAGCTACATCGTCCACAAGGGCGACCAGAAGGACCTCCCCGACGACCAGTCCCTCGACCTCGCCACGTACGGCAACGAGGTACGCCTCATCGCCGGACGGCCCGGCCATCTGCTGCCGCAGACCGGCGCCGCCCCGAAACTCGACCTCACCAAGGCAGAAGCCCAGTGGATCGACCGCACCACCGTCGTCTGGAAGGTGAAGACGACCCCGGCCACCAGCCGGCAGCTCGTGTACGCGGCCGGGGCACCCATCGCCGTCGAAGACGGCGCCCTCACCGACGAGGGCCGCTGGCTGCGGCTGCGGCCCGGCACCCTCACCGACGCCCAGCAGGCGAAGTTCCCCCATCTCAAGGACTATCCGGCGTTCAGCATCGACCCGCGTGACCTGCGCCGGGTGCCCGAATCGCTGCGCGGCCAGCTGATCGCCACCCAGCGCGCCGCGTCCGGAGCGCTGCTCGCCGCCACCGGCGTCCAGACCGCCGGGGTCCTCGACGACCTCTACGCGCCGGACGCGACCCGGACCGCCCTCGGACCGGTCTTCGGGAAGAACGGCGTCACCCTCTCCGTCTGGGCCCCCACCGCCCGTACCGTCTCCCTCGACCTCGACGGCCGTACGGTCGCCATGCGCCGCGACGACACCTCGGGCGTCTGGTCCGTCACCGGCCCCCGTTCCTGGACCGGGAAGCCCTACCGCTACCGGGTCGCCGTCTGGGCCCCCACCGTGCAGAAGACCGTCGTCAACCTGGTCACCGACCCCTACTCCACCGCCCTGACCACCGACTCAGCCCGCAGCCTCGCCGTCGACCTCAAGGACCCGGACCTGGCCCCCAAGGGCTGGCGGACCCTGAAGAAGCCCGCCGCCGTCCCCCTCAAGGACGCGCAGATACAGGAACTCCACATCCGCGACTTCTCCGTCGCCGACCGCACCGCGAAGCACCCCGGCACCTACCGCGCCTTCACCGACCGGCAGTCCGCCGGAGTGAAGCATCTGACGGAGCTGGCCCGCAGCGGCACCTCGTACGTCCACCTGCTGCCCGCCTTCGACATCGGGACCATCCCCGAGCGCCGACGGGACCAGCAGCGCCCGGACTGCGACCTCGCCGGAGCGGCCCCCGACTCCACCCGGCAGCAGGAGTGCGTCGCCAAGACCGCCGCCAAGGACGCCTACAACTGGGGCTACGACCCGCTGCACTACACCGTCCCCGAAGGCTCCTACGCCACCGACCCCGAAGGCACCCTGCGGACCGTCGAATTCCGCGAAATGGTCGCCGCACTCAACGGCACCGGACTGCGGACGGTGATGGACGTCGTCTACAACCACACCGTCGCCGCCGGACAGTCCGAGAAATCGGTACTCGACCGCATCGTCCCCGGCTACTACCAGCGGCTCCTCGCCGACGGCAGCGTCGCCACCTCCACCTGCTGCGCCAACACCGCCCCCGAGAACGCGATGATGGGCAAACTCGTCGTCGACTCGGTCGTGACCTGGGCCAGGGAGTACAAGGTCGACGGCTTCCGCTTCGACCTCATGGGCCACCACCCCAAGGCCAATATGCTCGCCGTCCGCAAGGCCCTCGACGCCCTCACCCCGGAGCGCGACGGGGTCGACGGAAAGAAGATCCTCCTCTACGGCGAGGGCTGGAACTTCGGCGAGATCGCCGACGACGCCCGCTTCGTCCAGGCCACCCAGAAGCATATGGCCGGCACCGGCATCGCCACCTTCTCCGACCGGGCCCGCGACGCCGTCCGCGGCGGCGGCCCCTTCGACGCCGACCCCGGCGTCCAGGGCTTCGCCTCCGGCCTCTACACCGACCCCAACCCGGCCGCCGCCAACGGCACCCCCGAGCAGCAGCGCGCCCGGCTCCTGCACTACCAGGACCTCATCAAAGTCGGACTCACCGGCAACCTCGCCTCCTACACCTTCACCGACACCCGGGGCCGCCGCGTCAAGGGCTCCGAAGTCGACTACAACGGCGCCCCCGCCGGATACGCCGAAGCGCCGGGCGACGCCCTCGCCTACTCCGACGCCCACGACAACGAGACGCTGTACGACGCCCTCGCCTTCAAACTCCCGAAGGACACCTCCACCGCCGACCGGGCCCGGATGCAGGTGGTCGCCATGGCCTCCGCCCTGCTCTCCCAGGGCCCGGCGCTCTCCCAGGCGGGCAGCGACCTGCTGCGCTCGAAATCCCTCGACCGCAACTCGTACGACAGCGGCGACTGGTACAACGCCATCCACTGGGACTGCCGCGACGGCAACGGCTTCGGCCGCGGACTGCCTCCCGCCGCCGACAACCAGGACAAGTGGGACTACGCCCGGCCGCTGCTCCGGACCCCCGCCCTGACCGCGGGCTGCGGACCGATCGGCGCCGCCTCGGCCGCGTACCGCGATCTGCTGACCATCCGGACCACCGAGCAGACCCTCGGCCTGAGCACCGCACAACAGGTCCAGCAGGCCGTGTCCTTCCCGCTGTCGGGACCGGACGAAACCCCCGGGGTGATCACCATGAAGGCCGGTGACCTGGTGATCGTCTTCAACGCCACACCCCAGCGGCAGACCCAGCGGATCCCGTCCGAGGCCGGGACCGGCTATGCGCTGCATCCGGTCCAGTCGGCCGGGTCGGACCGTACGGTGACGACCTCCGCGTACGAGAAGGGCACCGGCACCTTCGCCGTCCCGGCCCGGACCGTGGCTGTGTTCACCGCCCGCTGACCCCGGCGGCGGGCCGCACCACCGGCAGCGGCCCGGACCCGGCTCGGGGTCCGGGCCGCTGCCGTACGACCGCTGCTCAGCGAGGCGCGGGTACGGCGGCGGGCGCGAGCCGCACCAGCCGGCCCAGCAGCTCCGAGACCGGCCCCTCCACCGGCTCGTCCGCCAGCATCCGGGCGACGATCGCCGCCATCTCGTCGTCGTACGCCGCGCTCACCGCGCACAGCGCCGCGAAATCGTGCACCAGCTGCAACTCCAGCTCGGCGCGCGGGATCCGCCGCCCGTCCAGCCACTGCAGCGCCGTGGACTCCGCCAGCGACACCCAGGAGCGGATCACCAGCGCGAGACGCACCGGGGGCTCACCGATCCGCAGATGGGCCAGTATCTGCTCGTACGCGGCCTGCCGTACCTCGTCGATCATCGCGTTGGTGGTGGTCGAACCGGCGGCCGGACCACCGCGCATCAGCGCCGAGAAGCCCGGCCCGTGCTCGTCGACGAAGTCGAAGTACCGGCGCATCACCCGCAGCAGCCGGGCCCCCAGCGGCCCCTCCGGCGGCTCCCGGAAACGGAGCGCCAGATCGTCGGCCGCCCGGCGCAGCGCCGCCTCGTACAGGCTCTGCTTGCCCGGGAAGTAGTGGTACACCAGCGGCCGTGAGATCCCGGCGGCGGCCGCGATCTCGTCGATGGACACCTCGTCGGGGGAGCGGGCGCTGAAGAGTTCCAGCGCCACGCCGATCAACTGCTGTCTGCGCTCCTCGACGCCCATTCTGCGGCGTACCCCGGTCGTCATGGCCACCAGCGTACCCACTGGCATCCGTTCACCCGTTCTAGAGACCGGGCGGGTGTGCGGGGCCGGTCCGGGTCCGCCGTCCCGGTTCAGCGCACCGACCACCCGCTGAACCGGACCGTGCCGCGGGCCCCGCTGCCGCCGTTCATCGCCGTCATGAAGAAGCCCACGTCCTGCGCGCCGGCCGCGCCCGGCACGGTCACCGTGCCGACCGTGCGCCAGGTCGAGCCCGCGTCCGTGGAGAGCGCCCCCGTGTACGAGCCGCTCGCGCCGCCCGTCCCCCGGGAGAGCCTCAGCAGCACCGGCGCCTTGACGCCGGTGATCCGCCGGTAGGTGTCGAGAGAACCGTCGCCGTTGGAGTCGTACGAAAGGGCCACGCCCTGCCCCGGGGTGACCGCCAGATTGACGAAACCGGGCGCACCCGGCCGGTCCAGACCGTTGCGGGCGACGATCCCGGCCCTGGCCCAGCTCGCCGTGTTGGCCTGCGCGTCGACCCGGACGGTGACACTCGTGCCCGGCCGCAGCGCGCCCGCCCGGTAGGCCGTACCGAAGTGCGCGGTACCCCGCCACAGGTCGTTCCCGGCCCCGTTGACGGCGTAGCGGCCGCCGAACTGCCCGAAGACGGCCGCGTTGTTGCTGTACGTCCGCCAGCCGGCCGCCAGGGGCGCGGCCAGGTGGACCTCGCCGGCCTGGGCGACGGAGACGGGGGACCCGCCTTCGGGCCCGTACCGTGCGGTCAGCCGGTACGGCAGCGCCCGCAGCGGTTCGGTCAGGGCGTCGCCCGGGGCTGTGACCCGCCAGGACACCGCGCCCGATGCGCCCGCCGCCACCGGGGGCAGGGTGCGGGCCGCCGGGGCCTCGGGGGACAGCTCCGCACCGGACAGGGTGAGTTCGACCGGGCCGGTGGCGCGCAGCCCGCTGAGATTGCGGAAGGTCGCCGTCAGTGTGGCCGGGCTGCCGGGGTGGAAGGCCGGCGGGTCCACGGTCACCGCCGTCACCCCCTGGTACGGCGCGGCCGCCAGGGCGTCCCGGACCCGGAGCGCGGTGGTGTACGGGTCGCCGGTCGGCGCGGACGGATAGACCCGCCGGTCCTTCGTCCACGCCTCCTCCTGCGGATACCAGTCGAAGGACTTCGGTGCCCGGCCTGCTTCCAGCGCATCCGCGACCTCGGTCAGGAAGGCGTCCCACTGCGGTACGTGGACATCGGCGATCAGCCCGTTCCAGTCCCGGTTGGCGTAGTTCGACAGGGCGTCGGCGGCGGAACGGCCGGCCCAGGTGGTGATCAGCGCGCGGGCGGTCCGTTCCAGCTCCACCGCCTCCGCCGGGCTGGTCGCCAGCCGTTTGGCGTCCTCCAGCCAGGGCCCGAGCAGGAAGGAACGGTGACAGCCCGCCATGGAGTCCGCGAGCCGCATCAGCTTCAGCCAGAGCGCGGACACCCCCCGGAAGGCCGCCACATCGCGGCTCGCGCGGGCGGCGCGCAGCGCGAACTGGAGCGTACGCGACCGGTTCGCCAGCGCCTGCCGGGCCAGCTCCGTCAGATCGTGGCGGTAGGTGTCGGAGTCCCGCAGCTCCGGACCGGCCGCGAGGAGCGCGGCGAACGCGGTGTCGAAGCCCGCCGGGTCGAAGGCGGTCCCGATCGACGAGGCCAGCGACGGCCTGCGGAGGAAGTGCGAATCGTAGGGCCGGCCGTCCGTGCTGGCCAGCCGGTACGCGGTGGCCGCGAGCGCGCCGAACGCGGCCGCCGCCGAGGCGTCTTCGGAGCCGTAGCGGATGTGCGCGTACTCCGTGAACCAGGCCTCCCGGTCGATCCGCTCCCGCCGCCATGCCAGCTCGCTGAAGAGTTCGAAGGCCGCCGGGTCCCGCTCGGCCGCCTCCGGCATATAGGCGGTGCCCGCCAGGGCACTGCCCGGCCGGTCCCGCCAGACGGTGAACCGGTCGGTCCACCGGTCGGTGTTGGCGCCGAGCGTGGTGCGTCCGCCGAAGTTCGGGATGGTGCCGAAGGCGTACGGCGTGCCGCCCCACTCGGATTCCCGGTCGCCCGTGGTGTCCAGGTCGGAGAGTCCGTCGACGATCAGCATCCGGCGCTTGTCGACGGCGTCGAGGAGGGCCCGGCGGGGGTTGGACTGCCAGCCGAGGATCACCCAGACCGCGTTCGGACGGGCGGTCCGCAGCGCCTTCTCCACCGCGCGCGCCGCGTCCGGCACCGGTACGTCCCCGGCGTTGCCGCCCTCGTGCAGCAGGTCCATCTTGAACAGGTCGCAGGCGCCGAAGAGCTTCGCCTGGTGGCGGTAGAACGCGGCGGCCACCTTGGGGAAGACGGCGGTCCGCGGGTCCAGCCAGTCGGGGCGGCGGAGCCCGTTCCACACGCCCTGGGCGACCACCCGGGCGCCCGGATTGCGGTCCGCGAAACCGTCGGGGACCGTACCGAAGTAGCCGGGGAGCACCGGCCGCATCCCCAGCTCCCGCAGCCGCGAGGTGATCTTCCGGCCCAGTTCGGCGCGGGCGTCGAGCAGGGTCTTCGAGAGCGGGCCGCCGTATTCGCTCATGTTCTGGAGCAGCCACCACGCCTGGTGGGAGGGGGCGGGCAGCCAGGTGCGGGCCTCCGTGTCGGAGTAGCCGAAGTCCTTCAGCAGCCGGTGGTAGACGGCCTCCTGGCCCGGGGTCACCAGGACCTCGTTGCAGCCGTGCAGGGCGAGGACGTCGATCAGCCGCTCCCAGCGGGCCCAGTCGGCGTAGGGGGCGGTGTAGCCGTCGTGGGTGTCGTTATAGGCGAACCGGTGCGGTACGGTCGCCGACCGCTCCAGGGTCCGACCGGGCGCGGGCAGTACGTCCGGCAGGTCGACCCGGCTGCCCGACCACGAGATATGGGCCCGGCACACGTACTTCAGATACCAGTGGACGCCGGTGAGGAGGACCGCGGGGGAGGTGCCGTCGACCGCGATCCGCCCGGCTTCGCCGGTCACCGCGAAACGCTCCGGCCCGTCGACGAGGGCCAGCCGGAACTGCCCGGCGTGCCGGGGCAGCAGCCGCAGCAGCGCGGCCCGCGCCGCGTCCGCCGTCGGCGCCGCTTCCGGCTTCCCGGCCGGTGCTCCGGTACGGGGGGCGGCGACGGCACCGGTGCCGTCGAGGGCAGCCGTCGCGCCGATCGCCCCCGCGGTGCCCAGAACGGCACGTCTCGACAGCTCGAACATCAGGCTCCTCCGTGCGAAACGATGTAACTCACGTCACAGCGGTACAGTCCGGGCGCACGTTACCGGGCGTTCGCCCTCCCGCACGGGCCGCCACGGGGCACGATGACCGGATGCGGACGCCGAAGACGACGGGCGCGGTCCCGAAGGCCCTCGTGGCACTGGCAGTTGTGATGCTCGGACCGCTCACGGCCTGCGGACCGGGTGACGGGAGTGATGGGCGTGGCGGGCGCGGCGGGAGCCCAACACCCCCGCTGGCGGCGACGGGCACGCTGGAGCAGCTCGCGGCCCGGGCGGGGTGCGCCCCCGAGATCCGGGCGGGCGCCGAGGAGCTGCGTCAGGCCCGCTGTACGACCGGGGACGGTACGTACACCCTGGTCACCTTTGCGACCGACCGCGGCCAGCGCGAGTGGATCAACGCCGCCAATGACTACGGCGGTACGTATCTGCTGGGCTGCCGCTGGGTCGCCGCGGGCGGCGAGCGGACGATCACGGCCCTCCGGGCCCGTCTCGGCGGGGATCTGGAGCGGGGCGCGGACCACGGGACCGGGACGGTTCCGCCGGGCCCGGGGGAGGGACACAGCAGTCCCGGCAGCCCCGGCGGCCCCGGGAGTCATGGGGGCCACGGGGGCTGAGGCAGGCGGAAGCCGGGTCCGGCCCCATGGGGGCGGGCCGGACCCGGCGGCTCAGGCGCTCATCTGCTCACCGGCTCGTTTGCTCACCGGCTCAACTGCTCACCGGCAGCGCCGGCCTTCGTTGATGCAGGCGACCATCCGCCGCATCAGCCCGTCGTCGAACACATTGATGAAGTCACCGTGGTCCGTGACCGGTTTGTGCAGTTGTTCGGGGAAGGAGTCGACGGCGAAACCGGGGCCGGGCGGCAGGTTGTAGACGATCCGCTGCACCAGCTGCGGAATGGGCCGGAAGCCCCGGGGACAGCGTCCGGCACGGTCGGTGAAGGCGACATGCGTACGGTGGTTGGCGCTGTCGGTGTTCCGGCCGTCCCAGCAGCTCTGGAAGCGGAAGGTGCGGACGACCCGGCTGCCGCGGGGGCAGAGCGGATACTTCTCCTTCAACTGCCGGTCCTCGAAGCCGGTACAGCTCCAGGAGGCATTGGCGTTGGCCGGGCCGTTGACAAAGGCCTTGGCGTCGCCGGTGATGATCCGCAGCAGCCGTGGCATGGCGGTCACCGGGCCGTTCGGATTCCCGGCGAAGGCCAGCGTCACCTGCGAGGGGGTCTGAATCTCCCCGACGTTCTTGTCCCGGCCGCCGCCGTCCGCGTCGGCGTCGCTCTCGGACCGCCCGTTCTGCAGCCGCAGCACCGGCCAGTAGTACGAGGAGCGGTCGCCGCGATTGCGGCAGGTGGTGGCGCCGTTCGCCAGGTCCCGGTCGCTCGCGAAGGCGTCGTTGGCCTGGTTGCCGATGTAGTCGTGCATATGGTGGGCGCCGTTGGAGACCCCCGGGGCGACGATCACATTGTCGGAGTTGAACAGGCCGTTCGCATTGACACCGCAGTCGGTGGTGAAGACGCCGCGCGAGGCACCCCGGCGGTTCGGGGGCAGTTGTGCACTGGGGCGTACGGAGCGGATATCGGCGAAGTCGGACCGCACCGGCCCGTTCCCCGCCTGCCCGCCGCCCCCGTTCGCGGTCCCGTTGCCGCTCCCGCTCCCCTTGCCCTGCTCGTTCCCGGGCGGCCCGTCCGTGCCGAGGTCGTTCCCGTCGTCGGTGCGCAGGGTGCACGCGGCGAGGCCCTGCATACCGTCGAAGCGGAGCCCGCCCCGGTTCACCGCGGTGACGATCCGCTCGATACCGGCCCGGCGCTGCTCCTGGAGCGGGCCGAGCAGCTCCTTCCGCGCCAGCCCGGCATCCTGCCCGTAACGCTCCCTGCCGTCGGCGAACTGCCGGTATGCCTCGGTGATCCGGGTGTCCATCGCGGCCAGCTCCCGGTCCACGGCGGGACGGGCCGCCGGGGGCAGGGCGCGGGGCAGACCGTCGGCGACCTCGGGGCAGTCGATGGTGGACGCCACCGGAGTCAGGTCCGCCGGCTGCCCGGGACCGCGGCGGTCCGCACCGTCCTGGCCCGCCGAGGCGTAGACGTCGACGAGCACCACCCCGCCGCCGCCCAGCACCAGAGCGGCCACGGCGACGGCCGCACGGGCCGCCGGACGGGAGCGTTTCCTTCTGTTGCGTCGCATGGAACTCCTCCGCTGCTTCGTTGCCGGGGAAGAGCCGGATGCAGGTCTTCTGCCGCCGGCCCCGGCAGAGGGGGAAGCACGCCGTTCCATACGGGCAGGGAGGCCGCGGTGTTCATCCCGCGCTCTCCCCCTGCCCGGGCCCGCGCCGGACGGGGCGCCTATCCCGGTGCCGTTCCCCGGTCCAGATAGGCGAGTACGGCGAGCACCCGGCGGTTGTCGTCGTCCGACACGGGCAGGCCGAGCTTGGCGAAGATATTGGAGGTGTGTTTGGCCACCGCCCGCTCGGTCACCCCGAGCTGCGCCGCGATCGCGGCGTTCGACCGGCCCTGGGCCATCAGCTCCAGCACTTCCAGCTCGCGCGGTGTCAGCCCGCCCATCGGCCGGTCCTGGGACCGGCGCGTCAGGAGCTGGGAGATGACCTGCGGGTCCATCGCCGTACCGCCCCGGGCCACCCGGCGTACCGCGTCCACGAACTGCTCCGCGTCGAAGACCCGGTCCTTGAGCAGATAGCCGATGCCGCCGTTGCCGTCGGCCAGCAACTCCCTGGCGTACAACTGCTCCACATGCTGCGAGAGCACCAGCACCGGAAGTCCGGGCCGGGCCCGGCGGGCGGCCAGCGCGCACTGGAGTCCCTCGTCGGTGTGGGAGGGCGGCAGGCGGACGTCGACGACCGCGACGTCGGGTTCCAGTTCGGCGAGCGCCCGGCTCAGCTCCGGTCCGCTCTCCACGGCGGCGAGGATCTCGAAATCGTAGGCCTCCAGCAGCCGGACCAGGCCGTCGCGCAGCAGGAACAGGTCTTCGGCTAGGACAACGCGCAAGGAATCTCCATGGTGACCATGGTGGGACCGCCGGCGGGTGAGCTGACGGCGAGGACGCCGTCGAATGTACCGAGACGCCGTTCCACCCCGCTCAGTCCGGAGCCCCGGCCCACGACCGCCCCGCCCCGGCCGTCGTCGGTGACGGCGATCCGCAGCGAGCCCGCCTCGTACGAGATATCCACCCAGATCCGGTCGGCGTTCGCGTGCTTGACCGCGTTGGTGAGGGTCTCGCTGACCGCGAAGTACGCCGCGGACTCCACCGGCGCCTCCGTCCGGCCCGGCAGTTCGGCGTCGACTTCCGTGGCCACCGGCAGCCGCAGGGCGAGTGCCTTCACCGCGTCCCCGAGGCCGCGCTCGGCGAGCACCGGCGGATGGATGCCCCGGACCAGGTCCCGCAGCTCGGTCAGGGCCTCGGCCGACGATTCACGCGCTTTCGAGATCAGTTCCTTCGCCTTCGCCGGGTCCTTCTCCACCAGCGCCTCGATGGTGCCCAGGTGCATGCCCATCGCCACCAGCCGGGCCTGCGCCCCGTCGTGCAGATCCCGTTCTATCCGGCGCAGCTCCGCCGCCGACGAGTCCAGCGCGTCGTGCCGGGTCTCGGTGAGCCGGTCGATGCGCTGTTCGAGCTGCTGCTGCCGGTCGGGAGTGAGGACCGCGCCCACCAGCTGGAAGTGCACCCGGACCAGCCCGGGGCCGAACTTCAGCCCGGCGGCGAGCAGCACCAGGCCCAGGAGCGCCGCGAGCAGGGCCGTACCCCAGCCGCCGACGGGGACGAATCCGTACCAGTACGGATCGTCCAGCGCCGTCATGGGCTTCCACAGCCCCGCGCCGATCAGCAGCCCGAAGGCACCGTGCAGCACCAGCCCGGCGGCGAGCAGCACGATCAGCGCGCCCGCGGTCATGTCCACCAGCAGCCAGAGCAGGTCCCGCCAGGTCGCCGGGTCCTTCATCAGGAGGCTGCACCGCTCGACCTGCCCGGTGACACCGGCGCGGAGATCGCGCGGGAAGGGACGGTACGAGGCGGGGATCCGGATCCCCGCCCAGTCCGCGGCGAGCAGCCGGCGATGCCCGGACCAGACGCGGACCAGGTGGATCAGGGGCGGTGTGGTGAACACCCCGAGGCCCAGCGGTATCAGCGCGAGGGAGACCGCGGTCACCACGAAGAGGACGATGGAGCCGGTCAGCGCGAGGAGCGCCAGCACCAGGGCGCGTACCGGCGCCGCCGGCAGTCCGTGCACGGAACCGCCGCCCGTGGCGCGCGGGGAGCCGCCCGCTTCCGCCGCACTCACTGCCGAGCCCCTCGGCGTCGTACCCATGGACCTCTCCTCGCTGTCGGACCGGCTGCGGTCCCCGGTGCGGGCGACCCGCCGCCCCCGTACCAGTCTCGGCCGCCGCGGCGCCGCCGGTCACTGGGCCCTTCCCCCGAGTAGGGGTGGTGCTGGCACCACCCCCCGGACCTCGCCTTACGGCTCCGCACAGGGGGCTCTGACGGCTGGGACACCCGGGCGCCGCTTCCTAGCGTCGGAGACGACCTGAAACCCGCGTTCCGACCTTGGGGGGCCGGCACCATCATGAGGCGCAATCTCGCCGCACGCATCGGTATATGGAGTGCATACCACCGTAAAACGGCAGTCTTCGGCTGGTTGTTGTTCGTCCTGCTCGCCACCGTCGCGGGCGGATCGGCCGGAATGGTCGAGATGAGCGACGCGGAGAACGGCGCGGGTGATTCCGCCCGCGCCCTGAAGATCCTCGAGGAGGCGGAGCTGGAACCGCCCGCGGTTGAGCTGGTGCTGGTCAGCAGCGGTTCGCAGGGCGGCTGGAAGGCCACGGCGACCGAGCTGACCCGGGCCGTCGAGGCGACCGGCGAGACCGCAGAGGCCGACCCGCCGCTGCCGTCGGCCGACGGCAAGGAGGCCCTGATCCGGTTCGAGATGAAGGGCCCCGCGGACGAAGCGGGCGACCGGGTCGAGCCGGTGCTCAAGGCCGTCCGGGCGGCGGCTGAGGGCCGGGACGGGATCGAGGTCCACCAGTTCGGCGCGGCCAGCGCCGACGCATGGCTGAACGACCTGCTCGCCGACGACTTCACCAAGGCGGAGTTCACCGCCGTACCGCTCGCGCTGGGCATCCTGCTGGTCGCCTTCGGCACGGTCGTCGCCGCCCTGCTGCCCGTCGCCCTGGCGCTCACGGCCTGCGCGGCGGCCTTCGGACTGCTCTCCCTCGCCAGCCATCAGCTCCATCTCTTCCAGACCACCTACTCCGTGATGTTCCTGATGGGGCTGGCGGTCGGGGTCGACTACTGCCTCTTCTACCTGCGGCGGGAGCGGGACGAGCGGGCGGCGGGCCGGGACGCCGACACCGCCCTGCGGATCGCCGCGGCCACCAGCGGCCGGGCCGTCCTGGTCTCCGGTATCACCGTGATGCTCGCCATGGCCGGAATGTTCCTGTCCGGGCTGCTGCTCTTCGAGGGCTTCGCGCTCGCCACCATCACCGTCGTCCTGGTCGCCGTGATCGGTTCGGTGACCGTGCTGCCCGCGCTCCTGTCGTGGCTCGGTGACCGCGTCGACGCCGGACGCATCCCCTTCCTCCACCGCCGCCGGACGAAGAACCCGGAGGGCGGGGGATTCGCGGGTACGGTGCTGCGGCCCGTACTCGCCCGGCCCGGACTCTTCGCCGTCGCCGGGACCGTCCTGATGCTGGCTCTCGCCGCACCGGCCCTGGGCATGAAGACCGAGCAGCTCGGCATGGAGAAGCAGTTCGGCTCCGATTCCGCGCTGACCGTGGCGTACGAGAAGATCACCGCCGGCTTCCCCGGCGGACCCGACCCGGCCCGGATCGTGGTCCGGGCCGACGACATCGAAGCCGCCCCCGTCCGCAAGGCCCTGGCCGCCTTCGACCGTGACCGGGTCACCGTCCACCGCGCCGAGAACGTCGCCGAGATCGAAGTCCCGCTGCCCGGCGACGGCAGCGACAGCCGCTCCCGCGAGGCACTCACCGAACTGCGTGAGCGGACCGTCCCGGAGGCCTTCGAAGGCAGCGGAGCCCGTGCCTACGTCGCCGGCGAACTGGCCGAATCCGTCGATTTCACCGCACAGCTGAAGGACGGCATCGCCCCGGTCTTCGCGTTCATCACGGCCGTGACCTTCCTGGTGATGCTCCTGTGCTTCCGGTCCTATGTCATCGCCGTCACGTCCGTGCTGCTGAACCTGCTCTCGGTGGCCGCGGCCTACGGGGTGATGGTCGCGGTCTTCCAGCACGGCTGGGGCGCCTCACTGCTGGGTACGGAGTCGGTGGGCGCGATCGAGAGCTGGCTGCCGCTCTTCGTCCTCGTCGTCCTCTTCGGACTGTCGATGGACTACCACGTGTTCGTGGTCTCCCGGATCCGTGAGGCACGTGACCGGGGCGCGGAGAACCGCGCGGCGATCGCCGAGGGCATCCGCCGCACGGCGGGCGCGGTCACCGGCGCCGCGGTGATCATGGTGGCGGTGTTCGCGGTCTTCGGCACGCTGACCATGCAGTCCATGAAACAGATGGGTGTCGGCCTGGCGGTGGCCGTCCTGCTGGATGCGACGGTGGTGCGGATGGTCCTGCTGCCGTCGGTGATGGCCCTGCTCGGAGACCGCAACTGGCGCACACCGAGACTGCTCCGCCGGCTCCCCGCCCTGGAGCACGGCGAACCGGCGGAGGCGGAACCCCAGGTCCGCCGCCGCCACGCGGCCTCAGCCTGACAGGGAGCGGGCCCGGGGCGGCCGTACCCGTGGCCCGCCCCGCGCCAACCCCTTACCCGGGGCCCGCCCGTCCCCGCCCCTCGCCGCGCCCGCGCCGTACCCCGCGCCGCGCCCCCGCCGTACCGGCAACTGCGTCGGCACCGGCAACCGCGGCGGCACCGAAGCAGCCCGTACCACCGGACAGGCCCCGGTGGTACGGGCTCCACCACGCCCGCGCCCCCGCGGGTCACCCCGCCAGCAGCCGCGCCTCCGTCTCCGGGGAGATCCCCACCCCCGCCGCGGACAGCTCGCCGCCGACCCCGCGCAGCCACTCCCAGGTGTCCGCCACCGTCTCCGCGAGCGGCCGGCATCGCAGCCCCGCGCCCTTGGCTCGCCCCACGTTCAGCGTGTACAGCGCGCCCAGCAGATCCGCGGCCTGCGGCGGGACCCAGATCGGCAGATCCGTCCACGGCGAGACCCCAGCCGCCAGGATCCGCTCGGCAGGCGTCCACCGCAGCTCCACGGGCTCCCGGGAAGCGCCCTTCGGCGGCGGGCTCTCCGACACCACCCGGACGCACTCCGCGAGCACATCCCCGAACGTCGTCCCGCGCTGCTCCCCGACCATGTTGTACGGCCCGCTCAGCCCGGCCGCGGCCGCCGACAGGATCCACTCGGCCATATCCCGTACGTCGATGTACTGCACGGGCGCGTCCGCGGGCCCCGGCGCGAGCACCGTCCCGCCCCGGGCGATCCGCGACAGCCACCACGGCAGCCGCCCGATGTTCTCCCAGGGCCCGAGCAGCAGCCCCGCCCGTACCAGCAGCGAACGGTCCGCGCCGAAGGCCCCGACCGCCGCCAGCTCGCCACCGCGCTTGGATCCGGCGTACGGCACGTCCTCGTCGTCCGCCGAAGCGGTCACCAGCGGAGCCGACTCGTCCGAATCCGGCGGCGCGGGCCAGCTGTAGACCGAACAGCTCGACACGTACACATACCGCCCGGCGCGGTCCGCGAGCAGCCGTGCCGCATCCCGTACGGCCGTGGGCGCGGCCGCCCAGGTGTCGACCACCACGTCCCAGGAGCCGCCCGCGAGCACCGCCGGATCCGGCGGCCGCGTCCGGTCACCGGTCAGCGCGGTGACCCCAGCGGGCACCGGCCGCGTACCCCGGTTGAAGACCGTGACGTCCCAGCCCCGAGCCAGGGCGGCCGCCACGACCGCCCGCCCGGCGAACTCCGTACCACCCAGTATCAGAACTCTCATGCACCGACCCTGCCCCCAACCGCTCCCGGGGGAACAGGACTTCCGCTGACGGAGTAACCGCACGCCCCATCCGTCTCATCCGTCACGGGGCAATTTCCGACCGGACTCTCCCGCTTCCCGACCGGCGATGGCAGCATGTGGGGACCATGACAGAACCCCGGCCGCCGATGCGAGCCCTGCGGGCCGCACTCTTCGCGGCGGTGTGCACCGCTTTGTCGGCGACGGGGCATATGGTGATGTCCGGGCACGTTGTCCCTCTCGCCGTGCTGCTGCCCGCCTTCGCGGTGGCCGCCGCCACCGGCTGGCTTGCCGCAGCCCGCCGCCGCGGCCCGCTCGCGATCGGTACCGGTCTGCTCACGGCCCAGGGCGCCCTCCACTTCCTCTACGCCGGCGCCCAGGGCGACGCCGGCGGCCACCACCAGGGCACCGGTACCGCCGCCGTCGACTGGCTGCCGACCGGTGGTCCGGGCATGCTCGCGGCCCACGTTCTCGCCGCCGCGGTCTGCGGGCTCTGGCTGGCCAGGGGTGAGGAATCGTTCTTTCGGCTGGCGCGTGCCGTCGCCGCCCTCGCCTTCACCCCGCTGAAGCTGCTCCTCGCGTCCCCGGACGCCCACCACGTCCCGCGCCGCCGGGCCCTTCCCCGTACCACCGGGCCCGCGCGCTCCGGCGCCGCCGTCCTCCTCGGCCACACCCTGGTGCGCCGCGGCCCGCCGCCGCTCACCGGTACCCGCGCCACGGCCCCTGGAGCCGCCGTCTGACCGGGGGCCGCCTCCCCCATGTCGACACACTCACCTTCAGGAACGCCATGTCCATCGACACCTCTGCCCACGGCAGAACCGAGACCGAACAGGAGGCGGTGACCGGCTCCCTCTGGAGCAGGCTGCGCCCCCTCGTGCTGCGGATCCACTTCTACGCGGGGCTGCTCATCGCCCCCCTGCTGCTGATCGCCGCCGTCAGCGGACTGCTGTACGCGCTCTCCGTCCCGGCCGAGAAGATCGTCTACCGGCAGGAGCTGACCGTCCCCGCCGGTGACCGCTACGAGGGCCCCATGCCCCTCGCCGACCAGATCGCGGCCGCCCGCAACGCCCGTCCCGACGGCACCGTCACCGCCGTCTGGCCCGCGACCGGCGAACGCGACACCACCCGTGTTCTGATGGACGCCCCCGGCACCCCCGAGGGCACGTCACTCGCGGTCTTCGTCCATCCGCACACCGGCGAGATACGCGGCGAACTGCCCTCCTACGGCAGTTCCGGCGCCCTTCCCCTGCGGACCTGGCTGGACGGGCTCCACCGCGATCTGCGCCTCGGCGAGTTCGGCCGCAACTACAGCGAACTGGCCGCCAGCTGGCTCTGGGTCGTCGCCCTCGGCGGACTCGCGCTGTGGCTCGGCCGCAGACGGGCCTCCCGGCGCGCCCTGATCGTGCCCGAACGCGGAGCGAAGGGCCGCCGGCGAACCCTGTCCTGGCACGGCACCGTCGGACTCTGGGCCGTCGCCGGGCTCGTGGCCCTCTCCGCGACCGGACTGACCTGGTCCCGCTACGCCGGTGAGAACATCGGGGCCGTCCAGGACCAGCTGGGCGGTGCGACCCCGTCGGTCTCGGCGAGCCTCGACGGCTCCTCCGGCGGCGGTGACCACGCGAACCACGGCGGCGGCGGGACCGGCGGCGCCCACCACGGCGCCGACGTCGGTATCGACCGGGCCCTGGAGTCCGCCCGCGCGGCCGGGATCGACGGACAGCTGTCGATCACCCTGCCCGGCGAAGGCACCGGCTATCTGATCAAGGAGACCGACGCCACCTTCCCCGTCCACCTCGACTCCGTCGCCGTGAACCCGGCCGACGGCAAGGTGATGGACGAACTCCGCTTCTCCGACTACCCGCTGCTCGCGAAGCTGACCCGGTTCGGCATCGACGCCCATATGGGTGTGCTGTTCGGGCTCGTCAACCAGCTGGCGCTGGCCGCCCTGGCGCTCGCTCTGATCCTGGTGATCTTCTGGGGCTACCGGATGTGGTGGCTGCGGCGTCCCACCAAGGGCCGCTCCCCGGTCGGCCGCCCGGTACCGCGCGGAGCCTGGCGAAAGGTTCCGCCGCTCGCTCTGCTGGTGCTGGCCGCCGCGACCGTCGTGATCGGCTGGTTCGTACCGCTGCTCGGGATCAGCCTGCTGGTGTTCCTCGCCGTGGACCTCGCGGTCGGTGCCGTGACGAGGCTCCGGGCGCGCAGCGGCACGGCGGTCTGACGGACGCCGGCCGGTACGGCTCCGGGTACGGCCCCGGCCCCCGGGGCCGTACCCGGTCCTGAGTACGGTTCCGGTACCCGGCCCGGGTAGGGAACCCCGGGTGGGTAACCCCCGGGTCGGCCCCGCCCCCGGGCCCCCTTCTCAGGGCGCGTACTTGTACCCCACGCGCCGTACCGTCTGGATCGTGTGCCGGTGCTCCGCACCCAGCTTCCGCCGGAGCCGGGCGATATGGACGTCGACCGTCCGGCCGTCGCCCACATGCCCGTACCCCCAGACCGTCGACACCAGATGGTCGCGGGTGTGCACCCGCTGCGGCCGGGCCACCAGATGGGCCAGCAGCTCGAACTCCAGATATGTCAGGTCGAGGGCACGGCCGCCGACCCGGGCCACGCGTTCGGCCGGGTCGATCGCCACCGGCCCTTCCCCGTAACCGGACTGCGCGGTGCCGCGGCCCGCCGCCGCGGGGGCCGCCGCTTCCCCGGCCGGAGCGACCATCCCGGCCGGCCCGCCGGCCGGGGCCGGAGCGGACGGCAGCTGGTCGGCCGGGACCAGCACCAGATAGCCCACCATCGGCGGCCGCCCCGGCAGGGCCGGGACCTGGTGCTGGGGCGCGGGCAGCCAGGTGGCGCCGGGCGGCAGCAGATCCGTCAGCGTCCGCAGGGCACCGGGCGGTACGACCTCGCCGGGGGCGACGGCCCGCAGCCGGTGACGCTCCGGGCGGGCGGCGGGCGGCCGGCCGCCGGCCCGGCCCGGTACCGCGGAGGCGGCACCGGCCCGGGCCGCGGCCACCGCCGGGGCGGGCGAGAACGTACGGGTACGGGAGTTGACGATATTCGCCATGAGAGGTCAGCTCTCTTTCGCGCGGAGGGTTCGACGAGTCGGTGGAACGGACGTACGTCGTGCGCGCTGGCCGAAGGCCGGAAGACCGGTTTTAGAGGGCCCGCGCGTTCATCGCGCGGCAACACACCCGGTCGAAGTCGTGGTGCTGCCGGGAAGGCCAGAACGGTTCGAGGTCACTGGGACCCGTCACGGAGTTCTGGAAGCCGGTCATGTGCTCATTGAACCAGATGAACTCCCCGTGAAGGAGGGCTCCTCTCACCCATCGAGATGCCTGTCTCATCACACCGGCGGGAGGTTTGGTCCGCCGCGAGCGGTCGGGGGAGCGGACGGCAGAAGGGGCGCACGCCGTCTGCGGCGTGCGCCCCTCCATGGTCTGCCCCGACGGCCCGTCAGACCTGCCCGGCCTTCTCCAGAGCCGTGCAGCAGGTCTCCACGAGGAGCCGGGTGACCACGTACGGGTCGACGTTCGCGTTCGGCCGGCGGTCCTCGATGTACCCCTTGCCGTCCTTCTCGACCTGCCACGGGATCCGGACCGAGGCACCCCGGTCCGACACTCCGTAGCTGTACTCGTTCCACGGCGCCGTCTCGTGCAGACCGGTGAGCCGGTCGTCGATGCCCGCACCGTAGTTCTTGACGTGGTCCATCGGCCTGGAGCCCTCGCCCAGGGACTCGCAGGCGGTGATGATCGCGTCGTACGACTCCCGCATCGCCTTCGTCGAGAAGTTGGTGTGCGCCCCCGCGCCGTTCCAGTCGCCCTTCACCGGCTTCGGGTCGAGCGTCGCGGATACCTTGAAGTCCTCGGCGGTGCGGTAGAGCAGCCAGCGGGCGATCCACAGCTGGTCCGCCACCTCGACCGGGGCGAGCGGGCCGACCTGGAACTCCCACTGGCCCGGCATCACCTCGGCGTTGATGCCCGAGATGCCGAGACCGGCGGTCAGACAGTTCTCCAGATGGGCCTCGACCACGTCCCGCCCGTGGATCTCGTCCACGCCGACACCGCAGTAGTAGCCGCCCTGGGGCGCCGGGAAGCCGCCGACGGGGAAGCCGAGCGGACGGTCACCCTCGAAGAAGGTGTACTCCTGCTCGATGCCGAAGACCGGCTCCTGCCCGGCGAACCGCTCGGCGATCTCCACCAGCTCGGCGCGGGTGTTGGAGGAGTGCGGCGTCATGTCCGTGTTGAGGACCTCGCACAGGACGAGGAGGTGGTCGCCGCCGCGGATCGGGTCCGGGCAGGAGTACACCGGCTTCAGTACGCGGTCGGAGGCGTGGCCCTCGGCCTGGTTGGTGCTGGACCCGTCGAAACCCCAGATGGGAAGCTCCGCGCCGGCCGGAAGGATCCGGGTCTTGGAACGCAGCTTGGCCGTCGGCTCGGTGCCGTCGATCCAGATGTACTCAGCCTTGATGGTCACGGGCCTCATCCTTTGCGGGTGCAGCAGGGTCGCTCAGCAGCTTGGCAACGGGCGATTTCCCACCCGTTGCCCGTTGATGAACCCCGTGTTACGCCCGTGAGCGGCCCATTCGGCAGGTTCGCGCTCCCCGGGCTTCCCCGGGCCCGGCCCCTCTCCCGGTCACGCGTACCGCGCGTACCGCGCCTACCGAAGGTCCCCGTGCTTCAGCAGCGAACCGAATCCCGCGCTCCGGATCCGCCGCGCCAGCTCCTCGACGGACGTCCCCAGCGCCTCCGCGGTCCGCCCCGGCTGCCAGTCCGCCCGGTGCAGGGCGTCCAGCAGATGCCCCCGCCGCACCTGGACCTCCGAAAGCCGGAACGTCTTCAGATAGGCCGTCCGTCCCTTGTGGTCCCGGATCAGCTCTCCGATGTGCTGTTCCCGCCCGGGTACGAACCCCGGCAGGAACCGCTGGAGGGTGAACCCGGCCATGGTGTAAACCCGCTCGAAGCGGTAGCCCTCGGCGAGCAGCCCGGCGGCCAGGATCGAGTCGTGGTCCCGGCGCCACTCGGCCTCGGCGCGCCGGGCCGCGGCCCGCAGATCCGCCGTGGTCCGCACGTTCCGCCCGTCGCCGAGCCGGGCCTCGAACGCGGGCAGCGGACGGGCGTAGTACGCGTACTGGTACACCAGCTCCCCGTACAGATCCTCCACCAGCGTGCGGTGCAGAGCGCGGTAGTCGGCGGGGTGCGGGACCACGAAGGCCGCGGCGAGGGCATCGGCCGCGTACAGCAGCACTCCGCACTGGCGCGGGTGGATCTCGAAGACCCGCAGCGCCTCACCGAGCCCGGGTACGGACGCTCCGGCGTACGCCGCTTCCTCCCGGGGCGACAGCCCGCGCTGGAGCGCCGACCGCGACCACTCGTCCCAGGCGATCGACGGACCGCGGAAGTGGAGGGTCAGATAGCCCGCCAGGGCCAGCTGGAGCGGCAGGAACCGCAGCCGGTCCGTGGCCCGGGGCGGACGGCCGCGACGGCCCCGCTCCCGGACCCGGCGCGCCGGACGCCGGCCGGGGGAGACCGGGATGCGGACGGGTTCCGCGGTACCGTTGCCGGGGCCGAGCCGGGTGCCGTAGGCGGCGCCGCACGAGCCGTCGCCCGACCAGTCGGCGACGAAGGCGTGCGGGACGTACGAGACCCGCCAGGGGCCGTCGCACGGGTCGCCGAGGTCGTCGTCCGCGGCCGTGCCGAGGTCGCGGTGGAGCCGGAGCCCGGCGACGGGCGCGTCGCGCAGCAGGGGCACCAGCCGGATGCCGCCCCACACCTGTGCCGGGCCGGTGGTCAGCCCGGTCATGTCCAGCCCGCTCATATCCGCCCGGCCTCCCCGCCCTCGTACCCGCTCCCGTTCCTGTCCCGTCCGCTGTCCGGCAGGCGTCCCTCGTAGCTCCGCAGGAACCGTTCCGTCCGGCGGTCCAGATAGGCCCGCAGCTCGGCCGGGCCGGTACGGCCCTCCGCGAACTGCCCGATCTCCACCAGCGCCGGCAGATCCTCCGCGTCCCGGATCCCCACGGTCGGCACCGCGGGCGCGAGCCGCCGGACGTCGTACCCCTCCGCGTCGTAGACGGGGTTCACATGGACCACCGCCGTGGCCCGCCCGGGGTCCAGCGCGGTGCGCCACAGCCGCAGCACCTCACCCGCGAGCCCCGGCGGTGCGTTGTCCCAGCCGTCCGACACGATCACCAGCCGGCCGGGGGAGTCCTCCAGGGCGTCGAGGATCCGCGTGCCGAGCGGGGTCGGCCCCACGGGGTGTGCCATCAGCGGATCGGTCAGGCCCGACGTCCAGTGGGGGCGGTACGTCGCGGCGAGCGCCTCCAGCAGGAAGTGCGCGGCCAGCGCCACCGCGAGGGGACGGCGCCGTTTGACCCCGGAGCCGTACGAGGAGTAGCTGTCGTCCAGTACGGCGGAGACCCGGCCCCAGGTGCCCGCGCCGGCACCCGCGGAGCGCCGGGCGGCCGACCGCAGCGCCGCCGTCAGCACGGTCCGGCGGGCCGCCCGCTCGGCGCGGGGCAGGGAGAGGGTGTAGAGCGCGAGCCGGGTGAGCGGCAGCTCCGACAGCTCCTGCTCGCCGGTGCGGCCTCCGGTCGATTCGGCCGTACGCAGCTTCTCCAGCCGGGTCATCCGGGGCGCGATGCCTTCGAGGAAGCGTTCCCGTGGGATGCGGTGACGGGCGGCGAAACCCTGGGCGACGGTGAACGGCAGCTCGTAGACCGCCTGCTGCTCGTAGTGGGCGCGGCGGTAGGCATCGAGGAGGGGATGGCTGTAGCGGGTCCGGGTGCCGGGCCGGAAGAGGAAGTCGCCCAGCTCGCCCGCGCGGCCGTCGGCGAGCGGCCCGGTGCCGAGCACCCGGGCCGCGGGATGGGCGTGCCGGACCGCGGATTTCAGCCCCCGCCGGTACTTGACCGCGTCGAGGCCGAGATCCGGCCGGGCCGCCAGCCAGTCCCGCTGGACGGCGCGGGTGCGCCGGTTGTTCACCCCGGCGGTGCGGAGCGCCCGGAAGAGCCGGTAGACGCGCTGCGGCGGGAGGAGTGCGAGCCGTGCCGCGATCAGCCGGCCCTCGGTGCGCTTCTGCTCGGCGGTGGCCTCGCGCGCGGTGCGGAGCAGCCGTTCGACGATCAGGGCCGCGTTGTGGTCGTTGATATTGAGGGCGAGGGCCGCGGTATAGAGGGAGCGGTGGTTGACCTGCACGTACTCATGGAGGAAGGCGAGTGACAGCTGCTGCTCGGCCGCGTCGGAGCGGAACTCGCGCTGACCGGTCGCGGTGATCGCCGCGTTGACGAAGAGGAGCAGGTCCTCGGCGGCGACGAGACCGGCGCGGTGCTCTCCGGCGGACTGCACTGCCCGTACGGACGGCACCGCCCGTACGGACGGCACCGACTCCGCGGACGGCACCGAATCTGCGGGCCGCACCGACTCTGCGGCCCCTGCGGGTTCCACGGCCATCATGACCTCCGTCCAGTCCGCTCCATGAACACCACGGCGCCCGGAGGGCGTCCGGGCAGCAGAAACCGGCCGGGGAATGGGGGTGCGATCAGCGTAAACAGTGCTTCAGAGGCAAGTTCCGGAAGTCACACCGGAGTCCCGCGGCCGGTCGGTTCAAATTAACATCGCATGATGGCTCGGCGCTGTGGATAAAACGGGATCCGTGCGGTGGGCGATGGGCAGACTGGGCGCATGACGGAAGAAGAGCAGAAGCGGACACCGGCACCGGCACCAGCACCGGCACCGTCTCCGGAACCGGAATCCGAATCGGGGCAGCGGTCCGGGCGGGGGAGGCTCCGGATCGGTCTGGTCGGAGCCGGACCGTGGGCCGAGGAGACCCAGGCGCCCGCTCTCGCGAGCCACGACGAGGTGGTGTTCGCCGGGATCTGGGCCCGGCGCCCGGAGGCCGCCCAAGTCCTTGCCGATACCTGGGACACCACTGCCTACGACGGCGAGGAGGGTCTCGGCAACCTGCTGGCGGCCTGTGATGCGGTCGCCTTCGCGGTGCCGCCGGATGTGCAGGCGCCTTTGGTGGTCCGGGCGGCCCGTGCCGGATGCCATGTGCTGCTGGACAAACCGGTGGCGACCGGTGTGCCGGAGGCCCGGGCGGCGGCGGACGCGGTGGCCGCGGCGGGTGTCGCCTCGGTGGTGTTCTGCACCCTCCGGTTCGCTCCGGCGACCCGTGCCTGGACGGTCGAGCAGTCCGCGACGGGCGGCTGGTTCACCGCCTCGGCCCGCTGGCTGGGCTCGCTCTACGATCCCGCGTCCGATGCGTCCGACCATCGGTTCGCGGCCTCACCCTGGCGGCGGGAGAGAGGCGGCCTGTGGGATCTGGGCCCGCATGTGCTGTCCGTGCTGATACCGATCCTGGGCGAGGTGACCGAGGTGGCCGCCTTCCGGGGCCCCGAGGACACGGTCCATCTGGCCCTGCGCCATACCTCGGGCGCATCCAGCACGGCGGCGCTGGGCCTGAGCGCCCCGCCGAAGGCGGCCGGTGTCCACCTTGAACTCCTCGGTGACCAGGGCCCGGCGACCCTGCCCCGGTGGGCCGGTTCCGTGTCGGCGTTCCACGCGGCGGTGGACGCCCTCGTGGAGAGCGTGCGTACGGGCCGGCCGGACGACTGCGATATCCGCTTCGGTCTGCGCCTGACGGAGATCCTGGCGGAGGCGGAGGACCGTCTGGGAAAGCTGTGAGCGCCCCCGGCGCCCAAGGGGCCGGGACCCGGAACTCACTCAACCTCCACCTCCGAACCTTCTGAGGCAGCCCCGTCGCTGTCAGACCGGCGCCGGGGGCGGGGCGGGGTCAGGGACGTCCGTCACCGCGCTGCAGGGCGTCCCGGACGGCCTCCTCCGTCCGGCCGATCACCGCGGTCCCGTCGTCGGCGGTGATGATCGGCCGCTGGATCAGCCCGGGGTGGGCGGCGAGGGCGTCCACCCAGCGGGCGCGCGAAGCTTCATCGCGCGGCCAGTCCTTCAGCCCCAGCTCCCCGGCAGCCGCTTCCCGGGTGCGGGTGATCTCCCACGGCTCCAGCCCGAGCCGTGCGAGCACCGCCCGGATCTCGGCGGCGTCCGGTACGTCCTCCAGATAGCGGCGGACGGTGTACGAAGCCCCTTCCGCATCGAGCAGACCGAGGGCGCCGCGGCATTTCGAACAGGCGGGATTGATCCAGATCTCCATGGCGCCAACGGTAGCGTGCACCCCGTCTGGCCAGGGCCGATTGTCAGTGGCCCCCAGTAGAATGGAGATCAGTTCGGGATGGTCCCGCCACCGCAACTGGAGGTTGTCGATGGCCGTATCCAGACTTATGAGAAAGCCCGCTGCGGGGCACACTGCGGCGCCCGCTCCCCTGACGAAGACACCCCTCCCGGCGGGTCGGCCGCGCGAGTGGTATGTGACGCACAACCGCCGGCTCAAGGCGATGCGCCTGGCGATAGCCCTGCTGGACTCGGGCGTCTACCACCCGGCGACAGCCGACAATGTCCGGATCCGGACGACGGCGGACCATATCGGTGTCCACCCGCCGTCGGACAGCACCTGCCGGATGGTCAGGGCGCTGATCCGGTACGGCCGCTGAGCGACCCGCGTCCGGTCAGGACGCGATGAGCCGGTGTCCCCGCAGCGCGGCGGGGGCACCGGCTCGGCACCGGCCGGCGCGGCATATCGACCCGGTGCCGCCACCGGGTCCTTCCGGTCTCAGTGCGGAATGCCGTCGATCAGTTCCCGGGCGCCCTGTCGCAGCAGCGCCACCGCGACGGAGGTGCCCAGCGTCGCCGGGTCGAGCGGCCCGGCCCACTCATGGGCGTTGAGCACCTGCTTGCCGTCGGGGGTGAAGACCTTGGCGCGCAGGGACAGCTCTCCGCCGCGTTCGGCCCGCGCATAGCCGGCGATGGGGGAGTTGCAGTGCCCCTGGAGCACATGGAGGAGCATCCGCTCGGCCGTCGCCTCCCGATGGGTGGCCGGTGAGCCCAGCGCGCTGACCAGGTCGATGGTCGCGGTGTCCGCCTCACGGCACTGAAGGGCCAGAATGCCCGCGCCGATCGGCGGGCACATGGTCTCGACGGAGAGGATTTCGCTGATCACGTCCGGGCGCCCGATGCGTTCCAGCCCGGCCGCCGCCAGCAGCAGGGCATCCGCCTCCCCGGCGGCCAGCTTCTCCAGCCGCCGGTTGGCGTTGCCCCGCATCGGGACGCACTCCAACTCCGGGTGGGAGGCCGCCAGCTGGGCGATCCTGCGCACGGACGAGGTCCCGATCCGGGTGCCCGGGGGCAGTTGGTCCAGAGTGAGACCGCCGGGGTGGATCAACGCGTCCCGGATGTCGTCACGGGCGAGGAAGGCGGCGAAGGTGGTCCCTGCCGGAAGGGGCCGGTCGGCGGGGATGTCCTTGACGCAGTGCACGGCGAGGTCGGCCTCCCCGGCAAGGAGTGCCGCGTCGACCTCCTTGGTGAAGGCGCCCTTGCCGCCGAGCTTGGCGAGATCGCCCATCCAGCGGTCGCCGGAGGTCGTCACGGGGACGACCTCCGTCCGGATCCCCGGGTGCAGGGCGGCCAGTTCGCCTCGTACCCGCTCGACTTGGGCGAGGGCCATGGGAGACGAACGGGTGACGATACGGATGAGTTCGGGAACGGACATGCGGAACACCATAGGGGTTTCGGCTCCATGGTCGTTTCACCGCGCCCGGTCCGGCGCGGCAATTCGGCCGCGCCCACCGTCCTCGGGGGCGGTCCGGCCTGTGGCGGCGTCAGCTCCCTTGCTGCGCAACGGCGTTCGCTTTCAGGGTCCGCCCCGTTCGGGGGCATCGGCATCGGCATCGGGCACCGGCAGACCCTGCCGGAACCCGGCGGTGATCGGCTACTGGCGCAGCCGGCGGCACCGGGGCCGTGGACGCCGTGGCAGAAGAAGCGGAAGAAGAAGCGCTGACCGGCCGCCCCCGGCCCGGACACCCGGACCGGAGGGCGTCGGCGCCGACCGCGCCCGGGTGTTACGTGGTGGGGGATTGGACCCCGCCCGTTGCCCGGTGCCGCTTGATGTACGACCAGGTCACCGCGGTCATCAGAACCGGAATGGCCAGCAGCGGGGCGAAGGCGAGGCCCCAGACGGTCTGTGCCGTACCGCTCGACAGGTGGGTCCGGCTCTCGACGGTGAAGAGGACCACGATCTGCCACAGCGCCACCGAAACCAGAACGGCCGATGCGGCCCGTGCCAGGGCGGCGAGGGTACGGGGGCGCAGCGGCCGCCACCGGTCGTGCACGAGGAGCAGCGGAAACAGGGCGGCCAGTTCGGTGACGACGGACAGGCCGACGACGTAAGCGATGCCCCAGCCCGGGATGGCGAACACGTCCCGCAGGACCTGGTCGCTGTAGCCGACGTCAGCACCGGACGCCATGGCGATGCGCCACAGCCCGGACGGGACGGCACAGAGCGCGATGGCATGCGCGGCCCGACGGGCCCAGTCGGGCGCGGCAGGGACGGGCGGGGCGGAGGGCGGCATGTGTTCCATGCTGACCGCGGCCGTGCCAGCCGCACGTCGTCCGCGACGGCAGACCGCCTCCGCCTCCCGCAGGAGGCCGGGCCCGCCGGAAGGAAGACCTCGGAGGGAGCCCTGGGCCCCGTGCGGCTGACCGCACGGCCGAGGGCCGCCGCCTCCAGGAGGAGGTGGCGGCCCTCACAGGGCGTCTCCGGGGCTCAGTGGCAGATGAGCCCGGTCTGCGGTTTAGAGGTCGAAGTACAGCTCGAACTCGTGCGGGTGCGGGCGGAGCTGGATCGGGGCGATCTCGTTCGTGCGCTTGTAGTCGATCCACGTTTCGATCAGGTCGGAGGTGAAGACACCGCCGGCCTGGAGGTACTCGTTGTCCTGCTCCAGCGCCTCGAGGACGGCCGGGAGGGAGGTCGGGACCTGGGGGACGCCCGCGTGCTCCTCGGGGGCCAGCTCGTAGAGGTCCTTGTCGATCGGCTCGGCCGGCTCGATCTTGTTCTTGACGCCGTCGAGGCCCGCGAGGAGGAGGGCCGAGAAGGCCAGGTACGGGTTGGAGGACGGGTCCGGGGCGCGGAACTCGACGCGCTTGGCCTTCGGGTTGGAGCCCGTGATCGGGATGCGCATCGCGGCGGAGCGGTTGCGCTGCGAGTAGACCAGGTTGACCGGGGCCTCGAAGCCGGGCACCAGGCGGTGGTAGGAGTTCACCGTCGGGTTGGTGAAGGCCAGCAGCGACGGCGCGTGCTTGAGGATGCCGCCGATGTAGTAGCGGGCGGTGTCGGAGAGACCGGCGTAGCCCTGCTCGTCGTAGAAGAGCGGGGAGCCGTTCTGCCACAGCGACTGGTGGACGTGCATGCCCGAACCGTTGTCGCCGAAGATCGGCTTCGGCATGAAGGTCGCGGTCTTGCCGTTGCGCCAGGCGACGTTCTTCACGATGTACTTGAAGAGCATCAGGTCGTCGGCGGCGGCCAGCAGGGTGTTGAACTTGTAGTTGATCTCGGCCTGGCCGGCCGTGCCCACCTCGTGGTGCTGGCGCTCGACCTGGAGGCCCTGACGGTCCAGCTCCAGGGAGATCTCCGCGCGGAGGTCCGCGAAGTGGTCGACCGGCGGGGCCGGGAAGTAGCCGCCCTTGTAGCGGACCTTGTAGCCGCGGTTGTTCTCGACCGCACCGGTGTTCCAGGCGCCTGCCTCGGAGTCGATGTGGTAGAAGCCCTCGTTCGCGGAGGTGCTGAAGCGGACCGAGTCGAAGACGTAGAACTCCGCCTCCGGACCGAAGTACGCGGTGTCCGCGATACCGGTGGAGGCGAGGTAGGCCTCCGCCTTCTTGGCGATGTTCCGCGGGTCACGGCTGTACTGCTCGCCCGTGATCGGGTCGTGGATAAAGAAGTTGATGTTGACCGTCTTGTCCCGGCGGAACGGGTCGACCCGCGCCGTGGACAGATCGGCGCGCAGCGCCATGTCGGACTCGTGGATCGCCTGGAAGCCGCGGATGGACGAGCCGTCGAAGGCCAGCTCCTCCGACGGGTCGAAGACGCTCGCCGGGATCGTGAAGTGCTGCATCACACCTGGCAGGTCGCAGAACCGGACGTCGATGAACTTGACGTCCTCGTCGGCGATGAACTTCTTCGCGTCGTCGGCGTTCTGGAACATCCAACTCCTCCTACTCCCGTCCCGGGTGGGGGCGGGTTGGTAGCTCGTCCGTACGGCCAGTGCGGTGGCCACACGCAGGCCCGACCATAGGCAGAGGGGATTTCTCAAGGATGACCCGATTGTTTCGGACGCGTTAACCGGGCGGGTGTCCCGGGTCGGGTACGTCACTGCGGGCCGTGCCGCTGCGAACGTGAGCGGGGCGACCCGGCTGCCGCGGGACCGATCCGGGCCCAGTACCGTGGACGGGTGGACAACAGGCAAGCAATCGGATCGTGGCTCTCCGGACCCCGCGCGGCGGCCGAGGACATGGGCGTCGACTTCGGGCACCGGGGCAAGCGGCTCGGGCTGCCGGAGGAGGGGCCCGGCGCCATCGCACCCACCGGGCGGCGGCTCGGCGCCATCTTCGTCGACTGGGGGCTCTGCTTCCTGGTCGCGAGCGCCTTCTTCGCCGACGGCAACCGTCAGACCGGCGGCAACTGGGCGCTCGGCATCTTCTTCGTGCTGAGCGTGCTGACGCTCGGGACCGTCGGCTTCACCCCGGGCAAGCGGATCTTCCGCCTCCGGGTGGTGGCGGTCGAGGGCGGCCCGCTCCCCTTCGGCCGGGTGCTCCTGCGCAGTCTGCTGCTCTGCCTCGGGCTTCCCGCCCTGATCTGGGACCGTGACGGGCGCGGGCTGCACGACCGGTTCTCCAAGGCCGTCCAGGTCCGGCTCTGAGCTTTTGCCGACGGCGCCCGGCCCGAGGGCCGGTGCCGGGGTGGCGAGGACCGCCCGCCGGGCCGTGATGAGGCGGTGCGCAGGGGACGCGGAAGGGGCGGCCCGGAGAGTTCTCCGGGCCGCCCCTTCCGTATCAGGCGGGATTCGGTCAGCGCATCTTCGGGCCGCCGCGCGGCATCCGCATGCCCTTGGGCATCGGGCCCTTCGGCAGGGGCATATTGCTCAGCAGGTCACCGAGTGCGCGCAGCCGGTCGTTGGTCGCGGTCACCTGGGGGCCGGAGAGCACGCGGGGCAGCTTCAGCATGGTCGTACGGACCTTCTTCAGCGGCACCTGGCCCTCGTCCGTGCCCACGATGATGTCGTGCACCGGTACGTCCACCACGACCCGGGACATCTTCTTCTTCTCGGCCGCCAGCAGCGTCCTCAGCCGGTTCGGGTTGCCCTCCGCGACCAGAACGATGCCCGCCCGGCCGACCGCGCGGTGCACCACGTCCTGGTTGCGGTTCATCGCCACCGCGGGAGTGGTCGTCCAGCCCCGGCCCACGTTCTGCAGGACGGCGGCCGCCGCACCCGGCTGGCCCTCCATCTGGCCGAAGGCCGCCCGCTCGGCCCGGCGCCCGAAGACGATCGCCATCGAGAGGAAGGCGAGCAGGAAGCCGAGAATGCCGAGATAGATCGGGTAGCCGACCCAGAAGCCGATTCCGAGGAAGACACCGAAGGTGACGATTCCTACGGCCGCGATGACCAGACCGACCACAGGGTCGGCCTTCCGGGTCATCTTGTAGGTGAGGGCGATCTGCTTCAGTCGCCCCGGGTTCGCAGCAGCGTCAGTGCTGTCCGTTTTTGCCTTCCTCGCCATACTGCGAAGTTTACGTGGCCCGCGGCGCGCGCTCCGCCACGGCCTCCAGTACATGCTCCGTCTCGACCCGGTCCCTGGCCCGGCGGCGGTCCTCCAGGACGGCCGTCCAGGCGTTGCGGCGGGCGGTGCGCTGGCCGCCGCCGAGCAGCAGGGACTCCATGGCGCGCAGGGCGCCGGTCACGGACGGGAGGGCGGTGGCGCGTACCGGACGTGCCTGCGCGGCCTGCATGGCGGGGCCCCTTCGGGGAGTGGCGACCGCGGCCGGGGCCGCCGGAGGGCGGGGGAAGACCGGTCGCGGTCGGTGGACGGACGGGAGTGATGCGGTGGTACGGGGTGGGGCGACGGGCACGTGCGACGGTGCGGGGACCCGGAGCGGTGGTGCGCGGGCGGTGCCGTGTCCCGGAGGGCCGGCGGCCCGGTGCCGTGCCGCAGCCGGGTGGTGCCGGGTGGTAGCAGATGGCATCGGATGAGACGGATACGGCTGTGCCCGACCGTTTCCGATCGCCTTTGGCCGGACGGTCCCCGGGTCCTGACACCAGGGTCACTGCTCGGTGTTACCAGGGCGTGACCGACCGGTCAAACGCCGATGAATCCCTGACGCCCGGCCCCCGGATCCTGACGCGGCCCGTACGCCGTCCCCACCTGCGGGAAGCATACGGGCCGCGCCGGCCCTCGTGTTACCGAGGGGTAATGTCTTGTGCTTGAATTCACACCACGGGCAGCGTGGTCCGCTCGCCCGCCAGCCGCTTCTCCATCGCCTGCTGGTAGAGCCGCCCCGCCCGGTACGACGAGCGCACCAGCGGTCCCGACATCACTCCGGAGTAGCCGATCTGCTCGGCCTCCTCCTTCAGCTCCACGAACTCGTCGGGCTTCACCCACCGCTCCACGGGGTGGTGGCGGACCGACGGCCGCAGGTACTGCGTGATCGTGATCAGCTCGCAACCCGCGTCGTGCATCTGCCGCAGCGCGTCGGAGACCTCCGCCCGCTCCTCGCCCAGCCCCAGGATCAGATTCGACTTGGTGACCAGACCGGCCGCACGGGCCCGGGTGATCACCTCCAGCGACCGCTCGTAGCGGAAGCCGGGGCGGATCCGCTTGAAGACCCGCGGCACGGTCTCGACATTGTGCGCGAAGACCTCCGGCCGCGAGGCGAAGACCTCGTCCAGCAGCTCCGGCACCGCGTTGAAGTCCGGGGCCAGCAGCTCGACCTTGGTCCGGCCGTCCGCGCGCCCGGCGGTCTGCCGGTGGATCTCCCGTACCGTCTCCGCATACAGCCAGGCGCCGCCGTCCGGGAGGTCGTCCCGGGCGACACCGGTGATCGTCGCGTAGTTCAGATCCATCGTGACGACGGACTCGCCGACCCGGCGCGGCTCGTCACGGTCCAGCGCCTCCGGCTTCCCGGTGTCGATCTGGCAGAAGTCACAGCGCCGGGTGCACTGGTCACCGCCGATGAGGAAGGTGGCCTCGCGGTCCTCCCAGCACTCGAAGATATTGGGACAGCCCGCTTCCTGGCACACCGTGTGCAGATCCTCGCGCTTCACGAGGCTCTGCATCTTCGTGTACTCGGGGCCCATCTTCGCCCGGGTCTTGATCCACTCGGGCTTGCGCTCGATGGGGGTCCGGCTGTTCCGGACCTCCAGGCGCAGCATCTTGCGTCCGTCGGGTGCGACAGCGGACACGTGGCGCCCCTTTCTGCTATCGCGGCATTCGATTCTGCGGCGCACACCAGGGTACGCCCGTGCTTTGTACGGCCCTGTCTCGTGACAACCCGGTCACGCTGAGGCGCATTCCCCCGAACGGCCCCAGGGCGGTTCGACGGCCGACCGTTCAGCGGTCGCCGGGCCGGCAAGGGCCGGCCGCCGACCGGCTCCGGGCCGGTTCAGGCGGTCGTCCCGACCGCCCGCGGAAGCGGATCGGCGCCCTCCAGCACCTCCCGCAGCTGCCGCTCCACCACGGGCAGCACCTCCGCGATCGTGATGTCACGGCCCAGCTCGCCCGCGAGCGACGCAACGCCCGCGTCCCGGATACCGCACGGCACGATCCGGTCGAACCAGGTGTTGTCCGGGTTCACATTGAGCGCGAAGCCGTGCATCGAGACGCCCTTCGCGATCCGGATCCCGATCGCGGCCAGCTTGCGGTCCTCGCGCCGCTGGCCCGCGTTGGAGGGGGCGTACTCGGGGCCGTTGAGCCGCGGGTCGAACTCCTCGTCGTGCAGCCGGGGGTCGAAGTCCAGGGAGAGCCCGCCCGCGGACGGCCGCTGCTCCACCGGGTCGCCCAGCACCCAGACGCCGCTGCGCCCCTCCACCCGGCTCGTTGCCAGGCCGAACTCGGCGCAGGCGTTGATCAGCGCCTCCTCCAGCCTGCGGACATGCGCCACCACGTCCACCGGACGCGGCAGCTTCAGGATCGGATAGCCCACCAGCTGCCCCGGACCGTGCCAGGTGATCTTGCCGCCGCGGTCCACGTCGACGACGGGAGTGCCGTCGAGCGGCCGCTCGCTGTCCTCGGTCCGCCGCCCCGCCGTGTACACCGGCGGGTGCTCCAGCAGCAGACACGTGTCCGGGACCTCGTCCGCGAACCGCGCGGCGTGGACCTCGCGCTGCTTCTGCCACGCCTCCTGGTACTCGACGGCGTCCCCGCCGAAGCCCAGTCGGACGAACCGCAGCTCACCCACGGCACTGCCTCCTTCGAACCTTGCGTCGTGCCCGCCGTGCCCGCCGTGCCCGTCGTGCCCGCCGCGCCCCTGCCACTGTACGGCGGGGGGTACGGGCCACGGGCGGGAGGTTTCTCCCGTCAGCGCACCCCCCATCCTCACACGTTCGGATGAAGCTCCTTCGAAGCCTGCGGGCCGGACCGGAGGGGCCGCTAAATTCGCGCCGTTCCATGAGGGCTGCGACCGGCCCGGAAGGCAGGAGACCACACGGCTGATGACGGAACGACCCCCGCAGCGCATCCCCAACCGCCAGCTTGCCGCACTCATCGCCGAAGCCGGATTCTCCAATGCCGGGCTCGCCCGCAGAGTGGACCAGCTCGGTCTGGAGCACGGTCTCGACCTCCGCTACGACAAGACGTCCGTGACCCGCTGGCTCCGGGGCCAGCAGCCGCGCGGCACCACCCCCGCACTCATCGCCGAGGTCTTCACCCGCCGGCTCGGCAGACGGCTGTCCGCGCAGGATCTGGGGCTCGACGCCTGCGCCCCGGTCTACGCGGGGCTGGAGTTCGCCGCCACCCCCGAGGAGGCCGTGGAGATCGTCGGCGGGCTCTGGCGCAAGGACTCCGGCAGCCATGCCGAACTGCGCAAGATCGCGTTCACCCCCGCCGGGCTCGTCGTCCCCAGCCGTGACTGGCTGATCGGACGGGCCGACGAACGCGTCGGCCGGGGCGACCCCGCGCCCGGCGCCGGACCCGGCGGACCGCGGGTACCCGTCCAGGGCGGCAGCGGCGTCCCCCGGCAGCGCACCGCCGACCGGATCACCGAACGCGCCCCGGGCCAGCGGGTCTCCGGCGGTGACATCGCCGCACTGCGCTCGGTCGGCGAACTGTTCCGCACGATCGACAACGCGTACGGCGGCGGCCATGCCCGCCAGGCCCTCGTCCGCTATCTGGAGCACGAGGCCGAACCGATGCTCCGCGGTACGTACGGGGAGGTCACCGGGCGCCGGCTGTTCGGCGCCGTCGCCGATCTCACCCGGCTCGCCGGGTGGACCTCGTACGATATCGGCGCCCACGGCCTGGCCCAGCGCTACTTCGTCCAGGCGCTGCGGCTGGCGCAGGCCGCCGGGGACCGGGCCTACGGTTCGTACGTCCTGGTCACCATGAGCCGCCAGGCCGTCTATCTGGGCCACGGGCGGGAGGCCGTCCAGCTCACCCGGGTCGCCCAGCAGGGGCTCGGCCCCTCCGCCCCGCCCGTGGTGCAGTCCCTGCTGCACGCGGTGGAGGCCCGTGGCCACGGCGTCCTGGGGGAGGCCCGCGCCTGCACCGCGGCCCTGGTCCGGGCCGAACGGGCGCTGGAGTCGGCCCGCTCGGGCGACGAGGTGCCGCACTGGGCTCGCTTCTTCGACGAGGCACAGCTCGCGGACGAGTTCGGGCACTGCTACCGGGATCTCCAGCAGTACCGCCCCGCCGTCCAGCACGCGGAGCGTTCCCTCCGGCTCCGCCCGCACGGGCCGGCCCGCAGCCGCCTCTTCTGCCGGGTCGTCCTCGCCACCGCCCGCCTCGGCCTCGGCGAACTCGACCAGGCGTGCGCGCTGGGCGCGGAGGCCGCGCTCCAGGCGTCCGAGATGCGCTCGGTCCGGGCGCTGGAGTACGTCCGCGATTTCGAGCGCAGGCTGGAGCCGTACCGCGAGGCGGCGGCGGTACGTACCTACCGGGAGCGGGTCGCGGCCCTCGGCTAGCCGCCACCGGTGCGGGAGGCCACGGGCCCGGCGGGCGGGCCGTGGCCGCCACCACCCGGCCGTGCCCCGGGCCCCGGGGCACGGCCGCAGCGAGGGCTCACGCCGCGAGCGGCAGGTCCGGGACGCCGGGGATGCCGAAATCGCGCAGGACCGCCTGGGCGGCGCGGCGGCCCGAGCGGAGGGCGCCCTGGACCGTGCTCGTGTCGCGGTGGTCGCCGCAGACGTACAGGCCGGACAGCACCCGGACCCGGCGGCGCGGATCGTGCGGGGCGGGCATCGCGGGGACCGCGTCGGGCGTCCGGTGGACCGCGAGCAGCTCCCAGTCGTCCGTCGGCACCCCGTACAACCTCGCCAGCTGGGCGCGGACCACGGCGTCCGTACCGGCCGGGGGAGTGCCCAGCACCGCCGAGGTGATCAGCGCGCGGCCCGCGGGCGCACGCGCCGGGTCGACCGCGCTCATCACCGCGGTGTGCGCCACCGGGCCCGTCCGGTCCGCGTCCAGCACCAGCGCCGCACCCGTCGGCGGCGCCTCGGGCGCGCTGTGGTGCACCAGGGTCACCGGATGGAAGTCCGGCACCCGCAGCCCCGGCAGCAGTTCGGCCGCCTCCCGGGCACCCGTGGCGAGGACCAGCGCCCGGCAGGTCAGTTCGCCGTACTCCTCCGTACTGACCCGGTTGATCGACGCCTCCTTGACCCGGACGCCGGTGAGCACCGTGCCCGGAGGCAGGGCCGCCGCCAGCAGGCCGGGAATCGTCCCCGAACCGCCCTCGGGGACGCAGAGGCGGCCCCGGGCGAAGCTGCGCAGTACGAGATCGGCGCACCGGCTCGACGTCGTCAGCTCCGGATCGCACAGCAGCGCCGACAGCAGCGGACGCAGAAAGCCGTCGACGGTCCGGGCGGGCAGCCCGCGGACGGCTATCGCCTCGGCCGCCGGACGCTCGGGGCGGGCCGCCAGCCGCACCGCCGACATCCCGGCGAGCCGGGCCAGGGAGGCGCTCAGCCGGGCCTCGTCCAGCGGTCTGGGGGCGCTCGCGAGGGCGCGCGCCATGGTCAGTGCTCCCCCCACGCCCCTGCGGCCCGCCCATGCGCCGTACGCGCCGGAGGGGTCGGTCCCTTCGGGATGCGCCCGGGGGTACGGCAGGGGCGCCGGGCCGCGGCGGCGTACCACCTCGCCCGTACGGTGCAGCCTGCCGTCGCCGTGGACCAGCACCCCCGGCGCGAACGGACGCAGCGTCAGGGCCGACAGGGCCGGCAGGCGGTGCAGCTCCCGGTGGGAGGTGCTGAGGAACCGGCCGACGCGGTCGAGACGGAACCCGTCGGTCTCCTCGGTGGTCATCCGGCCGCCCGGCCGGTCCGAGGCCTCCAGTACGGAGACTCCGATGCCTGCGGCGGTGAGTGCGAGGGCGGCGGAGAGCCCGGCGGCGCCGGCTCCCACGACAATCACGTCCGCATGGTCCGCATGGTGTGAGGTGCTGCTGAGCACGTGCCCCTCCCCGAGGTCGGCAACGGCTGGCGGGAGATCGGACTCCCACAGGGTGATGCCCTCGACGGGCCCGACGAATACCGGAGTTCGGCACGAGGTTAGGAGCGGTGGCCGATCCTCGCCGCGCGCGTGCGGCGGGGCACGGGGGCGTGCGGGGCGCATGGCCCCGGCCCCCGGCCCCGGCGGTGTCCGCCCAGCTCGGGGCGGGGGAGGAACCGTCGTGCCCCGGGCGCTCGCGGGCATGCCGTCGCGGGGTGCCGACGGCATGTGCCACAGGTGCCCTTCAGGGCCCGGGGAACGGCCCCCGCGGCGGTGGGGGTGCGGCCGGCGGACAGGACCGGCCGGGCGGGACGTACCGGATCAGGCCGAGCCGCCCGGCGCCGCCGGATCCGGCCCGCTGAGGGCCGCCGTGATCGCCGCGTCGATACCGGGGAAGGCGAACGCGAAGCCCGAGTCCAGCAGTTTGCGGGGGACCGCGCGGGTGCTCGCCAGGACATCGGACGCCATCTCGCCCAGCGCGGCACGCAGCGCGAAGCGGGGGACCGCGAACAGGGCCGGGCGGTGCACCGCGCGCGCCATCGCCGCCGTGATCTCACGGTTGGTCAGGGGTTCGGGCGCGGTGCAGTTCACCGGACCCGACAGGGCAGGCGTATCGAGGAGGTGCCGCAGCGCCGCCACCTCGTCGTGCAGCGAGATAAAGCTCCAGTACTGCCGACCGTCGCCGAGCCGTCCCCCCAGACCGGCCCTGAACAGCGGGAACATCCGGCCCCAGGCGCCACCGCGGCGCGCCACCACCAGCCCGGTGCGGGCGAAGACGGTACGGATGCCCGCCTGCTGCGCCGGGCCGGCGGCCGCCTCCCACTCCACGCAGACCTCCGGCAGGAAGCCCGACCCCGCGGGGGCGCTCTCGTCGACCGCCCGGCCGCCCGTATCCCCGTAGTAGCCCACGGCGCTGCCGCAGAGCAGCACCCGCGGCGGAACGTCCAGGGAGGTGACGGCATCGGCGAGCGCCGCATTGCCCAGCACCCGGCTGTCGCGGATCTCCTTGCGGTACGCGGCCGTCCAGCGGTGGTCGCCCACACCCGCGCCCGCGAGGTTCACCACGGCCTCGCAGCCGACCAGACCCGCCGTGTCGACCTGTCCCCGGTGCGGATCCCAGCGCACCTCGTCCCCGGTCCGCGCCGGTCTGCGTACCAGGGTGACCACCTGGTGGCCGTCGGTGCGCAGGGAGTGGACGAGTGCCCTGCCGATGAGTCCGGTGGAGCCGGAGACCGCGATCCTCATAAAGGCCATCCTGCCCTGTGAAGGGGTGTGAAACAGTGACCCGCATGTCCGAGTTCCCTGCATCAGCCATGCACTCAGCTCGCTCCGGTTCGTTCCGGGTCCGGTCCGCACGGGCCGAGGACGGGGCGGCCCTCGGTGCGCTCGACCGGGACACCTGGTCGACGCTGCACGCCGTCGCGCCCGAGCCGGTCCCGCCGTACGACCCCTTCTTCGACTCCACCCACCGGCCCGAGCACTACCTCGTCGCCGAAGAGGTCGGAGGGGTCGGAGGGGTCGGGGAGACCGAAGGGGCTGAAGGAGGCGGTGAGCTGCTCGGATACATCCGGCTGGTGCCGCCGACCCCGCTCGCCTGCAACCGGCACGTCCGCCAGATACAGGGACTGGCCGTCGCGGAGGCCGCCCGCGGGCGCGGGGTGGCCCGGGAGCTGCTCCACGGCGCGTACGACGAAGCGCGGCGGCAGGGCGCCGCCCGGATGACCCTGCGGGTCCTCGGGCACAACGCCCCCGCCCGCGCGCTGTACGAGAGCGAAGGGTTCACCGTCGAGGGCGTACTGCCCGGAGAGTTCCATCTCGGCGGGGAGTACGTGGACGACGTCCTCATGGGCCGTCGCCTGGACTGAGCCCCGGCCGGGGACCGCCCGCCCCGGTCACTCCGGCCCGAAGCGCTCCCAGAGCCGGGGGAAGCGGCGGGCCAGATCCGCGTCGTCGTCGAAGGCGAACGGGGTGCCCAGCGGCTCCGCGGGCTGCGGCGGCAGCCCCAGATCGGGTGCGATCGCCCCGGTGAGCTGCTCGTACGCCTCGTCGGCCGCGTAGCCGAGCTCCTCGCCGTCGCCGTCGATGTCCTCGTCGAAGTCGTCGAGCAGCTCGGCGAGGGAGTCCGGATCGTGCACCGCCCCCTCGAAGACCTCCCGGCCCTGGCCGATCAGCCAGCAGCGGAAGTAGTCGAAGGCGTCGTCGCTCGCACCGCGCAGCAGCACGGCCGCCGCGCCCCACAGATCCCAGGTGTACGCGCGGTTGTAGCGGGCCTCGAAATGGCGGGCGAAGTCGAGCACGGAATCGGGGTCCAGCCGGAGCAGCCGCTCGACCAGCAGATCCGCGTGGTCCTCGGGATCGCCCTCGGCGGCATCGCGGGTGCCGTCGACGATCTCCCAGAACTCCGTCTCGTCCATCACGCGTCCAGCATCGTGCGTCAACGCGGGACGCGCACGCGGAGCGCGGTGTTCCGCCGGGGACGGGACACCCGGACGGGGCCGGGAACGGGCGCCTGGATCCGCTGCCGTCGGCGGGTGTGGGGAACGACTGCGGGAAGGCCCCAGGGGACGGCCGCGAGGAACGGTGCCCCTAAGCATGGGCCCTGACCACGGGCCCTGAGCACGGGCCGGGACCGCGGGCCGAGGCCCCGCAGGCCCGGCGCTCCGCGGCCTCGGTGCCGAAACCCCGTGGCGAAGCCGGACAGCAGATGTCGGGATTCCCTGACACGGTCGTTGCCATGACAGCGAGCACACCGAAGCAGCAGCCACTCGCCGGACGGATCGCCTTGGTCGCGGGCGCCACCCGGGGCGCCGGGCGCGCCCTCGCCGTGGCCCTGGGCGCGGCCGGCGCGACCGTCTACGCCACCGGACGCACCACCCGAGACCGGGTCAGCGAACTGGGCCGCGCGGGCGAGACCATCGAACAGACCGCGGAGCTGGTCACCGCGGCGGGCGGCGAGGGCATCGCCGTACCCACCGACCATCTCGACGCCGAGCAGGTGCGCCGGCTGGTCGCCCGGATCGACCGGGACCACGGACGCCTCGACATCCTCGTCAACGACGTCTGGGGCGGCAACGCGCTGCTCGACTTCGACACCCGTATGTGGGACGTCGACCTGGAGCGCGGGCTGCGGATGATCGACCTGGGGGTGCGGACCCACATCATCACCAGCAGTATCGCCCTGCCGCTGCTGGTCCGGCGGCCCGGCGGGCTGGTCGTCGAGGTCACCGACGGCACCGCCCGCACCAACCGGGGATTCCGCGAGAACTTCTACTACGACCTGGCGAAGAACGCACCCATCCGGATGGCGTTCGTCCTGGGCGAGGAGCTGAAGCACGTCGGCGCTTCCGCGGTCGCCGTCACCCCGGGCTTCCTGCGCTCCGAGGAGATGCTCGACCACTTCGCCCTGACCGAGGAGACCTGGCGCGACGGCATCGGGACCCTCCCCGCCCACTGGGCGCTCTCCGAATCGCCCGCCTATCTCGCCCGCGGGGTCGCCGCCCTCGCCGCGGACCCGGAGCGGTCCCGGTTCAACGGACACTCCCTCGACAGCGGAGAGCTGGCGAGGGAGTACGGCATCACGGACACCGACGGAAGCCGGCCCGACGTCTGGGGCTTCATCCTGGCGGAGCAGGCGGGGGAGACACCGGATCCGGCCGGCTACCGCTGAGCCGCGCACCCGCTCCGTACTGCTCCGCCATCCGCGCCGCGGCCTCCGCGAGGAGCGCCCGCAGCTCGGGCGGGCCCAGCACCTCCGCGTCCGGGCCCAGGGAGAGCAGCTGGCCGTACGCCACCTCGGTGGACTCGACGGGGAGGGTGACCGTCACCCGCCCCTCGCCGTCCGGTTCCACGGCGGCCAGCGCCTCCCGGGCGGCGGCCCGGTCCGTCACGTACGGCAGTCGCCGCGCCCCCTGCGCCGTCAGCCGGAGCACCACTTCGGACCGGAGGATGGAGCGGGCGAACTGGGCCGCCCGCTCCTCCCAGAACGCCGGGAGGTCGAAGTCCGGGTCGCGGTCGAAGACACTGCTGTCCCCTTCGGAGGCGGAGACCCCGGGGGAGGCCCCTGGAGCGGGTCCGGGGGCGGCGGGGGAGAGCGCGGTGAAGCGGTCGATGCGGTAGACACGGAAAGGTCCGGAGGCCTCGGAGGGCGTGGAGGGCGTGGAGTCGGTAGGGGAGGACGCGTCCTCCCCGCCCCCGGCCACGCGCGCGCAGAGGTACCAGACACCCGCCTTCAGCACCAGACCGTGCGGTTCCAGCACCCGCTCGACCCGCTCCCCGCGCCGGTTCGCGTACGCCGCTGTCACCCGCAGGTCCCGCCAGACCGCGTCCGCCAGCTCCGCCAGCAGCGGCGGGGTCTCCGGCTCGGAGTACCAGCCCGGCGCGTCCAGGTGGAAACGCTGCGCCGCGGTGTGCGGGGCGTCGCTCAGGGAGGGCAGCAGGGCGGCGGAGACCTTCAGCCGGGCCGCCGATGCCGCGTCCTCCAGGCCCATCTCGCGCAGGGCGCCCGGCAGCCCGGACAGGAACAGCGCTTCCGCCTCGCTGCGGCCCAGACCGGTGAGCCGGGTCCGGTAGCCGCCGACGAGCCGGTAGCCGCCGGCCCGGCCGCGGTCCGCGTAGACCGGCACGCCCGCCTCGGAGAGGGCGAGCGCGTCCCGGCTGACGGTGCGCTCGGAGACCTCCAGTTCCCGGGCCAGCTCCGCCCCCGTCATCGAGGGCCTCGACTGGAGCAGCAGGACCATTCTGATCAGCCGGGCAGCGCGCATTCCCCCATCATGCCCGCAACACCGCGACGGCCGCCCCGGACGGTGTCAGAGCAGGGGTTCCTGGAGTTCGGTGACCCATTTCTCCCGGTCGGGCGGGCACTCCAGGGTCACCTCCCGGGCGAACCCGGCCGAGCGGTGGCCGTGCGCGTCGACCCAGCGGGCGAGCGTCTGCGACGTCGGAACGACCGCGTCCATCGAACCGCGGTGCACGATCGTCGCCGCCCGCTCCAGCGCCGGGAGCACCACCACCGGCACCTCCGGGCCCGGCCGGTCCCCCGCGGACAGCGTGACCGCCGCATGCACCAGGACCGCGCCCTCCCCGCAGCCCTCGGCGCTCGCGGCACTCTCGTAGTACGCGATCCCCGGACCGGCCGGGGAGACGCCCGCGGCCGCGAGCCGCCGGAACAGCTCCTCGTACAGCGGACCGATGACGGGGCTGATGTCCTCGGGGCCGTAACTCCGCGCGACGGCCGTCAGCTCGGCCACCCGGACCGCCGGGACGGACTTGAGGACGACGTCGTCGGCCGGCATCCGGCCCTCGTTCTCGATGGACCGCAGCCGGGCCTCGACCGCGCCGAGCCGCCCGGCGGCCGCCGCCATCGCCGCCTCCAGCTCGGCCCGGCGCAGCAGCAGCATCCCCCGCAGCTCCTCCGTACCCACCCGGTCGTCCAGGATCCGCCGCACCTGCTCCAGGGTGAAGCCGAGGTCCTTCAGGGCGACGATCCGGTTGAGGACCGCGAGCTGGGCGGCCGCGTAGTGGCGGTAGCCCGTCCGCGGATCGGTGTGTTCCGGGCGGAGCAGCCCGATCGCGTCGTAGTGCCGGAGCATCCGGGCGGACACCCGGCCGTGGCGGGCGAAGTCCCCGATGGTGAACACGGACCACTCCTCGGATTCCGGCGGCGGTACGGCTGCCCCGCACCCGCCCCGCAGCCTATGGGTGCAGGGATGCCCGCCGACCGGTACGGCGAAAGCCTCCCGGCATGCCCGGCCTCCCGCCCGGCCCCCGCCCGGCCCGCAGCCCGGCCCGTCGGGCGGCGGCCCCGGAAACGGCATCACCCCCGGGCGGTGGTGCGTACCGCCCGGGGGTGATCTTCAGAAACGTCAGAGCCCGTAACGCTCCCGGGCTTCCTTCACCGCCGAGGCCGGAACCTCGCCGCGCCGCGCCAGCTGCGCCAGCGCCGCCACGGTGATCGACGGAGCGTCCACGCCGAAGTGCCGGCGCGCCGCCTCACGGGTGTCCGACAGACCGAAGCCGTCGGTGCCGAGGGACGACCAGTCCTGCTCGACCCACTGGCTGATCTGGTCCGGCACCTGCCGCATCCAGTCGCTGACCGCGATGACCGGACCCGGCGCCCCGGCCAGCGCCTGACGGACGTACGGGGTGCGCTCCTCGCCGCGGAGCAGCGCCTCGTCCGCCTCCAGGGCGTCCCGGCGCAGCTCGCCCCAGGACGTCGCCGACCACACATCGGCCGTGACACCCCACTCGTCGGCGAGCATCCGCTGCGCCTCCAGCACCCAGTGGATCGCCGTACCGGACGCCAGCAGCTGAAGCCGCGGCGAGTCCGGACGGGCCGGGGTGCCCTCGCGGAAGCGGTACAGGCCCTTGAGGATGCCCTCCTCGACACCCTCGGGCATCGCGGGCTGCGGCTTGGGCTCGTTGTAGACCGTCAGGTAGTAGAAGACGTCCTCGGCGTCCGGACCGTACATCCGGCGCAGACCGTCCTTGACGATCACCGCGATCTCGTACGCGAACGCCGGGTCGTAGTTGAGCGACGCCGGGTTCGTGGACGCAATCAGGTGCGAGTGGCCGTCCGCGTGCTGGAGGCCCTCACCGGTGAGGGTCGTACGGCCCGCGGTGGCACCGACGATGAAGCCCTTGCCGAGCTGGTCGGCGAGCTGCCACATCTGGTCGCCGGTGCGCTGCCAGCCGAACATGGAGTAGAAGATGTAGAACGGGATCATCGGCTCGCCGTGCGTCGCGTACGACGTCGCGGCGGCGATGAAGTCCGCCATGGCCCCGGCCTCGGTGATCCCCTCGTTGAGGATCTGGCCGTCCGTGGCCTCCTTGTAGTACATCAGCTGGTCGCGGTCGACCGGCTCGTACGTCTGGCCCAGCGGCGAGTAGATACCCGCGGACGGGAACAGGGACTCCATACCGAAGGTACGGGCCTCGTCGGGGACGATCGGCACCCAGCGGCGGCCGGTCTCCTTGTCCCGCATCAGGTCCTTCACCAGGCGGACGAAGGCCATGGTGGTGGCCATCTCCTGGCTGCCGGAGCCCTTCTGGAGGGCCTTGAAACCGCGCTCCTCCGGCTCGGGCAGCACCACCTGGTGCACCCGGCGGACCGGGGCGGGGCCGCCGAGGGCCGCGCGCCGCTCCTGGAGGTAGCGGACCTCGGGGGAGTCCGCGCCCGGGTGGCCGTAGGGGACCACGCCGTCGGCGAACGCGCTGTCCGGGATCGGCAGCCCGAGCAGCTCCCGCATGTCCTTGAACTCGTCGACCGACAGCTTCTTCATCTGGTGGTTCGCGTTCTTCGACGCGAAGCCCTTGCCGAGGGTGTGGCCCTTCACGGTCTGCGCGAGGATCACGGTCGGCGCGCCCTTGTGGGCAAGGGCGGCGCGGTAGGCCGCGTACACCTTGCGGGCCTCGTGGCCGCCGCGGGAGGTGGAGAAGCATTCGGCGATCTTGGCGTCCGTGAGGACCTTCGCCAGCTCGGCGAGGGCGGGCTCGGCGCCGAAGAAGTGTTCGCGGATGTACGCGATGTCACGGGTCGCGTACGTCTGGAACTGGGCGTCCGGCACCTCGCGCAGCCGGCGGACCAGCGCACCGGTGGTGTCGAGGGCGAACAGCTCGTCCCAGGCGTTGCCCCAGAGCGTCTTCACGACGTTCCAGCCGGCGCCCCGGAACTGGGCCTCCAGCTCCTGGACGATCTTGAAGTTGGCGCGGACCGGACCGTCGAGGCGCTGCAGATTGCAGTTGATGACGAAGGTCAGGTTGTCCAGCTGCTCCCGGGCCGCCAGCGCGAGGGCCGCGGTCGACTCGGGCTCGTCCATCTCGCCGTCGCCGAGGAAGGCCCAGACGTGCGAGTTGGCGGTGTCCTTGATCGACCGGTTGTGGAGATAGCGGTTGAACCGCGCCTGGTAGATCGCGGAGAGCGGGCCCAGGCCCATGGAGACCGTGGGGAACTCCCACAGCCAGGGCAGCCGGCGCGGATGCGGGTACGACGGCAGACCGGCGCCGCCCGCCTCCTGGCGGAAGTTGTCGAGGTGGGCCTCGGTGAGGCGGCCGTCGAGGAAGGCGCGGGCGTATATGCCGGGCGATGCGTGGCCCTGGATGTAGAGCTGGTCGCCGCTGCCGTCGCCCTCCTTCCCGCGGAAGAAGTGGTTGAAGCCGGTCTCGTAGAGCCAGGCCGCGGACGCGAAGGTCGCGATGTGGCCGCCGACGCCCAGGCGGGCGCCGCGGGTCACCATGGCGGCCGCGTTCCAGCGGTTCCAGGCCGTGATCCGGGCTTCTATCGCCTCGTCGCCGTCGAAGGCGGGCTCGGCGGAGGTGGGGATGGTGTTGACGTAGTCCGTCTCCAGCAGCCGGGGTACGGGTACGCCCGCCTGCTCGGCGTGGTGCAGGGTGCGGCGCATCAGGTACGCGGCGCGGTGGGGGCCGGCGTGCTGGGCGACGGCATCGAGGGATGCCGCCCATTCGGCGGTCTCCTCGGCATCGCGATCCGGGAGCTGGTCCAGCTCGCTCGGAAGCTTGCCTACGGGGTCGGTCATGATCGCCGCCTTCCGGACTGGGAGGTGGGGTGGAGATGGTGGAGGCAGGTGGTACTGGGTGGGTACGCGATGCCTTTGGGGGGTGCCTTGTCTGGCAGGACAGGGCGGTCGGGGCAAACGTGCCCCGAGTGACTGTAAGCCTCTGATCGATGATCGATCAAAGTGCTTGGAGGTAAAACTTGTCCGGAGGGCGAAATTGGCATTCCGTGCCATGAAATAGGGCACGCGGTGCCGGTGACCTGGGACTTTGCGTAGCGCCCCGCTCACGCAGCGCCGTGCGCTCCCGCCCGGGGTGGAGGCGAAAAGCTCCCGAGCCGGGTGGTCGCGGCTTGAGCGCCGACCGCGCCATGGCGGGTTGCTCGCGCAGTTCCACCCCCTACGCCCGGACAGGGCCTAGCGGCGTGGTGGACCCCAGCGCCCGTCGGAGCCGGTTTCCCGTCCAGGCCGGGGCGCCGGAGGGCATTCAGGGGCGCTGGGGGTCCCCCCATTGCCGCAGGCATAGGGGGCGGAACTGCGCGACAAGCCCACGACGGCATGGCGTCGGCAGTCCACCGCATGCACGCAGCTCCTACTGCTCGGAACTGCGTGATCAGCCCACCGGCGAGGCGAGGCCGGCACTCGACGCACGCTCGCAGCTCCACGGCCGTCGCCGGAGGACCAGGGGCATCCCCGGGTGGGCCCGCCCCGGGGCCCGCCCCCCCACGACCGCGCCGTCAGGCGCGTGGCGCGCAGCCGAGGACGTGCGCCTTCACCAGCGGCCCGATTTCCGGGTCCCGGCGCTGGAAGGCGTCCACCAGAGCCTGGTGCTCCTCCGCGTACGACTGCTGAACCGTGCCCAGCCAGCGGATGGACAGGGCCGTGAAGACCTCGATGCCCAGGCCCTCCCAGGTATGCAGCAGAACCGCGTTGTCCGCGGCCCGGACCAGTTCGCGGTGGAAGCCGACCGTGTGCCGGACCTGGCCCGCGGAGTCGCCCGCCCCGTCGGCCTCGTACAACGCGGCGACGTGCGGGGTCAGCGCCGAGCAGTCCCGGGCCAGCTTCTCCGCCGCCAGCTCGGCCGCGATCTGCTCCAGGCCCGCCCGGACCGGGTAGCTCTCCTCCAGGTCCGCGGCTGTGAGGTTCCGCACCCGGACGCCCTTGTTCGGCACCGACTCGATGAGCCGCAGGCTCTCCAGCTCCCGCAAGGCCTCGCGTACGGGTGTCTGGGAGACCTGTAGTTCGGTCGCGATGCCCCGCTCGACGATCCGCTCGCCGGGCTTCCACCGGCCGCTGACGATGCCCTCCACGATGTGCTGGCGGATCTGTTCCCGCAGCGAGTGGACGAGGGGCGGGGTCATGAGAGCTCCCGAGGGGGGACCGGAGATGGGATGCCCGCCCATTATCGCCGCCACGGGTCCGCACCGGTCGGCCGGTGGCCCCGCGGCGCGCTGAGGGCCTTGGGGAAGCCGTGAACGGGCCCGGACGCGCGGCGCCCCCGCCGGGGTTCCGGCGGGGGCGCTGGGCTGCCTGGTGCGGCTGTGCGGCGGTCGGCTACAGGCCGAGTTCGACCTCGAACTCGCCGGCCTCCAGGATCGCCTTGACCGTCGTCAGGTAGCGGGCGGCGTCGGCGCCGTCCACCAGACGGTGGTCGTAGGAGAGCGACAGGTAGACCATGTCGCGGACGCCGATGACGGTGCCGTCGGCGGTCTCGATCACGGCCGGGCGCTTGACCGTGGCGCCGATGCCCAGGATGGCGGCCTGGGTGGGCGGCACGATGACGGTGTCGAAGAGCGCACCGCGCGAACCGGTGTTGCTGATGGTGAACGTGGCGCCCGCCAGATCGTCCGGACGGATCTTGTTGGTGCGCACGGCACCCGCCAGCTCCGCGGTCTTCTTGGCGATACCGGCGAGGTTCAGATCACCCGCACCCTTGATGACCGGGGTCATCAGGCCCTTCTCGGAGTCCACGGCGATGCCGATGTTCTCCGAGTCGAAGTAGGTGATGGTGCCCTCGTCCTCGTTGATCCGGGCGTTCACGATCGGGTGGGCCTTCAGCGCCTGGGCCGCGGCCTTCACGAAGAACGGCATCGGGGAGAGCTTGACGCCCTCACGGGCGGCGAAAGCACCCTTGGCCTGGTTGCGCAGCCGCATCAGCTTGGTGACGTCGACCTCGACGACCGTCGTCAGCTGCGCCTGGCTGTGCAGCGCCTTCATCATGTTGTCGCCGATGAGCTTGCGCATCCGGGTCATCTTGACCGTCTGGCCGCGCAGCGGGGAGACCTCCAGCACCGGGGCCTTCGCACCGCTCGCCGCCGGGGCGGCGGCAGCGGCGGGGGCCGGAGCGGCGGTACGGGCGGCCTCGGCCGCGGCGGCGGCGCTGACGACGTCCTGCTTGCGGATCCGGCCACCGACACCGCTGCCCTTGACCGCGGACAGGTCCACGCCGTTCTCGGCGGCGAGCTTACGGACCAGCGGGGTCACGTACGCGTCCCCCGCAGACGGAGCGGACGGAGCCGTCGGCGCGGCGGGAGCCGCGACGGGCGCGGGCGCGGCCGGAGCCACCGGAGCCGGGACGGCGGCGGGGGCAGGGGCAGGGGCCTGCACCGGCTGCGGGGCCGGGGCGGGCGCCGCCGGAGCGGGCGCCGGAGCCTCGGCGGCCGGCGCGGGGGCCGCAGGAGCAGCCGGAGCCGGGGCCGGGGCCGGAGCGGGCGCGGGAGCCGCGGGGGCGGCGGCGGGTGCGGCGGCCGGAGCCGCACCGGGGGCACCGATGACGGCCAGCTTGGCGCCGACCTCGGCCGTCTCGTCCTCGGCGACGACGATCTCCAGCAGCACCCCGGCGACCGGGGCGGGGATCTCGGTGTCGACCTTGTCGGTGGACACCTCCAGCAGCGGCTCGTCCTCCTCGACCGACTCGCCGACCTGCTTCAGCCAGCGGGTGACGGTGCCTTCGGTGACGCTCTCCCCGAGCGCGGGCAGCACGACGTCCGTACCGGACGCGCCACCGGCGGGGGCGGCGGCCGGGGCAGCCTCGGCAACCGGCGCCGGGGCCTCGGCGACCGGGGCCGGCGCGGCGGCGGGCTCGGCGACAGGCTCGGCGGCCGGGGCGGGCGCGGCCTCGGCGGCGGGCGCCGGAGCGGCGGCCGGGGCACCCGTACCGTCGTCGATGATCGCCAGCTCGGCGCCGACCTCGACGGTCTCGTCCTCGGCGACCTTGATGGACGCCAGGACGCCGGAGGCCGGGGCGGGGATCTCGGTGTCGACCTTGTCGGTCGAGACCTCCAGCAACGGCTCGTCGGCCTCGACGTGCTCGCCCTCGGCCTTCAGCCAGCGGGTGACGGTGCCCTCGGTGACGCTCTCACCGAGCGCCGGAAGGGTTACGGAAACCGGCATGGTTTCTGTTGCTCCTAACGGATGGGTCTCCCCAGCTCCGGCGCGCGGGCGTGGGGAAGTGCGGAAGTGGTCGTCGGGCCGGTGGCCGTGTTGTCAAAATAGCGCCGTCCGCCCGATGGGCGGGGCCGGCGGCTCCCCCGGCCCTGCGGCCGGGGGACCCCCAGAGGCGTGCAGACGACACGGCCCGGCCTCAGTCGTGGGCGTGCAGCGGCTTGCCGGCCAGCGCCAGGTGGGCCTCGCCGAGCGCCTCGTTCTGCGTCGGGTGGGCGTGGATGAGCTGCGCCACCTCGGACGGCAGCGCCTCCCAGTTGTAGATCAGCTGGGCTTCGCCGATCTGCTCGCCCATCCGGTCGCCGACCATGTGCACGCCGACCACGGCACCGTCCTTGACCTGCACGAGCTTGATCTCGCCCTGAGTCTTGAGGATCTTGCTCTTGCCGTTGCCGCCCAGGTTGTACTTGAGTGCGACGACCTTGTCCGCGCCGTAGATCTCCTTGGCCTTGGCCTCGGTGATGCCCACGGAGGCGACCTCGGGGTGGCAGTACGTCACCCGGGGCACACCGTCGTAGTCGATCGGGACGGTCGTCAGACCGGCCAGCCGCTCCGCCACCAGGATGCCCTCGGCGAAGCCGACGTGCGCGAGCTGGAGGGTGGGGACCAGGTCACCGACCGCCGAGATGGTGGGGACGTTCGTGCGCATGTACTCGTCGGCCAGGACATAGCCGCGGTCCATCGCGACGCCCTGCTCCTCGTAGCCGAGACCGGCGGAGACCGGGCCGCGGCCGACCGCGACCAGCAGCACCTCGGCCTCGAAGGTCTTGCCGTCGGCCAGCGTCACCCGGACGCCGTCCTGCGTGTACTCGGCCTTCTCGAAGAAGGTGCCCAGGTTGAACTTGATACCGCGCTTGCGGAAGGCCCGCTCCAGCAGCTTGGAGCTGTTCTCGTCCTCGACCGGGACGAGGTGCTTGAGGCCCTCGATGACGGTGACCTCGGCGCCGAAGGAGCGCCAGGCGGAGGCGAACTCGACACCGATGACGCCGCCGCCGAGCACGATCGCGGACTGCGGGACCCGGTCCAGCTTCAGCGCGTGGTCGGAGGAGATGATGCGGTTGCCGTCGATCTCCAGACCGGGCAGCGACTTCGGGACCGAGCCGGTCGCCAGGAGGATGTGGCGGCCGTCGATCCGGCGTCCGTTGACATCGACGGAGGTGGGGGAGGACAGCCGCCCCTCGCCCTCGATGACGGTGATCTTGCGGGAGGCGATCAGCCCCTGGAGGCCCTTGTACAGGCCGGAGATCACATCGTCCTTGTACTTGTGCACGGCGGCCACGTCGATGCCCTCGAACGTGGCCTTCACGCCGAACTGCTCCGACTCGCGGGCCTGGTCGGCGATCTCGCCGGCGTGCAGCAGGGCCTTGGTGGGAATGCAGCCGTAGTGCAGGCAGGTACCGCCCAGCTTGCCCTTCTCGATCAGGGCGACGTCGAGCCCCAGCTGCGCCCCGCGCAGGGCCGCGGCGTAACCACCGCTACCGCCGCCGAGGATCACTAGGTCGAAAACGGTGCTGGCGTCGTTCGCCACGTCACGTCCTCCATGCATGTGCGCCGGTCACCGGTTCCCCTCGTTCGCCGGGGCGACCGGCCTTGTCGGCTGGTGTGCGGCCGATGTCTCGTCGGCCCTGTGGTGGGGGCCCTGTCCTGCCGGTGCCCATCTTCGCACTTGTCGCGGGAAGACGGGACGCGGGGCAGCGGTCCGATGGCGTCTGCTCCGTCACCTTCGCCGTTACCGGTGCGTAGAACGTCCCGTACCGTCCCCTGATTCCGGAGTACGCCGTCCGGCCCCCCGGTTTCGTCCACAGCGAACGCCCGTGCGTTCCTGCCGGAGGCCGCCGCTTCCCGGCGGGGCCGGGGCCGGGGCGGCGGGAGAAGCGGGGAAAGGGGTACGGCCCCGGGCGGGGAGCCCGGGGCCGTACCCCCTGTCCTGAGCCGCGGGGCCGGTCAGCCCAGGTCGCCCTCGCCCAGCTTCTCCGCCAGCCGGACCAGGGTGCGCACGGACGAGCCGGTGCCGCCCTTCGGGGTGTAGCCGTAGGGCGCGCCCTCGTGGAACGCCGGACCGGCGATGTCCAGGTGGGCCCAGGTGATGCCCTCGCCGACGAACTCCTGGAGGAACAGTCCGGCGACCAGGCCGCCGCCCATCCGCTCGCCCATGTTGGCGATATCGGCGGTCGGCGAGTCCATGCCCTTGCGCAGCTCCGCCGGGAGCGGCATCGGCCACGACTGCTCGCCGACCTCCGCCGCCGTCTCGTGGACCGCGGTACGGAAATCGTCGTCGTTGGCCATCACACCGAAGGTGCGGTTGCCGAGCGCCAGCACCATCGCGCCGGTCAGCGTGGCCACGTCGACGATCGCGTCCGGGTTCTCCTCGGACGCCTTCCACAGCGCGTCCGCCAGCACGAGCCGGCCCTCGGCGTCGGTGTTGAGCACCTCGACCGTCTTGCCGCTGTACATCCGCAGCACGTCGCCGGGGCGGGTGGCGGAGCCGGACGGCATGTTCTCGGCGAGCGCCAGCCAGCCGGTCACGTTGACCGGCAGGCCGAGCCGGGCGGCGGCGACGACGGCCGCGAACACGGCGGCGGCGCCGCTCATATCGCACTTCATCGTCTCGTTGTGCCCGGCCGGCTTCAGGGAGATGCCGCCGGAGTCGTACGTGATGCCCTTGCCGACCAGCGCCAAGTGCTTGGCGTCCTTGGAGTGGGTGTAGACCAGCTTCACCAGGCGCGGCGGGTTGACCGACCCCTGACCGACGCCCAGGATCCCGCCGAAGCCGCCCTTGACCAGCGCCTTCTCATCGAGGATCTGGACCTTGAGGCCGACCTCCTTGCCGGCCGCGCTCGCCACCGCGGCGAACGCCTCCGGGGTGAGGTCGTTCGGCGGGGTGTTGATCAGGTCGCGGGAGCGGTTGATCTCCTCGGCCACGACGAGCGCGCGCTCCGCGGCCGCCTTGTAGGCCTTGTCGCGCGGCTTGGCGCCGAGCAGGGCGACCTCGGCGAGCGGGGCCTTGCCGCTGCCCTTGCCGTCGCCGCCCTGGTAGGCGGTGAAGGCGTAGGCGCCGAGCAGGGCGCCTTCGGCGATGGCCTCGGCGTCCGCGGGGGAGGCGATCGGCAGCGCGAACGCGGCCTTCTTCGCCCCGGTCAGGGCGCGCGCGGCGGTGCCCGCGGCCCGGCGCAGTGCTTCGGCGCCGTACACCCCGTCCTTCGGCGCGGCACCCAGGCCGACGGCGAGGACGACGGGGGCCTTCAGTCCGGCGGGGGACGGGAGCTTGATCGCCTCGCCTTCGGCGCCGGAGGCACCGAGGGTGTCCAGGACGGTGGCGAGGGTCCCGTCGAACGCCGTGTCCACGGCCTCGGCGCCCGGCGCGACCACCGGGCCCTTGGCGCCCTTCGCGACACCGACGACCACGGCGTCGGCGCGCAGCGTCGCTGCGCCGGCAGTGCTGAGAGTGAGTGCAGTCACGGTGCTGTTGTCTCGCTTCCGTTGAGTTCAGGGCCGGTGACGGCCACGAGGCGTGGGGACGGCTCGGCGTCCTGTCCGGACAGAGCCTACGCGCGCGTCCGGGACTCCCTTACGGCGGCGGCGGGTCACCGGCGGGCGGGGGCGGTTCCGGCGGGGGTGCCACCGGCGGGCGGCGGCCGGGCCGTTCGCCGGGGAGCCCGGCCGGACCCGGCGACCCGGCGGTCACCGGCCGCGCCGCCGGGCCGGGCAACTGGACCCCCGCCGAGGGGATTTGGCCCCCGCCGGGCTCAGTGGCCGAGGACCAGGACGACCAGCGCGGTGGTGGCCGCGGTCTCCGCGAGGGCCCCGAACACATCGCCGGTCACACCCCCGAAGCGGCGCCGGCAGTGCCGCAGCAGCAGTTCGGCCGCGACGACCGCGGCGAGGACGGCCAGCCCGTACCGGACCCCCGTCTCCGCGCCGTGCACGGCGCCCGCGCCCGCGCACAGCGCGACGGTGAGCGCGACCGCCGCCAGCGCGGCGCGGACCGGGACGGCACCGGCGACCGCCGCGCCCAGCCCCTCGGGCCGGGCCGCCGGAACCCCCGCGCGCGAGGCCGCGGTCAGCGCGAGCCGGGCGGCGACGGCCGCCAGTACCGCGCCCCCGGCGCCGTACCCCCAGCCCCGTCCGTACAGCGTCGCGACCGCTGCCACCTGTGCCAGCAGCACGAACAGCAGGGTGATCACCCCGAACGGCCCGATATCCGACCGCTTCATGATCTCCAGCGCGGCGGCGGCCGGTCTGGCGCTGCCGAGCCCGTCGGCGGTGTCCGCGAGGCCGTCCAGATGCAGTCCGCGGGTGAGCACCGCCGGTACGGCGGCGGTCGCCACCGCCGCCGGGAGGGTGCCCGCTCCCGCCAGCCAGAACAGCGCGCCCGCCGCGGCCGCCGCGATCCCGACCGCCAGCCCGGCGAACGGCGCGCACAGCATTCCGGTCCGGGCGGCGGCCCGGTCCCAGCGGGTGAGCCGGACGGGCAGCACGGTCAGGGTGCCGAAGGCGAACCGCAGACCGGTGACCGGACCGGCGCGTGCGGGGGAGGGGGGAGGCTCGTTCACCGCCGAAGGCTAACCCACCGTCTAGATTGCCCCGAAGACAGGCATTTCAGGAGAAAACTGGAGCGGTCTCCATGGGGCAGTGGTTCCACGACAACATCACCGAGCCGGGCAAACTGCCCATGCTCCTCGCGCTTGCCGCCTTCGTCCTCACCTTTCTGATCACCAGGACCGTGACCCGGCTGATCCGAGCGGGCCGCGGCCCGTTCCGCAACGTCACCCCCGGCGGGCTCCATATCCACCATGTCGTCCCCGGGGTGATCCTCACCGTCGTCGGCGGATTCGGTGCGGTCGGCAGCGGCCGCCACGGCTGGGCCGCGGCCGTCTTCGCGGTCCTCTTCGGCACCGGCGCCGGACTGGTGCTCGACGAGTTCGCGCTGATCGTCCATCTCGACGACGTCTACTGGACCGAGGAGGGGCGGCGCAGCGTCGAGGTCGTCGTCCTCGCCACCGCCCTCGCGCTGCTGGTGCTCGGCGGCTTCTCGCCCCTCGGCGTGGACACCCTCAACGCCGACGAACGGCAGAGCCGCACCACCCTGCTCGTCACCCTGCTGATCAACTTCCTCTTCGTCCTCGTCTCCTTCCTCAAGGGCAAACCGATCACGGCCCTGATCGGGGTCCTGGTGCCGTTCGTGGCGGTGTTCGGCGCGGTACGGCTGGCCCGGCCCGGCTCGCCGTGGGCCCGCAGGTGCTACCGGAACCGGCACCGGGCCAGGGCCCGTGCGCGGTTGCGCGCGTACCGCCACGACCGCCGCTGGAACGGGCCCCGCCGCCGGTTTCAGGATTTGATCGCCGGAGCGCCCGACCGGCTGCCGTCCCGTACCCCGCCGCGGTCCCCGGGTCCGGGCGGCGACTGACCCCGCCACCACCGGAAGGCCGCCGCCACCGCGCAGAGCACCAGGGCCGCCGCGATGGCCACGAGATGCTCCTTGCCCGCCAGATTCGGTTTCACCACCACCTCGACGGCCATGGCCACCACCACCAGTGCGCCGGTGAACCACGCCCGCTGCTGGAAGCACACCACCACCGCGAGCCCCACCACCGCAGCCGACGGGCCGGTGTCCACCACCTGGGCGTCCGCCTCCGGCAGCCCCAGCGGCCCGCCCGGCCCGACCGCGATGCCCAGCCGTGCGTACAGCGTCCCCGCCAGGGTGCAGACATAGGCCACCAGCAGGGTCCGGACCCGGCCCAGACAGATCTCCGCCACCCCGAACACCAGCAGGACCTGCGCCAGCGCACCCCACACCGGCAGATCGAGCGCCGGTACGAACAACGACAGGGGGGTACGGACGAGGGCGAGCCACAGCGGATCCCCGGCCCGGACGAAGCCGATCGCGCTGACCGGTCCGTAACCCCAGTCCTGGTTCTGCACCAGCTGGAAGGCGGCGATCAGCACGACCGCGGTGAGCGTCAGCGGCACCGCCCGCCACCGCCGCTCCACCAGCGCCCCGCGCACCTCCCCGTACAGCGGCCCCCATTCGCGCCGCGCGAAACCGGCGACCGCGGACCGGGCCGTCACCGCCCGCCCTCCAGATGGCGGCGGTGCAGCCACTTCGGCAGCCCCGGCGCCTCCAGGAAGCCCTCGGCACGGCCCGCCGCCAGCGCGATCCGCGGCAGATCGGCGCTCTTCTCGAAGAGGAGGAACCGGGGCTCCCAGATCGGCCGGTACTTGGCATTGGCCCGGTACAGAGATTCGATCTGCCACCAGCGGGAGAAGAAGCTCAGCAGTGACCGCCACAGCCGCAGCACCGGGCCCGCGCCGAGCCGGGAGCCGCGTTCGAAGACCGAGCGGAACATCGCGAAGTTCAGCGATACCTGGGTGACCCCGATCTCACCGGCACGCTCCAGCAGCTCGATGACCATGAACTCCATCAGCCCGTTGTCGGAATCCCGGTCACGGCGCATCAGGTCGAGGGAGAGCCCCTCGGGGCCCCAGGGGACAAAGCTGAGCAGCGCCCGCAGCTCGCCGTCCGCGTCCGTGCACTCCAGCATCACGCACCGGCCGTCCTCCGGATCGCCGAGGCGGCCCAGCGCCATCGAGAAACCGCGCTCGGTGGCCCCGTCGCGCCAGTCGTCGGCGCGCCGCAGCAGCACGTCCAGCTCCGCGCGCGGGATCTCCTCGTGGCGGCGGATCCGGACCGTGTACCCGGCCCGTTTCACCCGGTTGTAGGCCTGGCGTACGGTCCGCATCGCCCGGCCGTCCAGGGTGAACTCCGCGGTCTCCACGATCGCCTCGTCGCCCAGCTCCAGCGCGTCCAGACCGTGCCGGGCGTAGATCGTCCCGGCCTCTTCGCTCGCGCCCATCACCGCCGGGATCCACCCGTGCTCCCGGGCCTGCGCCAGCCAGGGGGTGATGGCGCCCGGCCAGGCCTCCGGATCGCCGATCGGGTCGCCGGCCGCCAGACAGACCCCGCCGACCACCCGGTAGGCGACGGCCGCCTTGCCGGTCGGGGACCACACCACGCTCTTCTCGCGGCGCAGCGCGAAGTAGCCCAGCGAATCGCGCTCTCCGTGGCGGTGCAGCAGCTCCCTGAGCTGCTTCTCGTCGTCGGGGCCGATCGGATCGACCGCGCGGCGGGAGCGGAAGGCCGCGTACAGCACCCCGAGGAGCAGCAGGGTCGACATCACGTTGATCGTCACGTCCACCCAGCCGGGGGTGTGGATCGCCGGGACGTCCGGATCCTTGGCGGCCAGCGAGATCAGCCGCAGCACGCCGTACCGCCAGCGCTCCAGGAAGGACGGCGAACCCGGGGCGGTATTGGTGACGGTCACCAGCGCGGCGGCCAGCAGCGAGGTCACCAGCAGCCCGCCGGCGGCGACCGCCGCGGCCAGCTTCGGGTTGGCCCGGTCGCCCTTCGCGTAGAACTCGCGCCGCCCCACCAGCAAGGCGGTGAAGAAGGCAGCGGTCAGGATCAGCGACACCCAGTTCTGGGCGTGGGCCCTGATCGCCGGGTCCTGGAGGAACGCCAGCACGAACAGCGGCAGGAACAGCCCCACCAGCACCAGATTGAGGATCCAAGCGGCCCGTTTCCGGCGGCGCATGGTGATCGCCAGGAAGAGTGTGAACACCCCCGAAGCGAAACCCGCGCTGAGCAGATAGGGGGTGAAGTAGTCGTCGATGTTGTGGCGGCGGATGTCCTGGCCGAAGGAGACCCAGACGGCGCTCAGAAGATTGACGGATGTGACGGCGCGCAGGTACCAGACGGTGAACGCCCAGCTCCGGCGGGCGCGGGCGGTGGTGGCGGGGCGCTGAGCATCGCTGGACAAGCGGACCTCTCCCATGAAAGGCGATCATATGGTGCATCACCGTGCATAGTGGGTCAGGATGCGGTCGTCGCCGTGGTCCGTGGCGGCGACCGCGCCCGTTGCGTCAGTCCTTCGCGGCCTCCGCCGCTCCACCGTTCGGCACGGTCGCCGGAGCCCCGTCCCCGGCCGGTTCGTCCCCGGCCGGTCCGTCCCCGGGCTCCGGCTCCTCGCGTTCCGGCAGCTCCGCCAGCAGTGCGGCAGCCGCCTGAACGAGGGGGAGTGCCAGCAATGCCCCGGTTCCTCCGCCTGTGGTGACGCCCTGTTCGAGGATCGGGTTGAGCGCCATCCGGTCCAGCGCCTTCGCCTGACCCGGCTCACCCGTGAGCTGACCGGCCAGCCACCAGTCCGGCGCGCGGAACGCCGCCCGCTGCCCCACCAGGGCGCACGCCGCGGAGACGACTCCGTCGAGAATCACCGGGGTACGGCGGACGGCACACTGCAACAGGAAACCCGTCATCGCCGCGATATCGGCCCCGCCGACCGCCGCCAGCAGATCCGTCTGATCGCCCAGCACCGGGCGGGCCCGGCGCAGCGCGTCGCGGATCGCCGCGCACTTGCGCATCCACGCCAGATCGTCGATCCCCGCACCGCCGCGGCCCGTCACCACCGAGGCGTCCGTACCGCAGAGCGCGGCGATCAGCACGGCCGCCGGGGTGGTCCCGCCGACGCTCAGATCGCCCAGGACGACCAGATCCGTACCCGAATCCGCCTCCTCGTCCGCGATCGCCGCTCCCAGCCGCAGCGCCGCGTCGACCTCGTCCGGCGTCAGCGCGTCCTCGACGTCGATCCGGCCGCTGCCCCGGCGCACCCGGTGCCGGACGATCTCCTCCGGCAGCAGCTCCGGATCGCAGTCCAGGCCCGCGTCCACGACCCGCACCGGCACCCCGGCGCCGCGGGCCAGCACCGCGACCGGGCTCGTGCCCTCAATTGCCTCCCGCACCAGGCGGTACGCCTCGCCCGCGCGCCGACCCGACACATCGAGCCCGGCCACTCCGTGATCACCGGCGAACAGCACCACGCGCGGCCGGGCGATCACCTTCGGCGGCGACACGCCCTGTGCGGCGACCAGCCACTCCCCCAGCTCGTCGAGCCGCCCGAGGGCCTTGGGGGCGACGGCGAGACGGGCGCGGCGGTCCTCGGCGGACTGCCGCAAGGCGCCGTCGGTGCGGCCGATCAGATCGGAGTAGTCATCGAGATTCACCCTGCTCATTCGCCGAACAGTACCGGGACGCCTCCCGCTGCGGGGTACGCCGTGGACCCCCGGCTCCCCAGGGCCCTGCCGGTGCGGGCTCTCGGCCCCGGCCGTGCGGCTCCGCTGCGCGGTGAGCGCGGCGCCCCGGGGCGGGGGACTTCAGGGCCACGGGCCCTCGACTGCGGCGAGCGCCGTGCCCGGCGGGCGTTGAGCGCCGACTGCTGCGCCGTTGCGGCCGTTCGCGCAGTTCCCCGCGCCCCCATTTGCTCGCATCGGCCCTGGAATGGGTTGCCCACCAGAAGGTTCCCCGTTCCGGGCCGGGCGGGGGAAGGGCCCTGGGGGCGCGGGGAACTGCGCGAAGGGCCCACGGCGGCCCGCGGCCGGCGAACCGCCCCCGGGGGCACGGCGCCTGTCCGCCGCCGAGGCGCCCGGGGCGCTGGAAACACCCCTGCTTCGGGAGCCGGGCGCTCGCAGCGGAGCGGCGCCCCCGGCGGCAGGCGCCCGGGGCACAGGCAGACCACGGGCGCACCCCGCAGCGGGAGGCGTCACGCGCGCAGCGGGACCGCCTGGCCCGCGACCACCAGCAGCAGGTGCTCGCACTCCGCCGCCACCGCCGCGTTCAGCCGCCCCAGCTCATCGCGGAAGCGGCGGCCCGACGGCGTCGCCGGGACCACCCCCGAACCCACCTCGTTCGTCACCGCCACAACCGTCCGCCGCGTCCGGCGCACCGCCTCCACCAGCTCCGCCACCCGCTCCCGCAGCGCCCGTTCGCCGCCGGAGCGCCAGCTGTCGTCGGACCACGCCCCGGCCCGGTCCATGGCATCGGTGAGCCACAGCGACAGACAGTCGATCAGCAGCGGCGGGCCCGGCTCCGCAAGCAGCGGTACGAGATCGCAGGTCTCCTCGGTACGCCAGGAGCCGGGACGCCGCTCGCGGTGCAGCCGGACCCGGTCCGCCCACTCCGTGTCACCGCCCCGGGCCCCGCCGGTGGCCACGTACAGCACATCCGGGAAGGCCTCCAGCCGCCGCTCCGCCTCCAGCGACTTCCCGGACCGCGCGCCCCCGGTGACCAGGGTCCGCCGGGGCACGTCGGGCACCGCGTGGTACTCGCCCACCAGCAACGTGGACCCGTCGGGTACGGCGCGGGCGCCCGCCGCCGCGAGCCGGCGGTCCAGCTCGGGCCCGCCCGGCACATCGTGGTCGAGGTGGACGGCGACGATATCGGTGGTCGGCCCGACCGCCCCCACCGCCCGCAGCCGGGCGATCGCGTCGGGCCGCCCCACGACGTCCGCGACGACCATCTCGTACGGGCGGGACGCCTCCGCGGGGGCCGCGGGCGCGCCGCCCGGCGGCAGATACAGCAGCCGGTCCCCGTCCGGCGATGTCACCTCGTACCCCGTGCCCGGCGCGTCCATCGGCACCGCCCGTACCCGATGGCCGCTGATCAGCGTCAGGACCCGCCCGTCCGGCACCCGGCCCGCCGCGGGCAGCCCGGGGGGAAGATCGACCGGCGGACCGTCGTGCGGATGGGTCAGCAGGACCTGGCGCACCCCCACCAGGGAGTGCCCGGCGCGTGCCGCGGCGAGTGCCGCGCCCGGAGTGAGGTCGAGCAGCAGCGCCCCGTCCACCAGGAGGGCCGTGGCGGCCCGGGCCCGAGTCCCCCGGGCGAGGGCGCAGACCGCGCACGGACAGTCGGACCTCGGGAGTCCGGCGGGGGCGCCGGTGCCGAGCAGAGTGAGTTCCACCCCTTGATCCTCCCGTGTCCCCGGCGCCGTTGCGCGCCCGGATACGCTGCGGGCAGGACGGAGATCACCTACAGCCCTCCGGAGGCGGACATGGCATGGACGTGGCGGTTCGAGAAGTCCGAAGGCGAGCAGGTCCCGCCCGCGGTGGAACCCGAGGAGTTCACCACCCAGGGGGACGCCGAATCGTGGCTCGGTGAGCACTGGAAGGCGCTGCGGGCCGGAGGCGCCGATCAGGTCGTCCTGCTGGAGGACTCGACGGTGATCTACGGCCCGATGAGCCTGGACGCGCCCGAGTAGCCGACGGGTGAAAGGGGGGCGCGGCTCAGACCTCGCCGAGCGTGACCTGCGCTGTTCCGCGCTCCCCGGCCCTCGTATAGACCACGGCGACCTTGTCGCCGGGGCTCTCGGACGCCAGCGCCTCCGCCAGCGAGGTGATCGTGGTGATCGGTACGGGGCCGATCTTGGTGATGATGTCGTTCGGCCGCAGTCCCGCCTTGTCCGCCGGGCCCCCCTTCTCGACCTCGACGATGGCCGTGCCCGCGGGCTGGTAGTTGTCGTCGAGTACGGTCCGCGCCGTGATGCCGAGCGCCGCCCGGCCCGAGTCGGTGACCCGCCCGTCCTTGATGATCTGGTCGGCGACGGTTCTGACCATGGACGAGGGGATGGCGAAGCCGATCCCGGGCGCCGCGCTGTTGCCGAGGTCGGGGTCGGTAGCGGCCAGGGTGGGGATGCCGATGACCTCGCTGTTCAGATTGACCAGCGCCCCGCCGCTGTTGCCGGGGTTGATCGCGGCGGACGTCTGCACCATGTTGCCGATGGTGGCGCCCGTACCGCCGCCGGACGAGCTTTCGGTCACGGTCCGGCCGACGGCCGAGACGATGCCCTGGGTGACACTGCCGGACAGGCCCAGGGGCGAGCCCATGGCGAGGACGATCTGCCCGACCTCCACCTTGCTGCTGTCGCCCAGGGTCGCCGGCTTCAGACCGGTGGGGACCCGGTCCAGCCGGAGGACGGCGAGATCCTGTTCCGGATAGGCGGAGACCAGTTTCGCGGGGATCGGCTCCTCGCCGGTGGCGATGGTGACCTGGAAGGTCTTGCCCGAGTCGATGACATGGGCATTGGTGATCACATGGCCGCGGGTGTCGTAGACGACGCCGGAGCCCAGGCTGTCGCCGGTTTCGATCTGGACGACCGACGGCAGGACGTTCCGGATCACGGTCTCGTAGTCGGTCTGGAGGTCGTTGACGGCCTTCGGGGCGGCCGCCCGGGTCGAACCGGCCGGTACCGCCCCGGGCGCGGGCTCGTCCCCGCAGCCCGCGACGAGGGCGATCAGGGATATCGCGGCGGTCAGCGCGAGCAGGGAGCGGCGTACGGGCGGGCGGGTGCGGGGTGCGTCGTCCATGTTCGGAGTCTCCCCGGGACCCGCCCCCTACGGCCTGTTGTACGCCTCCGATCAGGTGGCCCGTACCCCGGCCGCAGCGTCGGCCGGGTCGGCCCTGTCCGCAGCGTCGGCCGGGTCCGCCGGGTTCGCCGGGTCGGTCGCGGCTGCCCCTCTACGGGGTTCCGCCACCATCGGGGCGGACGCCAGGAACTGGGTGGCCGCCAGCTCCCCGTACAGCGGATCGCGCTCCACCAGCTCCTCGTGCGTGCCCACGGCCCGGACCCGGCCCGCGTCCATCACCACGATCCGGTCCGCCAGCGTCACCGTCGACAGCCGGTGCGCCACGACCAGCACCGTCACCTCCCGCGCCACATCCGCGACGACGTCCCGCAGCGCCATCTCGTTGACCGCGTCGAGCTGCGAGGTGGCCTCGTCGAGCAGGAGCAGCCGGGGGCGGCGCAGCAGCGCCCGCGCGATCGCGACCCGCTGGCGCTCCCCGCCGGAGAGTTGGGAGCCGCGGTGGCCGACGAGGGTGTCCAGACCGTCCGGCAGCCGGTCCACGAGCCCGTCGAGCCGGGCCCGGACCAGGACCTCCCGGACGGCGTCGTCGCCGGCGTCCGGGGCCGCGAAGACGAGGTTCTCGCGCAGGGTGCCCGAGAGTACGGGTGCGTCCTGCTCCACATAGCCGATGGACGCCCGCAGCTCGGCCAGCGGCCACTCCCGGACGTCGCGTCCGTCGATCAGGATCCGGCCGCCGGCGGCCTCGTAGAAGCGTTCGATCAGTCCGAAGACGGTGGTCTTGCCCGCGCCGGAAGGGCCGACGAAGGCGGTCATCCCGGCGCCCGGCACGGTGAAGGAGACACCGTGGTGGACGTACGGCAGCTCCGCGCGGTAGCGGAAGCGGACGTCGTCGAACTCGACCGCCGCCGCCCGGTCCACCGCCCCGAACGTGCCCTTCGCCGCTCCCGGGTCCTCGGTCTCCAGCCGTTCGGCCTCCACGATCCGGGCGATCGCCGCCGCCCCGATCTGGTACTGCGTCGCCGCGTCCACCAGTGAGGTCACGGGTTCGATCAGATAGAAGAGGAAGAGCAGGAACGCCACCAGCGTGGAGACCGCGATCTCCCCGGACGCCACCCGCGCCCCGCCGACGCCCAGCACCGCCAGGAACGAAACCTGGACGGCGAGCCCGATCGACGTGAAGGCCACGGCCTCCCACTTCGACGACCGTACGCCGTACTTCCAGGCCCGTACCGCCGCCCGGTCGACCACCTCGGTCTCGCGCTCCTCCGCGCCGGAGGCCTTGATGGTCCGGAACGCGCCGAAGGCCCGCTCCAGCACCGTGGAGATCTCCCCGACCGCCTCCTGGGACTTCTTCGCCGCCTTGGAGATCTGCGGCATGACCATGGCGACGGCCCCGCCGATCAGCACGATCACCGCCAGGGTGACGCCGAGCAGCACCACGTCCAGCAGGCCCATCAGGACGATCGTGGCCACGAAGGTCACTCCGCCGCTGATCGCCGCGACCACGGAGCGGGTGGTGACCGCCTTCAGCAGGGTGGTGTCCGAGGTGACCCGGGACATCAGATCGCCCGGCTGGGTCCGCTCCACCTCCGGCAGCCTCAGCCGCAGCAGCCGGCCGATCAGGGTGCGGCGGGCGGCCAGCACCACCGATTCGGCGGTGCGGTCGAGGACGTACGCCCCCACCGCGTCGATCGCGGTACCGACCAGTACCAGCGCCGTCAGCAGGATCAGCACTCCGCCGATCGCGTCGTCGCCGCCCAGCCGGTCCACCAGCGATTTCGCGGCCAGTGGCTGGGCGAGCCCGGCGGCGGCCCCGGCCAGCGCGCAGAGCGCGCCGAGCACGACGGCCCAGCGGTGCGGCCGGAAGTGGCCGTACAGCGCACGCCAGGTCTCTCCGGCGGTCAGCCGCGGCGCGCTGCCGGAACGGATGTCGTCAGTCGTCGAAGACCGGGGGGTGTCGTCATTTCGGGTGGTGTCGGTGGTGCTCACGTGACCGGTGACGCAGAATCCCCGGCGGTTGCCTGACCGCGGACCGGGAATCACCGGTGAAGGCCGGGGCCGGCGGCCGGGGTGGGCCCGCGGCCCCGGATCCGGCCGGGGTCAGCCGCGTACGCCGCAGAGGTGCAGCAGGGCCGCCGTGCGCCGGTACGGATCGGTCCGCCCGGCCCGGTCCTCCGCGGCCAGCAGCCGTTCGAGGCCGGGCGCGTGGGCGCCTTCCGCGACCACCGGGAGCTTCGCGTCGTCGGCCCATTCGCTGAAGACCTGCACGCCGTACCAGACGTGCAGCGGTGCGGCGATTCCCGCGAGGGTGGCGGTGAGCGCGTCCAGCCGGTCGGCCCGCAGGGCCCGGCCGGTCCGCTCGTCGGTGAAGGCGGTGGTGTCCGGGTCCAGTGCCGACAGCGCCCCCGCCCAGTCCCCGGCCAGCCCGGGGCCGAAGGCGAGCGCATCCGCGTTCCGTACGACGAGGGAGAGCAGCCCGCCCGGCGCCAGCACCCGGGCGAGGCCCGCGAGCACGGCGTCGGGCTCCGGGGAACTCATCAGCACCCCGTGGCAGAGCACCACATCGAAGCTGCCGGGCGCGAAGTGGGCCCCGGTCTCACGGCCGTCGCCCTCGATGAGCCGGACCCGTTCCTGGATTCCGGCGGGCTCGGCGGCCAGGGCCTCCCGGGCGGCCGTCAGGAGTTCGGGACCGGACTCCAGCCCGGTGATCGCGTGCCCGGCCCGGGCCAGCCGCAGGGCCTGGAGGCCGCGCCCCATGCCGACATCGAGGATCCGCAGCCGTCGGCCCACCGGGTAGCGGGCGACGATCTGCTCGTCGAGCTGACGGGAGAGCAGCTCCTCGCGGAGGAGTTCCCGTACCGCCCCGGGGGCCGGGCCCGGCCCGGGGGGTCCGGGTGCCACAGCGGTCGCGAGTGCGGCTTCGGGCGCGGAGCCACCGGGGAAAGCGGTTTCGGGCAGCTCGGAGCCGGGACCGGCGAACGCCGGTCCGCCCGGCGCTCCGGCGCCGGGCGACTGACCGCTCAGGGCCGCTCTCCGCGCTTGACCTGCGGCTTCGGCAGACGCAGCCGGCGCATCTGGAGAGTCCGCATCAGACCGTAGGCGACGGCGCCGCGCTTGGACTCGTTCGGGAAGCGCTCGTTGAGCTGCTTCTTCAGCCGGATCGACAGACCCACCGAGTCGATGATGATCATGACGATCACGCCGAGCCAGAGCAGCAGCGAGATGGTCTGGAGCTGGCCGACGCGGATCATGCTCAGGACGAGAATGATTACCGCCATCGGCAGGAAGAATTCCGCGATGCAGAAGCGGGAGTCCACAAAATCGCGGACGAAGCGGCGGACCGGGCCCTTGTCACGGGCGGGCAGATACCGCTCGTCACCATTGGCCAGAGCTTCGCGCTGGCGCGCCAGCTCTGTCCGCCGGGTCTCCCGGGCCTGCTTCATCGCCGCCTTGCGGTCGCGCGGCTGTGTGGCGGCACGGCGGCGCTGGCTCTGGGCCTCGCTCCGCTTCGGAGTCGGGCGGCCCTTCGGGGCCTGCGGATCGCGGGTCTGCTGGGAGTCGGCCGCCGTCAACTGCTCGGCGGGGGCCTTCTCTGTCTTGGCGCGGCTACGGAACACAAAAACCAAGGGTACGGGGTCGTTCGCAGGGACCCAACGCCGGATGGGAACGAAACGGCAACACCGTACGTGTGTACTGAAGGGAGGCTGCACCGAAATCGGCACCGGGACGGCCTCTGCGGCCCGTGCCCGCGCGGGCACGGGCGGTGGTGCACCGATGCCGAGGAGTGGGTGCAGAACGCCCGGGAGAACCCCGCCGGGGCGGCGACCCTGACGCTCGTCTACTCCTTGCGCCGGATCGGACGCCGTGCGCAGTCGTCCTTGGGGAGGAGCGCATCCGCGCTCGAACAGTGCGGTAATGGAGGCAGGGCCCGTACTGTGGGTTCTGTTGGAGTGCTGGAGCTGTAGTCCGTCAGAAGGGGGCGCGCGAAGCCCATGAGCGGTGTCATGAAGCGTATGGGGATGATCTTCCGCGCGAAGGCGAACAAGGCCCTTGACCGGGCCGAGGACCCGCGCGAGACCCTTGATTACTCGTATCAGAAGCAGCTGGAGCTGCTCCAGAAGGTGCGCCGTGGAGTCGCGGACGTCGCGACCTCCCGTAAGCGCCTGGAGCTCCAGCTCAACCAGTTGCAGGGCCAGTCCGCCAAGCTGGAGGACCAGGGCCGCAAGGCGCTGGCGCTCGGCCGGGAGGACCTGGCCCGTGAGGCGCTGTCCCGGCGTGCCGCCCTCCAGCAGCAGGTCAGCGACCTGGAGACCCAGCACAGCACGCTCCAGGGCGAGGAGGAGAAGCTCACCCTCGCCGCTCAGCGGCTCCAGGCCAAGGTCGACGCCTTCCGTACCAAGAAGGAGACCATCAAGGCCACCTACACCGCGGCGCAGGCCCAGACCCGGATCGGTGAGGCGTTCACCGGCATCTCCGAGGAGATGGGCGACGTCGGCCTGGCCATCCAGCGGGCCGAGGACAAGACCGCCCAGCTCCAGGCCCGCGCCGGGGCCATCGACGAGCTGCTCGCCTCGGGCGCGCTCGACGATCCGACCGGGATGGCGAAGGACGATATCGCCGCCGAGCTGGACCGGATCGCCGGCGGGACCGATGTCGAGCTGGAGCTGCAGCGGATGAAGGCGGAGCTGGCCGGCGGCAGCAGCACCGGCCAGCAGGCCATCGAAGGCGGCTCGGCACAGGACGGCCCGAGCCGTCCCGACTTCAACAAGCACTGACCCCGACCGGCCACCCGGCCGCCCCCGGACCGGCATCCCGCCGGCACCGACAGCACCGACAGCACCGAGCACCGGGTACCGACCCGGGGAACCGAACACTACGGACCGCAAGGACGGCGGGAGGCACCGCTCCGGGGAGACCCGGACCGGTGCCGAACCGGCCGGCACACCGGGAAGTGAGGGCTCGTCATGATCGTACGGATCATGGGGGAGGGCCAGGTGAGGCTGGCGGACAGCCACTTCGCCGAACTGAACAGGCTCGACGACGAACTCCTCGCCGAGCTGGAGGCGGACGACGAGGACGGTTTCCGCCGTACCTTCACCGCACTGCTCACCCGGGTCCGGGAACTGGGCGAGCCCCTCCCGGACGATGTGCTGGAACCCTCCGAGCTGATCCTCCCCGCCCCCGGGGCCACTCTGGAGGAGGTCCGCGAGCTGTTCGGCGACTGGGGCTTCATCCCCGGCTGACCTCGGGCCCGCGCTCCTGCTCCGGGGCCGATGCCCCGGAGGCCGGTATCTCCGGGGCCCGTCCGGTACGGCTCCGCCGCGTACCCACTCCGACACTCCGGCACAGCACACCGCGCCCACCGGGTCACCCCCCGGTGGGCGCGTGCGTTCACCCGTCGCGCGCCGGTGGTGCCACCGCGTCCCCGCGTGGCGCAGTCCATAGGCCCGTTCGGGCGTTCCGGCGGGCGGCACACCGTACCGTTGCTTGACGTGACGACCCTCGCCGACGGTTTCGACCGGACCCGGTGCTGGCTGCGCGAGCACCCCATGGCGCTCGACGGAGCCCTCGCGAGCACCGTTTTCCTCTGTATGGTCGTGGGCTCGTTCGCCGAGCCGTACGGATACGGGGAGCACGGTCCGCGGTTCCGGGTCCGCACCCCCGACGAGCGCAGCCTGGTCCTGATGACCCTGGCCGCCGCCGCGCTGGTGCACCGCCGCCGGAACCCGATGGCGGTCCTCGCCTTCACCTCCGTCCTGACGGCGGCCGAACTCCTCTACGGCAACCGGCCCGCGCCCGTCGCCATGGCCGCCGTCATAGCCCTCTTCACCGTCGCCTCCCGCACCGGCCGGGCCACCACCTGGCGGGCGGGCCTGCTGACGATGACCGCCCTCACCGGCACCGCCATGTTCTTCGGCAGCACCCCCTGGTACACGCAGGAGAACCTCGGCATCTTCGCCTGGACCGGTATGGCGGCCGCCGCGGGGGACGCGGTCCGCAGCCGCCGCGATGTCGTCGAGGCCATCAAGGAGCGGGCCGAACGGGCCGAACGCACCCGCGAGGAGGAGGCCCGCCGCCGGGTCGCCGAGGAGCGGCTGCGGATCGCCCGGGATCTGCACGATGTAGTCGCCCATCACATCGCCCTGGTCAATGTGCAGGCGGGCGTTGCCGCCCATGTCATGGACCGCCGCCCGGACCAGGCGAAGGAGGCGCTGGGGCATGTCCGGGAGGCCAGCCGCTCGGCCCTGAACGAACTGCGGGCCACCGTCGGACTGCTGCGGCAGTCCGGCGACCCGGAGGCCCCCACCGAACCGGCGCCCGGACTCGATGTCCTCGACGAACTGGTCACCACCTTCCGGCAGGCCGGCCTGCCGGTGGAGGTGGCCCGCGCCGACGAGGGCGTGCGACGTCCGGCGGCCGTCGATCTGGCCGCGTACCGGATCATCCAGGAAGCCCTGACCAATGTCCGCAAGCACGCGGGGCCGGACGCACGGGCCGAGGTCAGCGTGATCCGGGTGGGCCCGACACTGGAGGTCACGGTGCTCGACAACGGGCTTGCCGGCCGGATGCCGGATGCGAGGACCGGGCCCCCGGACCCCGGCCCCGACGTGCCCCGGCCCGGCTCCGGGGACGCCGCAAGAGCCCCGGGCACCCCGGCCCCCGCCGCGGTCGCCGCCGCGGGCGGCCCGCCGCACGGGATCGGCGGCACCGGCCACGGACTCCTCGGCATGCGGGAACGGGTCTCCGCGCTCGGGGGCAGGCTGACCACCGGCCCCCGCTACGGAGGCGGCTTCCGGGTCCAGGCGATACTGCCCCTCACCGCGCGTTCGGGGGAGGACACATGATCATCCGGGTCTTGCTGGTCGACGATCAGACGCTGCTGCGCAGCGCGTTCCGGGTCCTGGTGGACTCCGAACCGGATATGACCGTCGTCGGAGAGGCGGCGGACGGCGCGGAGGCCGTCGAACTCGCCCGCGCCGAGAAGCCGGACGTGGTCCTGATGGATATCCGGATGCCCGGTATGGACGGCCTGGCCGCGACCCGGCTGATCAGTGCCGATCCCGAACTGGACCGGGTACGGGTGGTCATGCTGACCACCTTCGAGGTGGACGAGTACGTGGTCAGGTCGCTGCGCGCCGGAGCCTCCGGCTTCCTCGGCAAGGGTGCCGAGCCCGATGAACTCCTCAGCGCCATCCGGATCGCCGCCGCCGGGGAGGCGCTGCTGTCACCGGTCGCCACCAAGGGGCTGATCGCCAGGTTCCTCGCCCAGGGCGGCCCGGACGAGGACGCCGCCGAACCCTACTCCGACCGGCTCGACGCGCTCACCGGACGGGAGCGGGAGGTCCTCGTCCTGGTCGCGGGCGGCCACTCCAACGACGAGATAGCCGAACGGCTCGCCGTCAGCCCGCTGACCGTGAAGACCCATGTGAATCGCGCCATGGCCAAACTGGGCGCCCGTGACCGGGCCCAACTCGTCGTCATCGCCTATGAGTCGGGGCTGGTCCGCCCAAGGGTTGACTAGTGCGGGAGCCGCGTACTCCACCTGCGGTATGCGCGAGATAAAGAACGGGACTTGGGGGCGACGGGTCCGCCCTGAGGGGTGCCTGATCGTATAAGCGGGCCGTTGTGCCCGGCCGTCCCGGGACTCAGCCCGGAACACCAGCCCCCGAAGGAGAGTCGAACCGGTTATGTCCTGGCTGTCCAGCTTCAGCCTGAAACAACGCGCTTTGGTCGGGTTGATGTCCATCATCGCACTCGTCTTCGGGGCGATTGCGATACCTCAGATCAAACAGCAGTTACTGCCATCCATCTCACTGCCGGTGGTGTCGGTGCTCGCCCCCTACGAGGGTGCCTCCCCGGACATGGTGGAGAAGCAGGTCGTCGAACCGCTGGAGAACTCCATCGAGGCGGTCGACGGCATCAAGGGCATCACCTCCACGGCGAGCGAGGGCAACGCCGTGATCATGGCCAGCTTCGAGTACGGCGAGGGCACCAAGCAGCTCGTCGCCGATGTCCAGCAGGCCGTGAACCGGGCCAGGGCCCAGCTGCCGCAGGATGTCGAGCCCGAGGTCATCGCCGGTTCCACCGACGACATCCCGGCCGTCGTCCTCGCCGTCAGCTCCTCCACCAAGGACGAGCAGGCGCTCGCCGACCAGCTGGAGCGGGTCGTCGTCCCGGCGCTGGAGGACATCGAGGGCACCGGCCAGATCACCATCGCCGGTGTGCGCGACGTCCAGGTCTCCGTCACCCCGGACCCGGCCAGGCTCTCCGCCGCGGGCCTGAACAACGCGGCGCTCGCCGCGGCCCTGCAGGCGGGCGGCGCCACCATGCCGGCCGGTTCCTTCAGCGAGGACGGCAAGAGCCGAACCGTCCAGGTGGGCGCCGGATACACGGGCCTCCAGCAGATCCAGGAGCTGCGGATCCCGCGCTCCGGGGGTGCGCCCGTCCGCCTCGGCGACCTGGCGACGGTGGCGCAGACCCCGGCGGCGACGGTCTCCATCACCCGTACCAACGGAAAGCCCAGCCTCGCGGTCTACGCGAACATGGACAAGGACGGCAGTGCCGTCGCCATCTCCGACGCGGTCAAGGACAAGCTGCCCGGCCTGCGCAAGGATCTGGGCGCCGGATCCGAGGTCACGGTCGTCTCCGACCAGGGCCCGGCGGTCTCCAAGGCGATCTCCGGTCTGACCACCGAAGGCGCGCTCGGCCTGGTGTTCGCCGTGATCGTGATCCTGGTCTTCCTGGCGTCCCTGCGCTCCACCCTGGTGACCGCGGTCTCCATCCCGCTCTCCGTGGTGCTGGCGCTGATCGTCCTGTGGACCCGCGACCTCTCCCTGAACATGCTCACCCTCGGTGCGCTGACCATCGCCATCGGCCGGGTCGTCGACGACTCGATCGTGGTGCTGGAGAACATCAAACGCCACCTCGGGTACGGCGAGGAGCGGGAGAGCGCGATCATCAACGCGGTGAAGGAGGTCGCGGGCGCGGTCACCTCCTCCACCCTGACCACCGTCGCCGTCTTCCTGCCCATCGGCTTCGCCGGGGGCATGATCGGCGAGCTGTTCGGCTCCTTCTCGCTGACCATCACCGCGGCTCTGCTCGCCTCGCTGCTGGTCTCCCTCACCGTCGTCCCCGTGCTGTCGTTCTGGTTCCTGCGCGCCCCCAAGGACGTGCGGGGTCTCGGCCAGGAACAGGCCCGGCGGATCGCGGAGGAGAAGGAGGAGCGCAGCAAGCTCCAGCGGTCGTACCTGCCGGTCCTGCACTTCGCCACCCGGCGCCGGATCACCAGTGTGGTGCTGGCCCTGGTCGTTCTCTTCGGCACCTTCGGCATGGCCGGGCTGCTGAAGACGAACTTCTTCGACGAGGGCGAACAGGAGGTCATGGCGGTCCGCCAGGAGCTGCCGCCCGGTACCAGCCTGGAGGCCGCCGACGCCGCTTCCAAGAAGGTCGAGCAGGTACTCTCCGGCATCGACGAGCTGGAGAACTACCAGGTCACCGTCGGTTCCGCCGGCTGGATGGCGGCCTTCGGCGGCAGTACGGGCGCCAACCAGGCCTCGTATCAGATGACCCTGAAGGACGCCTCCGACTTCGACAAGGTCCGCGACCGGATCGACGACGAGCTGGCGAAGCTCAAGGACATCGGTGAGACCACCATCTCGGCCGGTGACGGCTTCGGCAGCCAGGATCTGAGCGTCGTCGTCAAGGCTTCCGACGCCGCGACCCTGAAGACCGCGTCCGAGCTGGTCCGCAAGGAGGTCGCCGGGATGAAGGACGTCACCGACGTCCAGAGCGACCTGGCCCAGTCCATTCCGCGGATCTCCGTCACCGCCAAGGCCAACGCGGCCGCGGCCGGGTTCAGCGATGCCACGCTCGGCGCGGCGGTGCTCCAGGCCGTCCGGGGCACTCCGGCCGCCAAGGCGGTCCTGAACAACACCGAACGCGATGTCGTGATCACCTCGGCCAGGCCCGCCAAGACCATGGCCGAACTGCAGGCACTGCCGCTCGGCTCGGTGAAGCTGGGCGATATCGCGGACGTGAAACTGGCGCCCGCCCCGGTGTCGATGACCCGCATCGACGGTGCCCGCGCCGCCACCATCAGCGCCAAGCCGACCGGTGACAACACCGGAGCGGTCAGCTCCGACCTCCAGACGAAGGTCAAGGACCTGGACCTGCCCGAGGGTGCCACCGCCTCCATCGGCGGGGTCGCCGAGGACCAGGACGAGGCCTTCGCCTCCCTCGCCCTCGCCATGCTCGCGGCGGTCGCGATCGTGTTCATGCTGCTGGTCGCCACCTTCCGCTCGCTGGTACAGCCGCTGATCCTGCTGGTCTCCATCCCGTTCGCGGCGACCGGTGCGATCGGACTGCTGCTGGCCACGAACACCCCGATGGGCGTACCCGCACTGATCGGCATGCTGATGCTGATCGGCATCGTGGTCACCAATGCGATCGTGCTGATCGACCTGATCAACCAGTACCGCAGGCAGGGTTACGGTGTGGTCGAGTCGGTCATCGAGGGCGGCCGGCACCGGCTCCGCCCGATCCTGATGACCGCCCTGGCCACGATCTTCGCCCTGCTGCCGATGGCCCTCGGGATCACCGGCGAGGGCGGCTTCATCGCCAAACCGCTGGCGGTCGTGGTGATCGGCGGGCTGCTCTCCTCGACCCTGCTGACGCTGCTGCTGGTCCCGACCCTGTACACCATGGTGGAACTGCGCAAGGAGCGCCGCGCGGCCAAGAAGGCGGCCAAGCGGGCCGAGCAGGACGACGGCCCGACGCCGCCCGACTCGGCGGGGGAGGAGCTGACGCTGCAGAAGGCGTAGCCCGTTCCCGGTGGGCCGGTAGCCGCCGGAAATGATCGGCCCGGCCCGCCGGCGGCTCCACCGCCCCGGCGCGCCGGGGCGCCGCGCCCGCCGGCCGGAGCCCGCTCGCACACCGTGAGCGGGCTCCGGCCGTTCCCGCCCCCCGGCGGTACCGGACGTCTTTCCGAAGTCACGGCATCCGCAAAGAAGCCACGGCACCCTAAAAGGGGTTAAAGCGCACAAATCACTCATGGGTGCGGCACGATGTGGGGATGACGGAGTACGTACTCATCCCCGGCGCCGACGGCCGCGCCTGGTACTGGCACCGCGTCGTACCGGAGCTGCGCGCCCGCGGGCATGAGGCCGTCGCCGTCGATCTGCCCGAGGACAACACCGCGGGGCTGGCCGACTACACGGACGCGGTGATCGAACAGCTCGACGCCGCGTCCGGGCGGCTGGTCGTCGTGGCCCAGTCGCTCGCCGGGTTCGTCGCGCCGCTGCTCTGCGGACGGATCCCGGTCGAGAAGCTGATCCTGGTCAACGCGATGGTCCCGGCGCCCGGCGAGAGCGCGGGGGAGTGGTGGGCTGGCACCGGGCATCCGGAGGCCCGCCGGATCGCGGCGCTCCGGGACGGCCGGGACCCGGAAGCGCCCTTCGACCCGCTGGTCGACTTCTTCCACGACGTGCCCCCGGAGATCGCCGACGAGGCGCTGGCGATCGGCCCGCCCGGCGGGCCCTCCGAGGCGCTCTTCGCCGACCCCTGGCCCCTGGACGCCTGGCCGGACGTCCCCACCCGCTTTCTCCAGGGCCGGGACGACCGCTTCTTCCCGCTGGAGTTCCAGCGGAAGGTGGTCGCGGAACGGCTGGGCGTCCCGGTCGAACCCCTGCCGGGAGGGCATCTGATCGCGCTCGCCCGGCCGGAGCAGCTCACCGACTGGATCTGCGGCTGACACCGTCCGCCGGACGGGATCCGGCTACGGCAGGGCGAGCATCCGCTCCAGCGCCAGCTTCGCGTAATGCTCGGTCTCCTCGTCGACCCTGATCCGGTTCACCAGCGTGCCCTCCGCCAGCGACTCCAGCGTCCAGACCAGATGCGGCAGGTCGATCCGGTTCATGGTGGAGCAGAAGCAGACCGTACGGTCGAGGAAGACGACCTCCTTGTCCGGATGGGCGTTCGCCACCCGGCGGACCAGGTTCAGCTCGGTCCCGATCGCCCACTTCGACCCGGCCGGGGCCGCGTCCAGGGTCTTGATGATGTACTCCGTGGAGCCGACGTAGTCCGCCGCGGCCACCACCTCGTGCTTGCACTCGGGGTGCACCAGCACATTGACGCCGGGGATCCGGTTCCGTACGTCCTCGACGGACTCCAGCGAGAACCGTCCGTGCACCGAGCAGTGGCCGCGCCACAGGATCATCTTCGCCGAGCGCAGCTGCTCCGCGGTGAGCCCGCCGTCCGGCTTGTGCGGGTTGTAGACCACACAGTCGTCGAGGGACATCCCCAGATCGCGGACGGCGGTGTTCCGCCCGAGGTGCTGGTCGGGGAGGAACAGCACCTTCTCCCCCTGTTCGAACGCCCACTCCAGGGCCCGCTGCGCATTGGACGAGGTGCAGATCGTGCCGCCGTGCCGGCCGGTGAACGCCTTGATGTCCGCCGACGAGTTCATATACGACACGGGGACGACCTGCCCGGCTATCCCGGCCTCGGTCAGCACGTCCCAGCACTCGGCGACCTGCTCGGCCGTCGCCATATCGGCCATCGAGCACCCGGCGGCCAGATCCGGCAGGACCACCTTCTGGTCGTCGGAGGTCAGGATGTCCGCGGACTCCGCCATGAAGTGGACGCCGCAGAAGACGATGTACTCGGCCTCCGGGCGGGCGGCGGCGTCGCGGGCCAGCTTGAAGGAGTCGCCGGTGACATCGGCGAACTGGATGACCTCGTCGCGCTGGTAGTGGTGGCCCAGCACGAAGACGCGGTCGCCGAGCTTCGCCTTCGCGGCACGGGCCCGTTCCACCAGGTCCGGATCCGACGGGGACGGCAGATCGCCGGGGCACTCGACGCCGCGCTCACTCCTCGGATCGGCCTCCCGGCCGAGCAGCAGCAGCGCGAGCGGCGTGGGCGCCACGTCGAGCGCGGCCTTCCGCGGCTCCGTACCCGTGGGGGTGGTGGTCACGTCCCACACACCTTTCTCTCTGCGATCAGGCCTTTTCGTCTGTTTGACGTTATCTATGATAACCACTTCGTGTCACTTTGACGATCTCGATAGCGTCAATGTGACGCACCTCCCGATCCGACCCGGGCGGCCGCCGGTCCGCCCCGGCCGTCCGCCCGTCACCCCCGGGGCGGTGTGCGAGCATGAAGGGGAACGACGGATAGCGACAGGTGGCGACAGTCCGGAATGAATCCGCGGCCGTGCCTGTTGCAGTGTCGGCAAGCAGTCTCCGTACCTCGCCCTGCCTCGGTGGGGAGAGCCCATCCCGGGAGTGATGAAGCAGATGTCCGTATCGGACGAGACCCAGACCGTGAGCGACGGCATCCTCCTGTCCGACGCCGCCGCGGCCAAGGTGAAGGCCCTGCTCGACCAGGAGGGCCGTGACGATCTGGCGCTGCGCGTCGCGGTCCAGCCCGGCGGCTGCTCCGGCCTGCGCTACCAGCTCTTCTTCGACGAGCGTTCCCTCGACGGCGACGTCGTCAAGGACTTCGACGGTGTGAAGGTCGTGACCGACCGGATGAGCGCTCCCTACCTGGGCGGTGCGTCCATCGACTTCGTCGACACCATCGAGAAGCAGGGCTTCACCATCGACAACCCGAACGCCACGGGCTCCTGCGCCTGCGGCGATTCCTTCAACTGACCGTTCCCGCACCGGGCCGGACGGCCGCCGGTGCGGGGACGGTACGAGGCGGTGGCCCCGGACAGGGGCCACCGCCTCGTGCGTTTCCACGGATCCGTACGGCCGCTCCCGGCCGCCACCGGTCCATCGGTCCCGGCCCCCTTCCCGGGTCAGCCGCGCCGTACCGCCGTCCCCGTCGACGCGTCCACGACCTTCCGGTCGCCCAGCGGCCCGGTCAGGACGGCCTTCGCCGTCTGCTCCTTGGCTATCGCGATGCACGCCTTCCCCGGGTCCCGCCATGTCCCCTTCACGGTCACCCGGACCGTCCCGCTGCTCTCCTCGGCCGTCGCGCGGTATGTCTCGCACACCCCGCCGTAGAAGGTCAGGATCAGCGTCCGCCCGTCCACCCGGTACGAGTCCACCGCACTGCCCCCGGGGGCCGTCGTCGGAGCCGTCGGCGGCTTCGGGGCGTCGGGCGACGGGGCCGGAGCCGTCGGCGAAACCTTTCCGCCGGGGGTGGTCTCCCCGCCCCGGTCCAGATAACGCGGCTCCACCGCGGGCTGCGCGACCGTGTACCCGGCGCCCTTGCCGCCGTCGGGCGCCACCGAGAACAGCCACGCCGGAACGAAGGTCACCCGCTCGGTGCCGTGCACCGCGGTCAGCCCGAGGACGGCACCGGTCACCGGGAGCCGGGCGCCCGCCGGCCGGGCCGGACCGCAGTTCGCCGGGTCCGGCTCCGTACGGGCTCCGCGATCGGCCGCCCCGTCCAGCGGTACCGCCGTGGCACAGGCGGGCGGCCCGCTCAGGCCGCCGCCGTATCCGCCGAGCGCCGCCGCATTCGCGTCCTTCAGCGCCCGGTCGGCCGTGATCAGCGGATAGGCCTTCCCCTTCACGGGCACCGAAAGAAACCCGTTCGCCTGCATGATCCACCCGTCGGGCCCGATGTGGAGCACCGTCGCGTAGTTCCGGGTCCGGACGCCCCCGAGCAGCGGATCCGCCGTCACGATCCGGGTCGGCCCGGCCGTCCGGCGGGCGTCGACCACCGCATCGGCCAGCCCGAGCGCCTTCAGTACCGGCGCCGCCGCCTGCCGCGCGACGGACTCGGTCACCGGCTGCGCGGCCGGCTGCCCCGGTGCCCTCGCCGGACCCGGTGGAACATAGGGGCCCGAGCAGAATTCGGCCTTCTCCGCACAGTTGTCGGTCTCGGCCGTGCCCGCGTGCGCGCCGTACGACCAGGCGCCCGGCGGCCGGGCCGAGACCTGCAGCACCGCGCCCGTACCGTCGGCGTCCGGTCCCGCCCGCCACCCGCCCGCGCCCGACCGGACCGGACCCGCGAGCCCGAGGGCCCCGGCCGCCGCGGCCACGTCCGCCGCCTTCGGCCCGTCGTGGGCCCGGTGGACCGGGGCCGAGTCCGGCGCATCCGGGAAACCGGCCCCCGGGCGCCTCTCCAGGACTCCGCCCGCCGGATGCGGTTCACCCGGGGCGATCCGCTCCGCCGGCGAGAGCACCGGGGACACCGGGAGCTTCGGCAGTTCCCCGCCGGCACCGCTCCCGCCGGCCGGACCCCGCCCGCCGTCCCCGCCCGCCGACGAGGCCAGCCAGACCCCGCCGCCACCCGCCACCAGCACCGCCGCGACGACGGACGCGACCAGGGGGAACCGCCTGCGTGCGCGTTCGTCGTCCGTGCTCCGTACACCGCTCACCGCATACTCCCTGCCGCCGTTCTCCCCGAGATCCCCGTCCGGGGCTCGGGGATGGGACGGAAGCAGGGCGGGTACGGTTCCCGACCCCCCCGTGCTCCGGGACGCGGAGGCAGCCGCGGGATCAGCCGTCGGTCATCCCCTGCACCAGACGCACCGAAGCCGCGGGCACCACGACGCCCTGAATCCGCGAGGGCGACACCGGCGCGTCCGCGACGGCCGCGGGAACCGTCCAGTGCGGGGCCATCCGGACGCAGTCGCCGCGCAACTGGGCAAGGGTGAATTCCGGATCGCGAGAGGCCGGAGAGTGGCCGGAGTTCGTCATCAGCGCACCGTATGCACCCAAGAGTCGGGAGGAAAGCATCTACTATGGGGTAGTTTATGGTCTTTGGTCACCTGGTGCGACCGGGTAGCGTTAAGCGTCATATCCCCGCGTCCCAGGAGCGCATACGCCGTGCGAATCGCAGTCACCGGCTCCATCGCCACCGACCATCTGATGACCTTCCCCGGTCGCTTCGCCGACCAGCTGGTCGCCGAACAGCTCCACACGGTCTCCCTTTCCTTCCTGGTCGACACCCTCAATGTGCGCCGAGGAGGCGTCGGCGCGAACATCTGTTTCGGCATGGGACAGCTCGGCACCGAGCCCGTCCTGGTCGGCGCGGCCGGCGCCGACTTCGGCGAGTACCGTGCCTGGCTCGACCGCCACGGAGTCGACACCGGCTCCGTCCGGATCTCCGAGGTCCTGCACACCGCGCGATTCGTCTGCACCACCGACGCCGACCACAACCAGATCGGCTCCTTCTACACCGGTGCCATGAGCGAGGCCCGGCTCATCGAGCTGAAGTCCGTCGCCGACCGCGTCGGCGGCCTCGACCTCGTCCTGATCGGCGCCGACGACCCCGAGGCGATGCTCCGCCACACCGAGGAATGCCGCTCCCGCGGTATCGCCTTCGCCGCCGACTTCTCCCAGCAGATCGCCCGGATGAGCGGCGACGAGATCCGGATACTGCTCGACGGCGCGACGTACCTCTTCTCCAACGAGTACGAGAAGGGGCTCATCGAGAACAAGACGGGCTGGACCGACGGAGAAATCCTCGACCGGGTCGGCCACCGCGTCACCACCCTCGGCTCCCGGGGCGTCCGGATCGAACGCGTTGGGGAAGACCCCATCGAGGTCGGCTGCGCCCAGGAGACCGCGAAGGTCGACCCCACCGGCGTCGGCGACGCCTTCCGCGCGGGCTTCCTCTCCGGCCTGTCCTGGGGCGTCGGCCTGGAGCGCGCCGCCCAGATCGGCTGCATGCTCGCCACCCTGGTGATCGAAACCCTCGGCACCCAGGAGTACACGCTGCGCCGCGCACACTTCATGGAGCGTTTCGCCAAGGCCTACGGAGACGAGGCCGCCACCGAGGTCCACAAGTACCTCTAGTCTTCGGGCCCGGTTCGCCTCCGGGGGCTTTGGCCGCGGTCTTCAGCCGATCGTGCTCGATCACTCGTTCCTCGCGATCTGCGCGCGTTCTCCTTCCGGACCTCGACGCACCCTTTCGGCTCACTCGCCGACCCCGGAGTCCTGGCGGGCCCTGAGCGGCGGTCGCGCCATCCCCCTGGGGCATCCACTCCGGGCCGGGCTCTCCCCGAGGAGGCCCGGCCCGGGGTCCCGGGCCCCCGGGACGCACCCCGCCGCGAACCGTCCGTCAGGACACCCGGCGGACCAGGTACGCCGTACCCCGTTCCGCCGGCTGCTCGCCCGCGTACTCCTGCCCCCGCATCTCGCACCACGCGGGAATGTCCAGACGGGCCGCCTCGTCGTCCGAGAGGACGGTGATCGTGGTGCCGACCGGGACCCGGGGGAGCAGCTTCGCCAGTTCGATCACCGGAATCGGGCAGCGCCTGCCGAGCGTGTCGAGCACCAAGGGCTCCCCGGGCTCCCCGGCCTCCGCCTCCGGCTCGGCCGCAGGCCCGGCCGGGGCGCCGATCCGGGCGCGGACCGTCGACACGAGTTCCGGGAGGACCGCGAGGAAGCGGTCCACGTCCGCCGCCGCCGTACCCATCGGCAGGGACACCCGGACATTGCCCTCGCTCAGCACCCCCATCGCCCGCAGCACATGGCTCGGCGTCAGCGTGCTCGATGTGCACGACGAGCCCGAGGACACCGAGAACCCCGCCCGGTCCAGCTCGTGCAGGAGCGTCTCCCCGTCGACGTACAGACAGGAGAAGGTGACGATATGCGGCAGCCGCCGCACCGGATCCCCCACCACCTCCACATCGGGCACCAGCTCCGGGAGCCGGGTCCTGATCCGGTCCACCATCGCCCGCAGCCCGGCCGCCTCACCCGCGGCCTCGGCGCGCACCGCCCGCAGGGACGCCGCCGCGGCCACGATCGCCGGAAGGTTCTCGAACCCCGCGGACCGGCCCGACTCCCGCTCGTCCGCCGGCTCCTGCGGGGCGAACCTGACCCCCTTGCGGACCGCGAGCAGCCCCACCCCCGCCGGGCCGCCCCACTTGTGCGCGCTCCCGGCCAGCAGCGACCAGCCCCCGTCGACCGGTCCCCACGCCAGCGACTGGGCGGCGTCCACCAGCAGCGGCACCCCCGCCTCCCGGCACACCTCGGCGACCTCCGCCACCGGCTGCTCCGTCCCCGTCTCGTGATTGGCCGACTGGAGACACGCCAGCGCCGCCCCCTCCCCGGACGGATCCGGCCCCAGCGCCCCGGCGAACGCGGCCGCCGACACCCGGCCGAGCCGGTCCACCGGCACCTCCGTCAGGGCGAACCGGTCCGCCGCATGCAGAACCGAGGAGTGTTCGACCGCCGAGACGACCACCCGGCCGCCCGCCCGCCGGCGTGCCGAAGCCGCCCCCGACACCCCGAGGTGAACCGCGCGCGTCCCCGAAGGAGTGAAGATGAGTTCGTCCGGGCGGCAGCCCACCGCCTCCGCCGCCGCCTCCCGCGCCGCATCCAGCAGCAGGCGGGCGCGCCGCCCCTCCCGGTAGAGGCGGGCCGGGTCGGCCCACCCCTCGTCGAGGGCGGCCAGCAGGGCCTGCCGGGCCACGGGGTGCAGCGGAGCGGAGGAAGCGGCGTCGAAGTAGGGCACGTCCTCAACGTAACGCCCCGCCGAACTCCGGGCGGGCGGCGGGCCGTCACCCGGCGGAACCCCCGGCTCCACCCGGTCCGGGAAGGGGGCCCGGGATTCCGCGACGGCCCGCCCGAATGGCCCCGAGGCACCCCTCACCCCCGGTCGTTTGAGGGGGAAATCAGGGTAAATTTCGGGGTGATTCCACCCCTTCAGGGGGTCGGGCGGCGCGTTGGGCACCCTCCCCGCGCGACCCCAAATAGCGTCCAGTAGGGTTTGGTCCGCATAAACATCCAAACCCCTGCCCGCGTCAGGGCCGGCGACCGACCAGCGTGACGGCCGCACCCGTCGCGCGCGGGCCGAGACTCTCGGGAAGGCGCTACGTGAGTCCCAACGGCTCCGACCTCCCCCGCAGCCATGGCGCGGGTGGTACCCCCGTGTCGCGGCGCCCGATGCGGCGGAAGCTGCCGCAGGTGCTGACTGCGGGCCTGATCCTGGTTACCGCCACCGGTTGCGAATACACCTGGGAAGACTTCCCCCGGCTGGGCATGCCCACCCCGGTTACGGAAGAGGCGCCCATCATCCTCTCCCTCTGGCAGGGCTCGTGGGCGGCGGCGCTCGTCACGGGCGTCCTCGTCTGGGGTCTGATCCTGTGGAGCGTGTTCTTCCACCGGCGCAGCCGCACCAAGATCGAGGTTCCTCCGCAGACCCGGTACAACCTGCCCATCGAGGCGCTGTACACCGTGGTCCCGCTCATCATCGTTTCGGTGTTCTTCTACTTCACCGCACGTGACGAGTCGAAGCTGCTCTCCCTCTCCGACAAGCCGAAGCACACGGTCAACGTGGTCGGCTTCCAGTGGAGCTGGGCCTTCAACTACATCGAGAACGTCCCGGGCTCCACGGGCGACGCCAAGACGGACAAGAACCTCAAGGCGATCCCCGACAAGTGGCGCGACGACCTCCCCGCCAACGCGGGCGGCGTCTGGGAGGCCGGCATCCCCGGCACCCGGAACCCCGAGACCGGTAACCCGGGCCCGACCCTGGTACTGCCGAAGGGCGAGAAGGTCCGCTTCATCCTGACCTCGCGCGACGTCATCCACTCCTTCTGGGTGGTCCCCTTCCTGTTCAAGCAGGACGTCATCCCGGGCCACACCAACGCGTTCGAGGTCACCGCCACGCAGGAGGGCACCTTCCTCGGCAAGTGCGCCGAACTCTGCGGTGTCGACCACTCCCGGATGCTCTTCAATGTCAAGGTCGTTTCGCCCGCGGAGTACCAGGACTACCTGAAGACGCTGGCGGACAAGGGTCAGACCGGGTACGTCCCGGCAGGCATCGCGCAGACCACGCCGGCCATCAACGCGGAGAAGAAGCAACTGTGAGCATCCTCAATCAACCCCAGGGTGCCGCCGCGACCGACGACTCGTACGAGAACGAGGTGCCGGTCCGGCGCAAGCAGCCCGGCAACGTGGTGGTGAAGTGGCTGACCACCACCGACCACAAGACCATCGGTACGCTCTACCTGGTCACGTCGTTCGTGTTCTTCGTCATCGGTGGCGTGATGGCGCTCTTCATGCGCGCCGAACTCGCTCGCCCCGGCACGCAGATCATGTCGAACGAGCAGTTCAACCAGGCGTTCACGATGCACGGCACGATCATGCTGCTGATGTTCGCGACGCCGCTGTTCGCCGGATTCGCCAACTGGATCATGCCGCTCCAGATCGGTGCGCCCGATGTGGCGTTCCCGCGGCTGAACATGTTCGCGTACTGGCTGTACCTCTTCGGCTCGCTGATCGCGGTGGCCGGCTTCCTCACCCCGCAGGGTGCGGCCGACTTCGGCTGGTTCGCCTACTCCCCGCTGTCGGACGCCGTCCGCTCGCCGGGCGTCGGCGCCGATCTGTGGATCATGGGTCTGGCCTTCTCCGGCTTCGGTACGATCCTCGGCTCGGTCAACTTCATCACCACGATCATCTGCATGCGCGCACCGGGTATGACGATGTTCCGGATGCCGATCTTCACCTGGAACGTGCTGCTCACCGGTGTGCTGGTGCTGCTCGCCTTCCCGGTGCTCGCCGCCGCGCTCTTCGCGCTGGAGGCCGACCGTAAATTCGGCGCCCATATCTTCGACGCCGCAAACGGCGGTGCACTGCTCTGGCAGCACCTCTTCTGGTTCTTCGGGCATCCAGAGGTGTACATCATCGCCTTGCCGTTCTTCGGCATCGTCTCGGAGATCATTCCGGTCTTCTCCCGGAAGCCGATGTTCGGCTACATGGGCCTGGTCGCCGCGACCATCGCCATCGCCGGCCTTTCGGTGACGGTGTGGGCGCACCATATGTATGTCACCGGCGGTGTGCTGCTGCCGTTCTTCTCCTTTATGACCTTCCTGATCGCGGTCCCGACCGGTGTGAAGTTCTTCAACTGGATCGGCACCATGTGGAAGGGGTCGCTGTCCTTCGAGACACCGATGCTCTGGACCATCGGCTTCCTGATCACCTTCACCTTCGGTGGTCTGACCGGTGTCATCCTGGCCTCGCCGCCGCTGGACTTCCACGTCTCCGACTCGTACTTCGTCGTCGCGCACTTCCACTACGTCGTCTTCGGCACCGTGGTCTTCGCGATGTTCGCCGGCTTCCACTTCTGGTGGCCGAAGTTCACCGGCAAGATGCTGGACGAGCGGCTCGGCAAGATCACCTTCTGGACGCTGTTCCTCGGCTTCCACGGCACCTTCCTGGTCCAGCACTGGCTGGGTGCCGAGGGCATGCCGCGCCGGTACGCGGACTATCTCGCCGCCGACGGATTCACCGCGCTGAACACCATCTCCACGATCAGCTCCTTCGTTCTCGGCGCCTCGCTGCTGCCGTTCTTCTACAACGTCTGGAAGACGGCGAAGTACGGCAAGAAGGTGGAGGTCGACGACCCGTGGGGCTACGGCCGTTCCCTCGAATGGGCTACGTCCTGCCCGCCGCCGCGGCATAACTTCCTCACCCTTCCGCGGATTCGCTCCGAATCGCCCGCGTTCGATCTGCACCACCCGGAGATCGCCGCGCTCGACCAGTTGGACCACGGCGACACCGCCCAGATCTCCGGGAAGGAGGCCGGCAAGTGAAGATCCAAGGACGGATGTTCATCTGGCTGAGCGTCTTCATCCTCGCCATCGCCATCCTCTACGGCGTCTGGTCGAAGGAGCCGGCCGGTACCACCGCGCTCTTCATGGCCTTCGGCCTGAGCCTCATGGTCGGCTTCTACCTGGCCTTCACGGCGCAGCGAGTCGACGCCATGGCCCAGGACGACAAGGAAGCGGACGTCGCCGACGAGGCCGGCGAGGTCGGTTTCTTCTCCCCGCACAGCTGGGCGCCGCTCTTCCTGGCCTCCGGCGGAGCCCTCGCCTTCCTCTCGGTGGCGATCGGCTGGTGGCTGATGTACTTCTCGGCGCCGATCATCCTGGTCGGCATCTGGGCCTGGGTCTTCGAGTACTACCGCGGAGAGAACCAGAACCAGTAAACGGTCCGTGTCAACGACACACACCGGGCCCGGGTCCCCCTTCACCCAGGGGGACCCGGGCCTTCCCCTTTTGTACGCATCCAGCGCGCTCCCGGGAGGCGATCTTCCTACGGTGTGAGCTATGAACCAGACGCCCCGGTTTCGCACCGTGCTCCGCTGCTCCCTGCTGCTGGTCTCCCTCGGTGCGGTTGCGATCGCCTGCGGGGAGGCAGGCCCCGACCCGCTGACCGTCAAGCCCTACGACGCGGCGAAGCAGGTCACCTTCAATACCCCCCAGGGGGGTACCAAGGTGAACCCCGACAAACCGCTTGAAGTCACCGTGAAGCGTGAAGAGGGCCGCATCACGGATGTGTCCGTGGTGGACGACACCGGGCACCACCTCGCGGGCGAGCTGTCCGCCGACGGTGTGCGCTGGCGCTCCACCGGCGCCCTGTCGGCCGGTGCCAAGTACACCGCCCGGGTCGCCACGGAGAACCCCGAGGGCTCCCCCGGCAGCCGCAACCTCACCTTCGCCACCGCCCCCGCCAAGGAACATCTGACCGTCGAGTTCGCCCCGGAGAGCGGTGAGTACGGCGTCGGCCAGCCGATCATCGCCGAGCTGAGCGCGCCCGTGGACAAGGCCTCCCGCAAGGCCGTGGAGCGCGGCCTCAAGGTCGACGTCAAACCCGGTGTCGAAGGCGCCTGGCACTGGCTCAACGACGATGTCCTGCACTACCGCCCCAAGGAGTACTGGCCCGAGGGCGGCAAGGTCACGGTCACCAACAACCTCCAGGGCGTGAAGGTCGCCAAGGGGCTCTACGGCGGACCTCCCGGCGAGCCCCTGAAGATGACCTTCGACGACCGGATGGAGGCCATCGTGGACGCCTCCTCCCACTGGATGACCGTGCTCCAGAACGGCGAGGTGATCCGGTCCGTGCCGATCACCACCGGCAAGCCGGGCTTCGCCACCCGCAACGGCGTCAAGGTCGTGCTCGGCAAGGAATACTTCGTCCGCATGCGCGGCTCCAGCGTCGGCATCGGCGGCTCCGAGGCGTACAACCTGCCCGTCTACTACGCCACCCGGGTCACCTGGAGCGGCGAGTACGTCCACGCCGCGCCCTGGTCCCTCGGCTCCCACGGCTACGCCAACGTCAGTCACGGCTGCACCGGTATGTCCACCCGGAACGCCGCCTGGTTCTACGAGAACTTCCAGGAGGGCGACCTCGTCGAGGTGATCAACAGCATCGGCGAGGACATGGACGTCTTCGGCAACGGATACGGCGACTGGAACATGGAGTGGCCGGAATGGCGCGAGGGCAGCGCCCTGAACGCCGACACCAAGCCCGACGGCAGCAGCGCCACCGACGCCGCCCGGCTGCGCCCGCGGATCTGAACCGCGGCCCCGATCACCCGTACGGCCTCACAACGCGCTCAGGGGGGCCGTACGGGAACCTCCGCGCCCCGGGTCGACCATTCACCCGAAAAGCGGAACGGGGGCCCTGCGGCGACCGCCGGCCGCCGCAGGGCCCCCGGGAAACCCCCGAAGGGCGAACAGCCGTCCGTCAGGCCTCCACGGCGGTACGGGAGCGCAGCAGGGACGCCAGCGCACCGGCCAGCTCCACCGGATCCACCGGCAGCGTCACCGCCGAGTCCGCCCGGCTCCACGTCGCCAGCCAGGCATCCTGCGGGCGCCCGATCAGCAGCAGCACCGGCGGGCAGTCGAAGATCTCGTCCTTGATCTGGCGGCAGACGCCCATCCCGCCGGCGGGCACGGTCTCGCCGTCCAGCACGCACACGTCGATTCCGCCCCGGTCCAGCCGGGCCAGTACGGCGGGCAGGGTGGCGCACTCCACGAACTCGACCGGCGGCACATCGGGGGCCGGCCGCCGTCCCGCGGCCAGCCGCACCTGCTCACGGGTGTTGGCGTTGTCGCTGTAGACCAGCACGGTGGCGGTCGGCTGCATCGTTCCTCCGCGTCTTCGGACCCTGGTACCGATGGGGCGGATGCTACTCCGTCCACCACGGCGCCGACAGCCGCCCGCCGCCCGCTCTCCGGCCCGCGCGATGGGCCGTTCGAGCTGGGACGGGGCCGCTGACACACCGAACGGCACCCCCCGGAGTGAGGGCGGGATAAGCGACCGACATAATGTCGGTCGTGGCGACAGCAACGACAGTAGATATCGGGCACGCGCACCCGTCGGTCAATCGACCGAACCTCACCAGCGTCGGAACCATCATCTGGTTGAGTTCCGAGCTGATGTTCTTCGCGGCCCTCTTCGCGATGTACTTCACTCTGCGTTCGGTGACGGGTGCCGACTTCTGGAGTGAGCGGGCGGACCTTCTCGACTTTCCCTTCTCGGCGACGAACACCACGATCCTGGTGCTCTCCTCACTCACCTGTCAGCTCGGCGTCTTCGCCGCCGAGCGCGGTGATGTGAAGAAGCTCCGGACCTGGTTCATCGTCACCTTCATCATGGGCGCGATCTTCATCGGCGGCCAGGTGTACGAGTACACCGCGCTGGTCCAGCACGGTCTCTCGCTGAAGTCGGACCCCTACGGTTCGGTCTTCTACCTGACCACCGGCTTCCACGGACTGCACGTCCTCGGCGGTCTCATCGCCTTCCTGCTGGTTCTGGGCCGTACCTACGCGGCCCGGCGCTTCACCCATGAGCAGGCCACCTCCGCCATCGTCGTGTCCTACTACTGGCACTTCGTCGATGTCGTCTGGATCGGCCTCTTCCTCACGATCTACATGATCAAGTAATGGGGCGGGCGGTCCGCCGCCCGACGCACGAGCCGCTGCCGGCGGCAGACCGCCGGGCAGACGCAGACAGACACAGTCCAGAAGCACGACGCAGAAAATCCTGACACCGGGGTAATCCGTGAAAAAGCTCTCCGCACGACGACGCCATCCGCTGGCGGCGATCGTCGTCCTACTCCTCGCGCTGGCGGCCACCGGGGGGCTGTACGCCGCGTTCGCGCCCGCGGACAAGGCACAGGCTGACGAAACCGCCCAGTCCCTCGCCATCGAGGAGGGCAAGAAGCTCTATACCGTCGGCTGCGCGAGCTGCCACGGAACGGGCGGCGAAGGTACGTCCGACGGCCCGAGCCTGGTCGGCGTCGGTTCCGCCGCGGTCGACTTCCAGGTCACCACCGGCCGGATGCCGGCCCAGCAGCCCGGCGCCCAGGTGCCGAAGAAGCCGGCCATCTACACCCAGGCCGAGGTCGACCAGTTGGCGGCCTTCATCGGCGCGATGGGTGCCGGCCCGGTCACACCGACCGAGAAGCAGTACAGCCCCACGGGCGCGGACGTCGCCAAGGGCGGCGACCTCTTCCGTAACAACTGTGCCCAGTGCCACAACTTCTCGGGCAAGGGCGGCGCGCTCACCGAGGGCAAGTACGCCCCCACCCTTGAGGGCGTCAGCGCCAAGCACATCTACGAGGCCATGCAGACCGGCCCGCAGAACATGCCCTCCTTCCCCGACGGCATCATGCCGGAGCAGGAGAAGCGGGACATCATCGCCTACGTCCAGGAGATGAACGACAGCCAGGCGGAGAGCCCCGGTGGTCTCTCCCTCGGTGCTCTCGGCCCCGTTTCTGAGGGTCTCTTCGCGTGGGTCTTCGGGCTCGGCGCGCTGATCGCAGTTGCCGTCTGGGTCGCGGCCCACACCGCTAAGGCCAAGAAGTCATGAGTAGCCAAGACATTCCAGAAGAGAACCTGCCGCACGAGCAGGACGCCGCGCACGGCGCGGCCGGGGGCGGCTCCGCCGTGACCCCGCACGGGACCGGTTCCGCGGACCCGTTCGCCGACCCCGGACTGCCGGCCCACAAGCCGCGAATCCAGGACATCGACGAGGCCGCGGCCAAGCGCTCCGAGCGCACGGTCGCACTGCTGTTCACGCTGTCGATGCTGGCGACGGTGGGTTTCATCGCCTGCTACGTCATCTTCCCGGTCGACAAGATCGTGTACATCTTCCCGTTCGGCCATGTGAGCGCGCTGAACTTCTCGCTCGGTCTGACCCTGGGCGTCGCCCTCTTCTGCATCGGCGCGGGCGCGGTCCACTGGGCCCGTACCCTGATGTCCGATGCGGAAGTCGCCGACGACCGGCACCCGATCGAGGCGTCCCCCGAGGTCAAGGCCCAGGTCATGGCCGACTGGCGGGCGGGTAACGAGGAGTCCGGCTTCGGCCGGCGCAAGCTGGTCCGGAACACCATGTTCGGCGCGATGGCCCTGGTGCCGCTCTCCGGTGTGGTGCTGCTGCGCGACCTCGGTCCGCTGCCGGAGAAGAAGCTCCGCTCCACCCTGTGGGCCAAGGGCAAGCAGCTCATCAACATGAACACCAATGAGCCGCTGCGTCCCGAGGACATCACGGTCGGCTCGCTGGTCTTCGCGAGCCCCGAGGGCCTCGACCCGCACGCCCACGACTGGCAGATTCAGATGGGCAAGGCGGCCCTGATGCTCGTCCGGATCAAGCCGGAGGACATCAAGGACAAGCGCGAGCTGGACTGGTCGCACGACGGCATCGTCGCCTTCTCCAAGGTCTGCACCCACGTCGGCTGCCCGATCAGCCTCTACGAGCAGCAGACACACCACGTGCTGTGCCCGTGTCACCAATCCACCTTCGACCTCTCCGACGGCGCCCGGGTCATCTTCGGCCCGGCGGGTCACCCGCTTCCGCAGCTGCGGATCGGCGTGAACGCCGAGGGCAACCTTGAAGCGCTCGGCGACTTCGAGGAGCCTGTCGGTGCCGCCTTCTGGGAGCGCGGATGAGTACTACGACCGAGAACAAGCAGTCCGCGGATGACCGGAAGGCACCCGCGGGCGAGCGGGTCGCCGACTGGGCCGACGGCCGGCTGGGGATCTACTCCCTCGCCAAGGCCAATATGCGGAAGATCTTTCCGGACCACTGGTCCTTCATGCTCGGTGAGATCTGCCTCTACAGCTTCATCATCATCATCCTCACGGGTGTGTATCTGACGCTGTTCTTCAACCCGTCGATGAACGAGATCGTCTACGAGGGCAGCTATGTGCCGCTCCAGGGCGTGAAGGTGTCCGAGGCGTTCGCCTCGACCATGGACATCAGCTTCGACGTCCGCGGCGGTCTGCTGATCCGCCAGATCCACCACTGGGCCGCGCTGATCTTCGTCGCCGCGATGATGGTCCACATGATGCGCGTCTTCTTCACCGGCGCGTTCCGCAAGCCGCGCGAGGTCAACTGGCTGTTCGGCTTCCTGCTGCTGGTCCTGGGCATGTTCACCGGCTTCACCGGTTACTCGCTTCCGGACGACCTGATCTCCGGCACCGGTGTCCGGTTCATGCAGGGCGCGATCCTGTCCGTGCCGATCGTCGGTACGTACATCTCGATGTTCCTGTTCGGCGGCGAGTTCCCCGGGCACGACTTCGTGCCGCGGTTCTACTCGATCCACATCCTGCTGCTGCCCGGCATCATGATGGGCCTGCTGGTGGCCCATCTGATCCTGGTCATCTACCACAAGCACACGCAGTACGCGGGCCCGGGCCGGACCAACAAGAACGTCGTCGGCATGCCGCTGCTGCCGGTCTACATGGCCAAGGCCGGAGGCTTCTTCTTCCTGGTCTTCGGTGTGATCGCGGTGATCGCGGCGATCGCGACGCTCAACCCGGTCTGGTCGGTCGGTCCCTACCGGATCGACCAGGTCTCCACCGGCGCGCAACCCGACTGGTACATGGGCTTCGCCGAGGGTCTGATCCGTGTGATGCCGGGCTGGGAGATCAACGCGTGGGGCCACACCCTGGTCCTGGGTGTGTTCATCCCGCTGGTGATCTTCCCGCTGGTGCTGGCCGCCATCGCCGTCTACCCGTTCATCGAGTCCTGGGTCACCGGCGACAAGCGCGAGCACCACATCCTGGACCGCCCGCGCAACGCCCCGACCCGTACCGCCTTCGGTGTGGCCTGGCTGACCGCGTACTTCATCATGCTGGTCGGCGGTGGCAACGACCTCTTCGCCACCCACTTCCATCTGTCGATCAACGCGATCACCTGGTTCGTCCGGATCTTCTTCTTCGTCGGACCGGTCCTGGCGTTCATCATCACCAAGCGCATCTGCCTGGGTCTCCAGCGCCGCGACCGCGACAAGGTGCTGCACGGACGCGAGTCCGGCATCATCAAGCGGCTGCCGCACGGAGAGTTCATCGAGGTGCACGAGCCGCTCAGCCAGGCGGATCTGCACACCCTCACCGCGCACACCCAGCACCAGCCGCTCGAAATCGGCCCCGAGGTCGACGAGAACGGTGTGCGCCGCAAGATCTCGCCCGTGCAGAAGTTCCGCGCGAAGCTCAGCAAGGGCTTCTACGGCGAGGGGAACCAGATCCCCAAGGCCACGCGCGAGGAGTACGAGGAGATCGCCGCGGCCCATGGTCACGGCCATGGCCACGGTGAGCACGAGGAGGTCACCAGCGGCAAGCACTGACCGCTGACCGACCGCTGAAAGCGTCGCCACGGCAAGAGCCCCGTCCACTGCCCGGACGGGGCTCTTTGCCGTACCCGGCGCTGGATAGGGTGGGCCGTATCCCTTACTCACGATGGACCCCGGGAGCGGACCATGAACGTTGTGACCCCGGCAGGCGGCGACAGCGTGGCGGCCCACTCCTGGCCGGCCGTACTCGACTCCCTGCTCACCGACCACGACCAGAGCGCGGATGCCACGGCGTGGGCGATGGACCGCATCCTGAGCGGTGAGGCGACCGACGCGCAGATCGCCGGTTTCGCGGTGGCGCTGCGGGCCAAGGGCGAGACCGTGGCGGAGATCTCCGGTCTGGTACGCACGATGTATGAGCACGCTCATCTCATCGACGTGCCGGGCCCCACGGTGGACATCGTCGGTACCGGCGGCGACGGCGCCAAGACCGTCAACATCTCCACGATGGCGTCGATCGTGGTCGCCGGGACCGGCGCCAAGGTCGTCAAGCATGGCAACCGCGCCGCCTCCAGCGCGTCCGGCGCCTCCGACGTCCTGGAGAAGCTCGGCGTCAATCTGGAGCTGACGCCCCAGCGGGTCGCGGAGGTCGCCGAAGAGGCGGGGATCACCTTCTGCTTCGCGGTGAAGTTCCACCCGGCGCTGCGGCATGTGGCGGCGGCGCGGAAGGAACTCGGGATCCGGACCACCTTCAACTTCCTCGGCCCGCTGACCAACCCCGCCCGGGTCGGGGCGCAGGCGACGGGCGTCGCCGACGCCCGGATGGCCCCGATCATGGCCGGGGTGCTGGCCGAGCGGGGCTCGTCGGCGCTGGTCTTCCGCGGTGACGACGGTCTGGACGAACTGACCACCACGGCGACGTCCCGGGTCTGGATCGTCCGTGACGGCACGGTACGGGAGGAGGCGTTCGACCCCCGTGACGTCGGCATCGACCTCGTCCCCGTCGAAGCCCTGCGCGGCGCGGACGCCGCCTACAACGCGGAGGTCGCGACCCGGGTGCTCGCGGGGGAGCGGGGGCCGGTACGGGACGCGGTCGTGCTGAACGCGGCGGCGGCGCTGGTCGCGCTGGCACCGACGGACGAGCCCCTGACGACCCAGATCGCGGCGGCGGCGGCCCGTGCGGCGGACTCCCTGGACTCGGGAGCGGCATCGGCGACGCTGACCCGCTGGATCCAGGCCACGAAGTAGCCTCCGGCCCGGGCGCGGGAAACGGCAGGGCCCTGGGCCCCTGCGGCTGCCCGACGGAGGCCCACGAGGGTGTGCGGGAGATCTCTGATGCCACGGTCACCCGCCCCACCCGGGCTTTGACGGCAGGCGCCGGAACCGGCGATGTCTGCTCCCGGCCGCGGGCCGTCGGTGGCTTGTCGCGCAGTTCCCCGCGCCCCCCAAGACCTTGTCCTCATTCCGCCGGAGAGGGAGACCTCATGGACGGCGACCGATTCAGGGGCGGGACGACCAGGTAGGGGCGCGGGGAACTGCGCGAACGGCCCATGGCGGCTCGCAGCCGGCAAACAAGCCCTGCAGACACTGCACTCGCCGCGGACCGACTCGTTACGGGACGGCACCGGGCCGAGGCCGGGCCCCGGGACGGCCGGGTTGTCCGGATACCGGACGGGGTTGCGAGGTCGCAGGCTGTCGCATACGGTTTGGGCCAGGTCATGAGTGACAGCGACTACGGCCCCGGCCCGCTGTCCGGCAACCCTCCGTCCGTGGCGGGGTGCCCCGGGTGAAGACCAGGCCGTGGGCAGCGAGGCCCGCGGCAAGCGCGGACCCCTGCTACACCCTGGGGTCCTGGTCCTCAAGGGAGCAGCCTCGTGAGCAAGCGAATGCGATAGGGCCTCGTAGCCCCTTCTTCAGCACCTCCCCGTACCCCGGAACGCCGTGCGCCCGAGCACCACGCGCCTCCTCCGTCTGCCGTGCGGGGCTTTTGAAGCCTTCATTCCGCCTGCCCTCCCGGGAGAGTTCGCCATGTCCGCATCCGTGTGTCCGCAGCCCGTCGCCACCACCACCGCCCCCGCCGCGACCACCGCCTCCGCTCCCCTCCCCGTCCTCGGCAGCGATGTCACCGTGCCGCTCGTCACCGGCGGCGAAGTGACCTACGCCGCGCTCGACTACGCCGCCAGCGCCCCCGCCCTCCAGCGGGTCTGGGACGATGTCGCCGCGTACGCGCCGTACTACGGCAGCGTCCACCGGGGCGCGGGCTATCTCTCCCAGCTCTCCACCGACCTCTTCGAGAACAGCCGCCGCACCGTCGCCGAATTCCTCGACTGCCGCGACGGCGACCAGGTCGTCTTCACCCGCTCCACCACCGACTCCCTGAACCTCCTCGCCGCCGCCCTCCCCGCCGGCTGCCAGGTCTTCGTCTTCGAGACCGAGCACCACGCGTCGCTGCTGCCGTGGCGGGATGCCCGGGTGACGTACCTCAACGCGCCGCGGACCCCCGGCGATGCCGTGACCACCCTGGAGCGGGCCCTCGCGGACCGGGACCCGTACGGCCCGGCGCTGGTCTGCGTCACGGGCGCCTCCAACGTCACCGGCGAGCTGTGGCCCGTCAGGGAACTCGCGGCCGCCGCGCACGCCCACGGCGCCCGGATCGTCCTCGACGCCGCGCAGCTCGCCCCGCACCACCCGGTCTCCGTCCAGGAGCTGGACGTCGACTGGGTCGCGTTCTCCGGACACAAGCTGTACGCGCCCTTCGGCTCGGGCGTCCTCGCGGGCCGCTCCGACTGGCTGCGCGCGGCCGATCCGTACCTCGCGGGCGGCGGCGCCTCCCGCAAGGTCGCCCGCCGCGCCGACGGCGGCGTCGAGGTGGAGTGGCACACGACGGCCGCCCGCCACGAGGCCGGTTCGCCGAACGTCATCGGCGTCTACGCGATCGCCGCCGCCTGCCGCGCCCTCACCGAAGCCGGCTTCGACGGTCTCGTCGCCCGCGAGCAGGCGCTCGTGGACCGCGTCCGCGCCGGCCTCGCCGAGGTCCCGGAGGTCAAGGTCCTCTCCCTGTTCGGCGACGACGCCCCGCGGGTCGGTGTGATCTCCTTCGTCGTCGAGGGCTGGAACAGCTCCCACTTCGCCGCCGCGCTCTCCGCCGAGTACGGCATCGGCGTCCGCGACGGCCTGTTCTGCGCCCACCCCCTGGTCCGTACCCTGCTGGGCAGCGACCCCCAGGACCCGGGCGAGTGCGGTGCCCCCGAGGCCGAGCCGGGCGAGCGGTCGCTCAACGCCATCCGGGTCAGCTTCGGCGCCGGTACGCCCGACGAGCACCTGGACCGTTTCATCGGCGCCGTCCGCGAGCTGGTCACCGACGGCGCCCGCTGGTCCTACCGCACCGAGGACGGCCGGTGCGTCCCCGACCCCGGCACCGCACCCGCGGCGGCCCCCGCGCCGACCGGCTGACGCTCCGGGATCCGCGTCCCGATCAGCACCATCCGCAGCGCCCGCTCGGTCGCGTCGGTGAGGAACTCCCCGCCGCGGCCGAGGGCCTCGGTCAGGGTCACCGGAGCCGGCAGTATGCCGCTGTACGCGTCCACCCCCGCCGACCGCACCTGGTGCGCGCCCTCCCCGATCGTGCCCGCCAGGGCCAGTACCGGACGGCCGTACCGCTTGGCCCGCCGGGCGACCTCGGCGGGCACCTTGCCGCGGGTGGTCTGGTGGTCGAGCGCCCCCTCCGCGGTGAGCACCAGATCCGCCCGGGCCAGCCGGGCGTCGAGGTCGAGATGTTCGAGCAGCACCTCGAACCGCGGCAGCAGCAGGGCGCCGAGCGCCGCGAGCCCCGCGCCGAGCCCGCCGGAGGCGCCGGTCCCCGGGCCCTCGTACAGATCGGCCCGGACGTCCAGATCCCGGGTGAGGACGTCCGCCCAGTGCTCCAGCGCCGCCGACAACTGCTCGACCTGCTCGGGCGTCGCACCCTTCTGGGGGCCGAAGACCCGGGCCACACCCCGCTCGCCGCAGAGCACGTTGAACGGATTGCAGGCGACGCGGATATCGGTGCGGCCGAGCCGCGGGTCGAGACCGGAGACGTCGATCCGGTCCAGCCGGAGCAGCTCCCGCCCGCCGTGGGGGAGTTCCGTGCCGTCCGCGGCGAGCAGCCGTGCCCCGAGGGCCTGGAGGGCGCCCGCACCGCCGTCGGAGGTGCCGGAGTCGCCGCAGCCCACGAGGATCTCCCGGGCGCCCTCGTCGAGCGCGGCACGGATGAGTTCCCCGACGCCGTACGTCGTGGTGGCGGCCGGGTCCCGCAGCTCGCGCGGGACCAGCGACAGACCGGCGACCGCGGCCATCTCCACCACGGCCGTGTACTTGTCGAGCATCGCGAAATGTGTGGCGACCGGCCGGCCCGTGGGCCCGGTGGCGGTCAGCCGGACGAGCCGCCCGCCCGAGGCGGCGGCCAGCGCTTCGGCGGTGCCCTCCCCGCCGTCCACCAGGGGGATGAGGTCGATCTCGGCACCGGGCACCACCCGGCGGACCCCGGCGGCGATGGCCTCGGCCGCGGACTGGGCGGACAGGGACTCCTTGAAGCCGCTGGGGGCGACGGCGAAACGGGTCAGCATCGTATGAACTCCCGGTACGGGTGAGGAACAAGTGAGGGTGAGGGGCGCGGACCGGCCGTGGCTCAGGGGGTGACGGGAACGCCGGCCAGGGGCCAGACCGCCACCGCGAACAGCAGCACCAGCGCGGCGGTCATGGGCGCCAGCACCGCGGACATCCGCAGCAGATCGCGAGGGGTGTACGTGGGGATATCCGGTATATCGGAGTAGAGGGTGACGGGCTTCGCGGAAGCGGGCAGCGTATGGCAGAACCCGGCGGCCGCCGTGGACGCCAGCGCCGCCGCCACCGGGTTGACCCCGGCGCCCACGGCCGCCGCCACGACCAGCGGCACCAGTACCGAGGAACGGGCCGAACGGGACTGCAGGACGAGGTGCGCCAGGGTCGACACGACCACCACGACGGCCAGGAAGGCCCACGCGGGCACATCCAGCGGTACCCCGCCGACCAGCCACTTCGCGGCCCCGGAGTCGGCGAGCGCGACACCCATCGCCATCGTCGCGGCCATGAAGAGCAGCATCGACCAGGGCACGGTCTTCAGCGCATCCTTCAGTCCGACGGTCCCCAGCGCGGGCGATGCGGCGACCACCGCGCCGATCAGCGCGACCACGGCCGGCGGCACCCGGTGCAGCGGTTCGCTGCACCACAGCGCCACCACGGTGGCCAGCAGCAGCGCACAGCGCGCCTCCGCCTGCGACCAGGGCCCGGTGACCGGGGCCTCGGTGTGCTCCTGGATCTCCTCGGCGGTGATGTGCACGGGGCCGGTGCGGTCCGCCCGCTTCGTGGTGGTGAACAGCACCACCTCGGCGGCCAGATGGGAGGAGACGATCGCCAGCGGCAGCCCGATCAGCAGCCATTCGGCGAAACCGATGCTCTCCCCGGTGGCCTCCCAGAGCACGGACACCGTGATCAGATGGGCGCCGGCGCCGATGAGGGTCGCCACCGCGGAGAGCAGGATCACCGTCGGGAACAGCAGCGCCAGCATCACCACCAGCCGCTTCCGGTCGGCCAGCGCCTTCGCCAGCGCGATGAACACCGGCAGCGCGAGCGCCGCCCGCCCGGAGGTCGCGGGCACCGCGAAGGCCGTGACCACCAGGGCCGCGGTGGTCAGATGGACGAGCTGGCGGACCGTCCGGGCGCCGGTGACCAGAAAGGCCGCGGCCCGGCCGGCGAGCCCGGTCCTGGCCACCGCGGCGGCCAGGACGAAGGCGCAGATCAGCAGCCAGACCGTGTCGTCGCCGAGGGTTCCGAAAAGGGTGTCACTGGTGATCACCCCGGTCGCCGTGAGCGCCAGCCCCGCACCCAGCGCGATATAGGTGTCGTCGATCGGGGTGCCGATCCAGGCGCAGGTGGCGATGGCGAAGACGCCGAGGGTGATCCGGGCGTCGCCGCCCAGTCCGGGGAAATTGCCGGGAACGACGAGCAGCGCGCAGATGCTGAGCGCCACACAGAGGGTCGCGGCCTGTCGCAGGTTCAGTGTCACGGAATAGAGGTTTCATCCGTGCGGTGAGCACTTCATGAGCCGTTGATGAAAGGAACTTCACCAAGCCGTACGGCCGGGAGCGCATCGCGGTACGGCGGGTGGCGCGCGGAAGCCGTACGGCGTGTTCACCGTACGGCTCCCGATGGCTGCGCCCCGACGGGCCGGGGTCACTCCGGCAGGCGGTAGCCCATGCCGCGGACCGTCTCCACCCGGTCGGCCCCCAGCTTCTTCCGCAGCGCCCGGACGTAGACGTCGACGATGTTGGAGCCGGGGTCGAAGTCGTACCCCCAGACATGGGAGAGGATCTGCTCCCGGGACAGCACCTGCCCCGGGTGGCGCAGGAAGAGTTCCAGCAGGACGAATTCACGGGCCGTCAGATCGACCAGCCGCTCCCCGGAGCGGGCCCGGCGGGTCCGCAGGTCGAGGGTGAGTTCGCCGTTGCGCAGTACGGTGACCTCCGGCGCGCGGGCGGCCGTGCGCAGCCGCAGCCGGACCCGGGCCAGCAGCTCCTCGAAGCGGAACGGTTTGGTCATCCAGTCGTCGGCGCCGCCCTCCAGACCGGCGACCGTATCCCGTACGGAGTCCCTGGCCGTCAGCACGATCACCGGCACCGATACCTGGGCCTCGCGCAGTTGGCGCAGCACGGTGAAGCCGTCCCGGCCGGGCAGTCCGATATCGAGGACGACCAGATCGAAGCCGCCGGTCACGGCGTAGTCGTAGGCCGCGTCCCCGTCGTGGACGACGCTGGTGGTGAAGCCGTTGGCGCGCAGTCCCTTCTCCACGAACGACGCGATGCGTTCCTCGTCCTCGACGATGAGTATCCGGCTCACGGGGTCGCTTCCTTCTGGAGTACGAGAACGAAGGTGGCGCCGCCGCCTCCGGTCGGGCGCAGTTCGACGTGCCCGCCGTGCCCTTCGGCGATGGCCTTGACGATGGCGAGCCCCAGCCCGGCGCCGGTGGCCCGGGAGCCGCGGCGGGCGGTGCCGCGGCGGAACCGCTCGAAGATGACCTCGGCGTCCTGCGGCTGAACGCCCGGCCCGCTGTCGGCGACGTACAGCTCGATGCGGTCGCCCGTATCGCGCGAGCCGATGCTGACCCGCTGCCCCATGACGGTGTGCTGGACCGCGTTCTGCGCCAACTGCACCATGGCCTGGGTGATCCGCTGCGAGTCGAGCATGACCTCGGCGTCGACCGCCCCGGCCAGCTGCCAGTCCCGTTCGCCGAGCGCCCGCGCCTTGACGAACACATCGGCCGTCAGCTCCCCGGTCTGGACCGGCTCGGGGGTGATGAAGTCCGGCCGCTCCGCCTTGGCCAGCAGCAGCAGGTCCTCGACGATCCGGCTCATCCGGTCGAGTTCCTCCATCACGATCCGGACGGTCTCCTCCCGCTCGGCCGGATCGTCGCCCATCAGCTCCAGATGGCCCCGGACGATGGTGATGGGGGTACGGAGTTCATGGCCCGCGTCGTCGACGAACTCCCGCTGCGCCGCGAACGCCCGCTCCAGCCGGTCGAGCATGGCGTTGAAGGTCTCGGCGAGCGCGGCGATGTCGTCGCGGCCCTCGACCGGGATGCGCTGGGTCAGGTCCTGCTCGGTCAACTGGGCGGCGGTGGTGCGGACGAGCCGTACGGGACGGAGGATGCGGCCCGCGACGACCCAGCCGATGCCGGTGGTCAGCAACAGGGCGATGCCGGATATCGCGAGCAGCATATGGAAGACGTCGGTCGCCTTCTCGCGTTCACCGGCGGGGTGGACGGCGACGACGAACGCCGCCGGGGGGTGGCCGCCCGCCGACTCGATGGGGACCTTCGCCCAGCGGATCTCGCCGTCGGGGCGCCGGAGGGTGCCCGAGTTGTCGCCGGAGTCGAGGATGTCTTTGAGGGACGTGGTGTCCTTGACCAGCGGACGGCGCATCTTGTGGTCGCGGCCCTGCTGCTTTGTGTCCAGCCCGTCCCTGGCGGCGGGGTTGTCGATGAGGCCGATGAGTTCTTCGTCCGGGTCCGGGTACTGGCGTGCCAGGAAGACCTTCAGCAGCGGGTTGGGGTCGGTGAACCGCTGTCCGGTGTCGGGGTCGAAGCCCTGCTGGACGAAGTTGGCGAATTCATTGGTCTCCTGGGCCAGCAGACCGTTGATCCGGTGGTCGGCGTCGCGCAGCAGCGCCGACCGGGTCGCCAGGGCCACCGCGGCGAGTGCCACGGCCATGACGATGAGCAGCCAGAGAAGGATCCGGGCCCGGGCCGAGACGGTCCGGGCCCGTGCGGTGACCCAGCGGCGCAGTGGTTCAGCCGTCGTCACCGAAGTCGTCGCCTCCCGGGCCGTCGTCGTCCCCGCCGTTGTTGCCCGGTGCGGGCTTGGTCGCTCCGCCACCCGTACCACCGCCCGTAGCACCTCCGGTGCCGCCTCCGGTGGCCCCGCCGTTCGTGGCCGGCCGGTCGGTGGCCGGGTTCCGCGACGGGGTGGCCGGGGGAGCGTCGTCGTCGCCCGGGTTCTCGCTCACCGGGGGCGCCACCGTCTCGTCGCCCTGGGCCGGGCCGGGGCTGCCGGCCGTTCCCGTGGGGCCGCCGGGCGATTCGGACTCCAGCTTCACCTTCGGCGGGACCTTGGGGGTGTCGGAGCTGTCGGTGAGGGCGTAGCTGGTCACCGCGATCCCGAGGGGGATCGCGACGACGGCGATCAGGGCCGCGATGCGGTGGGAGAAGAGCATGGTGTCGATGGTGGGAGCCGCAGGGCGTCATCCGGATGAGAAGAAGATGAAGAATTCCTCATCAGAACGTTTCCTGTAGGGAAAGCTGCTGGTGGCGAGGGTGCTGTGGCCACTGTGACGGGGGCCACGGGGCCCGCCGGGGGAGCGGCCGGATGGTCCCGGCCCGCCGTCAGGCGTCCAGGCCGATGGCGAACGCGGCTTCCAGATCGTGCTGGGAGTACGTACGGAACGCGACATGGGTGTCGGTGCCGAGGACGCCCTCGACCTTGCTGATCCGGCCCGGGATCACCTCGGCGAGATTCTCGTGCCGGGGCACCCGGACCATGGCGATCAGGTCGTACGTCCCGGTCACCGAGAAGACCTCGCTCACGTTCTCCAGCGCCGCGATCTCGTCGGCGATCTCGGGGATGCGGTCCACGCTGGTCTTGATGAGCACGATCGCGGTGATCACGGTTGGCTGTCTCCCTCGGTGGCCGCTGCTGGTGCCTTCACTCTAGCCGGACGCCGGAAACGTCCCCACGCGTAGAGGAAGCCGATCGCGAACCCCACCAGATGCGCCAGATAGGCCACCGCGGGCGAGCCCTGGCCGAGCCCCGTCGCCGCGAGCCACTGGAGTACGAACCAGAACACCAGCACCAGCCGGGCCGGGAAGCGCAGCGGCAGGAAGAAGAGGAACGGGAAGAGACTGGTGACCCGGGCTTTCGGGAAGAGGAAGAGGAAGGCCCCGAGCACCGCCGAGATCGCCCCCGAGGCGCCGACCAGGGTCTGTTCGGAGTCCGCGTTGGCGACGGCGTAGGCGGCCAGGGCCGCATAGCCGGCCCCCAGATAGAAGAGGGTGAACCGCAGTCGCCCCAGGTGTTCCTCGGTCATGGCGCCGAAGACGTAGAGGAAGAGCATGTTTCCGAGGAGATGCAGCCAGTTGCCGTGTACGAAGAGGGCGGTGAGCGGGGTGAGCAGGGCGCCCGGTGTCCCGTCGACGAGCGCGGCGGGGATCACCCCCCAGCGGGCGAAGTACGCGCCCTGGGCGGCGGTGAGGGCCTCCCCGGTGCCGTAGGAGCGGTTGAACCCCGATACCGGGCCGATGAGGAAGACCGCGCAGCAGACGGCGATCAGCGTCCGGGTGACGACCGGAGGGCCGCCGTCCGGCGGATCGGCGCCGGGAGCCGCCGCCCCGGGTGCGGGGGCGTCTCCCTCCTGCGGCGGACATCCCGCACCGGTCCCGGTGGTACGGCGCGCTCCGCGCGGGGCCCGTCGCGCCGCCGCGTCGAGTGCGCGCCGGGCCGCCTGTTGCCAAGGACTCACGGGGCAAATAATGGCGTAAGGGCATCAAGCGGTACAGAGTGCCTCGCCGTGTCACCGCACCCCCGCGAGGCCATAGAGTTACGGGCAGTACACCCGCAGTTCGACGGCGCACCGCGGTGAACGGACCAACCGCACGAACCGCAAGGATCAGACCGGATGCAACCCGTGACGAACAGGACGGACGGAACGATGACGACGGTGCCCACGCCGACGGCCGACACCCGCTGGCGCTGCACGCTCTGCGGCAACCTGACCCGCTTCGACGTGACCCGCTCCTCCAAGGTCGTGGAGTACGTCCATCTGGACCTGGCCGGAGAGCCCGCCGTCGAGGAGCGGGAGGTGCTCAGTGAGACCATCGACTCCGTGCGCTGCCGCTGGTGCAACGCCGTGGATCAGATCGAGCTGGTGGACAGGCCCGGCGCGACCTCCTGAGCGGAGGCGGCCGGGTCTCGGTTGACGGGTAGTGGGGTGACGGATCGTGGAGCAGCCTGAGAGCGGCGCCCAACCGGCCGGGCCGGCCGGTGACGCCGCGGAGGCGCTCGACCGGCCGTTGCCGGAGGGTGTCCGGCGCAGGGTCGTGGCCCTGGTCGCCGACGCCTTCGGCGGGCTGACCGTGCCGGAGCTGCCCGCTCAGCTCCGGCAGTACGCCCGCTTCACCCCCTCCCGGCGCGCCCGGCTCGCGGGCAACGCGATGGCCGCGGCGCTGGAGAGCGACCCCGTCTTCCGCCGGCGCATCGGTGAGCGGATCACCACCGCGCAGCCCGAGCTGTGCGCCGCGCTGGCCGCGGGTGCCCCGCCGGCCGCCGCCGATCCGCTGGACGTGGCCGCCGCCGCGTACATCGTGCGGCCCACCGGATGGGTGAAGCTGGTGGCCGCCGCGGGCGAGGAGGCCCAGCGCGCGGACGCCGAGCGCGCCGACGAGGCCGGACGGCTGGAGCTGGAGCGGCTCCGGGACGAACTGGCCGAGGCCCGGACCCTGACCCGCAGCGAGACCGAACGGCTGCGGACGGAGCTGGAGACGGCCCGCAAGGAAGCGGAATCGCTTCGCCGGAAGCTGCGCTCCGCCGAGAGCGACCTCAAACGCGGTGAGGCCGCGCTGCGCCGCGCGGGCACCGAACTGGACACGGCCCGAGCGGAGGCGGCGGCCCAGGTCTCCGCCGCCGAGAGCGAGACCCGCCGGCTCAAGGCCCGGCTCGGGGAGGCCGAGGCGAGCGCCGAGGCCGGGCGGCGGGCCGCCCGCGAGGGCCGCTCGATCGAGGACATGCGGCTGCGGCTGCTGCTGGACACCGTGCTCGACGCCGCCCAGGGGCTCCGCAGGGAACTGGCCCTGCCGCCCGCCTCCGTCCATCCCGCGGACACCGTGGACGCCGTGGAACCCGGCCGGATGTCGCCCAAGGACATCGCGGCCCGCGCCCTGTCGGAGACGGATCCGGCCCTGCTCGACCAGCTGCTCGCCCTGCCCCAGGTCCATCTGGTCGTCGACGGCTACAACGTCACCAAAACCGGCTATCCGACGATGCCGCTGGAGAAGCAGCGGCTGCGGCTCCTCGGCGGGCTCTCGGTGCTCGCCGCCCAGACCGGCGCGGAGATCACCTGTGTCTTCGACGGCGCCGAACTGGCCGCACCGGTGCTGCTCGCCCCGCCGCGCGGCGTGCGGGTGCTGTTCTCCAAGCCCGGGGTGACCGCCGACGAGCTGATCCGCCAGCTGGTACGGGCCGAGCCGCCGGGGCGCCCCTTGGTCGTCGTCTCCACCGACCGCGAGGTCGCCGACGGCGTCGCCAAGGCCGGGGCCCGCCCGGTGGCTTCGCTGCTGCTGCTCAAGAGGCTGTCCCGGGTCTGAAACCCGGCTCCCGGGCCCGATTCCGGAGCATCCTCGCCCCGTTGGCGCCGAACACCCCGATTTCCGCACAGTGCGCCTCTTTTGATGCCTCCTGAGGTCCTACGGTGCGGAACGGACGGTCAACTACCCCTGACACAGGGTGGGGCGAGGGTAAAAGAATGCCCGGACGGCCGGAATTTTTCCGATGAGGATTTGAACTGATCACAGGAGTATCACTAGGGTCGGGCCTCGAACCTTCGCACGGTTGATCGCCCAGCCGGGGTGACAGCGAAGAACCGCCGAATCCGCCACCGACGGCCGTTTCACGGGGGAGCCGCTCGGAGCGCAGCCGGGGACGTACGTCCCCTTCCGGCAGGCGGTGCCGAGGAGAAGGAGCCCGCCTCCGTGGCGTCCCACCGTCGTGCCAAGCAGCCGGGCCGTACCCGCGTCACCGTTCTCACCGCGACCGCCGCCGCGGCCGTCGCGCTGACCTCCCAGAGCGCCAACGCCGCCCCGCAGCCCAGCAAGAGCGAGGTCAAGGCGAAGGTCGACAAGCTGTACGAGGAGGCCGCGCAGGCCACCGAGAAGTTCAACGGCGCCAAGGAGAAGCAGGACCAGCTCCAGAAGCAGGTCGACGCCGTCCAGGACCGGGTCGCCCGCGGCCAGGACGAGCTGAACACCCTGCGCAACAACCTCGGAACGGTCGCCGCCGCCCAGTACCGCTCCGGCGGTATCGACCCGGCGCTCCAGCTCTTCCTCTCCTCCGACCCGGACACCTACCTCGACAAGGCGTCCGCGCTCGACCGGATCGGCAGCCGGCACAGCGATGCCATCGACGCGATCCAGGAGAAGCGGCGCGACCTCGCGCAGCAGCGCAAGGAGGCCCAGGGCAAGCTCGCCGACCTGGCCGAGACCCGTGAGCAGCTCGGCGCCAAGAAGCGCGAGGTGCAGGCCAAGCTGAGCGCCGCGCAGAAGCTGCTGAACACCCTCACCGCCAAGGAGCGGGCCGAGATCAAGCAGGAGGAGACCCGCGCCAACCGGGCCGCCACCAGCGCCCGGCCCGACCTCGGCACGACACTGCCCGGGTCGAGCACCGCGGCAGCCGCCTTCGCCGCCGGCCAGAGCAAGATCGGCAAGCCGTACCTCTGGGGCGCCACCGGCCCCAACTCCTTCGACTGCTCCGGCTTCACCTCCTGGGCGTACAAGCAGGCCAACGTCAAACTCCCGCGGATGTCCCAGGACCAGGCCAACGCCGGTACGCGGATCTACAAGCAGAGCGACCTCAAGCCCGGCGACCTGGTCATCTTCTACGGCGACCTGCACCACGTCGGCCTCTACGCGGGCGGCGGCCAGGTCCTTCACTCGCCGCGCTCCGGAGCCGTGGTGCGTTACGAGTCCATGAACAACATGCCGTTCCAGTTCGGTGTGCGGGTCGGCTGACGCCCGCCGCGGGCCCGTACCCGCGCCACACCCGGGCATGCCGCCCGATCGGGCGAATCTCCGCCCCCCGGACCGACCCCGCGCCCCGCCGTTGACCTGTGGTCTCCCGGCGGGGCGCGGCCGTATCCGCCCGTACCGCCCGTGCCCGCGGGGTGATCGCCCGGCTACTGTCTGCCGCGCACGAATTCCCGTACGCGGAAGGAGCCCGCCTCCGTGGCGTCCCATCGACGGTCCTCACCGCCCGGCCCCGCCCACGGGGCCCGGCTCACCGTCCTCTCCGCGGCAGCCGCCGCCACGGCCGCCGCACTCGGTGCCGTCCCGGCGGGCGCCGCGCCCGGCGAACCCACGACCCCCCGGTCGGCCCGCGCAGGCGTCGACCGGCTGCTGGCCGACGCCGAACGCGCCACCGAGGACTTCAACCTGGCCGAAGAACGGGCCGGGAAGCTGCGGCAGCGCACCAGAGCCGCCCAGGACGCCCTGGCCCGCGGCCAGGAGCGGGTCAACCGGATGCGCGGCGCCCTCGGCGCGGTCGCGGGCGCCCAGTACCGCTTCGGCGGCACCGACCCGGCCCTGATGCTGCTGCTCTCCTCCGACCCCGACACCTTCCTCCGCCGGGCCGAGGTACTCGACCGGATCAGTGCCCGCCAGGCCGGCACCCTCAACGCCTATCTCCACGCCCAGCGCGAACTGGCCCAGCAGCGCGCCGAAGCCGTCCGCGACCTCGCCGAACTGGAACGCTCCCGGGCCGCCGTCGCCCGCCACAAACAGTCCGTCGAACGGAAACTCGCCGCGGCCCGAAGGGTCCTGAACACCCTCCCCGACGGCGAACGCGACCCCTACGCCCGCGCCTCCCGCTCCGCCCGCGGCCCGCTCCTCGCCCCCGGTGGCGCCGCACCCTCCGCCCGCGCCGCCGCCGCCGTCGACGCGGCCCGCAGCGCCGTGGGCCGGCCCTACATCTGGGGCGCCAACGGGCCCTCCGGCTTCGACTGTTCCGGCCTCACCCAGTGGTCCTACGCCCAGGCGGGCGTCGGACTGCCCCGTACCTCACAGGCCCAGCGGTACGCCGGACAGCGGGTACCGCTCTCCCAGGCCCGCCCCGGCGACCTCGTCGCCTACCGCGACGACGCCAGCCACATCGGCATGTACGTCGGCAACGGACAGGTCGTCCACGCCCCTTACCCCGGCGCCGCCGTCCGCTACGACCCGGTCGGCATGATGCCCGTCTCTTCGGTCACCCGGGTCTGAACATCCGGCCACCGGGCCGCGCGTTCCGTACGATCAGCCGCGTGGCGGTGCACGGAAGGCCGGACCGGACCCCTGGGGACCGGCCGAGCGGACGGAACGAACAGCCGGGGCGGCGACGGGCCCTGGCACTCTCCCTCGCCCTGGTGGCGGGCGGGTCGACGGGCTGCGCCCCGGACTCACGGGCGTCCGCGCATACCGTCGACTCCGTCCAGGAGACCCTCAACGCGCGGGCGGCCGCCCTGCTCAACCGGGACGAGCAGGGCTACCTCGCCGTACTCGCCGGCGAACAGACCGAACTGCGGGCCGCCGAACGGAAGGTCTTCCGCAATCTGGCGCACGTCCCCATCGGCTCCTGGGCCTACCGGCTCGGGGCGGTACGGCGGGACGGTCCCAAGGTCTATGCCGAGGCCGAACTCAACTACCGGGTACGCGGCTACGACACCGCACCCGTCGTCGTCCCCCGCCGGCTCGAACTGGGCCTCCGCGACAGCCGCTGGTTCCTGACCGCGGACCGGCCCGGCGACGGCGCCGCCGAGCAGCTCTGGCAGCAGGGCGCCGTCACCGTCGTCCGGGGCCGCAGCTCGCTGGTCCTCGCCGTCGGCCGGCCCGTCGACCGGCTGCGGGCCCTGGCGGACGCGGTCGACCGTACGGTGCCCGCCGTCTCCCGGGCCTGGCGCGGCCCGTGGCCCGGCCGCGTCGTGATCATGGTCCCGGGGTCCCTGGAGGCCATGGGCGGCCTGCTGGGCACACCCCCGGCCGTCTACCAGGGCATCGCGGCCGTGACCACCGGCGAGACCGGCACCTCGGCCGCCGTTCCCGCGGACCGGGTGATCGTGAACCCCGTCGCCTACGACAGCCTCGGCGACATCGGCCGGAGCGTGGTCCTCGCCCATGAGACCACCCATGTCGCCACCCGCAGCGCGACCTCCGCCGCCACCCCGATGTGGCTCTCCGAAGGCTTCGCCGACTGGGTCGCCTACCGGGACACCCCCCGGACCACCGGCCAGAACGCCCCCGAACTCCACCGCTCCGTCCAGCAGGGCGAACTCCCCGCCACCCTCCCCGCCGACCACGACTTCTCCTTCGGCGGCGACCAGGCCACCCTGTCCCGGGCCTACGAAGGCGGCTGGCTGGCCTGCGAGCTGATCGCCGCCCGATGGGGCGAGGAAACCCTCGTACGGTTCTACCGGCAGATCGGCGCCGGCCGCGAACGGACCGCCGCCGTCACCAAGGCCATGCACCAGCTCCTCGGCATCGGCCCCGAGGAGTTCACCGCACGCTGGCGCGGCTATCTGCGGGACCGGCTGGCATGACGGCCGCCGCGGTGCCGGTATCCGCCGGACCGGCCACGGCCGCCGTTTCCGCGACAGCGCGCCACAGCTCCCGGCAGGCCGTCAGCGCCGCTGCCACCAGCAGAGCGTTGCGGACCAGGATCAGCGCCACCCCCACCGGGCGGCTCGCCACCACCTGGTCGAAGAAGAGCGGAAATTCCAGCACCGTCACCGCGGTCGCCGCCAGCACCAGAACGGCGGGCAGCACCATCCGCGCCGGACGGCGCAGCAGACAGACGGCCGCCAGGCCGACCAGCCACAGCAGATACTGCGGGCTGATCACCCGGCTCGTGGTGGTGAACAGCAGCACCGCCGTGAACGCGGCATCCGGCACCGCACCGGGTACCGCCCCGAGCCCGGCACCCCCCGCCGCCGTCGCCGCACGCAGCCGCCACAGCACCAGCCAGCCCAGCGCCACCGCCGCCAGCCCCAGAGCGGCCCCGGAGACCAGCGGGACGTACGGCCCGAGGAACTCCAGCGAACCGTAGTGCAGCAGCACCTGCCCCTCCCAGTCGCCCGCCAGCCGCCAGACGTGGAACACCAGCGCCCCCAGCGACTCCACCTCCGTACCCCGGTCCCGCTGATGGGTCAGGAAACCGTAAGCGCCCGGCACCGCGAGCGCCGCCACCAGCACCGCCGCAGCCGTCACCGCGGCCGCCCACCACACCCGGGCCCGGACCACCCCCGTCAGCAGCAGCACCGGCCACACCTTCACCAGCGCACCCAACGCCACCAGAGCACCCATCAGCCGGGGCCGCCGCACCCCCGCCAGCAGCGCCCCCACCGCCACCGCGGTCACCATCAGGTCGTAGCGGGCGTACGCGGTCGGACCCAGCAACGGCACCCCCGCCACCCACACCCACACCCCCCGCACCGAACCCCCCGGACGCCGGGCCGCACCCAGCAGCAGAACCAGCACCACCGCATCGCACAACAGCGCCAGGACGAAGAACGCGGCCGCGTACTCCAGAAAGGGCAGCACCGAGGGCGAGAGGATCACGAGCGCAGCCGCCGGCGGATACTGCCAGGTCACGTCGCCGACCGGGAACACACCGGTACGCAGCACCTCGTACCAGCCCCGGTAGATCACCGAGACGTCCGAAGTGACGTCCGGGCCGGGCACGGTCACCAGCCCGAACACACACATCAGCAGACCGGCCCGGGTCAGCAGCCACCCGGCGGCGATCGCGCCGAAGGCCCGCCCGGTGCACCCCGTGACGCCGCTGCGCCGCCCGTCGGTCATGGCCGCCCCTTCTCCCGGCAGATGCCACGCCCGCCCCCGGGGCGGCCGCACCCCGCACATGATGCAACCGCCCGGCACGCCGGACCGTGAGGCAGGGCCGGACGGACCCCGGCCGGGTGTGCGGGAGCCGGTACGGCCCCGATTGGTACTGTCGGCCCACGATGCACAAGACCCTGATCGTGACCAACGACTTTCCCCCGCGGCCCGGTGGCATCCAGGCGTTCCTGCACAATATGGCCCTGCGACTCGACCCCGACCGGCTCGTCGTCTACGCCTCCACCTGGAAGCGGGGCCGCGAAGGAGCCGAAGCGACCGCCGCTTTCGACGCGGAGCAGCCGTTCACCGTGGTACGGGACCGTACGACGATGCTGCTGCCCACCCCCCGCGTCACCGCCCGCGCCGGCGCGCTCCTGCGGCAACACGGCTGCACCTCGGTCTGGTTCGGGGCGGCCGCCCCCCTCGGACTGATGGGCCCCGCCCTGCGCCGAGCCGGAGCCGACCGGATCGTCGCCACCTCCCACGGCCACGAAGCGGGCTGGGCACAGCTGCCCGCCGCCCGGCACCTGCTGCGCCGGATCGGCGAAGGCACCGACACGATCACCTATCTGGGCGAGTACACCCGCTCCCGGATCGCCGCCGCGCTCACCCCCGCGGCCGCCGCACGCATGGTCCAGCTCCCGCCCGGGGTCGACGAGAAGACCTTCCACCCCGGCTCCGGCGGCGCGGCCGTACGGGAACGGCTCGGCCTCACCGACCGGCCCGTCGTGGTCTGTGTGTCCCGGCTCGTACCCCGCAAGGGCCAGGACACCCTGATCCGGGCACTGCCGCGGATCCTCGCGCGGATCCCCGGCACCGTCCTCCTGATCGTCGGCGGCGGACCGTACGAGAACGACCTGCGGCGACTCGCCGAGAGCACGGGCGTCGCCGCATCCGTACGCTTCACCGGCGCCGTCCCCTGGGACCAGCTCCCCGCCCACTACGGCGCGGGCGACGTCTTCGCCATGCCCTGCCGGACCCGGCGCGGCGGCCTGGACGTCGAGGGGCTCGGCATCGTCTACCTGGAGGCGTCCGCGACCGGCCTTCCCGTCGTCGCGGGCGACTCGGGCGGCGCGCCGGACGCGGTACTGAACGGCGAGACCGGCTGGGTGGTGCGCGGCGGCACCGACGAGGCGGCGGTGGCGGAGTCGGCCGAGCGGATCGTGACCCTGCTGGCGGACGAGGAGCTGCGGCGGCGCATGGGCGACAGGGGCCGCCGGTGGGTCGAGGAGAAGTGGCGCTGGGACCTTCTGGCGACGAGGCTCCGGGAACTGCTCTAGCGGTCCCCGGGGGGTGGGGGTGCCCCCGGTGACCGGTGCGGTCGCGCGTCACGGGAGGAGGGTTCCCACCCTGGTGGAGTCGGCCCTGAGAGGAGCAGGGCGGGCAAGCGGGGGCGCGAGGGAACTGCGCGACCAGCCACCCTGCGGCCCGCGCCCGGACACGCAACACCAGCCACCGGCGGCGCGGCCCCGCACCCTCGGCCCCGCACCCCGGCCCCTCAGCGGGCGGCGCCCCCGCGGGCGGCGTCCCCGTAAAGGGATTCGATCTCCTCCGCGAAGTCCTTCGCCACCACGCTCCGCTTCAGCTTCAGCGACGGCGTCAAATGCCCGGCCTCCTCAGTGAACTGCGCCCCCAGCAGCCGGAACTTCCGTACCGACTCCGCCTTGGACACCGCCGCGTTGCCGTCGTCGACCGCACGCTGGATCTCCGCCAGCAGCTCGGGATCGTCGCGCAGCGACTCCGCGGTCGACCCGGCGGGCTTGCCGCGGCCCGCGGCCCAGCGGCCCAGGAACTCCTCGTCGAGGGTGATGAGCGCGCCCACGAACGGCCGGCCGTCGCCGACGACCATGCATTCGGCGATCAGGGCGTGCGCCCGGATCCGGTCCTCGATGACCGCCGGGGCGACGTTCTTGCCGCCCGCGGTCACCAGGATCTCCTTCTTCCGGCCGGTGATGGAGAGATAGCCGTCCTCGTCGAGGGCGCCGATGTCACCGGTGTGGAACCAGCCGTCGCGAAGGGCTTCCGCGGTCGCCGCCTCGTTGTTCCAGTAGCCCTCGAAGAGGTGCTCGCCGTGGAGCAGGACCTCGCCGTCGTCCGCGATCCGTACCACCGTGCCCGGCAGCGGCTGGCCGACCGTGCCGATCTTCTGCCGGTCCCAGGGGTTGAAGGCGGTCGCCGCACAGGACTCGGTGAGCCCGTAGCCCTCCAGGACGGTGAAGCCGATACCGCGGAAGAAGTGCCCGAGGCGTTCGCCGAGGGGCGCGCCGCCCGAGATCGCGTACTCGCCGCGGCCGCCGAGCACCGCCCGGAGCTTGCGGTAGACGAGCCTGTCGAAGACGGCGTGCTGGAGACGGAGCCCCAGGGAGGGGCCCTGCGGGCCGTCCAGCGCCTTGCTGTAGGCGATGGCGGTCAGGGCCGCCCGGTCGAAGATCCTTCCCTTGCCGTCGGCCTGGGCCTTCGCGCGCGCCCCGTTGTAGACCTTCTCGAAGACCCGCGGTACGCCGAGGATCACGGTGGGCCGGAAGGCGGCCAGATCGTCGGTGAGGGTCTTGATGTCGGGGAGGGTGCCGAGTCTGATGGGTGCCATGACCGCGGCCAGTTCGGTCATCCGCCCGAAGACGTGCGCTGCGGGCAGGAAGAGCAGCACGGAGCTTTCGCCGGTCCGGAAGAGCGGTTTGAGGCGCTCCACGATATTGCCGCATTCGGCGAAGAACGCCCGGTGGGTGAGGACGCAGCCCCGCGGCCGCCCGGTGGTGCCCGAGGTGTAGACGATGGTCGCCACGTCGTCGGCCTTGAGGCTGCCGCCGCGCTCGTCGACGGTCGCGTCGGAGATCTCCGCGCCCGCCGCGGTCAGCTCGTCGACGGCGCCTTCGTCGATACGCCAGACGGAGCGCAGCTTCGGCAGGCCGTCCCGGACGGAGGCGACGGCAGCGGCGTGCGTGGCGCTCTCGACGGCGATGGCGACCGCTCCGGAGTCGGAGAGGATCCACGCGATCTGCTCGGCCGAGCTGGTCTCGTACACGGGCACGGACACCGCGCCCGCGCTCCAGATCGCGAAGTCGAGCAGAACCCATTCGTAGCGGGTGCGGGACATCAGGGCCACCCGGTCGCCGGGGCCGATGCCGGAGGCGATCAGGCCCTTGGCGGCGGCGCGCACCTCGGCGAGGAACTGCCGGGCGGTGACATCGGTCCAGCCGCTGTCCGTCCGGCGGCCCATGACCGCGACATCGGGGTGCTGAGCGGCGTTGCGGTGGATGAGGTCCGTCAGGTTTCCGTCGGCGGGGACCTCGTACAGGGCCGGAAGGCTGAACTCGCGCAAGACTGCTGCTCCTCATCGGGCGCCGGCGCCACAGCCTCGTGGCGGGTGCACTGGGCTGCCCGGACGTTACCCACCGGTAGTCCGTTCCGGGTAGGGGGTTCCGGCCAGATGTTCTGTGCGTCACACCCGCCGACACCGGCGTACCGCAGATCCACAAGACACGACCGGGTCCCACGGTAGTCGACGGTTGCCGGAACCCGGAAGAACGGCCGGTCCGCCGCGCGGGCCAGGCGCGCGCCGGGCGCACAGGGCTAGGGTTGATCACCGGGGCCGGACGGAGCGGCGGGAGGGCGTACGGGTGGGTACACGGGTCAATGTCGTCAGCGATGTGCACGGCAACGCGGCGGATCTCGCCGCCGCGGGCGCCGGCGCCGATGCCCTGATCTGCCTGGGCGACCTCGTGCTCTTCCTCGACTACCACGACCATTCGCGGGGGATCTTCCCCGATCTTTTCGGCGTCGAGAACGCCGGTCTGATCGTCTCCCTGCGCACCGCCCGCCGCTATGAGGAGGCCCGTGACCTGGCCCGGAGGCTCTGGGCCGAACGGGACCCCGGCGGCGGGGGCCGGGATGCGCTGATCGAGGACGCAGTCCGCCGCCAGTACGCGGAGCTGTTCGCGGCCTTCCCCGCCCCGACGTACGCCACCTACGGAAACGTCGACATCCCGGGGCTCTGGCCCGAGTACGCCCGCCCCGGTGTCACCGTCCTCGACGGCGAGCGGACCGAGATCGGCGGTCTGGTCTTCGGTTTCGTCGGCGGCGGGCTGAGCACGCCGCAGCGCACGCCGTACGAGATCTCCGACGAGGAGTACGCGGCGAAGGTCGAGGCCCTCGGCGAGGTCGACGTGCTCTGCTCGCACATCCCGCCCGAGGTGCCGGAGCTGACCTACGACACGGTCGCCCGCCGCTTCGAGCGCGGCAGTACGGCGCTGCTGGACGCGATCCACCGGGTACGGCCCCGGTACGCGCTCTTCGGCCATGTCCACCAGCCGCTGGTGTCCCGGATGCGGGTCGGCGCGACCGAGTGCGTCAACGTCGGGCACTTCGCGTCGACCGGGCGGCCGTGGACGCTGGAGTGGTGACCCGGGCGGTACGGTCCCCGGGCTCGCCGGCCCTGGTGTGATCGTCCGGGGTGTGGACCGGGTGCCTCCCCGGTCGCGATAGCCTGCACACCACATATTCACCCCTTCACCCCGGGACGTGCGGCGTCCGTCCGCGTCCGGGCCGGGTACCGCACTGTGAGGAGCCGCGGCGATGGCGGAACACACCAGCTCGAACATCATCATCGACGCGGCGCCCGCCGAAGTCATGGCGGTGATCGCGGACTTCGACCGCTACCCCGAGTGGACCGGAGAGGTGAAGCTGGCCGAGGTCGTCTCCCGGGACACCGAGGGACGGGCCGAGGAGGTCCGGCTGGTCCTGGACGCCGGGGCCATCAAGGACGACCACACCCTCGCGTACACCTGGGGCGGTCCCGACCAGGTGAGCTGGACCCTGGTGAAATCGCAGATGCTGCGGGCCATCGACGGCTCGTACACCCTGCGCCCGGTGGACGGCGGCGACCGTACCGAGGTCACCTACCGGCTCACGGTCGACGTCAAGATCCCCATGCTCGGCATGATCAAGCGCAAGGCCGAGAAGGTCATCATCGACCGGGCCCTCGACGGGCTGAAGAAGCGCGTCGAGAGCGGACCCGCGGTCTGATGCGGACGGTCCTCGTCACCGGGCTCGGCGGCGCGGGCCGTACCACCGTCGCGGCGGCGACCGCGCTGGCCGCCGCCCGCGCGGGCCGTCGCACCCTGCTGCTCTCGCCCGAGCCGGGCGAGGCCCTGGCGGCCGTTCTCGGACTGGAGGCGCCGCCGTCCGCCGACCCTGCGGAGCCGGTGGCGGTCGCCCCCGGACTGTGGGTGGCGCGGATCGACGCGGCTGCCGACTTCCGTACCGAATTCCTCGCCTTCCAGGAGCGGGCCGGGGCGGCCCTGGAACTGCTCGGGGCGGCCCCGCTCGCCGGGGAAGAGCTGACGGAACTCCCGGGCAGTGAACAGTTCGCCCTGCTCAGGGCAGTCGCCCGGCATACCCGCGGGGATCCGGCACCCGATCTCGTCGTGGTCGATCTGCCGCCGCTCGCCGAGGCCGTCGCCCTGCTCGCCCTGCCCGGACAGCTGCGCCGTTATCTCCGCAGGCTGCTGCCCGCGGAGCGGCAGGCGGCCCGCGCCCTGCGGCCCGTACTGGCCCAGCTCGCCGGAGTTCCGATGCCCGCGCAGTGGCTCTACGACACCGCCGCGGGCTGGGACCGCGATCTGGCCGCGGTGGAGGAGCTGCTCGCCGCCCCCGGGACCGGTCTGCTGCTGGTCGCGGAGCCGTCCCCGGCGGCCACCGACGCCCTGCGGGCCGCCCGGCCGGGGCTGGCGCTCCACGGGCTGCGGGTCGGGATGCTGGTCGCCAACCGCCTGCTGCCCGCTCACTCCGCCGACCCCTGGCTGGCGGGCCTCACCGCCGAGCAGAACAAATGCCTCGATGAATGGGGTGAATGGGATGAGTGGGGCGAAGTGCACGGACTGCAGCATCTGGGGCGCGAGCCGCGTGGCGCCGACGATCTGGCCCGGCTGCCCGTGCCCCTGCCCGTGTCGGCTCCGGGCGACGCCACGGCGCTCCGCCCCGGCCCCTCGGGCGACGGGGTCGAGGACCGGCGGGCCGAGGACGGGATCCTCACCTGGGCCATCCCCCTGCCCGGTGCCACGAAGGACCGGCTCGGCCTGGTGCGGCGCGGCCGTGAACTCGTGCTCACCGTGGGCCCGTTCCGCAGGATCGTTCCGCTGCCGTCCGTGCTCCGCCGCTGTACGGTGACCGGCGCCGGACTCTCCGACGGCGTGCTCACCGTCCGCTTCACCCCGGATCCCGGGCTCTGGCCCGAGCGGGACTGAACGCTTCCCACGGGGTCGGGTACCGTCGAAGGAGACCACCCGACGCGCCTGTGCAGGAGTACGAGATGAGCGATGCCACCGGACGTCCCGCCGACGCCGACGTGACCGCCGACCCCTGGGGCGATGCCTGCGCCGAGGACTTGGAGGCGGAGAAGGCGCGCCGCCGCGCGGAGTACGGGACCCCGCCCGGTACGGCCGCCGACGAGCTGCGCAAACTGTTCGGTGCCGTTGCCGACAAGGTCACCGAATTCCAGTCCTCGCTGCCGGGGGCGGCCGCGCAGAGCGCCGTCCAGCAGTTCGTGAACCAGGCGAAGGCGGCGGTGGAGCCGGTTATCGAGCGCAACCCCCAGGTCTTCGACCACCTCGCCGCCGCCGGGGGCGAACTGCTCGCGGCCTACCGCTCCGCCGTCCAGGACCAGGAGCACCGCTGGACCCGTGGCGCGACCGCGGAGAAGCCGGCGGACACCTCCCGCGCCGACGCCCGCGACCGTGACAAGCACGACGACCGCAACGACCGTGGCGACGACGGCCCGGCGGCCGGCGAGAAGATCGACCTCGACGACTGAACCACCCGGTGACCGCCCCGGTCGCGGGCCGGTCCCGATCGGTGCCCCGGTGATCACAACCGGCCGGAAACCGTCCCCGCTCCGGTACGGTTGCCCCCGTCCGGGCCCGAACCGATCGCAGGGACAACAGGGATCATGGCACTCACCATCGGCGTTGACATCGGCGGAACGAAGATCGCGGCGGGAGTGGTCGACGAAGAGGGCACCATCCTCGAAACCCACACCGTTCCCACCCCGCCGACGGCCGACGGCATCATCGACGCGATCTGCACCGCCGTCGACGGAGCGCGGACGAGCACCGGTGGGGAGATCGCGGCCGTCGGTATCGGTGCCGCGGGCTATGTCGACGACAAACGCGCCACGGTTATCTTCGCGCCCAATATCGACTGGCGCCACGAACCGCTCAAGGACAAGGTCGAGCAGCGCGTCGGACTGCCCGTCGTGGTGGAGAACGACGCCAACGCGGCGGCCTGGGGCGAGTACCGCTTCGGCGCCGGACAGGGTCATCACGACGTCATCGTCATCACCCTCGGCACCGGCCTCGGCGGCGGCATCATCATGGGCAACAAGCTCCGCCGCGGACGCTTCGGCGTGGCCGCCGAGTTCGGGCATGTCCGGGTCGTACCGGACGGTCTGCTCTGCGGCTGCGGCAGCCAGGGCTGCTGGGAGCAGTACGCCTCGGGGCGCGCCCTGGTCCGCTACGCCCGCCAGCGGGCGGCCGCGGCACCGGAGCGGGCGGCGGTCCTCCTCGGCCTCGGCGACGGTACGGTCGACGGCATCCAGGGGCAGCACATCAGCGCGGCCGCGCGCCGGGGCGACACCGTCGCCGTCGACTCCTTCCGGGAGCTGGCCCGCTGGGTGGGGGCGGGGCTCGCGGATCTCGCGTCCCTCTTCGACCCGTCGGCGTTCATCATCGGCGGCGGCGTCTCCGACGAGGGCGAACTCGTCCTCGACCCGGTCCGCAAATCCTTCCGCCGCTGGCTGGTCGGCTCCCAGTGGCGCCCCCACGCCCAGGTCCTCGCGGCCGAACTGGGCAACCGCGCGGGCCTGGTGGGCGCGGCGGACCTGGCCCGCCAGGGCTGAGCCCGTATCCGGAAAGCAGCGCCGTCCGCCCGCAGGGCGCGCCCTGCGGCCGGGGGACCCCCACCGGCGAAGCCAGGGGGCCGTTTCCCTGGTACCCCCACCCGCGCCCGAAGGAGACAGGGGGAGAGCGTGCGGGCCGGGCGTCGCGGGCCGGGCGGGACCGTGTGGACACGGCCGGGGCCGGCTCACGGCCTCCGGCGGCCGGACCCGGCGACGGACCGGCCGGTCGGGACGAGCGGAGAAGGAGCCCCGGAGAAGGAGCCCCGGTGGAGAGCCGCACCCCCTGCGGCCCCGCAGTTGCCAGAATGGGCGCATGTCGATCAGCGCGATGCCCAACTCCCGTACGAATCCCGACGGATCCGTTGTCGTCCGGGCGCTCAGCTACAACGTCCGCTCCCTCAGGGACGACGAGGACGCCCTGGTCCGGGTGATCCGTGCCTGCGCCCCCGACCTGGTGTTCATCCAGGAGGCGCCGCGGTTCTTCCGCTGGCGCAAGCACGCCGCCCGGCTGGCGTCGAAAACGGATCTCGTGGTCCTGTCCGGCGGTGCCACCGCCGCCGGACCGCTGCTGCTCTGCTCGCTGCGGGCGACCGTGGACCGCACCGAGGACATTCTGCTGCCGCTCACCCGGGGGCAGCACCGCCGGGGTTTCGCGACCGCGGTCGTACGCTTCGGCGGCTCCGCCCCGCTCGGCGTGGTGAGCTGCCATCTCAGCCTGCACCCCCGGGAGCGGTTCGCCCAGGCGGGGATGCTGCTGGACCGGCTCGCGGCACTCGGTACGGCGTACACCGTCGCCGCGGGCGACATCAACGAGGAACCGGACGGGGCGGGCTTCCGCCGGCTCGCCGCCGGTCACCAGGACGGCTGGGCGGTCGCGCCCTGGGGCGGTGAGCACACCTTCCCCCAGAGCGCGCCGCGCAAGCGGATCGACGCCTTCTTCGCCGGCCCGGGCGTCGAGGTGCTGGCCTGCGGAGTGCCGTCCCGGCTGCCGGGAGTGGCCGAGGCGGACCTGCGCACGGCCACCGACCATCTGCCGGTCCTGGCCGCGCTCCGCGTCCCCGCCGCGGCCGCGGGCTGAGGCGGCCCGGCCCCCGGCGGGGCGGTCGGGCCGGTCGCCGTCAGACCACCGCGCCCCGCCCCGGGTCGTCCTCCTCGTCGTCACCGTCCGCCATCCGGGCCACCAGCGTCGCGAAGCCGCCGAGGAAGCCGCCCACCGAGAGCGTGGTCAGCCACCACGTCATCTCCCACTGGAGCAGCACGGCGATCAGCATCAGCACCGGCCCGCCGACCACTGCCAGCCAGGCGAACTTCGCCGTGACATCGGCCTCCGGCAGCGGCGGCGGCTCCGGCGGAACGAAATGGCCCTCGTCGCTCTCGTCGAGATCGTCGTCCCTGGCCTCGGCGACCGCATAGTCCCGCGGGCCCGCGCCGCCGACCCCCGGGGCGAAGACGACGGAACTCCCCAGCCGGGGTACGTCCCCGGGCCCGGCGGCCCCGTCCTCACCGGCGGCCCCGTCCTTCTTCCGGTCCGGACCCTCAGGATCCGGACCGCCGGGGTCCGGGCTCTCCGCGGCCGGACCACGCCCCGGCGCGGGCACCGGCTTCTCGTTGACCGGGGCCTCCAGCGCCGCGAGGTCCTCCACCGATTTGAACGGTTTGGCCCCCGGCGGATCCGGCGGCTCCTCCCCGTACCCCGCGACGATCGCCGCCCAGGCGGCCTCCTCGTCGATGGGCTGCGGTTCGCGGTCCGCGTCGTGTTGCTCAGCCACCAGTCGAGCTCCCCTCCGTCTGCTCCTGCGAAGCGAGCCGGCCGATGAACGCGTAACTCCTGTCGAAAATCTGCTCCGCGTCATGGTCCAACGTCGCGACGTGGTAGCTCTGTTCCAGCACCACCTCGGTGACGTCCGTCGACGAGACCCGGCTCAGGATCCGGGCCGAATCCGCCGGGGCGACCACATGGTCCACCCGGCTGTGGAGCAGCAGCAGCGGCTGGGTGACCTGCGGCAGCTCGCCGTCGACCAGCCCGGTGAAGCGCAGCAGGGAGTGCGCGGCGCGCAGCGGCACCTTGTCGTACCCCACCTCCAGCACCCCCGGCTTCGCGATATCGCTGGCGACACCCGGACCCGCCGGGACGATATGCCGCAGCACCGGCAGCAGCGCCGGCCGGAGCCCGTGCAGCCGGTTGAGCGGATTGACCAGCACGATGCCCCGGACCGCATCGCCGTGCCGGGCCGCCAGCCGCAGGGTCAGCGCCCCGCCCATGGAGAGCCCGAAGACGAAGACCGTGGAGCAGCGGGCGGTCAGCTCCCGCAGCTCGCGGTCCACCTCCGCGTACCAGTCCTGCCAGCCCGTGAGCTGCATGTCCTGCCAGCGGGTCCCGTGTCCGGGCAGCAGCGGCAGGGAGACGGTGAGCCCGCGCTCCGCCAGATACTCGGCCCAGGGACGCAGGGACTGCGGGGAACCGGTGAAACCGTGACACAGCAGGACGCCGATCTCACCGCCCTCGTGGCGGTACGGCTCGGCTCCGGGGAGGACCGGCACCGGAATCTCCTTTCAGAGGGCGGGACCGCGGCGGAGCCGGCGGAGCGGCAGCGGCGGCCCCGGTCGCGGGGGTGGAGCACGGTGGCTCGGAAGGTGTACTTCACGGTACGCGACCCGACTGGCACCGACCAGGTCCGCCGCCCCGGTCGTCCGCCCGCCACCGGCCCCGGCACCGGCCCGCCGCCCGCCCGCCCCTCACCGGCCCCGGTGCGGGGAGACCGGACCCCCCTCGGGTTAAGGTCTGGACTACAGCAACAGGAGGCATTCGAGTTGATCTACGGCGCTATGAAGTTCTCCGTCGGCGGGGGGCTGAAGCTTGCCTTCAGACCCTGGGTGGAGGGACTGGAGAACGTACCCACCGAGGGGCCGGCGATCCTCGCAAGCAATCACCTCTCCTTCTCCGACTCCTTCTTCCTGCCCGCGGTGCTGGACCGGAAGGTCACGTTCATCGCCAAACAGGAGTACTTCACCTCCCCCGGAGTCAAGGGCAGGCTCACGGCCGCCTTCTTCAAGGGGGTCGGGCAGCTCCCGGTGGACCGCTCGGGCGCGCGCGGCGCGGGCGAGGCGGCCATCCAGGCCGGTATCAAGGTCATCGAGAACGGCGGCCTGTTCGGCATCTACCCCGAGGGCACCCGCTCCCCGGACGGCCGTCTCTACCGCGGCAAGTCCGGCGGACTGGCCCGGGTCGCACTCGCGACCGGCGCCCCGGTGATCCCCGTCGCCATGATCGACACCGAGAAGATCCAGCCACCGGGCAAGGTCGTCCCCAAGCTGATGCGCCCCGGGATCAGAATCGGCGCGCCGCTCGACTTCACCCGCTACCAGGGGCTGGAGAACGACCACTTCATCCGCCGGTCGCTGACCGACGAGGTGATGTACGAGATCATGAAGCTCTCCGGCCAGGAGTACGTCGACATCTACGCGACCGCCGCCAAACGGCAGCTCGCGGAGGAGAAGAAGGCCGCGGAGCAGAAGGCCGCGGAGCAGAAGGACGGGGAGAAGAAGGACGGGGACCGGGCGCAGGCCGCCTGATCCGCCGGGCCCGGCAGGCTCCGTACCGGGGGGTACGGACCGGCGTCCACGGGCGGGCAGCAGCAGGGAACACGGGGGAGCGGGGAGCATGGCCAAGCGCGAGCGGGTCGTACGGATGTCGGTCGAGCTGCCACTGTGGCGCGCCCTCGCGGGCTACCGCGTCCTGACGATGCTCTACGCCCTCCTGCTGCTGCCGCTCAACCCGGACAAGTTCGAACGCCCCTGGGTGGCTTACGCCTTCCTCGCCTTCCTGACGGTCTGGACGCTGGCCACCCTCCCGTACGTCCGCAACGCCGCCGCCTGCACCCGGGCCTTCCTCGCCGCCGATCTGACGATCGCCCTCACCGGCATCATGCTCACCCCGGTCGCCGATGCCGACGCCCAGCGCGTCGACGGTCCGACGCTGCCGTCGATATGGACCGCGGGCGCCGTCCTCGCCTTCGCCCTCAAGGGCGGCTGGCGGTGGGCCGGTCTCGCCTCCTCGCTGGTGGCCGTCGCCAATATGGTGCAGCGCGGCGAGCCCAGCGGGGACACCTTCCACAACGTCCTGCTGGTGTGGGTGGCGTCCATCGCCATCGGGTACGTCGTCGAGGTCGCCCGCGCCTCCGAACGCACCCTCGCCCGGGCCCTGGAGATCGAAGCGGCGACCCGGGAGCGGGAGCGGCTGGCCCGGGACATCCACGACGGTGTGCTCCAGGTCCTCGCGATGGTCCAGCGGCGCGGCACCGCGCTCGGCGGCGAGGCCGCGGAACTGGGCCGGATGGCGGGAGAGCAGGAAGTCGCCCTGCGCACCCTGGTCTCCAGCGGCCTGGTCCCGGCGAGCCGGGCCTCCGAAGACGCCTCCCAGGGCGCCCTGGTCCGCGCCTTCGACGAGGGTGCCCCGGCCGGCGGGCGCTCCGGGGACGGTGAGGAGCCCGGCGCGTGCGATCTGCGTTCGCTGCTCGCGCCCAGGACCGGGGCCCGGGTCACTCTCTCCGAGCCCGGCGCGCCCGTACTGCTCCCGGCGGCCGCGGCGACCGAGCTGGCGGCCGCTGTCGGTGCCGCGCTGGACAATGTGGAGCGCCATGCGGGAGCCGCCGCCCATGCGTGGATCCTGGTCGAGGACTGGCCGGACGAGGTGATCGTCACGGTCCGGGACGACGGGCCGGGCATCCCCGAGGGGCGGCTGGTCCAGGCCGAGGGGGAGGGCCGGCTGGGGGTCGCGCTCTCCATCCGCGGCAGGCTGCGGGAGCTGGGCGGCACCGCCGAGCTGATCTCGGTCCCGGGGCAGGGCACGGAAGTCGAGTTGAAGGTCCCGCGGACCGCGGGAACCTAGGGGGAAGGACGGAGCATGACGGAGCAGTCGCCGCAGCAGGGGGCGGTCCGGGTGATGGTCGTCGACGACCATCCGATGTGGCGGGATGCCGTCGCACGTGATCTGGCCGCGGCCGGTTTCGATATCGTCGCCACCGCGGGCGACGGTCAGCAGGCGGTCCGCCGGGCCCGGGCCGTGACGCCCGATGTCCTCGTCCTCGACCTGAACCTGCCGTTGAAACCGGGTGTCCAGGTCTGCAAGGAACTGGTGGCCGTGCTGTCCGGGCTGCGGGTGCTGGTGCTCTCCGCGAGCGGTGAGCACGCCGACGTACTGGAAGCGGTCAAATCGGGCGCCACGGGCTATCTGCTGAAGTCCGCGAGTGCGGAGGAACTGGCCGACGCGGTCCGGCGCACGGCCGAGGGCGATCCGGTCTTCACCCCGGGACTGGCCGGTCTGGTCCTCGGCGAGTACCGCCGGCTGGCCACCGACCCGGCCCCCGCCGCCGGTCCGGGCGACAGCAAGGCCCCCCGGCTCACCGAACGCGAGACCGAGGTGCTCCGGCTGGTCGCCAAGGGGCTGTCGTACAAGCAGATCGCCGAGCGGCTGGTGATCTCCCACCGCACCGTGCAGAACCACGTCCAGAACACCCTTGGCAAGCTCCAGCTCCACAACCGCGTCGAGCTGGTCCGGTACGCGATAGAGCAGGGCATCGACATACCCGACGACCCGGACGACCCCGACGACCGCGCCGATTCGGCCCGCCCGGCGGGCTGACCGCCGGAGGCCGGGCCCGGAACCCCGCGGTCCGCAGCCGCGCGGGGCACGGCAGGCGGCCCGGCCCCCGGCACCGGGCCGGAAACCCGCCGCGGCCCCCGCTGCGGCGGCCCGTCCGGCCCCGCGGAGGGGTACCAGGACCCGGACCGAGCCCCTCCCCTCGTACGGGTGAAATACCGCCCAAAGGCCGGCGAAAGCCTCCCGGCCCGCAACCCCGGCGCACCCCGCTGACCAGCGCCTCGACCGCCGCGTACCGCAGGGGGATTGACCCTCGCCGCCCACTCGTAGTGACCTGGATCACGATTAGCGTGACGGTCCTAGGGCTCATCTGGCGAAGGGATTTCTTCTCATGCGCGTCGGAGTACTGACCGGGGGCGGGGACTGCCCCGGCCTCAACGCCGTCATCCGCGCGGTCGTCCGCAAAGGCGTCCAGGAGTACGGGTACGAGTTCACCGGCTACCGCGACGGCTGGCGGGGACCGCTCGAAGACGACACCGTTCCGCTCGGCATCCCGGCCGTCCGGGGCATCCTGCCCCGCGGTGGCACCATCCTCGGTTCCTCGCGCACCAATCCGCTCAAGACCCCCGACGGCATCCGCCGTATCAAGGACAATCTGGCCAAGGCCGAAGTCGACGCACTGATCGCGATCGGCGGCGAGGACACCCTCGGCGTCGCCGCCCGGCTGCACGACGAGTACGGCGTCAAATGCGTCGGCGTTCCCAAGACCATCGACAACGACCTGTCGGCCACCGACTACACCTTCGGCTTCGACACCGCCGTCGGCATCGCGACCGAGGCGATCGACCGGCTGCACACCACCGCCGAATCCCATATGCGCGTCCTCGTCGTGGAGGTGATGGGACGGCACGCGGGCTGGATCGCCCTGCACTCGGGCCTGGCCGGCGGCGCCAATGTCATCCTCATCCCCGAACAGCGCTTCGACCTCGACCAGGTCTGCGCCTGGGTCACCTCCCGCTTCAAGGCCACCTACGCACCCATCGTGGTGGTCGCCGAAGGCGCCATGCCCAAGGACGGCGAGGTGGTCCTCAAGGACGAGACGCTCGACTCGTTCGGACACGTACGGCTGTCCGGCGTCGGCGAATGGCTGGCCAAGGAAATCGAGAAGCGCACCGGCAAGGAGGCCCGGACCACCGTGCTGGGCCATGTCCAGCGGGGCGGTACGCCCAGTGCGTACGACCGCTGGCTGGCGACCCGGTTCGGGCTGCACGCCATCGACGCCGTACGGGACGGCGACTTCGGCCTGATGGTCGCCCTCAAGGGGACGGACATCGTCCGCGTCCCGATCTCCGAGGCGACCGCGAAGTTGAAGACCGTCGACCCCGCACTCTACGAGGAGGTCGGGGTCTTCTTCGGCTGACGGCGCGAGAGCCGGACGGGGCCCGGGTGGCATGGGCGCCCGGCCCCGGTCCGCCGCGTGCCCGAAAGCCCGGCCGGTGGACCGGGTGCCGCCCCGGTGCGATTCGGATGTGCCTTCGGAAGCATGTCGACCCGGCCCCGGCCGGGTCCGTACCACAGTGCCGCCCGGCCGCCTCTTGCCGCTCGGGCCGGAGAAGCGCCGGGCGGGCACCCGCGGCCGATCGGCCACCTCGTGCAGTGCTCATGCAGTACGCGGACACCGTCCCCGGAGGGCGGGCACGGGCGGGGGACTCCGGCACCCCCGCCCGTGCCCGCAGGGCACAGGGGGGGACAGCGCGCCGTGCCGGGTGGGTCACGGGCGGCGGTCGGGTCCGCCGCCCCCACCGCCCGCTCCGCCCTTGCCCGTCCGGCCTCCGCTCCCCGCCGGAGGCGACCGGCGCGTCCGCCCCCGGCCCGCCGCCCGGGTTCGTATAGTCGCCCCGGAAGCGGCCCGCGCCCCCCATCACAGGACCCGGCGGCGGGCGGACAGGCGGACAGGCGGACGGGAGACACCGTATGGAGATCCTCGCCTTCGGCGTACAGGCGGACGAGAAGCCGCTGATCGAGAAGGCCTTCGCCGGACGGTTCCCGGTCCGCTGTCTGGAGGTCTTCCTCAACGCCGACACAGCCCCCATCGCGGCGGGCCACGAAGCCGTCTCCACCAGCGTCAACGCCGATCTCGACGCCGAAGTGCTGCGGATCCTGGCAGCCGGGGGCACCCGGATGATCGCCCAGCGCTCCACCGGCTTCAACAACATCGACCTCGCGGTCGCCGGGGAACTGGGCCTGACCGTCGCCCGGGTCGAGTCCTACTCCCCGTACTCCGTCGCCGAATTCGCCTGGACCCTGGCCACCGCCGTCAACCGCCGCATCGTCCGGGCCGCCGGCCGGACCCGGGACTTCGACTTCCGGCTCGACGGACTGCTGGGCCGCGACCTCCACGGCCGCACCGCGGGCGTCCTCGGCACCGGCCGGATCGGCGCCGCCTTCGCCCGGATCGCCCACGGCTTCGGCATGCGCCTGCTGGGCTGGGACATCGCGGAGAACCCGGACTGCACGGACCTCGGCATGACGTACACCGACAAGGAACGCCTCTTCGCCGAGGCCGATCTGATCAGCCTGCACGTCCCGCTGCTCCCCGCCACCCACCACATCGTCGACGCGGCGGCGCTCACCGCGATGAAGGACGACGCCGTCCTCGTCAACACCAGCCGCGGCGGTCTGATCGACACCGAGGCCCTCGTCGGAGAGCTGCGCCGGGGCCGGTTCGGCGGCGTCGGACTCGACGTCTACGAGGCCGAAGCCGGGCTCTTCTTCCTCGACAAATCCCTCGAAGCGGTCGCCGACGACACCCTCGCCCGGCTGATGACCTTCCCGAATGTGCTGGTCAGCTCACACCAGGCCTACTACACCGAGGACGCCGTCACCCAGATCGTCGAGACCACCGCACGGAACGTCTCCGACTGGGCGGCGGGCCGCCGGTCCGGGAACGTCCTCGTCCCGGCGGCCCCCGCCCCCTGAGTTCAGCCCCCGGCCAGCACCGACTCCCGCAGCAACCCGGCGACCAGCGCCGGACCGTCCATGGTCAGCACCGACTCCGGATGGAACTGGACCGAGGCGAAACCGGGCGCCCGCAGCGCATGCACCTCACCGCTCAGCGGATCCCGCGCCACCTCCACCGCCCGCCCCGCGAGCCGCCGGGCCGCGGCCCCGTCGCAGCGGGCCGTGAAACTGCTGTAGAAACCGACGGTCTCCGGCCGCCCGAAGAAGTCGATCCGCTCCTGCGCACCCTGGTAGGGCGCCGCCTTCCGGACCAGCGGAAGGCCCAGCTCCGCGGCGATCAGCTCATGCCCGAGACAGACCCCGAGGACCCCGTGCTCCCGGCCGGCCAGCAGCTCCCCGGCGAGCGCCCGCAGCAGCCGCATCTTCGGATCCGCGGTATCGCAGGGATCGCCGGGACCGGGGCCGAGCACCACCGGACCCCGGTGCGCGGCGACCGCCTCCCGCAGACCGGGCTCGTCGAACCGCCGTACCGACACATCGAGCCCCGTCGACCGCAGCAGATGGGCGAGCATCGCCGTGAACGTGTCCTCACCGTCCACCACCAGCGCATGCCCGTGCAGCTCACCGCCGCTGCCGCCGAGACCGGCCGGCCGCTCCTGGAGCCGCAGCCAGAACGGCGCCAGCGAAGCCCGGCGGGCGTCGAGCGCGGCCCTCACCCGGGGGTCGTCCGCGAGCCGCGGCCGCCCCGCATCCCCGGCGGACCGGCCGGGACGCACCCCCAGGGCCGCCAGCACACCCGACGCCTTGGCATGGGTCTCCGCGACCTCGTGCGCGGGCACCGACCCCCGTACCAGCGTCGCCCCCACCGGCACCCGGAGCCCGCCGTCCGGGCCGATATCGGCGGTACGGATCAGAATGGGCGAGTCCAGCGTCTGCGCGCCGCTGCCGTCCCGGCCGACCAGCGCCAGCGCACCTCCGTAGTAGCCCCGACCGCCCACCTCGTGGCGTTCGACGACCCGGCACGCGTTCTGCACCGGCGATCCGGTGACCGTGGCCGCGAACATGGTCTCCTTCAGCACCTCCCGTACATCCAGCGAGGAACGCCCCCGCAGCTCGTACTCGGTATGCGCCAGATACGCCATCTCCTTCAGCCGGGGCCCGACGACGACCCCGCCCCGGTCACCGACCGTGCACATCATCTTCAGCTCCTCGTCGACGACCATCGACAGCTCGTCGCGCTCCTTGGGATCGTCGAGGAAGCGCAGCAGGGCCTCGGCGTCCGGGCCGCCGGGCGGATAGCGGAAGGTGCCGCTGATCGGATTCATCACGACCGTGCCGCCGCTCATCCGGACGTGCACCTCGGGGCTGGCGCCGACCAGCGTCCGGCCGCCCCTCCCGGTGTGCACCACGAACGTCCAGTACGCGCCCCGCTCACCCGCCAGCAGCCGGCGGAACAGCGCCAGCGCGTCGGCCCGCCCGAAACCCGGGATGGTGCCGGTGTACGTCCTGCGGATCACGAAGTTCGCGCCTTCGCCGCCGCCGATCTCCTGATCGACGACCCGGGCGACGATATCGGCGTACTCCTCGTCCGGGGTGTCGAAGGCACCGCCCTCGACCCGGACCGCACGGTCCGGCAGCGCGTCGAGAACCTCGGCGAGCGGCAGCTCGTACAGCTCGTCGGCGATCAGGACGCTCAGCGGTGTGCCGTCGTCACGGACGTCGAAACCGCGCTCCCGGATCTGCCGGAACGGCACCAGGGCGAGCGCCGGACGGTCGGTGAAGACGGGCAGCTCACCGAGAGTCCCGCAATCGAGGACCGGTCCCGTGAGGACCTCGACCGTGTCGTGGCCGAGGCCGGGGGTGCGCCTGCGGAGCAGGGCGAAGGGGCGGTCGCCGGAGAGCAGACCGGAGATCACTCCGGCCGCGGACGGCGCGGCCGTCGGCGCGGGTGCGACGGGTGGGGCGGGTGGTGCGGTGGTGGACATCCGGGTTCCTTCCGGCGGGGCTCGGACGGCGGTGCGCCGTCGGCTCGGGAAGCCGCGGGGGAGAGGGCCGGCCGGGGTCCGCGGAGTGCGGACGGCGAAAAACACGAAGGCCGCCCCTCGGGCGGCCTGGTCGTCTGCTTCGCTGCGTCTGCTGGGAACGCGCAGTCAGTGGGCCGCCGGATGAGCGGTCCACCACCACTGGGTGCGGTGCTGCGTCGTGTTCATGGCGCGAACTGTAGCGCACGGCCGGAGGCGTACGGCGGCCCTTCCGGCCGCGCCGGGCCGGGGCGCCGCGCCCCCGTGCGGTGCCCGCGGCTCCGGCCGGAAGCCGACCATGGGCCGTGGGACCACGGTGATCAGGGGAAACACTGAAACGCCTGTAAACGACTGAGGCCCGGTGTGATTTATGTGACGGAATGCTGGACCGTACGTCTCATTGGGTGGGCGGGGACCGAGCGCGCCACGCCGACCCCGTACTGTTGGCGCTGTGACCGTGAACGCTAAGACCACCACGTCCGGTGGCAACACCTGGCGAGACCTGCCCGCGGCGCAGCAGCCCGAGTACCCGGATGCCGAGGCTCTGCGCGATGTGATCGCCGAGCTCGAAAGCTATCCGCCGCTCGTCTTCGCGGGCGAGTGCGACCAGCTCCGGGCGCGTATGGGCGCCGTCGCCAGGGGCGAGGCGTTCCTCCTCCAGGGCGGTGACTGCGCCGAGGCGTTCGACGCCGTCTCCGCGGACCATATCCGGGCCAAGCTGAAGACGCTGCTCCAGATGAGCGCCGTGCTGACGTACGCCGCGTCCGTCCCGGTCGTGAAGGTCGGCCGGATCGCCGGCCAGTACTCCAAGCCGCGCTCCAAGCCCACCGAGACCCGCGACGGCGTCACGCTGCCGACCTACCGCGGCGACTCCGTCAACGGCTTCGCGTTCACCGAGGCCGAGCGGGTCCCGGACCCCGAGCGGCTGAAGCGGATGTACCACGCGTCCGCCTCGACGCTGAACCTGGTCCGCGCCTTCACCACCGGCGGCTACGCCGATCTCCGGCAGGTCCACGCCTGGAACCAGGACTTCGTGAAGTCGTCCCCCTCCGGCCAGCGCTACGAGCAGCTCGCCCGGGAGATCGACAACGCGCTGAACTTCATGAAGGCGTGCGGGACCGACCCGGCCGAGTTCCGCGCGGTGGAGTTCTTCGCCTCCCACGAGGCGCTGCTCCTCGACTACGAGGGCGCCCTGACCCGTACCGACTCCCGGACCGGGCACCTCTACGACACCTCCGGCCATATGGTGTGGATCGGTGAGCGCACCCGCCAGCTCGACGGGGCGCATATCGAGTTCGCCTCCCGGATCCGCAACCCGATCGGCATCAAGCTGGGCCCGACGACCACGGTCGACGAGGCGCTGACCTACATCGACCGGCTGGACCCGGACCGCGAGCCCGGCCGGCTGACCTTCATCGTCCGGATGGGCGCCGACAAGGTCCGCGACAAGCTGCCCGAGCTGGTCGAGAAGGTCACCGCGTCCGGTGCCACCGTCGCCTGGGTGACCGACCCGATGCACGGAAACACCTTCGAGGCGGCCTCCGGTCACAAGACCCGCCGCTTCGACGATGTGCTCGACGAGGTCAAGGGCTTCTTCGAGGTCCACAAGGGGCTCGGTACGCACCCCGGCGGCATCCATGTCGAGCTGACCGGCGACGATGTCACCGAGTGCGTGGGCGGCGGCGACGAGATCTTCGTCGACGACCTCCACCAGCGCTACGAGACGGCCTGTGACCCGCGGCTCAACCGCAGCCAGTCCCTCGACCTGGCGTTCCTGGTCGCGGAGATGTACCGGGACCAGTGACCGGCACCCGGTGACGGTCCGGTGACCGGCTGTCCGCCGCGTTCTCCGAGGGCTTCTCGGGCGCTCTCCGCAGGACAGTTCTCCGTACGGCAGTGGGGGGGGGGGGGGGGGTTGCCCCCCCCCCCCCCCCGGGGTACCCCCCCCCCCCCCCCCGGGCGGGTGGGTGTTGGGCCCCGCGGGGAACGGGGGGTTTTGGGGGGAAAGGGGCGACCCCCCCCGGGGCGGG
>NZ_JBIWGU010000009.1:153619-219066 GCF_044763775.1 Streptomyces sp. NPDC094448 | reverse complement strand
CGTTTTCGGGGTCGGGGGTGGGGGCGGGGGCCCGGTGCGGCCCGTGCGTTGGGGGGGGGGGTGGGGGGGCCCCCGCGGGGGGGGGGGGGGGGCGGGGGGGGGGGGGGGGGCGGCGGGCCCCCCCCCCCCCCACTCCGTTTTGTCCGCTCGCCGAGCCGGGTAAGGTTAGGTTAGCCTCACCGGTGAATCGGGTCGATTGCGTCGGAAAGGGCAGCAGCCCCAGGGTTCCGTCCGCTGTGGACGGTACCCGGCGCAATCCGGATCCCCACAGGCCTCGGGAGGTGAACCGCGTGTACGTCTGCTCCTGCTTCGGCATTACGGAACAGCAGGTCAAGGAGCACGCGGCGGCGGGTGCCTGTACGCCCCGCCAGATCGCCTCGGCCTCGAAGGCGGGGACCGACTGCGGTTCGTGCGTCCGCCGGATCCAGTCCATCCTGGGCCGGGGGAGCTGCCCTCGGCGTGAGCTGATCGACCAGGGCCGGCCCGCACTGGCGGCCGTCACGGACGCCCCGTCCGGAGCGGAAGCCGCCACCCCCGCAGCCGTGCCCGCCGGGCCCAAGGTGCCCGGGATTCCCGGGGCGCCGGGTGTGCCGGGTGTGCCGGGGATTCCTGTGGTTCCGGCTGTGCCGGGTGTGCCCGGCACGGGCGCGGGGCTGGGCGAGGCCGCGTAGCTCCCCGGCGGTGGCCGGTGGGCGCGGTCAGCTCTCCGGCTGCTCGATGAGCTGCGCGATATAGAGCGGCTCCCCGAGCTTGTCGATCAGGGCGAGCTGGGTGTCGAGGTAGTCGATGTGGTGCTCCTCGTCCTCCAGGATCGACTCGAAGATATTCGCCGAGGTGATGTCCCCCTTGGCGCGCATCACGTCGATACCCCGCTTGAGGCGGTCGATCGCCTCCACTTCGACCTGGCGGTCGGCCTGGAACATCTCCGTCACGGTCTGTCCGACCCGGACATGGAACAGCCGCTGGTAGTTCGGCAGACCGTCGAGGAAGAGGATCCGGTCGGTCAGCACCTCGGCGTGCTTCATCTCGTCGAACGATTCCGCGCGGGTGTACTTGGCGAGCTTGGTCCAGCCGAAGTTCTCCTGCATCTTGGCGTGCAGGAAGTACTGGTTGATGGCCGTCAGCTCGGCGGTGAGCTGCTCGTTCAGAAACTCGATGACCTCGGGGTCGCCCTGCATCGCAGCGGCTCCTTCCACGGGAGTGGTGAGTGTGGGCCAGGTGCGCGCATCCTTGCACCGGCATCGGGAGCCGTCCAGTAAGTGCCTCCTTAGTAGGAGTTGCCCGAATCGACCCAGACCCGGTCATCACCACCCCTCCCGGTCTGTCACCATGGAAGACATGGGTCAGCCGGAGAACAGGAGCCGCCGAGCAGCAGTGGAATCCGAGCTTCCACCAGGTCAGCGGCTTCAGCGCGGCTGGCCGGTCACCCACTACGGACCGGTTCCCAAGTTCCGTCCGGAGCGCTGGGAGTTCCGCGTCTTCGGTGCCACGGCCGACGGCGACAAGCGTTGCTGGACCCATGAGGAGTTCTCGGCGCTGCCCTTCTCGACGGTCGTGGCCGATCTGCACTGCGTGACGAAGTTCAGCATGCTGGGGGCCGAATGGGGCGGGGTGCCCGCCCGGACGATCGCCGCGCTGGCGCCGCCCGCCGCCGATGTCACCCATGTCATGGTCTGGGCCGAGTACGGATTCAGTGCGAATATGCGGCTCGCCGACTTCGTCTCGGAGCGGTCGATTTTCGCCACCCACAAGGACGGTGAGCTGCTCACTGCGGAGCACGGCTTTCCGCTGCGGCTGGTGGTACCCCATCTGTACGCCTGGAAGGGGCCGAAGTGGGTCCGGGGCGTCGAGTACATGACGGCCGACCGCCGTGGCTTCTGGGAGGAGCGGGGGTATCACAACGTCGGAGACCCCTGGCGGGAGCAGCGGTACTCCTACCAGGAGGAACCGGGCGACGGCCCCGAGCTGTGACGGCCCGGGGCCCTCTTTCGACCGATCGATTGACTCGTGTCACCGAAGAGGGGCGCCCGCCGATGGCTGTCGTACCCCGGCCGGCCCGCGCCGATGGACCGGCCGGCGGAATCCGGTACTCCGGCAGGGTGCCCGACGGCACGGCTCCCACGCCCGGCGTGTCGCCGGGGGAGCGGGCGGCCCTCGGTGCCCCCGGTCAGGCGGATGCCGCCCCGGCCTCGGGCCCCCGCTGCCGCAACTCCTTCAGCAGGGCGATATCCGCCGCGTACTTCTCCTGGCCACCGGGCGTTTCGATGATGAGCGGTACGCCCTCGGCCGCCGGGTGGTGCAGCAGCTCCCGGAAGGGTTCCGCGCCGATATGCCCCGAGCCGATGTTCTCGTGTCGGTCCCTGCGGGAGCCGCCGGCCTCCTTGGAGTCGTTGGCGTGGATCAGCCCGAGCCGCCCCTCGCCGACCGTCGCCACCAGCGCGTCCAGGGTCTCGGACATCCCCCGCGGCGCCGCCAGATCGTGCCCCGCCGCGTACACATGGCAGGTGTCGAGACAGACACCGAGCCGCGGATGGAACTCCAGGGCCTCGAAGTACGGTCCGAAGTCCGCCACCCGGGAGCAGAGCGAAGCGCCCTGGCCCGCCGTCCCCTCCAGCAGCAGCATCGGATCGCCGTCCTCGGTCAGCTCGTCCAGCAGCGGTAGCACCAGCTCCCTGACCTGGGCGAGCGCCGTCTCCCGGGAGCGACCGCCGGTCGCCGAGCCGGTGTGCACCACCACGCCCCGGGCGCCGATCTCCCGGCCCCGGCGCAGCGAGTGCCGCATGGACACGACCGACCGGCGCGCGGTCTCCTCGGTGTGCGAACCGAAGTTGATCAGATAGGGCGCGTGGATCCACGGCGAAATCCCCTCCGCGGCGCACTGCTCCCGGAACGCTTCGTCCTGGGCCGGACGGCCGTCCGGTACGGCCCAGCCCCGCGGATTGGCGACGAAGACCTGGACGGCCTCGGCCCCGATCTCACGGGCGTACCCGAGTCCGCTGGTGGCGAGACCGCCGGCCACGGGGACATGGCCGCCGACGGGATTGCGCATGGGTGCTTCCGGTGTCCTTCCGATGCGTTGCACGGGACGGCGGTTCTTCCGCGGTGCCGTACGGCGGTTCTGTTCGCGATGCCGTGTGCTGTGGGGCTCTGCCCGCCGTGCGGTACGGCTTAGAGGCCCTTCAAGGTGATGGTGACCGTGCTGCCCTCGGGGGCCCGCTCGTCGGCTGACGGTGACTGGCCCGCAACCTTGTCCCCCAGATACGGGAAGGACTCCTCCACCTTCACCTTGAAGCCCGCCGCCTCCAGCTCCCGGCGCGCGTCGCCCTCGGACGAGCCGGAGACATCGGGGACGGCGACCATTCTGGGGCCCTTGGAGACCGTGAGGGTGACGGTGTCGCCGGTGGCGAGCCGGGTGCCCTCGGGCGCCGACTGACGGGCGACCGTCCCCGCGGCCTCGGGGGAATTGACCTGATCGGGCTCCACGGCGACCTCGAAACCGGCACCCTCCAGAGCGGCCGTCGCCTCGGCGACCGGATCGCCCGTGACATCCGGCACCTCGACGGGCGCGCCCTTGCTGACGACCAGGGAGACCGCCGTATCGGGACGGCGCCCGGTGCCGGCCGCCGGATCCGTACGGATCACCGCGCCCCGCGGGACCTCGGCACTGAACTCCTCGGAGACCGAGCCGGGGGCGAATCCGGCCTTGCGGAGCCGCTCCTCGGCCTTTTCCTGCGGAACGTCCTCGAGGGACGGCACCCGGACGATCTCCGGGCCGCGTGAGACGACGAGCGTCACCGAGCCGTTGCCCCGGATCCGCTCGTTGGTCACGGGGTCCGACCAGATGACGGAGCCCCGCTCGACGGTATCGCTGAACTCGCGCCGGACGCCCTTCACCCCGAGGCCGGCGTCCTCGATGCGCTTCTCCGCCGCGGCCTCGGTCAGGCCGATCACGGCGGGGACGCGGGTGAACTGACCGGAGTTGATGTACCAGACGCCGCCGGCGACACCGAAGACCGCGAGCACCGCCACCATGATCGTGATCATGCCCCGGCGCGTCAGCCGGGGAAGGTCCCGGCGCCCCGCGCCGACCCGCCCGGCGGCGGGCAGCGGCGGCGTCGCCAGCCTGGCCGTGCGCTGGACCCGCTGCTCGTCGGGGAGGACCCCGGAGGTCCACGGAATGACGTCCGTACGCTCTTCGGAGCCCGTACGACGGGCCCGTCCGCCGCGCGTACCGGAGGGTGCGTCACCGGCTTCCCGGGCGCCGGGCGGCAGCAGGTCGAGCTGCTCGTCGTCGAGGGCGGCACGGGCCGCTCGGGTCTGCGCGAGCAGCGCCACCGCGTCGTACGGACGGACATCGGGCGTGCGCGCGGTCGCGCTCGCCACCAGCTCGTCCAGTTCCAGGGCAAGCCCCGGCACCGCGGCCGACGGCGCCGGAACGGAGTCGTGGAGATGCTGGTAGAGAACCTGGGCGGGGGTGTCGCCCGCATACGGTTTGGCGCCGGTGAGCATCTCGTACAGCACGACCCCGCAGGCGTACACGTCGGAGCGGGTGTCGGTGGTGCCTTCTTCGATCTGTTCGGGCGCGAGATAGGAGACCGTACCCAGGACGCTGCCGGTGGTGTTCGTCACCGAACCGACGGCACGTACCAGCCCGAAATCGGCGACCTTGACCCGGCCGTCGTCCCCTATCAGCACATTCTCCGGTTTGACGTCCCGGTGGACGAAGCCCGCCCGATGGGCCGCGCCGAGCGCCGCGAGAACCGGCTCCAGGATGTCCAGCGCCGCCCGCGGACGGAGCGCGCCGCGCTCGCGCAGCACGTCCCGCAGGGTGCATCCGGCGACGTACTCCATGGCCAGATAGACATAGGCGCCCTGCGCGCCCTGGTCGAACACCCCCACCACATTGGGGTGCGACAGCCGGGCGACGGATTTGGCCTCCCGGATGAACCGCGCCACGAAGGTCGCGTCCGTCGCCAGCGCCGGATGCATCACCTTCAGCGCCAGCTCACGGTCCAGCCGGGTGTCCAGGGCCCGGTAGACCGTGGCCATCCCGCCGACGGCGATGCGCTCGTCGACGCGGTATCGGCCGTCGAGCACCTGCCCGACGAGGGGGTCCTGAAGGGTCGTGTCCACAGGCCGATTCTACGAGCCCGGACCGACAGCCCCGTCGCCGTCGGTCCCGGCACCGCCGTGACCGGGGCGGGATCGGGTCGGGAACGGTGCCGAGCTGTGACGCTCCGCCCGTGCGGCCGAGCGCCTCCCCGGGCGGCCTGCCCCCGGCCGCGACGGTGCCGCCGGACCCGCCGGGGCCGCCCGGGGCCGGGCTCAGCGGGCCGACCCGGTGCCGGGTCCGTCCGGGGTCCCGAACGCCGGGCGCTCCGGATCCGGGTCCGCCGGGTCCCTGCCGTCCCTGCCGTCACCCGCGTCCGGGCCCAGTGCCGCGATTCCGGACGCGGGGGAGGAGGCGCGGGCGAAGTGGCGGCGCGGGATACGGCCCGCGCGGTGGGCAAGCCGTCCCGCCTCGACTCCGTACCGCATCGCCTCGGCCATCAGCACCGGCTCCTGGGCGCGGGTCACGGCCGATGCGAGCATCACCGCGGCGCAGCCCAGCTCCATCGCCAGGACCGCGTCGGACGCCGTCCCGGCGCCCGCGTCCAGAATGACCGGCACTCCGGCGCTCTCCACGATCAACTGGAAGTTGTGCGGATTGCGGATGCCGAGGCCCGAGCCGATGGGGGAGCCCAGCGGCATGATCGCCGCGCAGCCGGCGTCCTCCAGCTTCCGGGCCAGCACCGGATCGTCATTGGTGTACGGGAGGACGGTGAAGCCGTCGTCGACGAGGGTCTCGGCCGCGTCGAGCAGCTCCACCGGGTCGGGCAGCAGGGTCCGTTCGTCGGCCACGACCTCCAGTTTCACCCAGTCGGTCCCGAGGGCCTCCCGGGCGAGCCGGGCGGTGAGCACGGCCTCCCCGGCGGTGAAGCAGCCCGCGGTGTTCGGCAGGACGGCGATGCCGAGCCGGTCGAGGACGGAGAGCACCGAACCGTGGACCGTGGGGTCGACGCGGCGCATGGCGACGGTGGTGAGGCGGGTACCGCTGGCGACCAGGGCGCGTTCCAGCACGTCGAGACTGGGCGCACCGCCCGTACCCATGATCAGCCGGGAGCCGAAGGTGGTGCCGGCGATGGTGAACGGATCACGGCCCGGTGCCGGATCCGGGGCCGGCGCGGCGGGTGACGGCGCCGGGCCGGTGCGGTGCGCCGTGGCGCCGTTGCGGGAGCGGGGGGCGGCCGGGGGCGGCGGCGGGGCGAGATCGGACACGGCCGGTCAGCCGCCCTGGACCGCGGTGAGGACCTCGACGCGGTCGCCGTCGCCGAGGAAGGTGCCGGGCCACTGGCCGCGGGGCACGACCGTCTCGTTGACCGCGGCGGCGACCCCGGCCGGTGCCGGGGTGAGCGTGGCGACGAGGGCGTCGAGAGTGGTTCCGGTGGCGAGTTCACGCCACTCGCCGTTGACGGAGACGAGCGGGGGAATGCTGTTCATACGAGTTGCTCCTGGGAGGCGGGGGCGGCGGGGAGGAAGCGGTCGGGGGTGAAGGGATGGACTTCCTCGGGGAGGGCGCCGGTGGCGAGCGCCGTCGCGATCGCATCGCCGGTCAGAGGAGTGAGGAGGACGCCGTTGCGGTAGTGGCCGGTGGCCAGCAGCAGTCCGGGCAGCGCGCTCGGGCCCAGCAGTGGGGCGTTGTCCGGAGAGCCGGGGCGGAGTCCGGCCCGGACCTCGGTCAGCGGCAGTTCGGTGATGCCGGGGACCAGTTCGTGCGCATCGCGCAGCAGTTCGTAGACCCCGCCCGCGGTGACGGTGGTGTCGAAGCCCAGCTCCTCGCTGGTCGCTCCGACGACCAGCTCGCCGTCGGCCCGGGGGACGAGATAGACGTGGCTGCCGCGGACGACGGCGCGCACGGTCCGGGAGAGGAAGGGGGCGAGCGGCGGGGGTACGGCCAGCCGGAGCACCTGCCCCTTCACCGGGCGTACGGGTGGCACGGCATCGGGGGGCAGCCCGGCCAGCCGGCCGCTGAGACTGCCCCCGGCGAGCACGGTCTGCCCGGCGCGCAGTTCGGTGCCGTCGCCGAGGAGCGCGCCCGCGGCCCGGTCGCGCTCCACCAGCAGCCGGTCGGCCCGGCTCCGGTGGAGGTGCACCCCGGCGCGTTCGCAGGCGGTGACCAGTGCCGCCGTCAGCCGCCGGGGGTCGACCTGGTGGTCGCCGTCGACCCGGAGCCCGCCGCGGACCCCGGGGGCGAGCATGGGTTCCAGGCGGCGGCACTCCCGGCCGGTCAGCCACTGCGAGTCCAGCCCGGACCGCTGTTGGAGGGCGTGGAGTTCCCGCAGATGGGCGCGGTCGTCGGCGTCGAGGGCGACGGCGAGGGTGCCGCAGGCGCGGTAGCCGACGGAGTGCCCGCTCACCTCCTCCAGTTCGGCGGCGAAGGCGGGATAGCGCCGGGCGGATTCCAGATTGAGGGCCAGCAGGGTCTGCTCGCCGTAGTGGAGTTCGGTGACGGCCGCGAGCATGCCCGCCGCCACTCCGGCCGCGCCGCCGCCCGGCTCCGGGTCGGCGACGGTGACCTTCAGCCCGCGCTGCGCGGACCGCCAGGCGACGGCGAGCCCGATGATCCCGCCCCCGATGACGAGCACATCGTCCCGGCTCCCGGCCCGGTCGGGTGCGGGTGGTGCCACGATGCGGGGTGACGGGGAGCGCGGCGCGGCTTCCTCGGGCGGCGCGGCCGGCCGTGCGGCGGCCGGTGCGGATGCTTCGGGGGTACGCGACATGGGCGTCCAGCCCCTCCCTTCGCCGGCATGACCCGGATCAGGTTCGTACGGTCGGAGGCCGGTCAGCCTCCCTCTCAGCCCGGTCCGTCCGGGCTCCCGCGAGTGCTTTACGGTGGCCAGCCTAACCCCCGGGTCCGCAGCGGAGTAAGACGGTCGGGGCGGCTGCACCGGGCCGGTCCGCAGGGGACGCCCGGACACGAGGAGAGGCTTTCACCCATGGCGGGCTCACTGGACGGACGTGTGCTGTCCCCGGTCGCCGATCAGGCGCCGGGCCAGGTCGGCACCCGTACCCGATTCGACTACCACGAGGAGGAGGGCCGGATCTGGGCCGAGTACGAGGGGGGCGACGTGGTCCACGGCCGTCTGGTCGGCACCAGGGAGGGCGACCGCCTCGACTTCCGCTATGTGCAGCTCAAGACCGACGGCGGCACCTCGTCGGGCCACTGCGTCTCCACCGTCGTCGAACTGCCCGACGGGCGGCTGAGGCTGGAGGAGAGCTGGTCCTGGGAGTCCCGGGACGGCAGTGGTACGAGCGTGGTGGAGGAGCTGCCCTGACCGCGGCTGTCCGGGGCCCCATATCCCTGATGGAATGTCAGGTGCTTAAGGTGGAGGGGTGAACGATCAGCAGACGGAGCGGGTGCGGCAGCCGGCGGGCGTGGTCGTCGTCGGTGCGGGCATGGCCGGGGTGCAGACGGCGGTCGCCCTGCGGGAGCTGGGCCACAACGGCTCCGTGACGGTGATCGGGGCCGAGCCCCACCAGCCGTACGACCGGCCGCCGCTCTCCAAGGCGGTCCTGCTCGGGACGGCCGAGGGATCCGCCTTCGAGGTGGACTTCGAGGGGCTCGGGATCGAACTGCGCCTCGGGCTCGCCGTGACCGGGCTGCGCGCCGCCGCCCGGGAGCTGGACACGGAGGCCGGGCCCGTCCCGTACGACGTCCTCGTCCTCGCCACCGGTGCCGAGCCCGTGGCCCTGCCCGGTGCGGAGGGCGTGCCCGGGGTCCATCTGCTGCGGACCCTGGACGACGCCGAACGGCTCAGGCCGGTGCTCGCCCGGCAGCACGACGTCGTGGTCGTCGGTGCCGGTTGGATCGGGGCGGAGTTCGCCACCGCGGCCCGCGCCGCGGGCTGTGCGGTCACCGTCGTGGAGGCCGCCGGGCGGCCGCTGGCGGGCGCGCTGCCCGCCGAGGTCACCACCCCGATGGCCGACTGGTACGCCGAAGCCGGGGCCGAGCTGATCACCGATGCCCGGGTGGCGTCGGTGGAGCCCGGGGCCGTGGTCCTGTCCTGCGGTCGCCGGATCGCCGCGGGCGCCGTCGTCGTCGGTATCGGGGCCCGTCCCGCCACGGCCTGGCTGGCCGGTTCCGGCATCGCGACCGGCCCCGACGGTTCGGTCACCGCGGACGAAGGACTGCGCACCGGTCTGCCCGGGGTGTACGCGGTCGGGGACTGCGCCTCCTTCCCCTCCGCCCGCTACGGCCGACGTCTGCTCGTCCACCACTGGGACAATGCCCTCCAGGGCCCGCGCACGGTCGCCGCCAACATCATCGGAGACCTGGAGGCGGCCGCCCGCCCCGAGGACGCACCGCCCGGACCCGCCGCGGCCCCCGCCGTCTACGACCCCGTGCCGTACTTCTGGTCCGAGCAGTTCGGCCGCTTCGTGCAGTACGCGGGCGACCACGCCGGGGCCGACACCCTCCTGCGGCGCGGCGATCCCGCCGACGCCGCCTGGTCCGTGCTCTGGCTCCGGGACGGCGCGCTGGTCGCGGTACTCGCCGTGGGACGGCCCCGCGACCTGTCCCAGGGCCGCCGGATCATCCAGTCGGGCGGACGGCTGGATCCGGTCGCCGCGGCGGACCCCGCGACCCCCCTGAAGGCCGCCGCCCGCTGATCCGGCCCGGGTTCCGGCGGTGCTCCGGCCGCCGCCGCCGGCCGGCCGCCGGGTGCGGCGTGGGCCGGATGGCCGCTGTCCGAGGGGGCTCCCGCTACCCACTGTCGGCCCCAGATGGCACGCTTGTCCTGTGACCGAGATTGACGAAAAGATTGATGCCCTCGTGCCCGCCTGGCTCACGCTTCCCGATATCGCGGAGAAGCTGGATGTCGAGGTGACACGGGTGCGACAGCTTGTGAAGGAAGGCGGCCTGATCGCGGTGCGCCGCGGAGAGAACCGGGTTCTCCAGGTCCCCGCCGCGTTCATCAGCGGTGAGAAGGTCGTCAAGGGCCTTGCCGGCACCCTGACCCTGCTCAAGGACGACGGCTTCACCGACGAAGAGATGCTGGAGTGGCTCTTCACCCCCGACCCGACCCTCCCGGGCACCCCTGCCCAGGCCCTCAGTGAGAACCGCGGTACGGAAGTGAAGCGACGGGCCCAGGCGCTCGCCGTCTGACTCCGCCGCGGGTCCCCGGCAACCGGCGACCCGGCCCGGCGGGCGACCCGGGCCGGCGGCTGGCCGCCCGGGGCCGCGAGCCGGTGCCCGGTGTCGGCCCCGCCCGCGGGACGCCGCGGACCGGGGCGCTGCCCGGCTCCCCGCCGGTCCGGCCCTGCCCGCCTCCGGTCCGGCGCCTGCCCTGCTCCGGTACGCGGTCGGGTCCGACCGCCGGGCGCCGCACCGCTACCACCGGGTACTTTGCCGGGCCGGGCCCGACCGCGTACCGCCGAACCACCCCTGGGGGAATCCACCATGCCCGCGACACCGCACCACCGCGCCCGGCTCGCCGACGCCCGGCTCTATCTCTGCACGGACGCCCGGACCCGCCAGGGCGACCTCCCCGAGTTCCTCGACGCGGTGCTCTCCTCAGGCGTCGATATCGTCCAGCTCCGCGACAAGGGCCTGGAGGCGGCCGAGGAACTGGCGCATCTGGAGGTCTTCGCCGACGCCTGCCGCCGCCACGGCGCCCTCCTCGCGGTCAACGACCGCGCCGATGTCGCCCATGCCGCCGGTGCCGACGTCCTCCACCTCGGCCAGGGCGATCTGCCCGTACCCGCCGCCCGCGCCCTGCTGGGCGACGGGATCCTCGTCGGCCGCTCCACCCACAGCACCGCCGAGGCCGGGGCCGCCGCGCTCCAGCCCGGCGCGGACTACTTCTGCACCGGCCCCTGCTGGCCCACCCCCACCAAGCCCGGCCGGCACGCACCCGGCCTGGACCTGGTCCGGGCGACCGCCGCCCTGGACACCGACCGGCCCTGGTTCGCCATCGGAGGCATCGACGAGGGCAACCTCGACCAGGTGCTGGACGCCGGGGCCCGCCGGATCGTCGTCGTCCGGGCCGTCACCGAGGCCGACGACCCGGGTGCCGCAGCCGCCCGTCTCAGCAAGCGGATACGGGAACGCTGTGACCAGCCATGACGTGAACCGGGCCTGTCCGAAGGATGGACTGCGGTTGGGACACCTCCGTCCCCCCGATAACCTGCGAGTATGGCCCTAGGAACAGCATCGACCAGGACGGACCGGGCGCGGACCGTTCGCGAGGTTCTCGCGACCGGGCGGACGTCCCACTCCTTCGAATTCTGGGCGCCCAAGACCGAGAAGGGCGAGCGGAACCTCTGGAACGCGCTACGGCGGGTGGAGGCCGTCGCACCGAGCTTCGTCTCCGTCACCTACGGCGCGGGTGGCTCGACCCGCGCGGGCACGGTGCGGGCGACCGAGCAGATCGCCTCCGACACCACCCTGACCCCCGTGGCCCACCTCACCGCGGTCAACCACTCCATCGCCGAACTCCGCAATATGATCGGCCAGTACGCCGATGCCGGGATCCGCAATATCCTCGCCGTCCGCGGCGACCCGCCCGGCGATCCGATGGGCGAGTGGGTCCGCCATCCGGAGGGTGTGACCTACGCCGCCGAACTGGTCCGGCTCATCAAGGAGTCCGGCGACTTCTGCGTCGGTGTCGCGGCCTTCCCCGAGATGCATCCGCGCTCCGCCGACTGGGACACCGACGTCCGTCACTTCGTCGACAAGTGCCGGGCCGGGGCGGACTACGCCATCACCCAGATGTTCTTCCGGCCCGCGGACTACCTGACACTGCGCGACCGGGTGACGGCGGCGGACTGCGACACCCCGATCATCCCCGAGATCATGCCCATCACCAGCGTCGGACAACTGGAACGATTCGCTCAGCTCAGCAATGCGGCGGTCCCGCCGGAACTGAAAGAACGCATCCTCGCGGTCAAGGACGATCCGGCGGCTGTACGCTCCATAGGTATCGAGTTCGCAACGGAGTTCTGCGCGGAGCTGCTCTCGGAGGGTGTGCCGGGGCTGCACTTCATCACTCTCAACAACTCCACCGCGACGCTTGAGATCTACGAGAATCTCGGACTGCACGAGCAGGTGTGACCGGCCGTACCCGACGACGGCCGGAGGAGAGGGGCGGGGATGGGTCTTACGGTCCTCTACATCGCTTTCGGCGTCGTGGCGCTGTGGCTGCTGGGTGAGGTGCTGCTGCAGTACAAGGCGCGGCTGCGCTGGCGGCTCCTCGCCTTCGGCGGCTTCCTCACGGTCGTCCTGGGCGTTCTGGTGGCCTCCCAGGTGGTCATCGTCCTCGGCACGCTCGCCTTCGCCGTGGGGCAGACGTATGTGACGCTCTCCTTCCGGAAGGGCTTCTCCACCGGCTGGGCGATCGGCGGCCGTCCGGGCGCCAGCCGCCGCCGCAGGGACGGTGCGAAGGAGCCCCGCCCGGCGGCCGCGGACCGGGCCTCCGGCGAGGAGACCGGCCCCCGGCGGGCGTACGGTGCCGACGGCATCGCCCACACCGACGGTGCTGACGGTATCGGCGATATCGACGGCTTTGACGGTATCGGCGTTCCGGATGCCGGGGACCGGGGATTCCCGGCCACCCCCGAGGCCGGCGTTCTCACCGGAGCCGGACCCGGACCCGGTGCGAGTGCCGGAGCAGGCGCGGGAGCGGCGGGCGTCGCCGGTTCGGTGTACGAGCCGCAGCCGATGCCCGACGAGACCGGTCAGTACGGTGTCTACAGCGACACCGCCTACCTGCCCACGGTGCAGCAGCAGGACGGCGTCCTGCCGGACGGCACCCCGGACGGCGGTGCCTACGACAGCGGCTACGCCCCGTACTACGGTGAACACTCCGCCCCCGACGCGCCGGCCGGAGCCCCCGGCGGCTACGACTTCGGCGGTGAACAGCAGCAGTACCCCGCCTACTCGGATCCGTACGTGGGCGGCGCCCAGCAGTACACCCCCTACGAAGGCGGCTACGACAGCTTCGGCAACCCCCAGCCGTACGGCGCGCAGGACCCCTCCGGCTACTACCCGCAGGACGGGCTGACGGACACTCCGCCCGGCGGGGTGTGGGTGCCTCAGCAGCGGGACAACGAAGCGGCGCAGCATCCGGGCCCCGATGGCGAACAGCCCCCGTACGACTACGGCCAGGGCGAAGGCCACGGCCACGGCCAGGGGTACGACAACGAGCAGCAGCAGTACCGCTACTGACCCGGCGCCCGGACCCGGCGGAGCACCGGCCGGGTCCGCTGCCCGGGGCACCACGCGACCGGGTACCGGCCGATGGGCCCGCCGGACCTCCGGCGGGCCCATCGGCATGCGGGACGACCGGTGCCCCCGCGGCTCACCGGGAGCCGCGGAATCCCGCGCCCTCCACGATCAGACCGGCGACCAGCGCCCCCGACATTCCCTCGTGCGCCAGCCCGCCGCCCGGGTGGGCCCGGCCGCCGACGAGATACAGCCCCGGCAGCCGGGTGCTGTTCGCCGGATGCAGCCAGCGGCCCCCGGGCCCGGCCAGCGCGGGCGCCGGCAGGGCACCCGTCTCCGCGGGCGTCAGAACCTCCCGCCACAGCAGCCGTTCCCGCAGCGCCCCCGCCCCGCCGAAGCCGGGGTCCGCGGCGGCGACCGTGTCGATCAGCGTCTCCGCGACCCGCTCACGCAACGCCTTGTCGGTCCAGTCGGGGCCGGTCCCGGGAGCGCCCGGCGCATGGTGCCCGGCGACCGTCGCGGTCAGGGTGACGGCCTCATGCCTGTCGTCCGGGCGGCTCAGCGGATCATCCGGCCGCAGTACCGTCACCGTGGGCCGGTCCGCGATACCGCCGCCGAACACGGCCGCCGCCTCCGCCGACGGGTCGGGGGAGTGCACCACGCTCCGATGGGCCACGCCCGCCCCGGCCGCGCCCCGCAGCGCCAGCAGGACCGTGAACCGGCCGGGCGGCACCCGCTCCGGGAGCCGGACGTCCCCGTCCGACCAGAGCACGTCCGCCCCCTCGGTCAGCAGCGCCGCCGTGTCCGCGCCCGCGACCACATGATCCGCGGCCACGGCCGTGCCGTCGGCCAGGACGATCCCGCCGGCCCGGCCCTCCCGGACCGTGATCGACACCACCTCCGAGCCGAAGGCGAACTCCACCCGGCGCTTGCGGCACCGCTCGTACACGGCCCGCGCCAGCTCCCGCAGCCCGCCCGCCACGTACCAGGTGCCGAAGGTCTGCTCCAGATACGGCAGCACGGCGGCGCTCGCCGGGGCGTGGCGGGGGTCGAGCCCGTAGGCCAGGGCGTACCAGGAGAAGAGCGCGGCGAGCCGCGGATCGGCCAGCTCCCGAGTACCGACCTCGGCGACCGTCGACGCCCGGCGGGTCCGGAGGAAGGACCGCCGTTGCAGGGCCGGGTAGGGGTCGCGCTCCAGTACCTGCCAGTCGGCCCGGAGCGGCTCCTCCAGCAGCGGACGGCGGGAGCGGTCCCAGGCGTCCCTGGCCCGGCCGAGGAAATCCCCCCACCGGCTGCCCGCACCGGTGCCGAGTGCCCCGTCCAGTGCGGAGACGATTCCGGCGCGGGAGGCGTCCGGCAGCTCCACGACGGTGCCGTCGGCGAAGAGATGGCGGCTCGCGGGCGAGACCGGGACCAGGCCGATGCAGTCCTCCAGCGGCTCCTTGCCCGTCTTCAGGAAGAGATCGCGCCAGACTGCGGGCAGATGGAGCAGCCCGGGACCGGTGTCGAAGACGAACCCGTCCCGCTCCAGGACGCCGAGCGCGCCCCCGTACGTCCCCGAACGCTCGTACACCGTCACCCGGTGGCCGGCCACGGCCAGCCGGGCGGCGGCCGCCATCGCGCCCATTCCGGCGCCGATCACCGCAATCCTTGCCATGTCCGTGACTCTATCGACCGCCGTCGGCCGTCCGGGCACCTGCCCGGCCCTGCCCGCCCCCGTACGCGTCTCCGTGACGGGTGGGGCGGCGGAGGCCTGAGTATGCGTACCTAGCCACGCAGATGAGTAGGTATGCGGATGGGACCGGACCCCGCGGGGCGGGAGAGTGGAACCACCGAAGGGGAGAGGGCCGGTACCGCAAACACGGGGTTGCGGAACGGCAGGCTCCGCGGAGGGAACGGGGTGCAGTACGGAGGACTTCGCCAGAGGTTCTCCACGACCGCGGGGGAACAGCGGTTACGGGGCCGGACGGCCACGGGGGTCTCGGGGGAGACGGACGTCCGGAGCGGGAAACAGGGGGAACGGCCGTGTGCCGGTCCGCCCGGGGCCGGGAAGTGGGCCCGCGGCGGACCGGCACCGTCGTGCGTACGCGCCCCCGCCGCACGCCCCTATCGCACGCCCCCGCACACGACCTCGTACCAACCCTCCGCACACGACCTCGTACCAACCCTCCGCACACGACCTCGTACCAACCCTCCGCACACGACCTCGTACGGGCCGCGCGGCAAGAGACTTGTACCCGGCCTCGTACAGAGCCCTGGTACGAAGCCTCGTACAGAACCCCTCCCGCGGAGCCTGTCCGGGGCCCCGTCCGGACACCGGTCCACCCCGGTCCACCCCGGTCAGTCCCCGGTCAGTCCCCGGTCAGCGCCCGCTGACCCGCCCGTGCAGCAGCCGGGACAGCGCCGCGTGCACCTCGTCCAGCGACCGCTCCGGCTGGAAGGACTGCCAGTCCAGGGCGGCCACCAGCACCATCCCGACCAGCGCCGCCGCGGTGAGCGGAATGTCGATCTCCGCGCTCAGCTCGTCCTGCTCCACCGCCTCCGCGAGCACCGTCTCGACCACCGCGACCGCCTGCTGCCGCACCACCAGCAGCGTCTCCTGCCAGGCCCGGTTGGTCCGCCACAGCTCGGCGACGTACAGCTGGGTGAAGGCCGGATAGCGGTCGATGAAGACCAGACCGGCCCGGATCATCGCGTCCAGGGCCTCGACCTTGGTGCCGCCGCGCTCCGCCGTCTCGTCCGCGGCGGTCTGCAGCGACGAGGTCAGCAGCCCGACTCCGAACCGCAGCAGCTCCTCGAAGAGTTCGGTCTTGCTCTTGAAGTTGTAGTAGACCGTGCCCTTGGCCACTCCGGCACGCTCGGCGATCTCGTCCACCGTGGTGGCGGAGAACCCCTGCTCGGCGATGAGCACCACCGCGGCCTCGTAGAGCTTGGCCCGGGTCGCCCGGCGGCGGGTGCTGGTGCTGTCCATGGCGTCCATGGTGTCGATTCTCACAGGTCCCATCCGTTGCACGGACCGCCTTCCCGTACGGTCTCAACTGGTGATACCGGTGCGGCCGGGAACACCGGCGGCCGTACGGGAAGGCGAGGGGTCACAGGCTCAGTTCCGGGTGCAGCCGGTCCGGAGTCCAGACCTGCCTGCGCCGCGCGGTGAGCGCGGTGAGCGCCAGGGCGCCCGCGGTGAAGACCAGCAGCACCGCCGCGGCCTGCCACACCGGCTCCGTGCTCCCGCCCGTGATCAGCCGGCGCAGCGCCTCCACCACATGGGACATCGGCAGGAACGGGTGGATCGCGTTGAAGAAGCCGGGGCTGGTCTGGACGGGGTAGGTGCCGCCCGCCGAGGTCAGCTGGAGCATCAGCACCGCGAGGACCAGGATCCGGCCCGCCGCCCCGAACCGTGCGTTCAGCCACTGGATGATCGCGGCGAAGCAGCCCACGGTCAGGGCGAGGAAGGCGACCGTCGCCGCTCCGCGCACCGGGTCGAGGCCCAGCCCCCAGTGCAGGACGGCCATCAGGACGGCCACTTGGGCGAGCCCGATGGCGAACACCGGCAGCCAGCCCGCGAGCGCGATCCGCCAGGAGGACGCCCCCGCGGCCAGAGCGCGCCGGTTCATCGGCTGGATGATCATGTACGCGACCATCGAGCCGACCCAGAGGGCGAGCGGGATGAAGTACGGGGCGAATCCGGTGCCGTAGTTGGGCGCGGTGTGCAGGGAGCTGCCGGCCAGCTTCACCGGATCGGCCATCACCTCCGTACGGCGGTCACGGTCCTCCCGGCCGTAGTCGGGGATCTTCGCCGCACCGTCGGTGAGCCCGCTCGCCAGCTCCGTCGAGCCGTCGACCAGCTTGAACAGCCCGCCGTCGAGGTTTCCGGCACCCGTTTTGAGCCTGCCCACCCCGGTATCGAGTTCGGCGGAGCCCGAGGCGGCGTTCAGCAGTCCGCTGTGCAGCGCGTTGGCACCGTCCGCGACCTTCCCGGCCCCGGCGTTGAGCGCGTTGACGCGGGAGACCGCGGAGGCGAGGTCGTCGCCCAGCTTCGGCGCGCTCCTGGCCAGCTCGGCCGACTTCTTCTGGAGGTCGGCGAGCTGGGTGTCGAGACGGCCGAGGTCGGCCTGTTCGCCGCCGATCACGGTGCCGACGCGGTCGGCGACCGTACGGACCTCTGCCGCCGTGTCCCGGGCGCGCTGGAGCGCCGGGCAGAGCGCGGGGTCGGGGGCCGCGGCCCGCTCGCACTGCGCGGCGTACAGCTCGGTGAGTTCGGCGGCCGAGGTCCGCGCCTGGACGGCCGCGGGCGGGGCCGACTTCGTCAGCCGGTCGAGCTGTGTGCGCAGGGTGCCCGCGGTGTCGGAGACCTTACGGGCCGTCGCGCCGATCCCCGCCCCGCCGTCCTTGAGCTGCGGACCGGCGCCGTCGGCGAGGCCGTTGACCTTGGCCGCGAGGCTGCGGGTGCCGTCGGCGATCCGGCGCGAGCCCGATTCCAGTTCGCCCGCCCCCTCGGTGAGCCTGCTCAGTCCGCCGGACAGCTTCCCGGTGCTGTCCTTGGCGTTCTTCAGACCGTCGGCCAGATCGGCGGAGCCCTTTTTGGCCTTGCCGATACCGCCCTTCAGCTCGTCGGCGCCCTTGGCCGCCTGCTCGGTCCGGTCGTGGATATCGGAGAACGAGATGAAGATCCGGTCGAGGAAGGAGCGGGACGCCTTGGTGGAGGCGGCCGTACGCACCTCGGCGAAGACGGTCCGGGAGATCTGCCCCACGATGTAGTTGTTGGCGTCGTTCGTCCGCACCTGAAGGGCGCCGGTCTCGGGCGCATCGCCCGCACCGGACGCGATCCGCCGGCTGAAGTCCCCGGGCACGGTCAGCGAGAGGTAGTAGGTGCCGTCCTCGACGCCCTTGCGGGCCTCGGCCGCGCCGACCTCGTGCCAGGAGAAGACGTCGCTGTCCCGGAGCCCCTGGACGATCTCGTCGCCCGCGGCCACCTTCTCGCCGTCGGCCGTGGCCCCCCGGTCGTCGTTGACGAGGGCGACCGGGATCCGGTCGAGGTGCTGGTACGGATCCCAGAAGGACCACAGGTAGAGCGCGCCGTACAGCAGTGGCAGCAGCACGATCGACACGATCGCGGCCCGGGGCAGCCTTCCCCGTCCGAACCGCTTCAGCTCAAGCGCGGCCAGCTTCGGCGAGCGCATCGGCCGTCCCCTCCCCCTCGTTGTCGCCGTCGTCCTCGATGCCGGTGCCGGTGCTTGTCCTCCGGTCCGGTGCGCCGTCCGTACGGACGACGGTGGTGCACTCCTCGGTCCGCGCCTGGCTGCACACCGCGAGGACGGTGGTGCCGGAGTCCGCGACCGAACGCAGCAGTCGCCAGACGGCGATCCGGTCGGCGTCCGGGAGCTTGAGGTCGGTGTCGTCCACCGCGAGCAGCCCGGGGCGGCCGATGAGCGCCAGGGCGATCGACAGCCGCAGCGACTCCAGGCGTTCCAGATCGCGTACGGCGGTACGCCCCTCCTTCGCCAGCCCGGACCGGTCGAGGCCGGCCGCCGCCAGTGACTCGTCGATCCGGCGCCGCGCGTCCCGGGCCCCCTCGGCGCGCGGACGCAGCAGTGAGCGGAAGGGCGCGTCGAAGCGCCGCCGCAGCAGGGCCCGTTCGTGCAGATGCTCGTCGACCGTGAGCGCGGGGTCGAGATCACTCACTCCCGGTACGGGACCGAGGGCGCTGATCCGGCGTACGGCGGCCATACCGCGGGGCAGGGTGTGCCCGCCGACCTCGGCCCGGCCCTCGGTCGGCCGCATCCGGCCGGTGAGCGCCAGCAGCAGACAGGTACGGCCGGAACCGGACGGGCCCGCCAGGGCGATCAGGGAACCGGGCGCGGCTTCGATATCCACCGGACGGAAGGCCCAGCCGCGCGGGCCCTTCAGTCCCAGGCCCTCGGCGCTGACGGCCGCCCCTCCCGGGCTGTTCACATGCTCTCCCCTCAGGAGCCCGACGGTCAGTTTTTGAACTGACCGGTCAGTCCAAAAATTAGCGTGAACCGGGAACGGGCACAAAACCGCAGGTCAGGACGGATTGTCAGTGGTGGCGGCCACCATGGACACCTACGGCTATTACGCCGTCACACGACGACAGGAGGTTCGTCATGGCCCGTCACCATGCGGCCGCCGCACACCGGCGCCGCGCCACCGGCCCTGTCCCCTCACTGACCGGGCCCGCGGACGATGTGCACCCCGTGCCACGGAGTGCCTCCGCACCGCCGGCCGCCCTCGACCTGCTCGCCCGGGCCCGCGCCTGCCTGGCCGAGGCCGCCGGCCTCGACACGCCCAACGAGCGTTACGCCACCGCCCATCTCGCCGCCCTGCGCACGGCCGCCGCGGTGCTGGCCGCTCGGGGCTACCCCGAAGATCCGGTCCCGGCCGCCCCCGGCACCGCCCGGCGCCGCGGCCGCCGCGCGGGTATCCGCAGCGCCTGGGAGCTGCTGCCCGAGTCCGCCCCGGAGCTGGCCGAGTGGAGCGCCCACTTCGCGGCGGGAGCGGACCGCAGGGCCCGCGCCGTGGCAGGCATCCGCGGGGCCGCCGGACCGCAGGACGCCGACTCCCTGCTGCGCGATGCGGAGATCTTCCTCCGCCTCGCCGAACGGCTGCTGATGCTCCAGCCGGTGCTGCCCCGCCCGAGGCCGGAGCCGCCGCCCCCGGCGCCCGCGGCCGGTGAGCGGGCGGGCTGACCGGCACCGCACCGGCCGGCCGCCGGGGAAGGCGCCGGGCCCGGACCGGCGGGAAGGGGTGCGGCGTCCCGGCCCGGGGCCCCACCGGGAAGGGACGCGGCGTCCGGCGGGACAGGCCATAGGGTGGGGTTTGTCGTTCGGCACCACGAACGCCGCAGCGGCACCGCCGCCCGCACACCGTCCACCGCCCGTCCGGCCCCGCTTCCCGCGCGGCCGGACCCGCACCGCCCGAGGAGTCAACTGCCGTGCCGGACCAGGCCCCCCGTGGGGAGACCCCGACGCGTTCGCCCCGAGCCTCCCTCCGTACGTCCGTCGTATGGGAGGTGCTGAAGGAGGCCATCGACCGCCGGGCCGAAGCCACCGGATCGCCCGTGCTGGACATCCTCGACACCGGCGGCGGCAGCGGCTCCTTCGCCGTGCCCCTGGGCCGGATCGGCCACCGGGTCACCGTCGTCGACCCCAGCCCCAACGCTCTCTTCGCGCTGGAGCGCCGGGCCGCCGAGGCCGGTGTCGCCGACCGGGTCCGGGGCGTCCAGGGCGATGTCCACGGCCTCTTCGACGTCGTCGAGCCCGGAGGGTACGACGCGGTGCTCTGCCACGGCGTCCTGGAGTACGTGGACGACCCCGCCGAGGGCGTACGGAACGTGGTCGACGCGCTACGGCCCGGGGGCGCGCTCAGCCTGCTCGCCGCGGGACTCGGCGGTGCTGTGCTCGCCCGGGCCCTCGCCGGACACTTCGCCGAGGCCCACCGGGCCCTCGGCGACCCTGCGGGCCGCTGGGGCGAGGGCGACCCCGTTCCCCGCCGTTTCACCGCCGAACAGCTCACCGAGCTGGTCCGGAGCGCCGGGGCCGAGCCCGGTGCCGTCCACGGGGTCCGGGTCTTCGCCGATCTCGTCCCGGGGGTTCTGGTGGACACCCAGCCGGGGGCCCTGGACTCGCTGCTCGCCCTCGAAGCCGCCGCGGCCGAACTGCCCGCCTTCCACTCCGTGGCCACCCAGCTCCATGTACTGGCGCGGAAACCGGGCTGATCAGCGGCGCAACCGCAGACGGAGTACGCCGCGCACCCCCCGAACGAGTCGTTCGCACCGTATGATCGAGGGACACCGTCCGGCATGACGGATCGACGGCCGGGGAATCAAAGCCTCAGCAGCCGAGCCGCCGTGGCGGCCCGAACCAGCGATTTGACGTACTGACATAGAGGGCGGGTTTCACGGGGGCGATTCCCTGCCTATCCTGAAAGGGCCGCAAACGGTCGCCCCCGCGGCCGACGACTAGGAGGACTCCGTGCCGCTCTCGGAGCACGAGCAGCGAATGCTCGAGCAGATGGAGCGAGCGCTGTACGCCGAAGACCCCAAATTCGCGACAGCGCTTGAGGGAAGCGGGCTGCGTACGTACACCCGGCGACGGGTCTACCAGGCGATTGCCGGTTTCCTGGTGGGTATCGCGCTCCTCATGGCCGGGGTCGCGCAGCAGACGATCTGGATCAGCGTGGTGGGCTTCCTCGTCATGCTGGGCTGTGCGGCTCTGGCGGTCACCGGCTGGCGCAAGGCGCCCAAGCCGGGCGAGAAGCCGCCCCTGGGGGAAACACCGGGAGGAGCGGGCGCCCGTCGCCGGCCCCGCCGGACAGGTCAGCGCAAGTCGGTGATGAACCGCATCGAGGAGCGGTGGCAGCGCCGCCGTGACGAACAGGGCCACTGAGACAGTCCGCTCCTGAGACGGCACCGCCGTCCGGTGCGCCTGCCCGGCCGGAGCCGTCAGGCCCCGGGCGCCACGGCGCGGAGACGAACTCTCGACCCCGTCACCCCATGGTGACGGGGTCTTCGCATACCGCCACCGGGCCCGTCCCGGTGCGAAGGCCTCCATGAGCCGTTCCCCTCGGGGTCCCCGGCGGGTGTGCGCCGGGCTCAGTGCCCCGGCGCACCCACCCGGCGACCGTTCCGGCAGGATTCCGCAGGCGTCGCCATCGGGGCTCGCGGGCCCCCGGCTTCTCCGCGTCCGGTGGACCCACCCGCCCCCACGAGACCCGGACCCGTCCGGATCTCGTGGGGGCGGCCGCCCCGGACGGCCGCCCCCTCAGCCGCGTCCGCGGAAGGGCCTTCGCAGTCCTGGCAGACGGGCCTGCCAGGAGTCGGCCCGGTCCCGGAGCCGGCCGGTGACCGCCTGCCGACGGGCCGCGAGCGCCCAGACCACCCGGACGGACGACCGGGGGAACACCGCGGCCCGGATCCGCCCCCACCGGCCCGCACCCGCCGACAGCCCCGCCCGCACCCGGGCCACATCGTCCACGAGACCGGGCACCGGACGGGGGCCCGGTGCGTACAGCACCTGTTCCACGGCACGGGCCGTCCGGTGCACCGACTCCGCCGCCGCGCCCTCCAGCTTGCCCAGAAGCACGATCCGCACGGCCGACCGGCGGGCGGTGAGGGACTCGTCGGGCGGTATCCCGTGGTCCCACGCCAGATCGGTCACCTCCTGCCAGGCCAGCAGGGTCCGTTCGGCCGCATCCTCGTCCGTACGGCCCCGGGAGCCCAGCCGCCGGGCCGTGACGCGGATCCGCCACAGCATCGGTACCAGCGGCAGCAGAAGTGCCAACGCCGCGGCCGGTATCAGCAGGAACGGCCGCCAGGACGGCGGACCGCCCGAACCGGTGACCGCGCCCTCCCCGGCCGTGGCGCTCCCGGCGCACTCACCGCGCTGCCGCACGTCCGCCGGGCAGCTGTCCGAGGCGGACACGGTCGGCGCGGGCGCCTGCGACGCCGTCTCCCGCGGCTCCGACGGAGCCGCGGACTCCTCCGCCGAGGGGGAGTCGGGAAGGCTGTAGTCGGGGGCGCTGCCGATGCTCGGCGTCGGCTCGAACCGGGTCCACCCCACACCTTCGAAATACAGTTCGGGCCAGGCATGGGCGTTGCGGTTGCTCACCGACATCGAACCGTCACCGCGCGCGGTGCCCGGGGTGAAACCGACCGCGACCCGGGCCGGGATGCCCAGCGTCCGCGCCATGGCCGCCATGGAGGCGGAGAAATGGACGCAGAAGCCTTCCTTGTCCCGGAGGAAGCGGGCGATGGCCCCGGTACCGCTGCCCGAGTTCACATCGGTGTCGTAGGTGAAGCCGCCGGTCGTGGTGAACCACTCCTGGAGCCGTACCGCGGCGTCGTAGTCGCTCTCGGCGCCGGCCGTGACCTGGCGGGCGGTCTCCTCGACGACGCTCGGCAGCGAGGGAGGCAGCCTGGTGTACTCGGTGGCGATGTCCGCGGGCGGCGCCGGGGACGTCGCGAGCTGCTGGGCCGTCGGCTGCACCAGCAGACTCCGGATCGTGTACTCCAGGTCCCGGGTGTTCTGGCCCCGGTCACCGACCAGGGAACGCCCCTCCGGCTCGAAGCGCCACCGCCCTTCGGCGCTCACCCAGGCCGCGGGGAAGGGCATCGGCAGCCAGTCCTGCGCGTACGAACCGGCGGCGCTGATGCTGGTCTCGACCTCCTGGGTGCGGACCGATGAGCTGAGGCCCTCGGGCCGCGGCAGCCGGTCCGGCAGATCCTCCACATCGCGCTCGGACTGCATCCACTGGGAACCGTCGAACCGGTCGAGTGCGACCAGCCTGAGGTACATGCCGTTCGTGTCGGCGGCGTTCGTCCGGTAGCGCAGCCATTCGCGTTCGGCAGGCTGGTTCAGACTGTTCTGCAGCGACACCATCGGGTTGACCGCGCTGATCGTGCCGTTGCCGGAGCCGGAGCCGTCGGCCCCGCCGAGGTCCGACAGCAGACCGCCGTCGAGCGTGGGCAGCGCCAGCGGCACCACCAGGGCGATACCCAGCGCCAGCACACCGATCCGGCGGCCGGTGCGCACCGGCACCCCCGGAGTGCCCCCGCTGCCGAAGGCCCGCTCGCCCCGCTGCGGGGCCGACGGTGTCCCGGAGAAGACCCGGCCCCACTGGGAGAGCCGGTCCCGGCTCTCCGCCAGCAGGAGCAGCAGATACCCGGACGCGGCGAGCAGGAACCACAGGGCGCTCGCGGCACCCCCGGCCAGTCCTGCGGCCACGGAGTACAGCGCGAGCAGCGGCAGCCCGGCGGGAGCCGCGCTGCGGAACGTCACCGCGATCGTGTCCACCATGAGCCCGATCACCAGCACGCCGCCGACCAGCATCAGCCGGATGCCCTCGGAGGCGGGCGCGGGTATTGCATACCGCTCGATGTCCTGCCCGCCGATGCTCATGAGTTCACCGAACCGGACCAGCGTGTCCGGCCCCGGCACCACTCCCAGCAGGGCCCGGTCCCCGGCGAAGACCAGGGTGAGCAGCATCAGTGCGGTCAGGGCCTGAGCGGCGACGGTCAGCGCGGACGGCAGCGGCAGCCTCCGCGCCAGCGCGCCCACCCCGCTCTGCACCGCCAGCAGGAATGCGGCCTGGACCAGCCAGCCCGGCGAGTCGACCAGTGGCAGCAGCGCGCCGGCCGCCATCAGCGTCGCGGCGTACGCGCAGAGCGCGAGCCGCCCCCGGCCGCTCATCGGTGCCCCCCGGCCTTCAGCGCGGGACCGGATCCGAACGGCCCGGGCCCGGCCGGGCCGCCCACGGCCTCGGCCCGCTCCCGGGCGGCCTGCTCCCAGAGCGCGGGCAGCCCCGTACCCGGCGGCACCGCCAGCGCGGTCCAGCCCGCCTCGCGCAGTATGCGCAGCGCGTTCCCGGTCTCCCCGCTCATGGCCCCGCCCGTCCATGTCTCACCGTCGAGGAGGAAGGCGACGGCGGTCGCGCTGCGCTGCCGCATCCGGGCCACCAGCGCCGCCTGCTCCTCGTCGAGATCGCCGAAGAAGGCGATCAGCAGCCCCTCGGCGCCGTCGCGGAGCACCTCGTACGCGGATTCGACGCCCTCTCTTTCGGAGTGGTCGACCACCGCCAGCACATCCATCAGCAGCCCCGCCGATTCGGCGCTTTCCACGGCCGTCCCCGAGAGCCCGCCCCCGGCGGAGTCGGCCCCTCCGTGCAGCGGGCTGCCCTCGTCCGTCAGCAGCCGTACCGCATAACCCTGCGTCAGCAGATGCATCAGTACGGACGCCGCACCGGACACCGCCCATTCGAAGGCCGCGTCCGGACCCACCCCCCGGTAGGCGATGCCCCGGGTGTCGAGCAGGACCGTGCAGCGAGCCCGCCGGGGCTGCTCCTCGCGGCGGACCATCAGCTCGCCGAAGCGCGCGGTGGAGCGCCAGTGGACCCGGCGCAGATCGTCCCCGTGCCGGTAGGGGCGGGGGATGGTGTCGTCGTCGCCCGCGAGCGCGAGGGCCCGCAGCCGTCCGTCGCCCTGACCTGCACCGTCGCCCAGCAGCGGCACGGCGGGCAGCTCCTCGGTCCGCGGAACGACGGTGAGCTGGTCGAAGGCGGTGAACGAGCGGGTCAGCTCGCACATGCCGAACGGGTCGTTCAGCCGCAGCTGGAGCGGGCCGAGCGGATAGCGGCCGCGGAGGTCGGAGCGGACCCGGTACGAGACCTCGCGCCGGCCGCCGGGCTCCAGCCTGTCCAGCACGAACCGGGGCCGCGGCCCCAGCACATAGGGCACATGGTCCTGGAGCATCAGCAGCCCGGTGGGCAGCTTCGACACATTGTCCATCCGCAGATGCACCCGGGCCTCCGAACCGGCGGCCACCCGGGCGGGGGTGAGCCGGCGGCTGCCCGCGACCCGGTAGCGGGTGCGGTAGAGGACGGTGGCGCAGACCAGCGGCAGTACGGCCAGCAGCAGGCCGACCCGGAGCAGATCCTCCTGCCCGAGCACATAGGCGCACACCCCGGCGGCCAGCCCGGCGGCGACGAAGGACCGGCCGCGCGTGGTGAGCCCGGCCAGGGCGATCCGGACCGCCCCCTTGCCCCGGTCGCCCGGTGCCCGCCCGGGGCCCTCCTCGTCGGCTGTGCCCCGTACCTGGCCCGCGGCGGCGGGATCCCGGTCCGGCATCAGAGCCGCCGGTTGCCGGGCCGCTGGCCGTAGAGCGGCGCGGTCCGGCCGCCCGTACCGAACGCGGTCTCGGTGCCGTCGGCCGCCGGGACCGGGGTCCGCTGGAGGATCTCCAGCACGATCTGCTCGGCCGTTCTCCGGTTCAGCTGGGCCTGTGCGGTCGGCAGCAGCCGGTGCGCCAGCACCTGAACCACCAGCGCCTGGACGTCGTCCGGCAGGGCGTAGTCCCGGCCGGAGAGCGCGGCCTCGGCCTTGGCGGCGCGCAGCAGATGCAGGGTGGCGCGCGGCGATGCACCCAGCCGGAGGTCCGGATGGCTGCGGGTGGCGGCGACCAGTTCGACCGCGTACCGCTGGATGGACTGGGCGACGTGCACTTGGCGCACGGCCTCGATGAGTTTGACGATGTCATGGGCGTGGGCCACCGGCTGGAGGCCGTCCAGAGGGGACGCCCCGCCGTGGATCCCCAGCATCCGCAGCTCGGCGTCCGCGCTGGGATAGCCGATGGACACCCGGGCCATGAAGCGGTCCCGCTGGGCCTCGGGCAGCGGATAGGTGCCCTCCATCTCCACCGGGTTCTGGGTGGCGACCACCATGAAGGGGCTGGGCAGTTCGTAGGTGATCCCGTCGACGGTGACCTGGCGCTCCTCCATCGATTCCAGCAGCGCCGACTGCGTCTTCGGCGATGCCCGGTTGATCTCGTCGCCGATCACGAACTGGGCGAAGATCGCGCCCGGCTTGAACTCGAAGTCCCGCTGCTGCTGGTCGAAGACCGATACGCCCGTGATATCGGACGGCAGCAGATCGGGCGTGAACTGGATGCGCCGTACCGAACAGTCGAGTGACCGTGCCAGGGCCTTGGACAGCATGGTCTTGCCCACGCCCGGCACGTCCTCGATGAGCAGATGCCCTTCGGCCAGCAGGACGGTCAGCGACAGCCGTACGACCTCCGGCTTGCCCTCGATCACGCTCTCCACCGACCTGCGGACACGATCCGCGGTCGCGGTCAGATCCGTGAGACCAGTTCGCTCGTCATAGGTCGTCACCCGGCCCTCCTCGGCCCTTTCCCGGCCGGGGACACACATTGGCCCGGCCCACCCCGAGGCACCCAGCCCCGGTCTGTACCCGGGGGGTGCCCGTACCGGCATTCTTGTTGCCGTCGGCGTGTCGTGTCACTTGCCTGTGGACAACCGCAGGAGTTTTGTCGGATTGGCCGTTTTTTCCCGCGGTGTTCGACGCGTCACACGCACACTCCTCACACGTTGATCACCCGGAAAACGGTTCCGGGGGCACGGATTCCGGTGGCCGGTGGCCGGTGGCCGGTGGCCAAGGCCGGGTCCGGTAGTCGGCCGTGCGCGGTCCCCGGACGCGCGACCGCCCCGCCGGAGCACTCCGGCGGGGCGGTCGCGGCCCGCTACTGCGCCGGGTCGATCTCCCTCAGCAGCCCGCTCTTCACGTCGAAGACGAACCCGCGGACATCGTCCTTGTGCCGCAGGAACGGCGAGGTCCGCACCCGCTGCATCGACTGGCGTACGTCCTGGTCGACATCGCGGAACGCCTCGACCGCCCACGGCGGACGCTGCCCCACCTCGTCCTCCAGTTCGTGCCGGAAGTCCTCGGTCAGTGATTCCAGCCCGCAGCCGGTGTGGTGGATGAGGATCACGCTGCGGGTGCCCAGCGCCCGCTGGCTGATGGTCAGGGAGCGGATGACGTCGTCGGTGACGACTCCGCCCGCGTTGCGGATGGTGTGGCAGTCGCCCAGGTCGAGCCCGAGCGCGGCGTGCAGGTCGAGCCGGGCGTCCATGCAGGCGACGACGGCCACCTGCAGTACGGGACGGGCGTCCATCCCGGGGTCCTTGAAGTCGGCGGCGTAGCGCTGATTCGCCTCCACGAGGCGATCGGTGACCTGTCCGCCGGTACGCGTCGGTCCGGGGGAGGGGTGCGCAGAAGTCGTCATGTCGACGACGGTAACGGGGACCGGCGTCCGGGGCTCGTCGTGAGAGTGGACAAAGAACATCAACAACGCTTGTTGTGAGGTAACCCACAGAGGGGGTGCGCGGCCATCCGTTCGAGTGAATTGCGCGGTCGGAGGGGGCCCGCGCCACGCCGTCAACCGGTTGATTGACCGGGATGGGCCGTGGACTAGAGTGGCGCGCAGTCCACCGGCTCAACCCGTTTCACGACCGTACGTCCGTACCGTCCGGCGGACCCCGAAGTTCCGTCCGGTACACCTCCCGCATTCCCGCATTCCCGTATTTCCGTATTCCTGTACTTCTGTACATCCCCGCGTGTGCGGACTGCGCACGGCTCGGCCTTCCTCTCCAGCTCGCCGGTCGCACCAGCCCCGCGCCGGATCCTGAGAGGGCCCCTTGAGCAATACCCGACACGTCCCGGTAATGCTCCAGCGGTGCCTGGACCTGTTGGCGCCCGCCCTCGAAGGGGCCGGCGACCGGGAAGCGGTCGTCGTCGACTGCACCCTCGGCCTCGGCGGACACAGCGAGGCGCTGCTGAACCGGTTCCCCGCCGTCAGGCTGGTCGCGCTCGACCGCGACCCCGAGGCGCTGAGACTGTCCGCCGAACGCCTCGCGCCCTTCGGCGACCGCGCCGTGCTGGTCCATGCGGTCTACGACGAACTGCCGCAGGTGCTCGACCGGCTCGGGGTCCCCGAGGTCCAGGGTGTCCTCTTCGACCTCGGGGTCTCCTCCATGCAGCTCGACGAGGCCGACCGCGGTTTCGCCTACGCCCAGGACGCTCCCCTGGACATGCGGATGGACCAGACGACGGGGGTCTCCGCCGCCGAGGTCCTCAACACCTACCCGCCCGGCGAGCTGGTGCGGATCCTGCGGATGTACGGCGAGGAGAAGCAGGCCAAGCGGATCGTGTCCGCGGTCGTCCGGGAGCGGGAGCGGGAGCCCTTCACCACCAGTGCCCGGCTGGTCCAGCTGATCCGGGACGCACTGCCCCAGGCCGCCATGCGTACCGGGGGCAATCCGGCCAAGCGCACCTTCCAGGCTCTGCGGATCGAGGTCAACGGCGAGCTGAGCGTGCTGGAGCGGGCCGTTCCGGCGGCCGTACGGGCGCTCGCCGTCGGCGGCCGGATCGCCGTGCTGTCATACCACTCGCTGGAGGACCGGCTGGTCAAGCAGGTCCTCACGGCGGGTGCCGCGACGACGGCGCCGCCGGGACTCCCCGTCGTCCCCGAGGAGTACCAGCCCCGGCTGAAGCTGCTCACCCGGGGCGCCGAACTGCCGACGGAGGAAGAAGTGGCCGAGAACCGCCGGGCCGCCTCGGTGCGTCTGAGGGGGGCGGAGCGCATCCGCAAGGACGTGCGGTGAGTCGTACCATCCACAGCCCCGCACCGGACGGACCGCGGGACGGACCGGGCGGGGGGAACGGCCCCCGGCCGGCCGGTGACATCCGGGACACGGCCGACGGGAGGACAGGGTGAGCACAGCGGGCAAACAGCTCAGGGGACGCGCCGCGAGACTCGCCCGGCTGATGCCCGCGGGCCCCAGCAACGCCGCCCGTACCCCCTTCGTCCTGCTGGTGGTCGTCCTCCTCGGCGGCGGGCTGATCACCCTGCTGCTGCTGAACTCGTCCCTCAACGAGGGCTCGTTCGAACTGAGTGAGCTGAAACGCAAGACGACCGAGCTGACCGACGAACAGCAGGCGCTCCAGCGCGACGTGGACAGCCGGTCCGCACCCGACGCGCTGGAACGCCGGGCCGCGGAGCTGGGCATGGTCCCCGGCAGCGGCCCCGCCTTCGTCGACCCGGACGGAACGGTCCGGGGCGTCCCCGGCCGGGCCTCGGCCCCGCCCCCCGAACCGGAGCCCTCCGCCTCCGCCACGGGCACCCCGTCGGGCACTCCGACCGGACCCGGCCCGCTCACCGGCCCCGGCCGGTCACCCGCCCCGCCCACCGCCCCGGCCGACGAGTCCGCGCCGTCGGCCCCGACGCCCCCCGGCAGGTGACGCAGTGCCCTCCCACCAGGAACCCCGCCCGCGGCACGGTGCGCGCGACCGGGACACCGCGCCGCCCCGGGGCCGCGTACCCGGACCGGCCCCCCGCCCCGCCCCCCGGCGCACCGGCGGACCGCAGCGCCCCGGCGGCCCCCGCGGCGATACGAAGCACCTGCGCCTCGGCAGCCCCCGCCCCCGGCTGCGTCTCGTCGGCTTCGGTCTGACCCTCGTCATGCTGGCCTTCGTGGTCCGCCTCCTCCAGGTCCAGGCCGTGGACGCCGAGGCGTACGCGGCCAAGGCCGAGAAGAGCCGCTACCTCAGCGTCCGGCTCGCCGCCGAGCGCGGGGACATCACCGACCGTGCCGGAATCGCGCTGGCCACCAGCGTCGACGCCTATGACATCACCGCCGACCCTAAGATGTTCACCCCCGAGGAGAGCAAGGTCGGCAACGCCCCCGAACAGGCCGCGGCGCTGCTCTCCCCGATCCTCAAGGTCCCGGCGCCCGAACTGGTGAAGAAGCTGCGGACCCCCAAGTCCCGCTACACCGTCCTGGCCCGCCGCCAGACCCCCCAGGTCTGGAACCAGATCAAGGACCTGCGGAGCGTCTTCGCCGAGAAGGCCCGTGACAACAAGCCGGAGGGCGGCCCGGGCGTCAGCGTCCTCGCCGGGGTCTTCCAGGAGCCCAGCAGCCGCCGGGTCTATCCGAACGGCGAACTCGCCGCCGGGGTACTGGGCTATGTGAACGCCTCCGGCCGCGGCGGCGGCGGTCTGGAGTCCATGCTCGACCAGCAGCTCGCCGGGCAGGACGGCGAGGTCACCTACGCCCAGTCCGGCGGCCGCCGGGTACCCACCGCGGGCGGCACCCGCGAGACCCCCGCCGTGCCCGGCTCCGACATCGAGCTGACGATCGACCGCGATATCCAGTGGGCCGCCCAGAAGGCGATCAGCGACCAGGTCGCGAAATCCCGCGCCGACCGCGGATACGTGGTGGTCCAGGACACCCGGACCGGTGAAATCCTCGCCATGGCCAACGCCCCCGGCTTCGACCCGGGCGACCTGAGCCGCGCCGACCCCGCCGGCCTCGGCAACGCCGCGCTCCAGGACGCCTACGAACCCGGCTCCACCGCCAAGGTCATCTCCATGGCCGCCGTGCTGGAGGAGGGCGCCGCGACCCCCGACACCCATGTCGTGGTGCCCAACCGGCTCCACCGCGGCGACCGGCTCTTCAAGGACGACATCGACCACCCCACCTGGTACCTGACCCTCAACGGCGTCCTCGCCAAGTCCAGCAACATCGGCACCATCCTGGCCACCGGCCAGCTGGGGAAGACCCAGCCGGAGGCCAACCGGGTGCTCCACTCGTATCTGCGGAAGTTCGGCCTCGGCAGCCCCACCGGGCTGCGCTACCCGGGCGAGACCTCGGGCATCCTCGCCCCTCCCGCGAAATGGTCCACCTCCCAGCAGTACACGATCCCCTTCGGACAGGGCCTCTCCCTCAACGCCGTCCAGGCCGCCTCCGTCTACTCGACGGTCGCCAACGGCGGCGTCCGCATCGACCCCACGCTGGTCCGCGGCACCAAGGGCCCCGACGGGCGGTTCACCGCCGCCCCCGCCCCGGGGAAGACCCGGGTCGTCAGCGAGCGGACCGCCACCACCCTGGCGAAGATGCTGGAGTCCGTCGTCGGCGACGAGGAGGGCACCGGAACCAAGGCCCGTATTCCCGGCTACCGGGTCGCCGGCAAGACCGGCACCGCCAACCGGGTCGACCCGGAGCTGGGCCGCTACCGCGGCTACACCTCCTCCTTCGCCGGATTCGCCCCCTCCGACAAGCCCCGGATCACGGTCTACTGCGCGATCCAGAACCCCACCCGGGGCAGCTACTTCGGCGGCCAGATCTGCGGCCCCATCTACCAGAAGGTCATGGCGTTCGCCCTGAAGACCCTCCAGGTCCCGCCGACCGGGGCCGAGCCCGCCGGGCTGCCCGTCACCTTCGACCCGGGCGACTGACCGGAACGCACCCCCGGCGCCACCGTCCGCCGGACCCCAGACCCAGACCCGAGGTAATCCCAGTGCCACCAGTGACGACGATCACCCCCGAACCCGGGAACCACGGACCCGAGCGGACCTCTTTTGGCTCCCCGCACACCGAGCCCGGTACGCTCACCGCCGTGCCCCACCCTGATCAGTACGGAAACACCGCCCGGCCCTCCCCGTCCGCAGCCGCCCCGCCGTCGCAGCCGGGAGCGCCCCGTCCGGACCGGACCCGCCCCACCCCCCTCGCGGAACTGGCGGCCCTGCTCGGGGTGAGCACCCCGGAGCCCCCACCGGGCGGCGGCCCCGTCGAGGTCACGGGCATTACCCACGACTCCCGCGCGGTACGCCCCGGTGACCTGTACGCCGCCCTGCCCGGCGCCCGCGTCCACGGCGCCGAGTTCGCCGGCCAGGCCGCCGCGCTGGGCGCCGTCGCCGTCCTCACCGATCCGGCGGGTGCCGACCGCGCCGCCGCGGCCGGGCTGCCCGCCCTCGTCGTGGACGACCCCCGCGCCCGGATGGGCGCCCTGGCCGCCGAGATCTACGGACGGCCGGGCGAGGCACTGCTCCGCATCGGCGTCACCGGCACCTCCGGCAAGACCACCACGACCTTCCTGATCGAAGGCGGTCTCCGGGCCGCCGGACGCACCACGGGCCTGATCGGCGGAGTGGAGACCCGGATCGGCGCCGAGAGCGCCGCATCCGAGCGCACCACCCCCGAGGCCACCGACCTCCAGGCCCTCTTCGCGGTGATGCGCGAACGCGGCGTCGAAGCCGTCGCCATGGAGGTCTCCAGCCACGCCCTCGTGCTCGGCCGGGTCGACGGCTGCGTCTTCGACGTCGCGGTCTTCAACAACCTCAGCCCGGAGCACATGGAGTTCCACTCCGATATGGAGGACTACTACCGGGCCAAGGCGGTGCTGTTCACACCCGCCCGCAGCGTCCGGGGCGTGGTCAACCTCGACGACGCATGGGGCCGCAGGCTGGCCGGGGAGGCGACCGTACCGGTCACCACCTTCTCCGCCGAGGGCGATCCGGACGCCGACTGGCGCGCCGAGGACGTCGAACTCGGCGCCGTCGGCTCCACCTTCACCGTCGTGGCGCCCGACGGGACCCGCATCCCCGCCACGGCCCCGCTGCCCGGACCGTTCAACGTCGCCAACACCCTCGCCGCCGTCGTCGCCCTCGCCACCGCCGGGACCGACCCGCGGACGGCAGCCGACGGCGTCGCCGCCGTCCCCGGCGTCCCCGGCCGGCTGGAGCGGGTGGACGCGGGCCAGCCGTACCTGGCCGTCGTCGACTACGCCCACAAGACCGACGCCGTCGAATCGGTCCTCCGCTCCCTGCGCAAGGTCACCAAGGGCAGGCTGCACATCGTCCTCGGCTGCGGCGGCGACCGCGACACCACCAAACGCGCCCCCATGGGCGCAGCCGCCGCCCGCTACGCCGACACGGCCGTCCTGACCTCGGACAACCCGCGCTCCGAAGACCCCCTGGCCATCCTCGCCACCATGCTCTCCGGAGCCGCCACGGTCCCCGCCCATGAACGCGGCCGGGTCCTCGTCGAGGCCGACCGGGCCGCGGCCATCGCCGCCGCCGTCGCCCGCGCCGAGCCCGACGACACCGTCCTGGTCGCCGGAAAGGGCCATGAGCAGGGCCAGGACACCGCCGGAGTCGTCCGGCCCTTCGACGACCGGGTGGTACTGCGCGACGCGATTCGCGCCACCTCCGCCGCATCGCACGAGACCCCCCGGGGATGACCCAGTGATCACCCTCTCCCTCACCGACATCGCCGCAGTCGTCGGCGGGCAGCCGCACGACATACCGGATCCGGACCGCACGGTCACCGGACCCGTCGTGATCGACTCCCGGGCCGTCGTCCCCGGCGCCCTGTTCGCCGCCTTCGCGGGCGCCAGCACGGACGGCCACGACTACGCCGCCCGGGCCGTCGCCGACGGCGCCGCCGCCGTCCTGGCGACCCGGCCCGTCGGCGTACCCGCGATCGTGGTGCCCGATGTCACCGCCGCGCTGGGCGCCCTCGCCCGCCACGTCGTCGAAAGCCTCGGCGCCACCACCGTCGCGCTCACCGGCTCCGTCGGCAAGACCGGCACCAAGGACCTGATCGCCCAACTGCTGGCGCGCAAGGGCCCCACGGTCTACCCGGAGGGCAATCTCAACAACGAGATCGGGCTGCCGCTGACCGCGCTCCGCGCCGATGCCACCACCGAGCACCTCGTCCTGGAGATGGGCGCCCGGTACGTCGGTGACATCCGCTATCTGACCGAACTCGTCCCGCCGCGGATCTCCGTCGTCCTGAACGTCGGCACCGCCCATATCGGCGAGTTCGGCGGCCGGGAGAAGATCGCCGAGGCCAAGGGCGAGATCGTGGAGGCCCTGCCCGCCGACGGAACCGCCGTCCTCAACGCCGACGACCCCCTCGTCCGGGCCATGGCCGACCGTACCCGCGCCCGCGTCGTGTACTTCGGAGAGTCGCCGAACGCCGCCGTCCGCGCCGAAAATGTCCGGCTCACCCGGCAAGGTCGGCCCGCCTTCACGCTTCACACCCCCACCGGGTGCGGCGAAGTGACCATGCGGCTGTACGGTGAGCACCACGTGTCGAACGCGCTCGCCGCGGCCGCCGTCGCCCATGAGCTGGGCATGCCCGTCTCCGAGATCGCCGACGCGCTCTCCGAGGCCGGCACCCTCTCCCGCTGGCGCATGGAGGTCACCGAGCGACCGGACGGCGTGACGATCGTCAACGACGCCTACAACGCGAACCCCGAGTCCATGCGGGCGGCGCTGCGCGCCCTGGCCGCCATGGGACAGGACGCACAGAGCCGGGGGGGACGGACATGGGCGGTGCTCGGTCTCATGGCGGAGCTCGGTGACGAGGCGCTCGCCGAGCACGACGCCGTCGGACGGCTCGCCGTCCGGCTCAACGTCAGCAAGCTCGTTGCAGTCGGGGGCAGGGAAGCGTCCTGGCTGCAACTGGGCGCATATAACGAGGGTTCGTGGGGTGAGGAGTCGGTGCACGTGTCCGACGCACAGGCGGCGGCCGACCTGTTGCGCAGTGAGCTGCGCCCAGGAGACGTCGTGCTGGTGAAGGCGTCCAGATCTGCCGGTCTGGAACGGCTCGCGCAGACGCTGATTGACGACGCGGCGGTGGCCGCGGACGGGCGGGGTGCCGGTCGATGAGGCAGATCCTCTTCGCGGGGGCCATCGGCCTCTTCCTGTCGCTCGTCGGTACGCCGCTGCTGATCAAACTGCTGGCCCGCAAGGGCTACGGGCAGTTCATCCGGGACGACGGCCCGCGTACCCACGGCAGTAAGAAGGGGACGCCCACCATGGGCGGTATCTCCTTCATCCTGGCCACGCTGATCGCGTACGCGCTCGCCAAGGTCTTCACCGGCGGTGAGGTCACCTACTCCGGTCTGCTGGTCCTCTTCCTGATGGCCGGTATGGGGCTCGTCGGCTTCCTCGACGACTACATCAAGATCGTCAAGCAGCGGTCGCTCGGTCTGCGGGCCAAGGCGAAGATGGCCGGGCAGCTCATCGTGGGCATCGCCTTCGCCGTCCTCGCGCTCCAGTTCAAGGACGCCCGCGGGAACGCCCCGGCCTCGGAGAAACTCTCCTTCATCACGGACTTCGGCTGGACCATCGGCCCGGTGCTGTTCGTGGTCTGGGCCCTGTTCATGATCCTCGCCATGTCCAACGGCGTGAATCTGACGGACGGTCTGGACGGTCTGGCCACCGGCGCATCGGTGATGGTCTTCGGCGCCTACACCTTCATCGGCCTCTGGCAGTTCCAGGAGTCCTGCGCCAACGCGACCACGCTCACCAATCCGGACGCCTGTTTCGAGGTCCGCGATCCGCTCGACCTCGCCGTGGTCGCGGCCGCCCTGATGGGATCCTGCTTCGGCTTCCTGTGGTGGAACACCTCACCCGCCAAGATCTTCATGGGCGACACCGGCTCCCTGGCCCTCGGCGGCGCGCTGGCCGGTCTGGCGATCTGCTCCCGTACCGAACTGCTGCTCGCCATCCTCGGCGGCCTCTTCGTCCTGATCACCATGTCCGTGGTCATCCAGGTCGGCTCCTTCAAGCTCACCGGGAAACGCGTCTTCCGGATGGCCCCCCTCCAGCACCACTTCGAACTCAAGGGGTGGTCCGAAGTCCTTGTGGTGGTCCGGTTCTGGATCATCCAGGGCATGTGCGTGATCGTCGGTCTCGGACTCTTCTACGCGGGCTGGGCGGCGGACAAGTGAGTACGCGTGAGGATCTCGCGGGCCGGCGGGTCACCGTCGCCGGGCTCGGGGTCTCCGGAATCCCGGCCGCCCGGGTGCTGCACGGGCTCGGGGCGCTCGTCACCGTCGTCAACGACGGCGACGACGAGCGCGCCCGGGAGCAGGCCGCCGTGCTGGCGGCCGAGGGCATCACGGTCCGGCTCGGCGACGGCGACACCCTCCCCGAGGGCACCGAGCTGATCGTCACGGCCCCCGGCTGGCGGCCCGACAAGCCGCTGTTCGCCGCGGCCGCCGCGGCGGGCACGGAGATCTGGGGCGATGTCGAGCTGGCGTGGCGGCTGCGGCGCCCGGACTCGGCCCCCTGGCTCGCCGTCACCGGCACCAACGGCAAGACCACCACGGTCCGGATGCTCGCCGCCATCCTGGAGGCGGCCGGACTGCGGACGGCCGCCGTCGGCAATATCGGCGTCTCCCTCCTCGACGCGGTCCTCGCGGAGGAGCCGTACGACGTACTCGCCGTCGAACTCTCCAGCTACCAGCTCCACTGGGCGCCCTCGCTGCGCGCCCACTCGGCCGCCGTGCTCAATCTGGCGCCCGACCATCTCGACTGGCACGGCTCCATGGAGGCGTACGCCGCCGACAAGGGCCGGATCTACGAGGGCAACACGGTCGCCTGCGTCTACAACACAGCCGATCCGGCGACCGAGGACCTGGTGCGCGAGGCCGATGTGGCCGAGGGCTGCCGGGCGATCGGCTTCACCCTCGGCACCCCCGGCCCCTCCCAGCTCGGGATCGTCGAGGGCATCCTGGTCGACCGGGCCTTCGTCGAGAACCGGCAGCAGCAGGCCCAGGAGCTGGCCGAGGTCGCCGATATCGACCCGCCCGCCCCGCACAACATCGCCAACGCCCTCGCGGCGGCCGCCCTGGCCCGTGCCTACGGCGTCCCCGCGAGCGCGGTCCGCGACGGGCTGCGGGCCTTCCGCCCCGACCCGCACCGGATCGAGAAGGTCGCCGATGTCGACGGGGTCGCCTACATCGACGACTCCAAGGCCACCAACACCCACGCGACCGAGGCCTCCCTCGCGGCCTATGACCCGATCGTGTGGATCGCCGGAGGTCTCGCCAAGGGCGCCACCTTCGACGAACTGGTGGCCGGATCCGCCGGCCGGCTGCGCGCCGCGGTGCTGATCGGCGCCGACCGGGCCCTGATCGCCGAAGCCCTCGCGCGACACGCCCCCGATGTCCCGGTCGTGGACCTCGACCGGACGGACACTGGGGCGATGGCGGCGGCGGTCCGTGAGGCGGCGCGGCTCGCCCGGCCGGGGGACACCGTCCTGCTGGCCCCGGCCTGTGCCTCGATGGACATGTTCACCAATTACAACAAGCGGGGCGAGGCCTTCGCGGAAGCGGTCCGCACCCTCGCCGCCGAGCGCGCCTGACCGGCCCGACCTGTGCGTCCGGTGTGCGCCCCGACCCCCGGGGCGCACACCGGAGCTCCGGGCCCGACTGGAGGGGACAGCGCCGATGCGCATGCTGGACACGATGCTGCTGCGCGGGTACGCACCCGCCGTCGCCGCGGGCCGCGCGCTGCGCAGCCGTACCGGAGGCGAGAGGAGCGGCACCGGGAAGACGGCCCGCGCTCCACGGGTGCCCCGGGCGGGCGGCGGACGCCCGGCCGTCCCGTCCCGTCCGCCGCGCGGCCGCGGCGCCCGACAGCTGTACGAGCGGGCCCGAAAGGCCTGGGACCGGCCGCTGACCGCGTACTACCTGATCATCGGCAGCAGTCTGCTGATCACCGTCCTCGGGCTGGTGATGGTCTACTCCGCTTCGATGATCAAAGCGCTGGAACTGTCGCTCTCCAGTTCCTACTTCTTCCGCAAGCAGTTCCTGGCCGCCCTGATCGGCACCGGACTGCTGCTGCTGGCCTCGCGGCTGCCGCCGAAGCTGCTACGGGCCCTGGCCTACCCGCTGCTGATGGTCACCGTCTTCCTGATGGTCCTGGTGCAGATCCCCGGAATAGGGGTGTCGGTCGGCGGCAACCAGAACTGGCTGTCGATCGGTGGTTCGTTCCAGCTCCAGCCCAGTGAGTTCGGCAAGCTGGCACTCATCCTCTGGGGCGCCGACCTGCTCGCCCGCAAGCACGAGCGGAAACTGCTCAACCAGTGGAAGCATCTGCTGGTGCCGCTGGTCCCGGTCACCTTTCTGCTGCTCGGCCTGATCATGCTCGGCGGGGACATGGGCACCGCGATCATCCTGGCCGCGATCCTCTTCGGCCTGCTCTGGCTGGCGGGCGCCCCGACCCGGCTCTTCGCGGGGGTACTCGGCGTCTCCGCCCTGGTCGGCTTCATGCTGATCAGGACCAACGAGAACCGGATGGCCCGGCTGGAGTGCATCGGCGCCATCGACCTGGGCCCCAAGGGGGAGTGCTGGCAGGCCGTCCACGGCATCTACGCCCTCGCCTCCGGCGGATGGTTCGGTTCCGGCCTCGGGGCCAGTGTGGAAAAATGGGGACAACTGCCGGAACCGCATACCGATTTCATCTTCGCCATCGCCGGTGAGGAGCTGGGCCTGGCGGGGACGCTGTCGGTGCTCGCCCTGTTCGCGGCTCTAGGCTATGCGGGTATCCGCGTGGCCGGACGCACGGAGGACCCCTTCGTGAGATTCGCCGCGGGAGGCGTGACCACCTGGATCACGGCCCAGGCCGTGGTGAACATCGGGGCGGTGCTCGGACTGCTGCCGATCGCCGGGGTTCCGCTCCCGCTGTTCTCGTACGGAGGGTCCGCCCTGCTGCCGACCATGTTCGCGGTCGGACTGCTGATCGCCTTCGCACGGTCCGAACCCGCGGCGAAGGCGGCCCTGGCGGTGCGTACGCCAGGCGTGAGATGGAAGACGATGAGACGGCGCGTCACCAGGCGTCCGTCCGGAGAGCGGTGAATTTCGGTGCATGTCGTACTCGCCGGTGGGGGGACCGCCGGCCACATCGAGCCCGCGCTCGCCCTCGCGGACGCCCTGCGCAGGCAGGACCCCACCGTGGGCATCACGGCACTGGGCACGGAGCGCGGTCTGGAGACCAGGCTCGTCCCCGAGCGCGGTTACGAGCTGGCGCTGATCCCCGCCGTACCGCTGCCCCGGAAGCCGACCCCGGAACTGATCACCGTCCCCGGACGACTGCGCGGCACCATCAAGGCCGCCGAGCAGATTCTGGAGCGTGCCAAGGCCGACTGCGTCGTGGGCTTCGGCGGCTATGTCGCCCTTCCCGCCTACCTCGCCGCCAAACGGCTCGGGGTGCCCATCGTCGTCCACGAGGCCAATGCCCGGCCCGGCCTCGCCAACAAGATCGGCTCGCGGTACGCCGCCGGGGTCGCCGTCGCCACCCCCGACAGCAAGCTGCGCAACTCCCGCTATATCGGCATCCCGCTCCGGCACTCCATCGCCACCCTCGACCGCGCCCGGGTGCGCCCCGAGGCACGCGACGCGTTCCAGCTGGACCCGCAGCTCCCCACCCTGCTGGTCTCGGGCGGCTCCCAGGGCGCACGCCGGCTCAACGAGGTGGTACAGCAGGCCGCCCCCGTGCTGCAACGCTCCGGAATCCAGATCCTGCACGCCGTCGGCCCCAAAAATGAACTGCCGCGCGCCGAGAACATGCCCGGAATGCCGCCGTACATCCCGGTACCGTACGTGGACCGGATGGACCTCGCCTACGCCGCGGCCGACATGATGCTCTGCCGCGCCGGTGCGATGACCGTGGCCGAACTCTCCGCCGTCGGGCTCCCGGCCGCCTATGTCCCGCTGCCGATCGGCAACGGCGAACAGCGGCTGAACGCCCAGCCGGTGGTGAAGGCCGGCGGCGGACTCCTGGTCGACGACGCGGAACTGACCCCCCAGTGGGTCCAGAACAACGTCCTTCCGGTGCTGGCCGATCCGCACCGGCTGTACGAGATGTCCCGGGCGGCCGCCGAGTTCGGCCGCAGGGACGCCGACGACCTCCTCGTCGGCATGGTGTACGAGGCGATCGCGGCCCGCCGCTGAGCCCCGGCCCCACCGGGCCCGGGGCCCCGGGGAAGCGACCCAGCCGGAAGGAGACCGGGAGCGTGGCCGGACCGAGCACCGCAGAACGCGGGGTGCGCAAACCCTCTACGGGGCCCTCGGCCCCGCCGACCCGCCGGGCGGTCCGGATCCCCGGCGGCCCCCGGACCCTGCTGACCGCCCTGGCGGTACTGGCGCTCACCGGGGGAATCCTCTGGGCGCTGTACGGATCCTCCTGGTTCCGGGTCCGGGAGGTTTCGGCAAGCGGCACCCGGGTCCTGACGCCCCGGCAGGTCGTCGACACGGCCCGGGTGCCGATGGGCGAACCCCTGGTCTCGGTCGACACCGACGACGTCGAGGCCCGGCTCAGGGCCCGGCTGCCCCGGATCGACCGGGTCGACGTCTCCCGGTCCTGGCCCGGCGGGATCACCCTGGAGGTCACCGAAAGGCGGCCCGTCCTGGTGCTGGAGCAGGGTGCCCGGTTCGTCGAAGTGGACGAGGACGGCGTGCGGTTCGCCACCGTCGACCGGGCCCCCGACGCCGTACCGCGACTGCGCCTGGAAGCATCCGGATCACCCAGTCTGCGGCGGTTCGGCACCGATCGGCTCATCACCGAAGCGGTCCGGGTCCGGGGGGAGCTGCCGCCGAAGACCAGAACCGAACTCCGCGCCCTGGTGGTCCGTTCATACGACGACATCACCGCAGAGTTGACGCGTGGCCGCACCGTGGTCTGGGGCAGCCCCGAAGAGGGCGAGCAGAAGGCCCGCGCGCTGGTCGCGCTGATGAAGGCCGAACCGGAGGCCCTGCGGTACGACGTCAGCGCCCCCACCGCCCCGGCGGCAGCCGGGAGTTGACGCACACATGCCCACCACCCGCCCCCTGGGTGGTGCGCGCAACGGCTGATCACATAGGGTGAAAAGAAAAACGGGAGGTTCGGCGTGTTCGTTGAACGCGCGCCACGTGTCGACTTAGTGTCCTGTTCGGAAGAGTCCGGCGGCCGGACACACTGGTAACCCTAAACTTCAGCGTTAGGGTTCGGGTCGGCGCTCCGGACCGTCCCATCGGCATCCGTCGCCGAGGTGCGTGAACCGCACCGCGGCAACACCTGTTTTTCGAGGCGAGAGGCCTTCGACGTGGCAGCACCGCAGAACTACCTCGCAGTCATCAAGGTCATCGGTGTCGGCGGCGGTGGTGTCAATGCCATCAACCGAATGATCGAGGTCGGCCTCAAGGGCGTCGAGTTCATCGCGATCAACACCGATGCCCAGGCACTGTTGATGAGCGACGCCGACGTCAAGCTGGACGTCGGCCGCGAACTGACCCGGGGGCTCGGCGCCGGCGCCAACCCGGCCGTCGGCCGCAAGGCCGCCGAAGACCACCGCGAGGAGATCGAGGAGGTCCTCAAGGGGGCCGACATGGTCTTCGTCACCGCCGGTGAGGGCGGTGGCACCGGCACCGGCGGCGCCCCCGTGGTGGCCAATATCGCCCGCTCACTGGGCGCCCTGACGATCGGTGTGGTCACCCGCCCCTTCACCTTCGAGGGCCGCCGCCGGGCGAACCAGGCCGAGGACGGCATCGCCGAACTCCGCGAAGAGGTCGACACCCTCATCGTCATCCCCAACGACCGGCTGCTGTCCATCTCGGACCGCCAGGTCAGCGTGCTGGACGCGTTCAAGTCCGCCGACCAGGTGCTGCTCTCCGGCGTTCAGGGCATCACCGACCTCATCACCACGCCCGGTCTGATCAACCTCGACTTCGCCGACGTCAAGTCCGTGATGTCCGAGGCCGGATCGGCGCTGATGGGCATCGGCTCCGCCCGTGGCGACGACCGTGCGGTGGCCGCGGCGGAGATGGCGATCTCCTCGCCGCTGCTGGAGGCCTCCATCGACGGCGCCCGCGGGGTGCTGCTCTCCATCTCCGGCGGCTCCGACCTCGGCCTCTTCGAGATCAACGAGGCCGCGCAGCTGGTCAGCGAGGCCGCGCACCCCGAGGCGAACATCATCTTCGGTGCGGTCATCGACGATGCGCTCGGCGACGAGGTCCGGGTCACCGTGATCGCCGCCGGGTTCGACGGAGGTCAGCCGCCCGCCCGCCGCGACAACGTCCTCGGCTCCTCCTCGGCCAAGCGCGAGGAGCCGGCCCCGGTCTCCCGTCCGGCCGAGACCTCCCGTCCCTCCGGGCTCGGCACCGTACCGGTGCGCGAGGAGTCCAAGGCCGCCGAGCCGGCCCCGGTGGCCGAGCCCGTCGGCCAGGCCCCGCAGGTACCGTCGACCCGTTCCTACACCGACGCCTCCGCCGAAGAGCTGGACGTGCCGGACTTCCTGAAGTGACCGTGCGGCACGGCGCGATACACGAGAACGGCGCGCACTTCGCCTTCACCGACCGGTGGGGCGGGGTGAGCGCCGTTCCGTACGAGGAGCTGAATCTCGGCGGCGCGGTCGGCGACGACCCCGAGGCCGTACGCACCAACCGGGCGATCGCGGCGAGGGGACTGGGCCTCGACCCGGAGCTGGTGGTCTGGATGAACCAGGTGCACGGCCGCGAGGTCGCCGTGGTCGAAGAACCCTGGGCCGACGGGCCGGTTCCGGCGGTGGACGCGGTGGTCACCGCCCGCCGCGGACTCGCCCTGGCCGTACTGACCGCCGACTGCGTACCGGTCCTGCTCGCCGATCCGGTTGCCGGTGTGGTGGCCGCGGCGCACGCGGGCCGCCCCGGGATGGTCGCCGGAGTCGTCCCCGCCGCGGTCGAGGCCATGGTCTCCCTCGGTGCCAGGACCGAGCGGATCACCGCCCGGACCGGTCCCGCGGTCTGCGGGCGCTGTTACGAAGTGCCCGGGGAGATGCGGGCCGCGGTCGCCGAGGCCGAACCCGCCGCCTTCGCCACCACGAGCCGGGGAACTCCGGCCGTGGACGTGGCCGCCGGCGTGCACGCCCAGCTGGCCCGGTTGGGCATCACGGACCGTCAGGACGTCGGCGTCTGCACCCTGGAGTCCCGGGACCACTTTTCGTACCGGAGGGACCGTATGACCGGACGGCTCGCCGGATATGTCTGGATCGGGCGGTCGGACGGGCCCGGGAGGGAAGCACCATGACGGATCGCCGGAGTGAACTGGCCGAGAACCTGGCCGCGGTGGAGGAACGTATCGCCGCAGCCTGTGCGGCCGCCGGACGCCGGCGCGGGGAAGTGACGCTCATCGTCGTCACCAAGACGTACCCCGCGAGCGATGTACGGATCCTGCACGAACTGGGCGTCCGCCATGTGGCGGAGAACCGCGATCAGGACGCCGCCCCCAAGGCCGAGGCCTGTGCGGATCTCGACCTGACCTGGCACTTCGTCGGACAGTTGCAGACCAATAAGGTCCGGTCCGTTGCGCAGTATGCCGATTTTGTGCAGTCCGTCGACCGGGTAAGACTTGTCACAGCGCTGGCCGGAGCGGCGGAGCGGAGCGGCCGGGAGATCGGCTGTCTGATCCAGGTCGCCCTCGACGCCGGGGAGGGGGCCGCCCGCGGTGAGCGCGGCGGCGTCGCGCCCGGCGGAATCGAGGAGTTGGCCGCCGCTGTGGCGGCCGCCCCGGGGCTCCGGCTCAAGGGGCTGATGACCGTCGCGCCGCTGGCCGGACCCTATGCCGGGCGGCCGCGGGCGGCCTTCGACCGGCTGACGGAATTCTCATCGGGCCTGCGCGCCGGGCATCCTGCTGCGAACATGGTGTCCGCGGGGATGAGTGCGGACCTCGAAGAGGCCGTGGCGGCCGGAGCGACACATGTGCGCGTCGGCACCGCGGTGCTCGGAGTCCGTCCCCGGCTCGGGTAACGTCGCGAAGCAGGTCGGACCACAGCAGAAAATATGGTCATTCCCGCCAATAAGCGGGCATGCCACGTGGATCGCGGGCACTTGGTGACACTGCACTATCGGCGGCACAAGGCGATCCACCACAGAGCGGAGGACTCAGAGCAATGGCCGGCGCGATGCGCAAGATGGCGGTCTACCTCGGCCTCGTGGAGGACGATGGGTACGACGGCCGGGGATTCGACCCCGACGACGACTTCGAACCCGAGCCGGAGCCCGAGCGGGAGCACCGGCGGCACCAGCCCCCGCACCAGATGGAGCGCGAGGAGCCGGTGCGTGTGGTGCAACCCCCCGCGCCCCGCGAGCCGGTGGCGCACGTCGCGCCTCCGATGCCCGCCGAGAGCGGGCGTCCGGCCCGTATCGCCCCCGTGGCATCCATCACACCTGAACGTCCGAGCCTGGAGAAGAACGCACCGGTGATCATGCCCAAGGTCGTGTCCGAGCGGGAGCCGTACCGCATCACCACATTGCACCCCCGGACCTACAACGAGGCCCGTACCATCGGGGAACACTTCCGTGAGGGCACTCCGGTGATCATGAATCTCACGGAGATGGACGACACCGATGCAAAGCGACTTGTCGACTTTGCCGCCGGTCTGGTCTTCGGCCTCCACGGGAGTATTGAACGGGTGACCCAGAAGGTCTTCCTCCTGTCTCCTGCTAACGTCGACGTCACGGCGGAGGACAAGGCCCGCATCGCAGAGGGCGGATTCTTCAACCAGAGCTGAGAAACACGCCGTCGGGACAACCCCGGCCGAGAGGCCGGGCCACGTGAGCACAGGGGAGAGGGAAGCACGGCATGGGCGTAGCGCTGCAGGTGGTCTACATCGCGTTGGTGTGCTTCCTGGTCGTGCTGTTCTTCCGGTTGGTCATGGACTACGTCTTCCAGTTCGCTCGTTCATGGCAACCCGGGAAGGTGATGGTGGTCATCCTTGAGGCCACCTACACTGTCACCGATCCACCACTCAAGCTTCTTCGGCGGTTCATCCCGCCGTTGCGTTTCGGGGGCGTGGCACTCGACCTGTCCTTCTTCGTTCTGATGATCATCGTCTACATCCTGATCTCCATCGTGGGACGTTTCGCGGGGTGAACGGGGCAACTGTGGACGATACGGTCTTGCCGACTGCCGACGACTACGTAGAGGTGAAGAAGAGATGCCGCTGACCCCCGAGGACGTGCGGAACAAGCAGTTCACGACCGTCCGACTCCGAGAAGGCTATGACGAGGACGAGGTCGATGCCTTTCTCGACGAGGTCGAGGGCGAACTGACCCGCCTGCTCCGCGAGAACGAGGACCTGCGCGCCAAGCTGGCCGCGGCGACCCGTGCGGCGGCGCAGAACCAGCAGCAGGGCATGCGCAAGGGGCCCGAGCCCCAGGACGCCCGGCCGGGAGGTCCGGTGCCCGCTGCCATATCAGGACCCCCGGTACAGCAGCAGCCGCAGATGGGTCCCCCCCAGCTGCCCGGCGGTGCTCCGCAGCTGCCTGCCGGTCCCGGTCACGGCGGACCGAACCACGGCGGTCCCAACCACGGTGGCCCGAACCACGGCGGTCCCATGCAGGGCGGCCCGATGCAGGGCGGTCCGATGGGCGGCCCCGGTCAGATGCAGGGCGGCCCCATGGGCGGTCCGCAGATGGGCGGAATGCAGGGTGGTCCCATGCAGGGCGGCCCGATGCAGGGTGGTCCGATGGGCGGCCCCGGTCAGATGCAGGGCGGCCCCATGGGCGGCCACCCGCAGCAGATGCCCGGCCAGGGCCCTGGTGGCGACAGTGCCGCGCGGGTGCTCTCCCTGGCGCAGCAGACCGCCGACCAGGCGATCGCGGAGGCCCGTTCCGAGGCCAACAAGATCGTCGGCGAGGCTCGTTCGCGCGCCGAGGGCCTGGAGCGGGACGCCCGTGCCAAGGCCGATGCGCTGGAGCGGGACGCCCAGGAGAAGCACCGCGTCGCGATGGGCTCGCTGGAGTCGGCCCGTGCCACGCTGGAGCGCAAGGTCGAGGATCTGCGCGGCTTCGAGCGCGAGTACCGCACCCGCCTGAAGTCGTACCTGGAGAGCCAGCTGCGCCAGCTGGAGACCCAGGCCGACGATTCGCTCGCCCCGCCGCGGACCCCGGCTGCCGCCTCGCTGCCGCCGGCCCCCTCGATGGCCTCCGCCGGAGCGCCCTCGATGGGTCACTCCGGTCACTCGATGGGCGGCGGTCCTTCGATGGGCTCCCCGATGAGCGGCGGTCCGTCCTACGGCGGTCAGCAGCAGATGGCGCCCGCGATGACCCAGCCGATGGCTCCGGTCCGCCCGCAGGCTCCGCAGCCGATGCAGCAGGCTCCGTCGCCGATGCGCGGTTTCCTGATCGACGAGGACGACAACTGACGGGGCGGCGCTCGGCCCCGAGCGCATAGCCCGTCGGCAGTCGGCACCATGAGGGCCGGGCCCGGACATCCGTCCGGGCCCGGCCCTTTGGTGTACCGGGTGCCCTGCGGGCGGCGATACGGAAACGCCGTATCCCCCACCGGGCGGTGGGGAATACGGCGTTTCCGGTGCCGGGGGCAACGGGGGCTCGGCCGGGGCGGACGGTCCGGGCCCGTGCGGGCCCCGGGCTGTGACCGTGGAATCGCGGCTCAGCGGGCCGGGATCCCTGTCGGGTCCGCCCGCCGAGGGCCACCGGGTGGCCGGACCCGGCAGGGCTACCGGCCACCGACGCTCCGAGGTCAGACCTTGCGCAGGTGGAAGGTGAGCCCGAGGGATTCGTCCGTGAAGGCGGGGCCGTACGAAGCGTCCGCGGCGGCGCTCGCGAAGGAGGCCGCGAGAACCTCGTCCGCGATCAGCGCGGCGTGCTCGTTCAGCGCCCGTACCGTCTCGTCCTGCGGCGATGTCCACACCACCGCGATCCGGTCCGCGACATCGAGACCGCTGTTCTTACGGGCCTCCTGGATGAGCCGGATCGCGTCCCGGGCCAGACCGGCGAGCCGCAGCTCGGGCGTGATCTCCAGGTCCAGGGCGACGGTGGCACCCGATTCCGACGCCACGGACCAGCCCTCGCGCGGGGTCTCGGTGATGAACACCTCGTCCGGGGTCAGAGTGATGGTCTCGCCCTCGACCTCCAGCGACGCCTCGCCCCCGCGCAGCGCCAGGGCCAGCGCCGCCGCGTCGGTCTCCGCGACCGCGCGGGCCACCGCCTGCACCCCCTTGCCGAACCGCTTGCCCAGCGCCCGGAAGTTCGCCTTCGCGGTGGTGTCGACCAGCGAACCGCCGACCTCGGCGAGCGACGCCAGCGACGAGACGTTCAGCTCCTCGGTGATCTGCGCGTGCAACTCGGGGGAGAGCGCCTCGAAACCGGTCGCCGCCACCAGCGCGCGCGACAGCGGCTGCCGGGTTTTGACGCCCGACTCCGCGCGGGTCGCCCGGCCCAGCTCGACCAGCCGCCGTACCAGCACCATCTGCCGGGACAGCTCCGGGTCGACGGCCGAGCCGTCGGCCTGCGGCCAGTCGGTCAGATGCACCGAATCGGGCGCGCCCGGGGTGACCGGGACGACCAGATCCTGCCAGACCCGCTCGGTGATGAACGGTGTCAGCGGGGCCATCAGCCGCGTCACCGTCTCGACGACCTCGTGCAGGGTGCGCAGCGCGGCCGCGTCCCCCTGCCAGAAGCGGCGCCGCGAGCGGCGCACGTACCAGTTCGACAGATCGTCGACGAAGGACGACAGCAGTTTTCCGGCGCGCTGGGTGTCGTACCCCTCCATCGCGTCCGTGACCTGCTCGACCAGGGTGTTCAGCTCGCCGAGCAGCCAGCGGTCCAGCACCGGGCGGTCGGCCGGCGCCGGGTCGGCGGCGGACGGGGCCCAGCCCGCGGTGCGCGCGTACAGCGCCTGGAAGGCAACGGTGTTCCAGTAGGTGAGCAGGGTCTTGCGGACCACTTCCTGGATCGTGGAGTGCCCCACGCGCCGCGCCGACCAAGGCGAACCGCCCGCGGCCATGAACCAGCGGACCGCGTCCGCGCCGTGCTGGTCCATCAGCGGGATCGGCTGGAGGATATTGCCCAGATGCTTGGACATCTTCCGGCCGTCCTCGGCGAGGATATGGCCGAGGCAGACCACGTTCTCGTACGACGACTTGTCGAAGACCAGGGTGCCGACCGCCATCAGGGTGTAGAACCAGCCGCGGGTCTGGTCGATGGCCTCGGAGATGAACTGCGCCGGGTAGCGCTTCTCGAAGAGTTCCTTGTTGTGGTACGGGTAGCCCCACTGCGCGAACGGCATGGAACCGGCGTCGTACCAGGCGTCGATGACCTCGGGCACCCGGGTCGCCGTACCGGCGCACTGCGGGCAGTCGAAGGTGACGTCGTCGATGAACGGGCGGTGCGGGTCGAGCCCCGACTGGTCGCTGCCGGTCAGCCCGGAGAGTTCGGCGCGCGAGCCGACGCAGGTGAGGTGGCCCTCTTCACAGCGCCAGATCGGCAGCGGGGTACCCCAGTAGCGGTTGCGGGAGAGCGCCCAGTCGACGTTGTTGTTGAGCCAGTCGCCGAAGCGGCCGTGCTTGACCGAGTCCGGGAACCAGTTCGTGTTCTCGTTCTCCTCGATCAGCCGGTCCTTGACCGCGGTGGTGCGGATGTACCACGACGGCTGCGCGTAATAGAGGAGAGCGGTGTGGCAGCGCCAGCAGTGCGGGTAGCTGTGCTCGTACGGCACATGCCGGAAGAGCAGCCCGCGGGCGTCGAGGTCGGCGGTCAGCGACTCGTCGGCCTTCTTGAAGAAGACCCCGCCGACCAGCGGCAGGTCCTCCTCGAAGGTGCCGTCGGGGCGGATCGGGTTGACCACCGGCAGACCGTAGGCGCGGCAGACCTTGAGGTCGTCCTCACCGAAGGCAGGGGACTGGTGGACCAGACCCGTACCGTCCTCGGTGGTCACATAGTCGGCGTTGACCACGAAGTGCGCGGGCGCCGGGAAGTCCACCAGGTCGAAGGGGCGCCGGTAGGTCCACCGCTCCATCTCGGCGCCGGTGAACGACTGCCCGGTCGGCTCCCAGCCCTCGCCCAGCGCCTTGGCCAGCAGCGGCTCGGCGACGACGACCTTCTCCGTACCGTCGGTCGCGACCGTGTAGGTGACATCCGGGTGGGCGGCCACGGCGGTGTTCGACACCAGGGTCCACGGGGTCGTCGTCCACACCAGCAGCGACGCCTCTCCCGCCAGGGGACCCGAGGTCAGCGGGAAGCGGACGTAGACCGAGGGGTCGACGACCGTCTCGTACCCCTGCGCCAGCTCGTGGTCGGACAGCCCCGTACCGCAGCGGGGGCACCAGGGCGCGACCCGGTGGTCCTGCACCAGCAGGCCCTTGTCGAAGATCTGCTTCAGCGACCACCAGACGGAGTCGATGTACTCCGGCTTCATCGTCCAGTAGGCGTCGTCGAGGTCGACCCAGTAGCCCATGCGCTCGGTCAGCTCGGCGAAGGCGTCGGTGTGCCGGGTCACCGACTCGCGGCATTTGGCGTTGAACTCGGCGATGCCGTACGCCTCGATGTCCTGTTTGCCGGAGAAGCCCAGCTCCTTCTCGACGGCCAGCTCCACGGGCAGGCCGTGGCAGTCCCAGCCGGCCTTCCGGGCGACGTGGTATCCGCGCATCGTACGGAAGCGGGGGAAGACGTCCTTGAAGACGCGGGCCTCGATGTGGTGTGCGCCGGGCATGCCGTTGGCGGTCGGGGGGCCCTCGTAGAAGACCCACTCCGGGCGGCCCTCCGAGCGGGCGAGGCTCTGGGCGAAGACCTTGTTCTCGCGCCAGAAGTCGAGCACGGCGTGCTCCAGCGCGGGCAGATCGACCTGGGCGGGCACCGGGCGGTACTGCGGGGGTGTCATGGGCGAACTCCTCCGGCGGACAGATTCTCTTCCGTCGGAGGGACGAGAGCCTCCGGCTCCCGCGGTACCACCCTCCTTGGCGGCGCACGGCGCGCCGCCCCCTCATTGGGTCGCGAGGCCGGGTCTAATGGCCGCACGGGGCAGGCCCGCGGCTTTCTTCCGGCAGCTCCGGGGTGATCCTTCACGCCGCGCTCGCCCCCGGGCTCGCACCGTCCCCGGGTCGCTCATGGCTGCGTACGACGCTACTCGTCCCCATCCAAGCCTTTCGCTCCGCCCAGTGTACGGGTTCCCGTACACCTTTTCCGCTGCCTTTCCGGCGGGCTCCGCCGGGGGTCGGGGCCGACCCGAACGGTCCAGACCGGCCGGTACGGCGGCCGGGGCGCCGCCGCGGGGGCGGATTACCCGGCGGGGAGCCGGGCACAACGGATGCAGGTCCGTCTCGCCCGCTCCGGGGCGGCCCCGAAGGCGGCGTGCCCCGTTTGCCGCGGGACCCGGGTCGATTTATCGTCCCAGCACGATTCGCGTGCAAGATCACAGTATGTGAAGGGGCCGCGGCCATGGTGGCGAAGAAGACCGCTGCGAAGAGAACCGCTGCGCCCGGAGCCGCGGCGGAGGAGCAGCAGGGGAAGGCCCCCGCGAAGAAAGCGGCTCCCGCGAAGAAAGCGGCACCGGCGAAGAAAGCGGCGAAGAAGGCCGTGAAGAAGGTCGCCGTGAAGAAGGCGGCGACGGGGCCCGCGAAGGCGGCCAAGGCTGCGAAAACCGCGAAAGCGGCTAAAACTGCGAAGAAGGCTGCGAAAAAGACAGGAGCCAGGACAGTGGGAGCGAAGAAGACCGTGGCCGTCGGAGAGAGCCCCACGGCGGTGCCCACCGCCCGCGCGGCGGCGGCACCCGCCGACGAGCTGGCGGTACGGCCCGGCGAGGAGCCGTGGACCCCGGAGGAAGTCGCCGAGGCCCGCGCCGTGCTCACGGCGGACATCGCCCGGCTCAACGCCGAGCGGACCGCCTCCGAGGCGGCCCTGGCCGGACTGATGCGGGATTCCGGCAACGGCGCGGGCGACGACGACGCCGACACCGGCACCAAGAACATCACCCGCGAGCACGAGCTGGCCCTGGCGGCGAACGCCCGCGAAACGCTGGAACAGACCGAGCGGGCCCTGCTGCGGCTCGACGCCGGGACCTACGGGATCTGCGAGAACTGCGGCAAGCCCATCGGCAAGGCCCGGATGCAGGCCTTCCCGCGGGCCACCCTCTGTGTGGAGTGCAAGCAGAAGCAGGAGCGGCGGGGCTGAGCCCACGGGCGTGACGTACCCTCGTGGACACATTGACCTAGGTTGAGGGACACACGTGGCAGAGGCGGAGCGCATCATCGGTACGCCGGACAACGAAGCCGAGGCCGGCGCGGCGGCGGCCCCCGCCGAGCAGCCCAAGGGCCGGCGCAGGATCGCCGTGCTCGTCGGTGTCGCGGTGGTCGCCTATCTGATCGACCTGATCAGCAAGACCATCGTGGTCGCCAAGCTGGAGCACCGGCCGTCCATCGAGATCGTCGGCGATCTGCTGAAGTTCACGGCGGTACGGAACCCGGGCGCCGCCTTCGGTATCGGCGAGGCCTTCACCGTGATCTTCACCGCCATCGCGGCCGTGGTGATCATCGTGATCGTCCGGCTGGCCCGGAAGCTCTACAGCCTTCCCTGGGCCATCGCCCTCGGACTGCTCCTCGGCGGTGCGCTCGGGAACCTCACCGACCGGATCTTCCGGTCCCCCGGGGTCTTCAAGGGCGCCGTCGTCGACTTCATCGCCCCCGCGCACTTCGCCGTCTTCAACCTGGCCGACACCGCGATCGTCTGCGGCGGCATCCTCATCGTCATCCTCTCCTTCCGGGGTCTCGACCCCGACGGGACCGTCCACAAGGACTGAGCGCGCCCCGTCCCGGACGTCCGGCGGTCCTTCCCGGTCCGCCGGGCAAGGCATACTCGGACGGGTGAGTACGCTTCCCGAGATCCGCACCCTGCCCGTACCGGACGGCCTGGAAGGCGAGCGCGTCGACGCCGCCATCTCCCGGATGTTCGGTTTCTCCCGTACGAAGGCGGCGGAGCTTGCCGCGGCGGGGAAGGTGCAGGTCGACGGTGCCGTGGTCGGCAAGAGCGAGCGGGTTCACGGCGGCGCCTGGCTGGAGGTCGAGATGCCGCAGGCGGCCGCGCCCGTACAGATCGTGGCGGAGCCCGTCGAAGGAATGGAGATCGTCCACGACGACGACGACATCGTGGTGATCGTCAAGCCCGTCGGGGTCGCCGCGCACCCCAGCCCCGGCTGGACCGGCCCGACCGTGATCGGCGGGCTCGCCGCCGCGGGCTACCGGATTTCCACCTCCGGCGCCGCCGAGCGGCAGGGCATCGTGCACCGCCTCGACGTCGGCACCAGCGGGCTGATGGTCGTCGCCAAGTCCGAGCGGGCGTACACCCTGCTGAAGCAGCAGTTCCGGGAGCGTACGGTCGACAAGCGCTACCACGCGCTGGTGCAGGGACACCCGGACCCCATGAGCGGCACGATCGACGCACCGATCGGACGGCACCCCAACCACGACTACAAGTGGGCCGTGACCGCGGACGGCAAGCCTTCGGTCACCCACTACGACCTGATGGAGGCCTTCCGGGCGGCCTCCCTGCTGGACATCAAGCTGGAGACCGGCCGCACCCACCAGATCCGCGTCCATATGTCCGCGCACCGGCACCCCTGCGTGGGCGACCTCACCTATGGCGCGGACCCGACCATGGCGAAGCGGCTCGGGCTCACCCGGCAGTGGCTGCACGCGGTACGGCTGGGCTTCGAGCACCCGTCGGACGGGCGCTGGGTGGAGTACGCGAGCGGGTACCCGGAGGACTTGCAGTCGGCGCTGGACCGTATCGCGGCCGAGAGCGCGTAGCGCTCACCACTCAGGGGCCCGGGCCCCGGGCGCGCCGTTGCCCGCGGGTTGCGGGCGGCTCCTGCGCCTCGGGCTCCCCCAGGGCTGCGGGCGCTTCACTCGGCAGGGGCGGCGAGGCAGGTAACCGAGGGGCGCGGGGAACTGCGCGAACGGCCCACGACGGCCCGCGGCCGGACATCCGACCCCCGCCCCCCCCAGGTAGTGCCCGCCCCCCAGGACCCGCGGCCCTCGGCGTGGCCCGCCCCCGGGAGCGACACGGCACAGGAGAAAACCGGCATAGTGGGGCGAACGTGTCACTCTGGGGGCCTCGTCGGCCCGGAGGGGGCGTGTGGAGCAGGTCGCCTTGGTGCTGGGGCTCATGTTCGGGGCCGTCGTGACCGTTCCGCTCGGGGACCGTCTCGACCTTCCCGCGCCCGTGCTGATGACCCTTGTCGGCGCGGGTGTCGCGTTCCTCCCCTTCGTACCGAACGTCGATATCCCGCCCGAGTTCATCCTGCCGCTCGTACTGCCGCCCCTGCTGTACGCGGCGGTGCAGCGCACCTCGTGGCGGCAGTTCACCGCGAATCTCCGGGCGATCCTGCTGCTCGCGGTCGCCCTGGTCTTTGTGACGACGGCCGCGGTCGCGTTCGTCGTCGGCGCGCTGGTCCCCGGGCTGCCGATCGCCGCCGCGGTCGCGCTCGGCGCCCTGGTCGCGCCCCCGGACCCGGTCGCCGCGACCGCCGTCGCGGGCCGGCTGGGGCTGCCCCGGCGGCTGGTGTCGACCCTGGAGGGCGAGGGGCTGTTCAACGACGTCACGGCGATCGTGCTGTACCACGTGGCGATCGCCGCCGCGGTCACGGGCTCCTTCTCGCTGCCGTCGGCGGCCTGGCAGCTCGTGCTGTCGGCGGTCGTCGCCGTCGCGGTCGGGGTCGCCACCGGCTGGCTCTCCAACCGGCTGATGGGCTATCTGGGGGATGCGACGCTCCAGGTGGGGCTCACCCTGATGGTGCCGTTCGTGAGCTATGTCGTCACCGAGGAACTGCACGGCTCCGGTGTGCTCGCCGTCCTCACCACCGCGCTCTTCCTCGCCGAGCACGCGGCCGACGCGGATGACGTGATGGGACGGCTGGCCGGAAATACCTTCTGGGGCATTGTGGACATCCTGGTGACCGGTGCCGCCTTCGGGCTGATCGGCCTGGAGCTGCGCAATGTCTTCGGTACGGCCGACGGCCAGGTGCTGCGGATGCTCGGCTGGGGTGCGATCACCACCGTCGTGGTGATCGGGGTGCGGCTGCTCTGGCTGCTGCCCGCGACCTGGCTGGCCAAGCGACTGCACGGCAAACGGGACTACGACGAGGACATCCCGGTCTCCTGGCGGGAGACCGTCGTCGTGTGGTGGTCGGGGATGAGGGGGGTCGCCTCCGTCGCCCTGGCCCTCGCGATCCCGCTGACCACGGACGACGGCAGCCCCTTTCCGGGCCGGGACGAGATCGTGTTCATCGCCTTCGTGGTGATCCTGTCGACTCTGCTGCTCCAGGGGCTGACCCTGCCCTGGCTGGTCAAACGGCTCGGGGTACGGTCCGACACCGACAAGGAGCGCGAGTTGGAGCACCGGTTGGCACTGCGCGCCGCACAGGCCGCCCGGCACCGGCTCAGGGAGATCGAAGAGGTCGAGGAGCTGCCGGAGGAGGTCAGCGAACGGCTGCACCGGGCGGCCTACGACGTGGGGGCGCGGATCAGCCCCGACCTCCTCGACGAGGAGCGCCGCGATTTCCACGCCCGGCGGGTGGAGCGGCTGCGGACGGTCCAGCGCATCCAGCGGGAGATGCTGTCGGCCGCCCGGCACGAGGTGCTCGCGGCCCGCAGCGAACCGGGCGCCGATCCGGAGATCGTGGACCGGGTGCTCCGGCATCTGGACGTCCGCAGCCTGCGCTGACCGGGGCGGGTCAGTCCTCGCCGGAGCGCTGGTGTCCCACGTCCGCCCGGTCCCGCGACGTGCCCGGTGCGGGCACGGTGGCGATCCGGGGCAGGGCGTACGGATGCTCCTCGTACAACCAGGTGATCATCCGCTCCCGGACCTCGCACCGGATGGTCCACAGATCGTCCGGATCCTTCGCGGTGACCACGGCCCGGACCAGGATCGTCGACGGGGTGGTGTCGGTGACCGCGAGCGACTGGTCCCGGCGGTCCCACGCCGGATGCGCTCCGACGATCTCGGCGAGCCGCTGCCGCATCAGGCCGACCGGCGCCGAATGGTCCAGGTGGAAGAAGACCGAGCCGGTCATCCGGATACTGCCGCGGGACCAGTTCTCGTACGGTTTCGCCGTGAAGTACGAGACGGGCATGGTGATCCGCCGCTCGTCCCAGGTGCGGACGGTGAGCGCGGTGAGGGTGATCTCCTCGACGATGCCCCACTCCCCGTCGACGACCACCGTGTCCCCGATCCGCACCATGTCGCCGAAGGCGATCTGGAGTCCGGCGAAGAGGTTGCCGAGGGTGGACTGGGCGGCGACGCCCGCGACGATGCCGAGGACCCCGGCCGAGGCCAGCATCGAGGCCCCGACGCCCCGCATCGCGGGGAACGTCAGCAGCATCGCCGCGCAGGCGACCACGCCGACGACGGCGATCACCACCCGCTGGATCAGGGTGACCTGGGTACGGACCCGGCGGACCCGGGCCGGATCACCGGCCCCGGCCGCGTACCGGCGGTAGGCGGATTCGACGATCGCGGCCGCCACCCGGACCACCAGCCAGGCCGAGGCCCCGATCAGCACCAGCGTCAGCACCTGGCCGATACCGCGCTCGTGGCGTTCCACGATCCCGATGCCGCTCTGCCGGTACGCGCCTCTCAGCAGCGCAGCGCAGAGCACGAACTGGAGCGCGGGGCGGCCGCGGCGCAGCAGTCCCCACAGCGGGGTGTCGGAGTGCCGGGCGTCGGCACGTTTCAACAGGCGGTCGACGGCCCAGCCCACCAGCAGGGTGAGGACGACCGAGCCGCCGATGACGATCCAAGGGCGTAGCGCGTTCTCCATATCAGGGAACGTAACCTGACCCGATGGACATCATGCTTTTTCATTCCGCCTACGGTCTGCGGCCCGCGGTGCGGGCGGCTGCCGCCCGTCTGGAGGGGGCGGGGCACCGGGTGTGGACGCCCGATCTGTTCGAGGGGCGGGTTTTCGGCACGGTCGAGGAGGCCAGGGTCTTCCAGGACGAGGTGGGGCGGGACGAACTGCTCCGGCGGGCGGTGACCGCGGCCGCCCCGCACTCGGAGGGCGGACTGGTCTACGCCGGGCTGTCGCTGGGCGCTTCGATCGCGCAGAATCTGGCGCTCGGCGACGAGCGGGCACGGGGTCTGGTGCTGCTGCACGGGACCTCGGACCTTGCGCCGGACGCGACCACCGACGGGCTCCCGGTCCAGTTCCATATCGCCGATCCGGACGCCTTCGAGCCGCACGACTGGCAGACGGCCTGGTATCTCGGGATGGGCCGGGCGGGGGCCGAGGTGGAGGTCCACCGGTATCCGGGGGCCGGGCATCTGTACACCGACCCCGGGCTGCCGGACTGGGACGAGGAGGCGGCGGAGCGGACCTGGCGTGCGGTGCTGGCCTTCCTCGGCGAACTCGGCGAGACCGCCCGGCATGATGAGCCCGCCCGGCACGACGGAGGCGCCCGGACGGATGGGGCTGCTGCGGCCGATGGGAGCGGTGGGCAGGGCTGACCGCGGTACGGGCCCGCCGGCCGCGGGCCCGTACCCGGGATGTCAGCGGACCGGTGCGTCCACCCGCTCGACCTTCTGCGTTCCGCTCCGGGTGCGGTAGGACCGGGCCCAGGCCGAGGTCGCGTTCCGGTCGGTGCGGTCCGATACGACGTAGTAGTCCATCTGCGAGCGTTCGGCGGTGATATCGAGGACGCCGTACCCGTGGCCGTCCATGTCCACCCACTTCACATGCCGGTTGGCGGCCCTGATCGCGGTCGCGGCGATCACGGATGCCGTGCGCGGCGGCACCTTCAGCAGATCGTCCAGATTGTCCGAGGAGACCGAGGTGACCACGAACTCGGTGGCCACCGAGCCCGACGCCGGATAGGTCGCCGCCCTCGCGGGCACCTCGGTCGCCCAGGCCATATGGATGTCGCCGGTGAGGAAGACGGTGTTCCCGATGCCCTGCCCGGTCAGATGGCCCAGGAGTTCCCGGCGGTCGTCGGTGTAGCCGTCCCACTGGTCGGTGCTGATGGCCAGGCCCTCCTTCGGCAGTCCGAGCAGCTCGGCCACGGGGGCGAGCAGCCGGGCCGGGAGCGCGCCGAAGGCCACCGGGGAGATCATCACGGAGGTGCCGACGAGCTGCCAGTCCGCATCCGATCCGGCGAGCCCCGCCTTCAGCCAGTCGAGCTGGGCGCGGCCGGTGATCGTCCGCTCCGGGTCGTCCACCGCCCCGCTGCCGAAGCCCGACTGCCGGGAGCGGAAGGAGCGCAGGTCCAGCAGGTGCAGATCGGCGAGCCTGCCGAAGCGGACCCTGCGGTAGACCGTGCCCTCGGTGGAGGCGCGGACCGGCATCCACTCGAAGTACGCCTGCCGGGCCGCGGCCGCACGTACCGCGAAATCGCCCTCGGTGCCCGGGGTGTGGTTCTCGGCACCGCCCGACCAGGCGTCGTTGGCGATCTCGTGGTCGTCCCATATGGCGATCACGGGATGGGCTGCGTGCAGCGCCTGGAGATCGGGATCGGTCTTGTACACGGCGTGCCGCAGCCGGTAGTCGGCGAGGGCGACGATCTCGTGCTCCGGCACATGGCGGCGGACCACCTCGGCCGGCTTCGGATAGGTGCCGGTGGCGTACTCGTAGAGATAGTCCCCGAGATGGAGGACGGCGTCGAGATCGGTCCGGGCGGCGAGATGGCGGTACGCGGAGAACCAGCCGGCCTCCCAGTTGGCGCAGGACACCACGCCGAGACGGAGCCGGTCCACGGCTGCGTCGGCGGGCGGGGCGGTACGGGTGCGGCCGGCCGGGGACACGGCCTCCCCGGCCGTGAACCGGAACCAGTAGGCGGTCCCCGGGCGGAGCCCGCGGACATCGGCCTTGACCGTGTGGTCGCCGGCGGCGCGGGCGGTGGTCGCGCCGCGGGAGGTGATCCGGGTGAACTCCCGGTCCTCGGCGACCTCCCAGACGACGGGGGTGTCGGGACCGAGGCCGGAGCCGGGGAGGGCGTCGTCGGTGGGGGTCACCCGGGTCCACAGCAGGACGCCGTCGGGCAGGGGATCGCCGGAGGCGACGCCGTGACGGAAGACGGTGGGCGAGGAGCGCGGCCCGGCGGCGAGGGCGGGGCTTGCGGCGGGCAGGACCGCGGGTACGGCCGCGGTGGCGGCAGCGGCCTTGACGACCGTGCGGCGGCTGGGAGTTGACGGAAGTCGACTGGTCACGGCCCGTCAGATTACCGGGAAGTAGGGCCGATCGGGTCGTCTTGCGGCCGCTCCGGGAGTGTCGTGGCGGAACAGCTACGGTTTCCGGACATCCGGGGGCTTCCGCCCGCCCGGGGGGCGCCGGATACGGCGGCGGCCCCGGGAACACGGGGTTCCCGGGGCCGCCGCCGTACGTCCGGCAATCAGCTCGCCGTGCCGGCGCTCAGTGCCTTGTCGACCGCCGCACGGTATTCGGCCACCGTCATCGGGGTGTTCTCCGAACCCTCGGCGTTGATCTTCTTACCGTCCATCTTCAGCGACGGAGTGCCCTTGATATCGCTCTTGTCGAACTTCGCCGACATCTTCATCGCCCAGGCGTCGAAGGTTCCGTCCTTGACGTTCTTCTCGAACGCCGCGTTGTCCTTGAGGGCCGGAACCGAGTCCGCCACCTTCAGCAGATAGGAGTCCTTCGCGAAGTCGTCCTTGCTCTCGGTGGGGAAGAACTGCTTCGAGTAGAGGGCGGCCTTGTAGTCGCTGAACGCCTCCGGGCTGACATCGAGCGCCGCGCCCAGCGCGCTGAGCGCGTTCTTCGAGCCCTCGCCGCGGGTGGCGTTGTCGATGAAGGTGGCGCCGACGTACTGGACCTTGTACTTGCCCGCGGCGACGTCCTGCTTCATGGTCTCGCCCACGGCCTGCTCGAAGGAGGCACAGGCCGGGCAGCGCGAGTCCTCGTACACCTCCAGCGTCTTCTTCGCCGCCGGCTTGCCGATGACGACGGTCGTGCCGTTCTCGCCGCTGGTGTTCTTCGGGGCGGTGACGGTCTTGGCGTCCTTGGCCGACTCCCAGGCGTCGGGCTCGTTGGCCTGCATCACGCCGTAGCCGATACCGGCGGCGAGGGCGAGGACCGCGACCGTGGACCCGGCCACGATCAGCCGGCGGCGCGTCCGCTCCTTCTTGGCCTGCTGCTCGCGCTCCAGCCTGATCCGCTCGCGGGCCGCGGTCTTGTTCGTCTTGCTGTTCCGTGCGCTCATGAGGATTCACTCCGGGTGGGGACGTATCCGTCGGATACGGACGATGTGGTGAGAGTGGGCGAGGGCGGCTTCCGGGACGGCGCAAGGGGCTCTGCGCCGGATGTGTGGAAGCGCCCGGGGGCGTGCGCATGACGGAGCACACCGGTCGGCGCGCCGTGACGGCCGGACGGGCCGGACGAGCGGGCGCGGAGGGTGACCGGAGGCTACGCGGCGAGCGCGAGGCCGGCCGGCCGGCGCGGGGGACCTCGCCGTCCGAGCGCATGCACCAGCAGCAGGGTGCGGAAGGTGGCCCGCAGGGGCGCGGGGCGCGGCCCCCGGCGGACCTGGTGGCAGACCGCGACCACGACGGCGACGGCCAGCAGCAGCGGACGGAAGGCGTACGCCTCGACGGTCCGCAGCAGGCCGGCGAGGGCGGCCTCGCCCTGCCACAGCCAGAGGGACGCCAGCAGGCCGACCGTGATGTGGACGGCGAGCAGCAGCCAGGGGGTGGCGGGTCCGGGGGAGGACAGCAGGCTGGTACCGCTGCCGCCCGCGCCGGTGATACCCGCCACACCGGGCAGCGGCCCGCCGACCGGGCCGCTGCAGAGCACATCGAGCCCGAGGGCCCGCAGGGAGCCGGTGACCGGTCCGCCGCCGGGGCCGTAACAGGCGTTCTGGCTGCCGTTGAAAACGGTGTCGGCGGCCAGCTCCAGCGGCACCAGCAGACCCGCGATCCGCCAGAAGCCGCGCTCACGGCCCGAGAGGGCGTAGGCGACGGCGAAGACGCCGGCCGCCAGTGCGGCGACCGTGAACCACGGCAGCGGGGCCCGGGACAGCAGTACGTGCGAGGCGGCGGACAGCGTCACGACCACTGCCGTGAAGATCGCCGCCCGCAGCGCTCTCAGCCGCTTTCCCGAAACGTCCATTGCCTGCGAGTGTGCCATGACTGTGTGAAAGACGGCTTAAAGATCCTGGCGTGCTACCGCCCCGGGACCGGGCCGTCCCCCGGTGCCCCGGAGCAGGTCAGAGGCCGGGTATCCGGCCGTTCCGGAAGAGGTCGACGAAGATCTGGTGGTCGCGCCGGGCCCGGCTGCCGTAGGCGTGGGCGAAGTCGACCAGCAGTTTCGCAAAACCTTCCTCGTCCGCCGCAATCGCCGCGTCGATGGCCCGCTCGGTGGAGAACGGGACCAGTGAATGGCCGCTCTCGTCGTCCGCGGCGCCGTGCATCGTGGCGGTGGCCCGGCCGAGATCGGCGACGACCGCCGCGATCTGGACCGGATCGTCGAGATCGGACCAGTCCAGGTCCACCGCGTACGGCGAGACCTCGGCGACGAGCTGACCGGAGCCGTCCAGCTCGGTCCAGCCCAGCCAGGGGTCGGCATGGTCCTGGAGGGCGCGCTGGGAGATCACCGTGCGGTGGCCCTCGTGGTGGAAGTAGCCCCGGACCGCCGGGTCCGTGATGTGCCGCGAGACGGCCGGGGTCTGCGCCTGCTTCATATAGATCACGACGTCGTTCTCCAGGGCGTCGCTGGTGCCCTCCAGCAGGATGTTGTACGAGGGCAGTCCGGCCGAGCCGATACCGATCCCGCGCCGCCCCACCACGTCCTTCACCCGGTACGAGTCGGGGCGGGCCAGGCTGGACTCGGGCAGCGTCTCCAGATAGCCGTCGAAGGCCGCCAGCACCTTGTACCGGGTGGCCGCGTCCAGCTCGATGGAGCCGCCGCCGGGGGCGAAGCGCCGTTCGAAGTCACGGATCTCGGTCATCGAGTCCAGCAGCGAGAAGCGGGTTAGCGACCGGGCGTCACGGAGCGCGTCGAGCAGCGGGCCCTCCGCGGTGTCCAGGGTGAACGGCGGCACCTCGTCCCCCCGCGCGCCGGTGGCCAGGGCGCTGATCCGCTCCCGGTAGGCGGCGGCGAAGATCTGGACCAGCTCGGTGATCTGCCGGTCGGAGAGGGCCTTGGTGTAGCCGATCAGCGCCAGGGAGGCCGCGAGCCGCTTCAGATCCCAGGTGAAGGGGCCCACATAGGCCTCGTCGAAATCGTTGACGTTGAAGATCAGCCGGCCGGTGGAGTCCATATAGGTGCCGAAGTTCTCCGCGTGGAGATCGCCGTGGATCCACACCCGGCCGGTCCGCTCGTCGAGATACGGCCCGGCGGCGATCGCGCCGTCGCCGCGGTCCGTGTGCTCCCGCTCCAGGTCGTGGTAGAAGAGGCAGGCCGTCCCCCGGTAGAAGGCGAAGGCCGAGGCGGCCATCTTCCGGAACTTGACCCGGAAGGCGGCCGGATCGGCGGCCAGAAGCTCGCCGAAGGCCGTACCGAAGACGGCGAGGATCTCCTCGCCGCGCTCGTGGGCCGTGATCTCGGCGGGGTGCGGAACGGGCATCGGTGCGTGCCTCCTGCGAAGGGGTGGATCGAGAGTCCCGGCCGGGGCCGGGGGAGAGCGGTCTCCGCCCTCTCCAACGCCCGGCGCCCGCCGGAGGTGCCCGTCGCGACGGCGATGGCGGGTGTACGCCACCGCCCCGCGACTGTCGGCGGGGAGTCGTAGACTTCGACGCTGTCCCCCCGGGCACTTCCGCATCCGTATGCCCCGCCGCCCCGTCGTTCTCTGGAGGCCCCCGCCGTGACGAAACCGCCCTTCACGCATCTGCACGTACACACGCAGTACTCACTGCTGGACGGTGCGGCGCGGTTGAAGGACATGTTCGCCGCGTGCAACGAGATGGGCATGACCCATATCGCGATGACCGACCACGGGAATCTGCACGGGGCGTACGACTTCTTCCACCAGGCGGTGAAGGCGGGGGTGACGCCGATCATCGGGATCGAGGCGTACGTCGCTCCGGAGTCCCGGCGGAACAAGCGGAAGATCCAATGGGGGCAGCCGCACCAGAAGCGGGACGACGTCTCCGGTTCCGGCGGTTACACCCACAAGACGATCTGGGCGTCGAACAGCACGGGCCTGCACAACCTCTTCCGGCTCTCCTCCGACGCCTACGCCGAGGGCTGGCTCCAGAAGTGGCCCCGGATGGACAAGGAGACCATCGCCCAGTGGTCCGAGGGGCTCATCGCCTCCACCGGCTGCCCCTCCGGCGAACTCCAGACCCGGCTGCGGCTGGGGCAGGAGAAGGAGGCGCTCCAGGCGGCCTCCGACTACCAGGACATCTTCGGCCGGGACCGGTACTTCCTGGAGCTGATGGACCACGGCATCGAAATCGAGCGGCGGGTCCGGGACGGGCTGCTGGAGATCGGGAAGAAGCTCGGGATCCCCCCGCTGGTCACGAACGACTCCCACTACACGTACTCCCACGAGTCGACGGCCCACGACGCCCTGCTCTGCATCCAGACCGGCAAGAACCTCTCGGACCCGGACCGGTTCCGGTTCGACGGCTCGGGCTACTACCTGAAGTCGACCGACGAGATGTACGCGGTCGACTCCTCCGAGGCCTGGCAGGAGGGCTGCCGCAACACCCTGCTGGTCGCGGAGCAGATCGACACCTCCGGCATGTTCCAGGAGCGGAACCTCATGCCGAAGTTCGATATCCCCGAGGGGTACACCGAGGTCACCTGGTTCCAGTCCGAGGTCCGCTCCGGAATGGAGCGCCGCTTCCCCGGCGGCGTCCCGGACGACCGTGCCCGCCAGGCCGAGTACGAGATGTCGGTCATCATCGACATGGGCTTCCCGGGGTACTTCCTCGTGGTCGCCGACTTCATCATGTGGGCCAAGCGCAACGGCATCGCGGTCGGCCCCGGCCGTGGCTCCGCGGCCGGTTCGATCGTGGCGTACGCGATGGGCATCACCGACCTCGACCCCATCGAGCACGGGCTGATCTTCGAGCGGTTCCTCAACCCCGAGCGCATCTCGATGCCCGATGTCGACATCGACTTCGACGAGCGTCGGCGCGTCGAGGTGATCCGGTACGTGACCGAGAAGTACGGCGCCGACAAGGTCGCCATGATCGGTACCTACGGCAAGATCAAGGCGAAGAACGCCATCAAGGACTCCGCCCGGGTCCTCGGCTATCCGTACGCCATGGGCGACCGGCTCACCAAGGCCATGCCCGCCGACGTCCTCGGCAAGGGCATCGAACTCTCCGGCATCACCGACCCCTCGCACCCCCGCTACAGCGAGGCCGCGGAGATCCGGGGGATGTACGAGAACGAGCCGGACGTCAAGAAGGTCATCGACACCGCGCGGGGCGTGGAGGGCCTGGTCCGGCAGATGGGTGTGCACGCGGCGGGCGTGATCATGTCCAGCGAGCCGATCGTGGACCACGCCCCGGTCTGGGTCCGGCACACCGACGGCGTCACCATCACCCAGTGGGACTATCCGCAGTGCGAGTCGCTGGGCCTGCTGAAGATGGACTTCCTCGGCCTGCGGAACCTCACCATCATGGACGACGCCGTCAAGATGGTGAAGGCGAACAAGGGCATCGAGCTGGAGATGCTCGCCGTACCGCTGGACGACCCCAAGACGTACGAACTCCTCTGCCGCGGTGACACGCTCGGCGTCTTCCAGTTCGACGGCGGTCCCATGCGGTCGCTGCTGCGGCTGATGAAGCCCGACAACTTCGAGGACATCTCCGCCGTCTCGGCCCTCTACCGGCCGGGCCCGATGGGAATGAACTCCCATACGAACTACGCGCTGCGGAAGAACAAGCAGCAGGAGATCACCCCCATCCACCCGGAGCTGGAGGAGCCGCTCCGGGAGGTTCTCGACCTGACCCACGGCCTGATCGTCTACCAGGAGCAGGTGCAGAAGGCCGCCCAGATCATCGCGGGCTATTCGCTCGGCGAGGCCGATATCCTCCGCCGCGTCATGGGCAAGAAGAAGCCCGAGGAACTGGCGAAGAACTTCACGATCTTCCAGGCGGGCGCCCGGAAGAACAACTACTCGGACGAGGCCGTCCAGGCACTCTGGGACGTGCTGGTCCCCTTCGCCGGATACGCCTTCAACAAGGCGCACTCCTCCGCGTACGGCCTGGTCACCTACTGGACCGCCTATCTCAAGGCGAACTACCCCGCCGAATACATGGCGGCACTGCTGACCTCGGTCAAGGACGACAAGGACAAGTCGGCGGTCTATCTCAACGAATGCCGGCGCATGGGCATCAAGGTCCTGCCCCCCAATGTCAACGAATCCCAGTCGAACTTCGCGGCCCAGGGCGACGAAATCATCCTCTTCGGCCTCTCCGCCGTCCGGAATGTCGGGACCAATGTCGTCGACTCCATCATCCGCTGCCGAAAGTCCAAGGGGAAGTACAGCTCCTTCCCCGATTTCCTCGACAAGGTCGAGGCGGTCGTCTGCAATAAGCGGACCGTGGAATCGCTGATCAAGGCCGGGGCCTTCGACGAGATGGGCCACACCCGCAAGAGCCTGGTCGCCCACCACGAGCCCATGATCGACAATGTGGTCGCGGTCAAGCGCAAGGAGGCCGAGGGGCAGTTCGACCTCTTCGGCGGGATGGGCGACGAGCAGAGCGACGAACCCGGCTTCGGTCTGGACGTCGAGTTCTCCGATGTGGAGTGGGACAAGACCTATCTCCTCGCGCAGGAGCGCGAGATGCTCGGACTCTATGTCTCCGACCATCCGCTCTTCGGGATCGAGCACGTCCTCTCCGATAAATCGGACGCCGCGATCTCCCAGCTCACCGGCGGCGAACACGCCGACGGCGCGGTCGTCACCATCGGCGGCATCATCTCCGGCCTCCAGCGGAAGATGACCAAGCAGGGCAACGCCTGGGCCATCGCCACCGTCGAGGATCTCGCCGGATCCCTGGAGTGCATGTTCTTCCCCGCCACCTATCAGCTCGTCTCCACCCAGCTGGTCGAGGACACGGTCGTCTTCGTCAAGGGGCGGCTCGACAAGCGGGAGGACGTGCCCCGGCTGGTCGCGATGGAGCTGATGGTCCCGGACCTCTCGTCGGCGGGCACCAACGCGCCCGTGATCGTGACCATTCCGACCGTGAAGGTCACCCCTCCGATGGTCACCAGGCTGGGGGAGATCCTCAGCCACCACCGGGGGAACACCGAGGTACGGATCAAGCTCCAGGGGCCGAGGAGCACCACCGTCCTCCGGCTCGACCGGCACCGGGTCCAGCCCGATCCCGCGCTCTTCGGAGATCTGAAGGTCCTGCTCGGACCGTCCTGCCTGGCCGGCTGACCTCCGTCCGGCAGCAGTGGAGGGGGGGGGGGGGGGGGGGGGGGGCCCCCCGAATTTTGAGTTGCGCGAACCCGATGACGCCCGGCGGTTAGTGCCGAAACCCGCGGGGGGGGGCGGGGCACCCCCCGCCGCGGGGCCACGGGCC
>NZ_JBIWGU010000009.1:0-153610 GCF_044763775.1 Streptomyces sp. NPDC094448 | reverse complement strand
GCGCCCGGGGGCCCCCCCCCCCCCCCGGGGGCGGGGGGGGGGGGCGGCGGCGCGGGGCGGGGGGGGGCGGGGGGGGGGGGGCGCGGGGGGGCGGGGGGGGGGGGGGGCCCCCCCCGCCCCCCCCCCGCCCCTCTTTCTCTTGTCCGCTCCGCGGATCCGGCCGTCAGTTATGGCCGAAACGCCGCTGGTGCTTGCGGGCCACGTCCGCCGGGCTGCCCTGGGCCTGGGTCTGCGGCCTGTTCTGGGCTTCGTAAGCGGTCGACTTCGCCTGCTCCTGCGATTGTTCGGGCTGTGAAGAACGGTTCTGCTGACGATCCTTGCGGTTCTTGTTCTTGGCCATGGGAATGCCTCCACATCAAGGGTTCAGCGGCAAGGGTCTGTCTGGGACCGCGACCAGACTCACATATAGGGAGATACGCCGCATTTTGGATCATTGCGGTGGGTAAGGGTGCCTTGTCAAAGGCGGGAACCCGGGCCTCCGGCGGGCTCCATCAGGGTTTCCGCCACGCCGAAGATCGAGTTCCGGCCGTCAACCCCGATCATGTCGGGCAGACTCGGGGCGAGCCCGGAGCGCGACGCCGGGCGGGTCCCGGGGTGATCCGAAAGAGGGTGGAGCGCGTGGACCGCTGTGTTGTCCTGGTGGACGCCGGATATCTGCTGGGGGCGGCGGCGAGCCTGCTCGCCGGGGAACCGGTCCGCTCCCGGATCGCCGTCGACCACACCGCCCTCGTCCAGGGCCTGCGCGACCTCGCGGAGAGCGACACCGAGCGCCCCCTGCTCCGTATCTACTGGTTCGACGGCGCCCCGGACCGGGTGCCCCAGCCCGAGCACCGCAGACTCCGTGTGATGCCCCGGGTCACGGTCCGGCTGGGCGCGCTGACCCGCAGTGACGGCCGCTGGGCGCAGAAGGGCGTGGACGCCGCCATGCACGCCGAACTGACCGAACTGGCCAGAAACCATGCCTGCTCCGACATTGTGCTGGTCACCGGCGACGGCGATCTGCTGCCCGGACTGATGTCGGCGAAGGAGCACGGCGTCGCCGTCCATCTCTGGGCCGTCCAGGCCGCCGACGGCGACTACAACCAGTCGGAGGATCTGGTCGCCGAGGCCGACGAACGGCGGGTGCTGGACCGCTCGTGGATCACCCGGGCGGTCCGGGCCCGGGACCTCGGCGGACTCGGCGCCCCGCCGCCCGCGCCCCGCCCCGAGATCGCCGCGATCCTCTCCGCCCCGCTGCCCGAAACCGCGCTCGCCGCGGCCCAGGAGCGGGCCGCGGCGGAGGCGGCCGCTTCCGCCGTCGCCCCGGCGGGGGAGCAGGAGCCCGCCGCCGCGGCCGCCGGAGCACCGCCCGCCCCGGCCGCCAAGGGCGTCCCCACCCCCAAGGACCTGGCCGCCCTGCGGGCTCCCGGCCCGCAGCCGCCCCCGCCCGCCTCCGCGACCCTGCGCTGGTCCTCCGACAAGGGGTGGATCGACCGGGCCGGCACCCTCGGCGAACCCCCGGAGACCGCATCGCTGCCCACCCTCGCCCAGCTGACCAGCGCGGAACAGCGGTGGGCCGACCGCGAGGAGGACATCACCACCGTCGGCGGCGACCCCTTCGAGGTCGGCCAGGTCTTCGCCCGCCGCTGGATGGCACGGCTCCCCGAGAACGGCCATGTGTCGAAGCTGTCCACGATGTACCCCCGGATCCCCCACCGAATCGACGGGGAACTGCTGCGGTACGCGGCGCGCTTCGGGCTGCTGGCGCACAAGGACGACCAGATCGACGAGCACGACCGCTATGCCATCAGGGCCGGCTTCTGGCGCGAGATCGACGTCCGTACGGCCGCCGAGCACGCCCCGGCGGGCGAGTAGCGCCCCCCTGAGGTCCGGTAGCGGTACACGGCGGGGCACCCGGGCACGGAGGCGGGGCGGGGACCCCGTACCCTCGTACCTCGTGAGTACGGTGTGCGTGGTGCGGCGGCTGGTGAAGACGTACCCTGCCGTGCGCGCCCGCCGCGGTGTACCCGCCACCCCCGAGGTCCGGGCCACCGACGGCATCAGCCTGGAGGTGCGGGGCGGCGAGATCTTCGGACTGCTCGGGCCCAACGGAGCCGGGAAATCCACCCTCGTACGCCAGTTGACCGGTCTGATGCGCCCCGACGCGGGCAGCGTCGAGGTCCTCGGCCACGATCTCGTACGCCACCCGGAACGCGCCGCCCGGCTCATCGGCTACCTCGGGCAGGAGTCCACCGCCCTCGACGAGCTGACGGTCTCCCTCGCCGCCGAGACCACCGGACGGCTCCGCGGCCTCGGCCTCCAGGAGGCGCGGGCCGAGCGCGACGCGGTCCTGGAGGAACTGGGACTCACCCCGCTCGCCGGCCGTGCCCTCAAGAAGCTCTCCGGCGGCGAACGCCGGCTCGCCTGCGTCGCCGCCGCCCTCGTCGGCGAGCGCCCCCTCCTCGTCCTGGACGAACCCACCACCGGTATGGACCCCGTCGCCCGCCGCGCGGTCTGGTCCGCGGTGGACCGGCGCCGCGCCGAGCACGGCACCACGGTCGTCCTCGTCACCCACAACGTCATCGAGGCGGAGACCGTGCTGGACCGGGTCGCCGTGCTGGACCGCGGACGGGTCATCGCCTGCGACACCCCCGCCGGGCTCAAGGAGCGGATCGCCGGCGAGGTACGGGTGGAGCTGGTCTGGCGGGAACGGGCCCCCCTGGACGTCCCGGAGGTCGCCGCGCTGCGCGCCTCCGCCCAGGAGTCCGGCCGGCGCTGGGTGCTCAGGCTGGCACCCGACGAGGCGCGCGCCGCCGTCGCGGCCGTCACCGGCGGCGCCGCCTTCGCGGCGCTCGACGATTTCACGCTCGCGACGCCCAGCCTGGAGGACGTGTACTTGGCGCTCGGGGGGAACGCGACGAAGGGGCTGGTCAAGGCGTGAGCATCGTGCCCGTACAGACGGTGTCCGGACGGACCCGGACGACGGAGGCGGAGAGGGAACGGACCCCGGAGGCGCCCGCCGCCCCGGCTCCGCTGGCCCCCCGGGCCAGACTGCTGCCGTCGCTGGCCGCGGTCTACCGGGCCCAGCTGTCCCGGGCCCGGGTGGCCCGGATCCCGCTGCTCTTCGTGGCGACCTTCCAGTCCGTCGGGATCATGATCCTGATGCGCGGGGTCGTCGACGGCGGCGCCGAGGCACGGGCCGTGGTCGCCGGATCCGCCGTGCTGGTCGTCGCCTTTGTGGCGCTCAACCTCCTCGCCCAGTACTTCGGCCAGCTCCGCGGCAGCGGCGGGCTCGACCACTACGCCACCCTGCCCGTGCCGCCCGCCGCCGTGGTCCTCGGCGCGGCCGGTGCGTATGCCTCCTTCACCGTGCCCGGCACGATCGTGACCGCCGTCACCGGCAGTCTGCTGTTCGGTCTGCCGATGACCCACCTCTGGATCCTGGTGGCCGTCGTACCGCTCTGCGGTGCGGCGCTCGCCGGGCTCGGCGCGGCCCTCGGTCTGCTCGCGCCCCGCCCCGAACTCGCGACCCTTCTCGGCCAGCTCGGCATGTCCGCGGCGCTGCTGCTGGGCGTCCTGCCGCCGGCCAGGCTGCCCGAGCCGATCGCGTACCTCCGCGATCTGATGCCGTCGACCTATGGGGTCGAGGCCCTCGCCCGGACCTTCGACTCCCGGCCCGACTGGGTCGCCGTCGCCCTCCACCTGGGGGTCTGCGCCGCGGTCGGTGTGCTCTCGCTGACCGTCGCGACCTGGGCGTATCGCCGCGCGGCGGTCCGGTGAGGCGCGGTCGCCGCAGGCCTGGCACGATGGCGTGGTGACCGCACCGCTGACACCTCCGCACCAGGAACCCGGCCATGAACCGGGGCAGGGACCGGGGCACGGGCCGAAGGACAACCCCTGGCGCACGCCGGAGCCCGGACAGTCGCCGCCGCCCGCCCCCTGGCCCGCGTTCGCGCCCCCTGCGCCTCCCACCCCCGCCGAGCTCGCGGAGCGTGCGGCCCGCCGCCGGGCGGATCTGCGCGAAGCGGCGGTCGTCACGGTCGCGGTCGCCGTCCTGGGCATCGCGCTCGGCCTGCTGTGGCTCTGGCTGGCCCCCCGTATCCCGCTGATCTCCGACGGCAAGGCCGTCTTCCTCAAGGACACCGAGGGCGAGGGCGCGATCGGCGCGGACGGCACCTTCGCCCTGCTGGGCCTGGCCTTCGGCGCGCTCAGCGCGGCCGGGGTCTTCCTCTGGCGCCGTCGCGGCGGTGTCCTGCTGGTCCTCGCGCTCGCCGTCGGCGGACTGCTCGGGTCCCTGCTGGCATGGCGCTTGGGCATCTGGTTCGGCCCGACCGACGATGTGGCGGCGCACGCCCGCGAGGTCGGCGCGGGTGTGACGTTCGACGCGCCGCTGAAGATGCGGGCGTACGGGGTGCTGCTGGCCTGGCCCCTCGGGGCGATGATCGTCCACCTGGGGCTCACGGGCCTGTTCGGCGAACGCGAACCGGCCACGGACGACCCGCCCGTGCAACACCCCTGGGGTCCGTCCGCCTCCTGACACCGCAGCCGCGCCCCCGGCCCGGGGGACGCGGCTGCTCCGTTACGCGGGGCGGCGGCCGTGGTTGGCCTTACGGGTGCGCCATTTGCGTTTGCGGGTGCGTTTGGACACGGCGGGGCTCCTTCCCGGCACGGGACGCGGCACGGACGCCTGAGCGTCCCTCTCGGTCGTAACCGAGAAGCCCGCCCGCGTCGACCCCCCGCGCACGCCCGATCCGGCTCCGGTACGAGAGCATGCGCCCCGCGCCCGGACTACTCCCGCCCGATCGGCGCCAGGACCGCGCCGGTGAGGGCCGCCAGATCGCCGGGGGCGAGTTCGACCTCCAGCCCGCGGCGGCCCGCCGATACACAGATCGTGGTGTGGGCCCCGGCCGAGGAGTCGAGGACCGTCCGCAGCCGCTTGCGCTGCCCCAGCGGGGAGATGCCGCCGCGGACATAGCCCGTGGTGCGCTCCGCCGCCGCCGGATCGGCCATGGCCGCACGCTTGCCGCCGACCGCGGAGGCGAGGGCCTTCAGGTCGAGCCGGCCCGCGACCGGGACGACCGCCACGGTCAGCTCGCCGTCGACATCCGCGACCAGGGTCTTGAAGACCCGGTCGGGCGGGACGCCGAGCGCGTCGGCCGCCTCCTCGCCGTAGGAGGGCGAGGCGGGGTCGTGGTCGTAGGCGTGCACGGTGTACTCCGTGCCCGCGGCCGTCAGGGCGACCGTCGCGGGGGTCCCGCCGCCCGCCTTCTGCTGCTTTCTGTCGTTCTTCTTCGCCACAGCGCACGCTCTTCCTGGTGGGGCCGGCCGCCGGTGCGCGGGCCGCCCGTCGGCCGGGGCGGTACGGGCCCGGCCCGCACCGCCCCGAGGGTCAGTTGAGGCTGGTCGGGGCCCGGGTCAGCTCGACGGCGGGTACCGAAGGAAGGTGCCGGATGACGGCGGTCTCGGAGCGCAGGAGCTTCAGCTCGTCCCGGAGCCGGGTCGCCACGTCCGGCGCCTCCAGCAGCCGCTGTTTGGCCGGGGTGTCGAGCACGGCCGCCGCCGCGACCAGATAGGACACCACGGACGGTTCGTCGGGCAGGTCCGGGGGAGCGGCCAGGGTCCGCTCCCGGGCCCCGGCCAGCCTCTTCTGGTAGGCGCGGAAGGCCCGCAGCACGCCCTCCGCGAGCGCCCCCGCGTCCTCGCCGACGACATCCGGCACCTCCTCCACCTCCGCGGTGAGGAAGGGGCCGTCGCTGTCGAGGGAGAGCAGCCTGATCCGGGTGGTGCCGGTGGCGAGCACCTCGAAGCTCCCGTCCTCGCGCTCCCGGATGGTGGCCGCGTCGGCGATACAGCCCATGCCGTGGAAGGCCTTCAGGGGATCGGTGCCGAAGCCCGCCGCGGGTCCGCGGTCGGGCCGGGCGGTCGGGTCGGGCATCCCGGGCTCGGAGGGTGCCACCTCGTGGCCGTCGCGGATGGCGACGACGGCGAAGCGCCTCGGCAGGGACTCGTCCGTCTTCAGCAGTTCGCGCATCATGGCGCGATAACGCTCCTCGAAGACGTTCAGGGGCAGGACGAGCCCCGGGAACAGTACCGAGTTCAGCGGGAAGAGCGGCAGTCTTGCGGTGGTCACGTCGGACAAGACTAATGGGCCGCGGGGCGGTCCCGGCCGGTCCGGGTCCGCCCGGGTGCCGCGCGCAGCGGGGTCGCCGATGCCAGCCGGTGCCGTACACCGTCCCTGGCTTGGAGGAACCGGTCCAGTGGATCATCGGAGAAGTACGTCCACGGGAACGAGGTCGCATACGGGCCGATCAGCCGGAACTCCTCCAGGGCGGCCTCCCAGCGGCCCCGCCGCAGCAGGACGGAGACCGTCAGATTCCGTACCTCGGCGGGTCCCGGATCGGCGGCCGGATGGCCCGCGGAGAGTTCGACCGCGAGATCGGCGGCCCGGTCGATACGTTCGGCGTGGACGCTGCTGTAGCCGCCCGCGAGCAGCTGGGCGAAGGCGGCCCGCACCGGCAGCGCCTTGATGAGCGAGCCCGGCAGCGCATCGGCGGCGGCCTGTTCGGCGAAGTCGAAGCATTCGCGGTGGGAGCCGTACCACTGGGCGGAGAGATAGCGCAGGGCCGCGACATGGCAGCCGTAGTGGTGCGACGAGCGGCGTATCGCCTGTTCCCAGAGGGCTTCGAACGCGCCGTGCGTGGCATGGCTGCCGCGGGCGTGGTCGAGGGCGATCCGCCAGGGCACCGGATCGCCGGGTGCGCTGTCGGCGGCCGCGTCGATCAACGGGCCGATCTCCCGGAGCCGTTCCCGGCGGGCGGGGGAGTCCCAGGCCCGGCGGACCTCCAATTCCGCCTTGACGACCAGGGCGTCGGGGTCGCGCGGTGCGTAGGCCAGCCAGTGGACGAGCCAGTCGTCCCGGGCGTAGGCGAAGGCGGCGAGCCGGGCCACCTGGCGGTCCCGGCTCTCCCAGTCGGCCTCGGCGCGGGCCGTCGCCAGCAGTTTCGCGGCAGGTTCCCAGTCGCCGTCGGCGGCGGCCACCAGGGAGGGCGCCGTCCGGGCATCGGGCACGTCGAGCAGTACCGCATCATCGGGCGGCAGACCGTCGGAGAGCCGCGGGGTGTGGCGGATCACGCGTGCGGTGCGCAGCAGGGCGCGGAGCAGTGCCATGATGCCGACCATTGAAAAACCCGGGTCCGGAGTTTGCCAGCGGAACGGTGTGAAGTTTTCGTGGCGGCGGAAAGGTTGTACCGGGGGAAGGCAAGAGACCGTAAAGAGCGTAAAGAATGCGGGGTTTTCGCCGCGGGCCCTGTCGCCGGGAGGAGCCCCGGCGCCGGTGCCCGGCCCCCGGCAACCCCCCTCGCCCTCGCTTCCGGCGGCCCGTTCGCGCGGGTCGGCGCAGAGCCCGAGGCACCGGGCCCTGGGCGGTGCGAGGCTGTGGGGCGCCGTTACCGCCCGCGCCCCGTCGGGCCGGCCCGGGGCCAGGGGCGAGCGCCCCCGGCCGGGGGCGGCCCCGTCAGCCGCGGCTCAGCAGCCGGGTGGCTCCCGCCGCGACCGTGGTGGCCAGAATCCAGCCCAGCAGGATCAGCCCCGCCGCCGTCCACTGCCAGTGGCCCGCCAGCTTCCAGTAGCCCTCCTGGCCCAGGTTGATCACCGGGACCAGCAGGTCCAGTGCGTACAGCGCGGCGTTGAAGTCCGGATGCTCGCCCGGTTTGAACGGCTTCGGCTCGGCCTGGGCGAAGGCCAGCGCGCTCGCGGCCCAGAGTACGGCCATCCACAGCGCCGCCCGCCCCGGCCGGTAGCCGTACGCCACGGTCAGATCCTGGATATGCCCCCACAGCTTTCCGGCCAGCGGCAGCGTTTCGCGCCGCCGCCGCTGCTTGGCGAGCAGCACCTCCCGGGCGTCCGCGTCCTCCCCGCTGTTGCGCAGGACCGTCGCCAGCCGCTCGTAGGGCTCGGGCGAGTACTCCGGGGTCGCGGACTCCACCCACTCCAACCGTCTGGCCAGCGGGAACGAGTCGATGGGCACCAGGTTCTCGTAGACGAAACCGCCCATCGCGAGGCCGCCGGGGCCCGGCCAGCTCGCCGCCAGATCGACCAGGGTGACGACCTTGGCGCCGTTGAGCACCACCCGGCCCTCCTCCGGCCGCTCCCCGTTGAACCGCAGCTCGGGGGTGACGATCCGGCGCAGCGACAACTCCTCGCCGGTGTTCATCAGCAGTCGGGCGCGGTGCAGGTCGATCGCGTCACCGAACCGGCCGTCGTCGAGCCGGACCCCGCCGTGGCACTCGAAGGGCTGGAGGCGGGTGCCGCGCCGGGCACCGCTGTGGATCACCCCGTACGGCGGGGTGGCGCCCGGGTCGCCGGTCGCCGCGCTCACCCACGCCCCGGTCAGATAGAGCGTCCGCTCCACGGTGAGCTGCGGAGCGTTCAGCGCCCGGCGCTCGGCCGCCGCCCGCAGCCTGCTGCCGCGCAGACTCAGCGACACACCGATCTTCGCACCGCGGAGACTGAACTCCCCGAAGGTCTGGATCAGCTCGGCCTGGAGGTCCTGGGCGACCGAGAGCCCGTCCGCGGTGATCGCCCGGCCCCGCCGGTCCGGCCGTACCTGAATCTGGTTGATCAGCAGATCCGTACCGATCTGGGCGTCGGTGAGCCGGATCCCGTGCTCGACCCGGCAGCGCGGCAGATGCAGATCGCCCTCCGTGCGCAGCCGGGCCGCCTCCAGCTTCGGCAGCAGACAGGACACCATCCGCAGGGTCGTGACATGTGCCTCCGGCATCAGGATCTCGCTGTCGAAACGGCAGGAGTGCAGCTCCACATAGGGGCCGACGGTGCCGCCGGCCAGCTTCAGCGTGCCCGTGATCTGGACACCGCGGAGTTTGAGCGCCGCGACCCGCCCGGGGTGCGGCGGCGGCCCGTCGAGCAGCAGCAGGGCGACGATGTCGGCCCGTACCTGCCGCTCGGGACCCCAGGGATGAGGCGAGAAGGGATCGTTCCGCAGCGGATCGGGGTCGCTGAGATCGAAAGTACTGCCGTTTCTGAAGGCGTTCCACATCCGTAGCTCGGCCGGGCTCAGCCCGTCCGGCGGACCGTCGGCCGACGGCTCGGTCACTGCGCTTCCCCCGTTCCTCGACGGCGTCGCGCGACTCCCGTGAATCCGGGCGCGTAACGCCGTTATGCCCGCTGAGTGACGGGGTGAACGCTAGTGGTCAACGATCACCCGTGGGTCGCGTTCCGTATCACGGGGGGTGTATCAGCCAGTGATACGGAACGCGACCCCGGTTCCGGGTCTGCGAGAATTGTCGGTGTGATCTCCCGAATCGACCTGCGCGGCGACGCCCTCCCCGAGGGTGCCGCCCTGCGCGATCTGCTGCCCCGTGCCGAGTTCGACGTGGAAGCCGCCCTGGAGAAGGTGCGGCCCATCTGCGAGGACGTACGCCATCGCGGCACCGCGGCGCTGATCGACTACGCCGAGCGGTTCGACGGTGTGGCGCTGGAGCGGATCCGGGTGCCCGCCGCCGCTCTCACGGCCGCGCTGAAGGCGCTCGACCCCGGGGTGCGGGCCGCCCTGGAGGAGTCCGTCCGCCGGGCCAGGATCGTCCACCGCGCCCAGCGCCGTACCGGCCACACCACCCAGGTCGTCCCCGGCGGTACGGTCACCGAGAAGTGGGTCCCCGTCGAGCGGGTCGGGCTGTACGCGCCCGGCGGCCGCTCCGTCTACCCCTCCTCCGTGATCATGAACGCGGTTCCGGCGCAGGAGGCCGGGGTCCCGTCGATCGCGCTCGCCTCCCCGCCGCAGAAGGAGCACGGCGGGCTGCCGCACCCCACCATCCTCGCCGCCTGCGCCCTGCTCGGCGTCGACGAGGTGTACGCGGCGGGCGGCGCCCAGGCCGTCGCCATGTTCGCGTACGGCACCGGCGAATGCGCCCCTGCCAATATGGTCACCGGGCCCGGCAATATCTGGGTCGCCGCCGCCAAGCGCTACTTCACCGGCCGGATCGGCATCGACACCGAGGCCGGACCGACCGAGATCGCGGTCCTCGCCGACGACACGGCCGATCCGGTGCACGTCGCCGCCGATCTGATCAGCCAGGCCGAGCACGATCCGCTGGCCGCCGCCGTGCTGGTCACCGACTCCCTCCGGCTCGCGGACGCGGTCGAGAAGGAACTGGAGCCGCAGCTCGCCGCCACCCGGCACGTCGACGACCGGATCGTGCCCGCGCTCAGCGGCCGCCAGTCGGCGATCGTGCTGGTCGACGGGGTCGAGGAGGGGCTGAAGGTCGTCGACGCCTACGGCGCCGAGCACCTGGAGATCCAGACCGCCGACGCCGCCGCCGTCGCCGCCCGGGTCCGGAACGCGGGCGCGATCTTCGTCGGCCCCTGGTCGCCCGTCTCCCTCGGCGACTACGCGGCCGGCTCCAACCACGTACTGCCCACCGGCGGCTGCGCCTGCCACTCCTCCGGCCTGTCCGTGCAGTCCTTCCTGCGCGGTATCCATATCGTCGACTACACCCGGGACGCCCTCGCCGAGGTCACCCACCACGTGGTCACCCTCGCCGAGGCCGAGGACCTGCCCGCCCACGGCGCCGCCCTGAAGGCCCGCTTCGACTGGAAGGTCCCGGGCCAGTGACCGGCCGCACCACCCCGCGCCCCGTGGCGATCGACGATCTGCCGATCCGCGACGAACTGCGCGGCAAGTCCCCGTACGGCGCGCCCCAGCTCGATGTCCCCGTCCAGCTCAACACCAACGAGAACCCGTACCCGCTGCCCGAACCGCTGGTCGAGCGGATCGCGGAACGGGTCCGGGAGGCCGCCCGCGGGCTCAACCGCTACCCCGACCGGGACGCCGTCGAGCTGCGCACCGCGCTCGCCGCATATCTGAGCGGTACCTCCGGACACCCGGTCACCACCGCGCAGGTCTGGGCCGCCAACGGCTCCAACGAGGTCATCCAGCAGCTCCTCCAGACCTTCGGCGGCCCGGGGCGCAGGGCCATCGGCTTCGAACCGTCGTACTCCATGCACGCCCTGATCTCCCGGGGCACCGGCACCGAATGGATCTCCGGGCCCCGCAACGACGACTTCACCGTCGATCCGGCCGCGGCCGCGCGGGCGATCGCCGAGCACCGGCCCGAGGTCGTCTTCATCACTTCTCCCAACAACCCCACCGGCACCGCCGTCGACGCGGAGACCGTGCAGGCGCTCTACGAGGCGGCCCAGGCCGCCCGGCCGTCGCTGGTCGTCGTCGACGAGGCGTACGTCGAGTTCAGCCACCGCCCCAGCCTGCTGCCGCTGATCGAAGGCCGGCCGAACCTGGTCGTCTCCCGGACGATGTCGAAGGCCTTCGGCGCCGCCGGGCTGCGGCTCGGCTATCTCGCCGCCGATCCGGCCGTGGTCGACGCGGTCCAGCTGGTCCGGCTGCCGTACCACCTCTCCGCCGTCACCCAGGCCACCGCGCTCGCCGCCCTGGAGCACACCGATACCCTGCTCGGGTACGTGGAGCAGCTCAAGGCCGAGCGGGACCGCCTGGTCGCCGAGCTGCGGGCCATCGGCTACGAGGTGACCGAGTCCGACGCGAACTTCGTCCAATTCGGACGGTTCGACGGCGCGGGCGGTGCGCACGACGCCTGGCGGCGGATCCTCGACCGGGGCGTTCTCGTCCGGGACAACGGCGTCCCGGGGTGGCTGCGGGTCACCGCGGGCACCCCCGCCGAGAACGACGCGTTCCTCGACGCCGTACGTGAGTTGAAGAAGGAGCAGAGCACATGAGCCGCGTAGGGCGGGTCGAACGGACCACCAAGGAGACCGCCGTCGTCGTCGAGATCGACCTCGACGGCACCGGAAGGACCGATGTGTCGACCGGGGTCGGTTTCTACGACCACATGCTCGACCAGCTCGGGCGGCACGGGCTCTTCGATCTGACGGTCAAGACCGACGGTGATCTGCACATCGACACCCACCACACCATCGAGGACACCGCCCTCGCGCTCGGCGCCGCCTTCAAGCAGGCCCTCGGCGACAAGGTCGGCATCTACCGCTTCGGGAACTGCACCGTCCCCCTCGACGAATCCCTCGCCCAGGTCACCGTCGACCTCTCCGGCCGCCCCTATCTGGTGCACACCGAGCCGGAGAACATGGCGCCGATGATCGGCACCTACGACACCACGATGACCCGGCACATCCTGGAGTCCTTCGTGGCCCAGGCGCAGATCGCGCTGCATGTCCACGTCCCGTACGGGCGCAACGCCCACCACATCGTCGAGTGCCAGTTCAAGGCGCTCGCCCGGGCCCTGCGGTACGCCAGCGAACGCGATACCCGCGCCGCCGGAATCCTCCCCTCCACGAAGGGCGCGCTGTGAACAGCCTCTCCACCATCCTGATCGTGGTCGGGCTCTTCCTCCTCGGCGGCGTGTACTCCTTCGTCAAGCAGGAGCAGCCCAAGGGCGTGGTCGTCCTGCTGTCCATCGGCGCCGCCATGGCGATCGGCGCGGGCGTGCTCCGGCTGGACGTGTGGTCATGAGCCGTAAATCGGTCGTCGTCTTCGACTACGGCTTCGGCAACGTCCGCTCCGCCGAACGGGCCCTCGCCCGGGTCGGCGCCGAGGTGGAGATAACCCGCGACTTCGACCGCGCGATGAACGCCGACGGGCTGCTGGTCCCCGGCGTCGGTGCCTTCTCCGCCTGTATGGAGGGGCTGCGCGCGGCCCGCGGGGACTGGATCGTCGGCCGCCGCCTCGCCGGCGGCCGGCCGGTCATGGGGATCTGCGTGGGCATGCAGATCCTCTTCGCCCGCGGTATCGAACACGGGGTGGAGACCGAGGGCCTCGACGAGTGGCCCGGCACGGTCGGCCCGCTGAAGGCGCCCGTCGTCCCCCACATGGGCTGGAACACGGTCGACGCGCCCGCCGACAGCACCCTGTTCGCCGGGGTCGGCCCCGACGAACGCTTCTACTTCGTGCACTCCTACGCCGCGCACGACTGGGAGCTGGAGATCACCAACGCCGCGATCCGCGCCCCGCACGTCACCTGGGCCACGCACGGTGAACGCTTTGTCGCGGCCGTCGAGAACAGCGCCCTGTGGGCGACCCAGTTCCACCCCGAGAAGTCCGGCGACGCCGGTGCCCGGCTACTGACCAACTGGATCGGAACACTGTGACCACGCTCGAACTCCTTCCTGCCGTCGATGTCCGCGACGGACAGGCCGTCCGGCTCGTCCACGGCGAGTCCGGCAGCGAGACCTCCTACGGCTCCCCGCTGGAGGCCGCCCTCACCTGGCAGCGGTCCGGAGCCGAGTGGCTCCACCTGGTCGACCTGGACGCCGCCTTCGGCACGGGCGACAACCGCGCTGTGATCGCGGAGGTCGCGGGCGCGATGGACATCAAGGTCGAGCTGTCCGGCGGGATCCGCGACGATGCGTCGCTGGCCGCCGCGCTCGCCACCGGCTGCACCCGGGTCAATCTGGGCACCGCCGCCCTGGAGACCCCCGAATGGGTCGCCAAGGTCATCGCCGAGTACGGCGACCGGATCGCCGTCGGCCTCGACGTCCGCGGCACCACCCTGCGCGGCCGTGGCTGGACCCGGGACGGCGGCGATCTCTACGAGACGCTCGCCCGCCTCGACTCCGAGGGCTGCGCCCGCTACGTCGTCACCGACATCGCCAAGGACGGCACCCTCCAGGGCCCCAATCTGGAGCTGCTGAAGAACGTCTGCGCCGCCACCGACAAGCCCGTCGTCGCCTCCGGAGGAGTCTCCTCCCTCGACGATCTCCGGGCCATCGCCGGGCTCGTCCCCGCGGGTGTGGAGGGCGCGATCGTCGGCAAGGCGCTGTACGCCAAGGCGTTCACCCTGGAGGACGCCCTCGCGGCGGTGGCCTCGGCATGACGCTCGCCGTACGGGTCATCCCCTGCCTCGACGTCGACAACGGCCGGGTCGTCAAGGGAGTCAACTTCCAGAACCTGCGGGACGCGGGCGACCCCGTCGAGATGGCCAGGCTGTACGACGCCGAGGGCGCCGACGAGCTGACCTTCCTCGACATCACCGCCTCCTCCGGGAACCGCGAGACCACCTACGACGTGGTGCGCCGCACCGCCGAGCAGGTGTTCATCCCGCTCACCGTCGGGGGCGGGGTCCGCTCCGCCGACGATGTGGACAAGCTGCTGCGGGCGGGCGCCGACAAGGTCGGCGTCAACACCGCGGCCATCGACCGGCCCGAGCTGATCCGCGAGATCGCGGAGCGCTTCGGCCGCCAGGTGCTCGTGCTCTCCGTCGACGCCCGCCGCACCCCGGCCGGCTCCTTCGAGGTCACCACCCACGGCGGCCGCCGCGGCACCGGTATCGACGCCGTGGAATGGGCGCACCGGGCGGCCGAGCTGGGCGCCGGCGAGATCCTGCTGAACTCCATGGACGCCGACGGCACCAAGGACGGCTACGACACCGAGATGATCGCGGCCGTACGCGAACACGTCACCGTGCCGGTGATCGCCAGCGGCGGTGCGGGGCGGCTCGCGGACTTCCCGCCCGCCGTCGACGCGGGCGCGGACGCGGTGCTCGCCGCCTCCGTGTTCCACTTCGGCGATCTGCGGATCTCACAGGTCAAGGACGCGCTGCGGGAAGCGGGCCACCCGGTCCGCTGACCCTGCCTCCCACGCTGTCGTACGGTTCCGGCGGTCCCGGCCGCCGGAGCCGTACACAACTCCACCGCGACCTACCCCGGGAGACCGATCCGCGAGGAGCGGACCTTCTCCACCGCTTCCGGCTCGCCCTCCAGATCCACCTGCGCCGCACTCTGACGGCCCAGCGCGAACATCGTCAGCTCACCCGGCCCGCCGGTCACGGTCACCACGGGCGCGCCCCGGTGGGCGACCACGGTCCGCCCGTCCGGGCGCCGCAGCACCAGACCGGCCGGGGATCTGCGGCCCAGCACCCGGGCCGCCCGCTCCAGCCGGGCCCAGAGCGCGTCCTCGAAGACCCGGTCCAGCGGCCGGGGCGTCCATTCGGGCCGGGCCCGGCGCACGTCCTCCGCGTGGACGTAGAACTCCACGGTGTTCGCCGCCTCGTCCAGCAGCTTCACATTCATCGGGGAGAGCCGGGGCGGGCCGGTCCTGACCAGCTGAATCAGCTCTTCGTACGGTTTGGCCGCGAACTCGGCCTGGACCCGCTCCAGCCGGCCCTTCAGCGGACCGAGCAGAATGCCCCCCGCGGCGTCCGGGCGGCGCTCCCGGACCACCACATGGGCCGCCAGATCACGGGACCGCCAGCCTTCGCAGAGCGTCGGTGCGTCCGGGCCGACGCTTTCGAGGAGGTCGGCGAGAATGAGTCGTTCACGCTTGGCATGGGTCGACATGTCCGCCAGCGTACGGCGGGTGCGGCGACGGCGACCAGCCGAGCCCCGGCTCCTGTGGACAAGGACGCGGAACGGGTCCGGCCTGTGGACAACCGTCCCGGGACGGCCCACGGGCACGGCACAATGGCCCTATGACCAGCAGTGGCACCACAGGCCCCCTCGACCCCGCCGTCGCCGCCCGTCTCAAGCGGACCGCCGACGGTCTGGTCCCCGCCGTCGCCCAGCAGTACGACACCGGAGAGGTGCTCATGCTCGGCTGGATGGACGACGAGGCGCTCCACCGCACCCTCACCACCGGCCGCGCCACCTACTGGTCCCGCAGCCGCCGGGAGTACTGGGTCAAGGGCGACACCTCGGGCCATGTCCAGCACGTCAAGTCCGTCGCCCTCGACTGCGACGGCGACACCGTCCTCGTCAAGGTCGACCAGATCGGCGCCGCCTGCCACACCGGCGACCGCACCTGCTTCGACGCCGACGTCCTCCCCCTCGGCAAGTAGGGTCCGGCGCCATGACCATGGACCTCAGCACCTTCCGGGCGCTCGCCGCCGACCGGCGCGTCATCCCCGTGACCCGCCGGCTCCTCGCCGACGGCGACACCCCCGTCGCGCTCTACCGCAAGCTCGCCGCCGAACGTCCGGGCACCTTCCTCCTGGAGTCGGCGGAGAACGGCCGGTCGTGGTCGCGGTACTCGTTCGTCGGCGTCCGCAGCACCGGGACCCTCACCGAGCGCGACGGCCAGGCCCATTGGATCGGCACCCCGCCCGTCGGCGTCCCCGAACACGGCGACCCGCTCACCGCCCTCCGGGCCACCGTCGAAACCCTCCACACCCCGCCGCACGACCTCGGCACCGGACTGCCGCCCTTCACCGGCGGCATGGTCGGCTACCTGGGCTACGACATCGTGCGCCGGCTGGAGAAGATCGGCCCCGGCGAGCGCGACGACCTCCGCCTCCCCGAGCTGACCATGCTGCTCACCTCCGATCTCGCGGTCCTCGACCACTGGGACGGCACGGTCCTGCTGATCGCCAACGCCATCAACCACAACGACCTCGACACCGGTGTCGACGAGGCGTACGCGGACGCCGTCGCCCGCCTCGACGCCATGCAGCGCGACCTCGCCCGGCCCCTGGCCTCCGCACCGGTCGCCCTGCCCGCGTCCGAGCTGCCCGAGTTCACCGCGCTGTGGGGCGGCCCCGACTACCAGAAGGCCGTCGACGACATCAAGGAGCGCATCCGGGCCGGCGAGGCCTTCCAGGTGGTCCCCTCCCAGCGGTTCGAGACCCCGTGCACCGCGAGCGCCCTCGACGTCTACCGGGTCCTGCGGGCCACCAACCCCAGCCCGTACATGTACCTCTTCCGCTTCCCCGCCGCGGACGGCGCGGAAGCCTTCGACGTCGTCGGCTCCAGCCCCGAGGCCCTCGTCAAAATCGAGGACGGGCACGCGATGCTCCACCCCATCGCCGGGACCCGGCCCCGCGGGGCGACCCCGCAGGAGGACCACGAGCTGGCCGAGGAGCTGCTCGCCGATCCCAAGGAGCGCGCCGAGCACCTGATGCTCGTCGACCTCGGCCGCAATGACCTGGGGCGGGTCTGCGAGCCCGGCTCCGTCGAGGTCGTCGACTTCATGTCCGTCGAGCGGTACTCGCACGTCATGCACATCGTCTCCACCGTCATCGGCAAGGTCGCCCCGGGCCGTACCGCGTTCGACGTGCTCACCGCCTGCTTCCCCGCCGGAACGCTCTCCGGGGCGCCCAAACCGCGGGCCATGCAGATCATCGACGAACTGGAACCCTCCCGCCGCGGTCTCTACGGCGGCTGCGTCGGCTATCTCGACTTCGCCGGAGACTCCGACACCGCGATCGCCATCCGTACCGCGCTGCTCCGCGACGGCACCGCGTTCGTGCAGGCCGGAGCGGGAGTCGTGGCCGATTCGGACCCGGTCGCCGAGGACACGGAATGCCGTAACAAGGCCGCCGCGGTCCTCCGCGCCGTCCACACCGCCAACCGCATGACGGCCCCGGCGGCGCCTGCCGCCCCGGCCGCTCCGTAGGGCGGCTGCGGGGCCCGCGGGGGCGTAAGGGATAGTGGGGTATGTGAGCGCTGTTCCCGTACCCCAGCCCCGCGCCCGGTCCGGTGCCGCGGCGAGGGCCGCCGGTGCCGCCACGGGCCGCCGTACCCTCGCCGCCGCCCTGCTGCTCGGCGCCGCCGGAGCCACCGTCGCCCTGCTGGCCTCCGGCCGCATCTGGGCCGAGGGCACCACGGCCACCCCCGGCGGCACCCTGTCGCTGAGCGCCGAGGGCGGTGACATCACCGGAGTGCCCAGTGCCCTCGCCGTGGTCGGCCTCGCCGCGCTCGTCGCGGTCTTCGCCGTCCGCAGCAAGGGCCGTACCGTCGTCGCCGCGCTGCTCGCGCTCAGCGGCGCGGGCGCCGCCGTCGCCGCGTTCCTCGGGGCCTCCGACCGCGGTGCCCTCGACGACAAGGCCGCCGAGACCACCGGCGACACCGCCGCGACGATCGGCTCCCTGAGCCACACCCCCTGGCCGTACATCACCGCCGCCGCCGGACTGCTGATCCTTGCCGCCGGTCTGCTCGCCCTGCGCTACGGGCGGCTCTGGCCCAGCATGTCGGGCCGTTACGAGCGCGACGGCACGCCCCGCTCCCGTACCGCACCCGTGGTCGACCCCGACCGGCCCGAGGACCTCTGGAAGGCCCTGGACCGCGGTGAGGACCCCACGGACGGCGACCGGACACCCCCCGGCCGGTAACCCCCGCCGCCCGCGACGGGACCAATGGCCCTGGCGGAACCGCCGTCTCGCACGGTCCGCAGGCAGGGTGCCCCGGAGCGTGATGTCAGACCGGTCACCCTGCCGCCGGGGCGCCGGGGGAGTACGGGACAATGGAATACGAGCACCCGGCTCACCATTCCCTGAGCGCGTCGGACCGCCGCCGCGTTCGGAGCATTCCGCGCGCTCAGCGCGCTCAGCAACCGAGGAGCATTTCATGTCGGGCAGCGCCCACGGACACGGCCACACCCCCGCCGCCTGGACCGGTGTCACCATCGCCTTCATCGGCTTCTGCGTCTCCGGAGTCTTCATGGTCGCGGCCAACCCGCTCGGCTTCTGGGGCGGTGTCGCGATCACCCTCATCGGCGGTGTCGTCGGCATGGGCATGAAGGCCGCGGGCCTCGGTGCCGCGAAGGAGACCGCGGAGCGCAAGCACGCCCGTGAGCAGGCCGGACGGATCTCGGCCGAGCGCGTGGCGGCTCAGGGCGGCGTGTGACGCCCTGACCCCTGGGCAACCGGCCGCGGCAGCGGCCCCACGACACGAGGCGCAGACCGGCGCGGCCGGGCTGCGCCTTCGCGTATGACCGGAGAGAATCGCACGGTGGACGCCACGACACCCCCCTCCGCGCCGGGCCTCCCCGCGGGGGAGCGCAGCACACCGCCCCCCGGAGCGGATTCCTCGCCCGCGGGACCCGCGGATTCGGCCCGCGCGACGCCGGAGGACCCCGCCGCCGGAGCGCCCGGCGGCCCGGCTGCCGGGGCCGGTACGGGCAGCGGGTACGGCCCCGAGGCGGGTTCCCCGTCTCCGTGGCCCGCAGGCCCCGCCCGTCCGGCGGAGAAGCGGTCCGGACCGGTCGCTTCCGCGCCGGACGGGAGGACGGCCGGAGGGCGCGGCCCCGGAGCCGTACCCCCGCCGCCGGGCACCGGCACGGCCCCCGCGCCGGCGGCCGCCGGATGGCCCGTACCCCTGGGCGATCCCCCGACCACCGGGGGAGACGCCGCCGCGCCGCCGCGGGCACTGTGGCGGCGGCTGGCCGCGCCCGCAGGGGCGATCGCCGCCGTGGCCGCCGCCTTCGCCTACGTCGGGACCGTCGACCCCAACGAGCCCGGTCACTACCCCGCCTGCCCGCTCCTGCGCTACACGGGCATCTACTGCCCCGGCTGCGGCGGGCTCCGCAGCGCCCACGCCTTCGTCCACGGCGATCTCGGCACCGCGCTGGGCGCGAACGCCGCCGCCGTCGTCGGCTACGGGGTCTTCTTCGTGCTCTGGGCCCTGTGGGCGGTCCGCGCGGCGCGCGGTGTCCCCGGCGCGACCTGGCGGATCTCCGTACCGCCTGTCCTCTGGTGGCTGACCGGCGCGTCCGTGCTGGTCTTCAGCGTGGTGCGGAATCTGCCCATGGGCTCGGCACTGGCGCCCTGACGGTCCCACCCCGTGGGACAGGCGTCCACCGGATGCGGGGTGCGGGCCGTGCTGCGGATACCATCGACATGAATGATCCCTGACCATCATCACCGTCCCGGAAGGGGGCCGCTCGCGTGAGTGTGCTCGACGAGATCATCGACGGCGTCCGCGCCGACCTCGCAGAGCGGCAGGCGCGGGTCTCCCTCGACGAGCTGAAGGAGCGGGCCGCCCAGGCCCCCGCGGCCAAGGACGGCGTTGCCGCACTGCGCGGCGAGGGCGTCCGGGTGATCTGCGAGGTCAAGCGCTCCAGCCCGTCCAAGGGTGCCCTGGCCGCGATCGCCGACCCCGCCGGGCTCGCCGCGGACTACGAGGCCGGCGGCGCCGCCGTCATCTCGGTCCTGACCGAGCAGCGGCGCTTCGGCGGCTCCCTGGCCGATCTGGAGGCCGTCCGCGCCCGGGTCGACATCCCCGTTCTGCGCAAGGACTTCATCGTCACGGCCTACCAGCTGTGGGAGGCGCGGGCGTACGGTGCCGATCTGGCGCTGCTCATCGTCGCCGCGCTGGAGCAGGAGGCGCTGGTCTCCCTCATCGAGCGTGCCGAGTCGATCGGGCTGACCCCGCTGGTCGAGGTCCACGACGAGGACGAGGCCGAGCGCGCCCTCGACGCCGGTGCCAAGGTCATCGGCGTCAACGCCCGCAATCTGAAGACGCTGGAGGTGGACCGCTCCACCTTCGAGCGGGTCGCCCCGGAGATCCCGGCGCATATCGTCAAGATCGCCGAGTCCGGTATCCGCGGTCCGCACGATCTGATCGCCTACGCCAACGCGGGCGCCGACGCCGTGCTGGTCGGCGAGTCGCTGGTCACCGGCCGCGACCCGAAGACCGCCGTCGCCGATCTGGTCGCCGCGGGCGCCCACCCGGCCCTGCGCCACGGGCGGAGCTGACCCCGCCGTGCCCGCCGCCGTCCGACACCCGAGCCCGGCCCCCGGGGACGCGTACGCCCGCCTTGCGCGCGGCTGCCGTCCCCGCGGCTGCCGCGCTCCGGCGCGGCGGGTGCACGGCCGGCGTGTGCGCTATGTGATCGGTTCGGAGCCGGGCCAGGTCAACGGCATGCGATGGCGCCGCCGCCGCGCGCGCCGCTGAGCGTCTCCGCGCGGTACCGCCGCTTCCACGGGTGACCGGCCGGTCCGGACCCGTACCCGGCCGTACCCCCGGACACCCGGCCCGGACCGCCGTACCGCCGGACGAACCGGCGGCCGTCCGACCGGTCCGTCCGCCGAGCGCGCGCACCCACCCCGACGTCTACCGATCCGCACACCAGTCAGGGGGCCGTGCGCCCCCGAGGAGTACGCCGGATGTCCACTTCATCCACACCTTCCGCCGGTTCCACCGGTCCCGGCGAGTTCTTCGTCCCGGACCCGGAAGGGCTGATTCCGAACGCCGCGGGCTACTTCGGCGCCTTCGGCGGCAAGTTCATCCCCGAGGCGCTCGTCGCCGCCGTCGACGAGGTCGCCGCCGAGTACGAGAAGGCCAAGGCCGACCCCGCCTTCGCGGCCGAGCTGAAGGACCTGCTGGTCAACTACACGGGCCGGCCCAGCCCGCTCACCGAGGTGCCGCGGTTCGCCGAGCACGCCGGGGGCGCGCGGATCTTCCTCAAGCGGGAAGACCTCAACCACACCGGCTCACACAAGATCAACAACGTGCTGGGGCAGGCACTGCTGACCCGGCGCATGGGCAAGCCCCGGATCATCGCCGAGACCGGAGCGGGACAGCACGGCGTCGCCACCGCCACCGCCTGTGCCCTGTTCGGGCTCGACTGCACCATCTACATGGGTGAGATCGACACCGAGCGGCAGGCCCTGAACGTCGCCCGGATGCGGATCCTGGGCGCCGAGGTCGTCCCTGTGGCCTCCGGCAGCCGGACCCTCAAGGACGCCATCAACGAGGCCTTCCGCGACTGGGTCGCCAATGTCGACAGCACGCACTACCTCTTCGGTACGGTAGCGGGCCCGCACCCCTTCCCTGCGATGGTCCGCGACTTCCACCGGGTCATCGGCGTGGAGGCGCGCGGGCAGATCCTCGAACGGGCCGGCCAGCTGCCCGACGCGGCCGTCGCCTGCGTCGGCGGCGGCTCCAACGCGATCGGACTCTTCCACGCCTTCATCCCGGACTCCGGCGTCCGCCTGATCGGCTGCGAGGCCGCGGGCCACGGCGTGGAGAGCGGCGAGCACGCAGCCACCCTCACCGTCGGCGAACCCGGAATACTCCACGGCTCGCGGTCCTACGTCCTCCAGGACGACGAGGGCCAGATCACCGAGCCGTACTCCATCTCCGCCGGACTCGACTACCCGGGCATCGGCCCGGAGCACGCCTACCTCAAGGACAGCGGCCGCGGCGAGTACCGCCCGGTCACCGACGACGAGGCGATGCAGGCCCTGCGGCTGCTCTCGCGTACGGAGGGCATCATCCCCGCCATCGAGTCGGCCCACGCCCTCGCGGGTGCCCTGGAGGTCGGCCGGGAGCTGGGACCGGACGGGCTGCTCGTGGTCAGCCTCTCCGGCCGGGGCGACAAGGACATGGACACCGCCGCCCGCTACTTCGGGCTGTACGACGGGGAGGACGCCAAGTGAGCGGGAACGTACGACTGCTGAGCGACACGCTGGCCGCGGCGAAGGCCGAGGGCCGGTCCGCGCTGATCGCCTACCTCCCGGCCGGGTTCCCGACCGTGGACGGCGGCATCGAGGCGGTCAAGGCCGTCTTCGCGGGCGGTGCCGACATCGTCGAGGTGGGGCTGCCGCACAGCGACCCGGTGCTGGACGGCCCGGTGATCCAGACCGCCGACGATATCGCCCTGCGCGGCGGCGTCCGCATCGCCGACGTGCTGCGGACCGTGCGCGAGGCGCACGCGGCGACCGGGAAGCCGGTGCTGGTGATGACGTACTGGAACCCCGTCGACCGCTACGGCGTGGAGCGGTTCACCGCCGAGCTGGCGGCGGCGGGCGGCGCCGGCTGCATCCTGCCCGACCTGCCCGTCGAGGAGTCCGGACTGTGGCGGGAGCACGCCGGGAAGCACGGACTGGCCACCGTCTTCGTGGTCGCCCCCAGCAGCCGGGACGCCCGGATCGCGACCATCACCGAGGCCGGTTCCGGCTTCGTCTACGCGGCTTCGCTGATGGGCGTCACCGGAACCCGCGCTTCCGTCGGGGCGCAGGCCGAGGACCTGGTACGGCGCGTGCGCGCCACCACCGAACTGCCGGTCTGCGTCGGCCTCGGGGTGTCCACGGCGGCCCAGGCGGAGGAGGTGGCCGGTTTCGCGGACGGGGTGATCGTGGGCTCCGCGTTCGTCAAGCGGATCCTGGACGCCCCCGACACCGACTCCGGCATAGCGGCCGCGCGCGAGCTGGCCGCCGACCTGGCGGCCGGGGTCCGCGAGGGCGCACGCCGGAGCCGGGCGCGGCAGGCGTGAGCGGGGGTTCCGCGGCGGCGAGCGGAGAGTGAGTTCTTCGTACGCCTGACACGTACGGGTGGATCTGGGACCGGGGAGGCGCGAGTGCGCCTCCCCGGTTCGTTTGCGGGGTGTGAACGAGAAGCACAACGACAGGAACAACGGGCCGAAGCCGACCCCGCGCGAGCGGATCGAGCGGGAGAACCGGCTGGAGAAGGCCCGTGAGCGGCGACGGCGGATGCTGGTCGTCTCCTCGGCGGTGGTCGGCGTCCTCGGTCTGGCCGCGGTGGTGGGCGTGATCGCCGCCAACGCCGACAAGGGGACCAAGGGCAGCGACGGCAGCTCCACCGCCGGGCCGCCGCTGGCCCCCGCGGGCGCGGAGGGCAAGGGGCAGCTCGCGATCCCCGTCGGCGCCACCGACGCCCCGTCGACGCTCACGGTCTGGGAGGACTTCCGCTGCCCGGTCTGCGCCCAGTACGAGAACGTGATGCGGGGCGCCCTCCAGGAGCTGGAGTCCTCCGGACAGCTCCGGGTCGACTACCACTTTGCGACGATCATCGACGGCAATATGGGCGGCAGCGGCTCGCTGCGCGCGGCCAACGCGGTCGCCTGCGCCCAGGACGTGGGCAAATTCGCTCCGTACCACGATGTCCTCTACCGCAACCAGCCGCCGGAGCCGGACGACAAGTTCGCCGACAACGACCGGCTGATCGATCTGGCGGGCAAGGTCGAAGGACTCGACACACCGGAGTTCCGGAGCTGTGTGAAGGACGGCCGGCACGACTCCTGGGTCGCCAAATCGAACAAAGCCTTCGCCGATGGCGGCTTCCGCGGTACCCCGACCGTCCTGCTCAACGGGAAGTCGATCTTCCCCGAGAAGGATGGGCAGCAGATCTCCCCGGAGAACCTGAAGAAGTGGGTCGCCGAGGCGAACAAGGGCAAGAAGGCGGGCACCGCGGAGCCGTCGAAGCCCTCGGCGGCAGCGACGCAGCCGTAGCCCGGACCCGTCGCGGCGGGCCCGTCCCGTCCCGGTTCCGGAGGCCGGGGCGGGCGGTCCGCGGCAGAGTTATCCATAAGTTGTCCCGGGCGGCTTGCCGCTTCCACTGCTAAGCAAGGTAGCGTCGGTTCCGTCATGGACCTTGCCTACATTCCGAGCCCGTCGTCCGGAGCGATCCACCTCGGACCGCTGCCGCTGCGCGGCTACGCACTCTGCATCATCATCGGCGTCTTCGTGGCCGTCTGGTACGGCAACAAGCGCTGGATCGCCCGCGGCGGCACGGCCGGGACCGTGGCCGACATCGCCGTCTGGGCCGTGCCCTTCGGCCTGGTCGGCGGCCGTCTCTACCATGTGGTCACCGACTACCAGCTCTACTTCAGCGAGGGCAAGAACTGGGTCGACGCCTTCAAGATCTGGGAGGGCGGACTCGGTATCTGGGGCGCCATCTCCCTGGGGGCCGTCGGAGCGTGGATCGGCTGCCGCCGCCGGGGTATCCCCCTGCCGGCCTGGGCCGACGCCCTCGCACCCGGTATCGCCTTCGCCCAGGCCATCGGACGCTGGGGCAACTGGTTCAACCAGGAGCTCTACGGCAAGCCGACGGATCTGCCCTGGGCGCTGAAGATCAGCGAGGGGCCGAACCGGGAGGCCGGGACCTACCACCCGACCTTCCTGTACGAGTCCCTGTGGTGCATCGGCGTCGCCCTGCTGGTGATCTGGGCCGACCGGCGCTTCAAGCTGGGCCACGGCCGGGCCTTCGCGCTGTACGTCGCCGGGTACTGCGCCGGGCGCGCGTGGATCGAGTACCTCCGGGTCGACGAGGCGCACGAGGTCCTCGGGCTGCGGCTGAATGTCTGGACCGCGCTCGTCGTCTTCGTCCTCGCCGTGGTGTACATCGTGGTTTCGGCGCGGCTGCGGCCGGGCCGTGAGGAGGTCGTGGAGCCGCGCAGGCCGGGTGCGGCGGGTGCCGCGAAGACCGGCGGGGCCGAAGGTGCGGGCGATTCGGCCGACGCAACCGGCGGCGGTACGGCCGGCGGTGCCGGGTCCGCAGATGACGCGGCGGCGGACGCCGGTGCGGCGGACCGCAAGCCGGAGAACGGCAAGGCGGAGGACCGCAAGGCCGGGCCGGACAAGAGCGGGCCGGACCAGGGCGGCAGGGCGGCCGAGGACGCCGAGACGGCGGAGGCCGGGGCCTGACGCACCGCGGGCCGCGCACCCCTCGGGTGCGGAGCGCCCGCGGACAGGAATCGACGGCAGGCGGCAAGGGGCCGCCGGGACGAAGAGCGTCCCGGCGGCCCCTTGCCGTTGCCGGGCCGCTGCGGCTGCGGCTGCCCGGACCGGAACTCCGGCTCCGCGCCCCGTGCGCGGGGGCTCAGGGCGCTTCGCGGCGGGCCAGCAGGAGGGTGCGCTCCGCCGCCGCCACGATCGCCGCATCGACGAAACGGCCGTCGGGCAGGGCCTGGGCGCCCTCGTCGGCCGCCGCGGCCTTGACCACGGCCGCGGCCGCGGCGATCTCCTGCGGGGTCGGCCGGAAGGCGCGTTCGATCACGGGAAGCTGCCGGGGGTGGATGGCGGCGCGCCCCACGAAGCCGAGGCTGCGGCCGTGGGTGCAGGAGGCGTAGAGCGCGTCCAGATCGCGGATGTCCGGGAAGACCGACTGCGCCGGGGGCGCCAGACCGGCGGCACGGGCGGCCACCACGATCCGCGAGCGCGGCCAGTCCAGAGCCGGGCTGCCGTCCCGGATCCCGAGATCGGCCCGGAGGTCGGCTTCCCCGATACCGATGCCCCGGACGGCGGGATGGGCGCTCGCGATGGCGTAGGCGTGCTCGATGGCCAGCGCCGATTCCAGCAGGGGATAGAGCGGGACACCGGGGGCGAGGTCCGCGACGGGGGGAATGTCAGTGCCGTGTGTCACCTTGGGAACACGGAGGGCACTCAGGCCGGGCAGTCCGGTCAGGGTTTCGATCTCTTCGGGTGAGCGGGGGGAGTTGATGCGGACATGGACGGGGAGTGGCTGCGGGTCCATGAGCAGTTCGGCGGTCGCGGCGAGCGCGTATTTCTTGCGGTCCGGGGCGACGGCGTCCTCCAGGTCGACGATGACGACGTCGGCGCCCGAGCGGACGGCTTTCAGGACGACCGCGGGGCGGTCGCCGGGGGCGTAGAGATAGGTGAGGGGGATGTTCACAGGGCCCCCTGGGCGCGGAGTGCGGAGATATCGTCGGCGGTCAGACCGAGTTCGGTGAGGACGGCATCGGTGTCGGCGCCGTGGGGGCGGCCGGTCCAGCGGATCGCGCCGGGGGTCTCCGAGAGCCGGAAGAGGACGTTCTGCATACGGATGGTGCCCAGCTCCGGGTCCTCGACCTCGGTGACGGTGTCCAGCGCCCGGTACTGGGGATCGTCCATCACGTCCCGGATGTCGTAGACGGGTGCGATCGCCGCCTCGGCCTTCTCGAAGGCGGCCAGTACCTCGGAGCGGGGCCGCCGGGCGATCCAGGCGCCGACGGCCTCGTCCAGCTCGTCGGCGTGCTCGGCCCGGCCGCTCCCGGTGGCGAACCAGGGTTCGTCGATCAGCGCGGGGCGGCCGACCAGCCGCATCACCCGCTCGGCGACCGACTGGGCGGAGGTGGAAACGGCCACCCAGCAGTCGTCGGCCGTGCGATACGTGTTGCGGGGCGCGTTGTTGCGGGAGCGGTTGCCCAGCCGGGGCTGGACATAGCCCAGTTGGTCGTACCAGAGCGGCTGTGGTCCGAGGACGGTCAGGATCGGCTCGATGATCGCCATGTCGACCACCTGGCCCCGGCCGGTGGCGGTCCGGGCCGCCAGAGCGGTCATCACGGCGTAGGAGGTGGCGAGGGCGGCGATGGAGTCGGCGAGACCGAAAGGAGGGAGGGTCGGTGGGCCGTCGGGCTCGCCGGTGGCGGCGGCGAAGCCGCTCATGGCCTCGGCGAGGGTGCCGAAACCGGGGCGGTGGGAGTACGGGCCGGACTGGCCGAAGCCGGTGACCCGGGCCAGCACCAGCCGCGGATTGGCCCGGCGCAGCTCCTCCCAGCCGAGGCCCCACTTCTCCAGGGTGCCGGGGCGGAAGTTCTCGATGATCACATCGGCGCCGGCGGCCAGTTTGAGCAGGGTGTCCCGGCCGCCGGGGGCGGACAGGTCGAGGGTGATGGTCCGTTTGTTGCGGCCCAGCAGTTTCCACCAGAGGCCGATGCCGTCCTTGGCGGGGCCGTGGCCCCGGGAGGGGTCGGGGCGGCGGGGATGCTCGACCTTGACCACTTCGGCGCCGAAGTCGCCGAGCAGGGTGGCGGCGAGCGGCCCGGCGAAGAGGGTGGCCAGGTCGAGGACGCGCAGCCCGTGCAGAGGTGCGGCGGGGGGCCCGGCCGCCGGGGTCGACAGGAGGGAGGGCGCTGCGCCGGGGGCCGGGTGCGATGCGGCGGGTCCGGAGGGGGCGGCCGGTGTGGTCGCTGTGGACGGGAGGGCGGCCCCGGACGGCCCCGGCCGCTCCGTGGCTCCGGGGGTACTGGGTGTGCTGGGTGTTTTGGGAGTGGGGGTGCCGGGTGGTTCGGGTGGTGGGGCGGCGCCGGAGGAGGGCGTGGCGGGGGCAGCGGTCATGAGGGGTTGCCGATCTCGGAGTTGGTGGCGGGCGCGGCGGCATCGGTGCGGCGGGGCTCCGTGGCCGGGTGCGGCAGCTCGTCCGGGGGAGCGTCCGTCGCCCTGGTGTACTCGGCGTCGATCTCCGGGCGGTAGGGCATCGACGTCGAAGCGCCCTCCCGCTGGACGCCCAGTGCCGCCGCGCACGAGGCCCAGCGCAGGGCGTCTTCGACCGGTCTGCCTTCGCCGAAGGCCACCGCGAGTGCGCCGGTGAAGGTGTCACCGGCGGCGGTGGTGTCCACGGCGGTGACCGGAGGTGCCGGGACCCGGACCCTGGCGCCGTTCCGGTGGGCGTACAGACAGCCACGGGCGCCGAGGGTGATCACGACCTCCGGTACCTGTGCGAGCAGCGCCCCGGCGGCCGCCTCCGGGTCGGTGAGCCCGGTGAGCAGGGTCGCCTCGTGCTCATTGGGGATCAGGAGGTCGGTGACGGCGAGCAGTCCGGGCGGCAGGACCCGGGCCGGGGCCGGAGTGAGGACGGTCCGTACCCCGTGGCGGCGTGCCGCGGTGGCGCCTTCGACGACGACCGAGAGGGGGAGTTCGAGTTGGAGCAGCAGACTGCCGGCGCCGGCGATCAGGGTTTCGTCGCCGGGGCCGAGGGCCGTGACGGTGCCGTTGGCGCCGGGTACGACGACGATCGCGTTGCCGCCTTCGTCGTCGACGACGATATGGGCGGTGCCGGAGGGGCCTTCCGCGGTGTGCAGAAGATCGGTGTCGACTCCGGACGCCTCCAGCGTGTGCCGGAGCTGTCTGCCGAAGGCGTCGGCGCCGACCGCACCGATCATGGCGACGTCCCCGCCCGCGCGGGCGGCGGCGACGGCCTGGTTGGCGCCCTTGCCGCCCGGGACCGTCCGGAACTCCCGTCCCGTCACGGTCTCTCCGCGCCGCGGCGCGCGGCCGACATAGGCGACGAGGTCCATATTGGTGCTGCCGAGCACCACGATGGCTGTCATGGGCGGAGGGCCTCCTGATGCGTGAGGTGGGCGAGGACGTCGAAGCCGATGCCGTCGAATCCGGGGACGGAGGTGGCGAGCCGGTTGCGCAGAGGGGCGGTCCAGTGTCCGGGGATCCGGTCCGGATGCCCGGCGAGGAGTCCGGCGACGGACCCCGCGGTGGCCCCGTTGGAGTCGGTGTCCCAGCCGCCGGACACCGCACGGCAGATGGAGCCGGAGAAATCGCCGTCGGCGTGGGTGAGGGCGGCGGCGAGCAGGGCGGCGTTGGGGACGGCGTGCACCCAGTGATAGTGGCCCAGCTCCCGGTGGAGCCGGTCGACGACCGTGTCGAACGAGGGTTCCGCGCGGGCCGCGGCAATGCCCAGCCTGACCGCACGGGCCAGCCGGGAGCCCGGTGGGACGACGGTGAGCCCGGCGGCCAGCGCCCGGTGGACGGTGATCCCGCCGCCCCCGCCACTGCCACTGCCGCGGCCGCCCCGACCGGCGGCGACGCTGTGGCCGGAACCGCCCTCATGACCCTCATGACCCTTATGGCCTGCACGGCCCTCGTGGTCCTCGTGGTCCTCGTGGTCCTCACCGTTGTCTCGGCTACCACGGCCGTCGACGCGGCTGCCGATCCGGCCGCCCGCCGCCGCGGCGACGGTCGCGGCGACGAACATCGCGCCGTAAATACCGTTCGCCGTATGGGTGAGGGCCGCGTCCCGGTAGGCCTGGGCGGCGGCCGCGCCCGGATTGCCGGGGTTCGTCCAGCCGTGGACATCGGCACGGATGGCCGCCCCGATCCACTCCCGGAACGGATTGCGCAGCCGGGCGGTGTCCGGCGGTTCCACCCCGCAGAGCAGATTGCGGTAGGCGACGCGCTCGGCGGTGAAGGTGCGCCCGGCGGGCAGCTCGTCCAGCCAGAGCGCCGCGACGTCCTGGGTGCGGAATCCGCGTCCGTATCTGCGCAGCAGAACCAGGTTGAGCAGCGGATAGTTGAGATCGTCGTCCTCCGGCATCCCGTCGATGTTCTCGGCGAGCGACGTCGGCGCGGAGCGGCGGTTCCAGGGGTGGGCCCGCGCCAGTTCGCCGGGCAGCCCTTCGGCGGTGAACCAGCTCCGCAGCGGCCAGTTGCCGGTCGCGGCGGCCAGCGCCCGGATTCCGGCCAGCGGCAGTTTCTCCACCGGTTTGCCCAGCAGACACCCCGCGGCCCGGCCCAGCCAGGCGGCGTGCAGGGCGTCGGTGTAGCCGGTGCCCGGTCCCGGGCGGGTCCGGCGCGCCGCCGGGCTCCCGGCGCCCGTCCGCCCGGTCCCGGCCGCCCGGCCGCCCGGGGGAGTGGTCCCGCCGTCCGACGCCGGCCAGTCGGGACAGGCGGCCAGGATCGCGGACAGGTCCGTGGGCTCGTGCGCCGCGGAGCCGTACCGCGGATCGGCGGGTTCCGAGAGTTCGTCGAGTGCGGCGAGTTCGGCGAGTTCGTCGAGTTCGTCGAGGAGTCGGCCCGCGAGTGCGCGCAGTCCGGGCGGGGCGGGGGCGGGGGAGGCGCCCGCGGCCGGGGGCGCTGCCGAACCGCCCGCCGCCTCCCACCGGGCCGCCACCGCGGCGACGGCCCCCGGGTCCCGCCCGTCCTCCGCGGCCTGCCGCAACTCGTGACCGACGAGGTCCTCCGGCTGCACCCAGGTGAGCCGCAGCCCCCCGCCGCCCCGGCCCGGCGGTGCGGAGGCCGCCGGGAGCGCCGGGTTCATCGGGGGCACCGGTGACGCCGTTGGCGCCGGGTGCATCGGTTTCACCGGGGAGCCTCCGTCAGCAGGGTGAACGCCTCTTCCCGGGCCCGGCGGCGGGCCGTGTCCCGGACGAAGACCTCCCGGGCGACCGCCGCGAGTTCCCGGGCCGGGGCGTCCAGATCCAGCCTGCTCGCCTCGGCGACCGTCTTCGCCCATTCGTGCGGTACGACCGCCGCGCCGTGCAGCGCGCCCGAGATCGCGCCCGCCATGGTGGCGATGGAATCGCAGTCCCGGCCGTAGTTCACCGCCCCCAGCACCGAACGCCGGTAGTCGCCGCCGCCGATCAGCAGCATGCCCAGGGCGATCGGCAGCTCCTCGACGGCGTGCAGCCGCGAGGGCCGGCGCGCGCCGAGACCGGGGGAGCGGTAGTCCGGGCCGACCGTGTCGTAGGGGGTCATCGCCGCCCGCAGCGGAGTGAGGGCGGGCTCGAAGTCCGTATGCCGTACGGCGACTTCCGCGACCGCTTCGATCGCCGCCCGGGTCCCGTCCTTGGCCAGCGAGAGCGCCGTGTCCACGACCGAGGCCGGTGTGGCGCCCGGGGTACAGGCCGCGGCGACGGAGGCCGCGAAGACACCGGCCGCCTCCCGTCCGTAGGACGACTGGTGCGCGCCCGCGATATCGAGCGCCTCGGCGTACGCGGCGGCCGGATCGGCCGCGTTGACCAGCCCGACGGGCGCCATGTACATCGCCGCACCGCAGTTGACGATATTGCCGCTGCCCGCCTCGCGGGGGTCGATGTGCCCGTAGTGGAGCCGTGCCACCAGCCACTTCTCCGCCAGGAAGATGCGCTGGAGCGGCAGGGCCTCCGCCTCCAGCTCCGGGATCCACCGGGGTGTGCCCATCAGGTCGGGCACCAGGTGCTCGGCGACGGCATGGGCGTCGAGGTGATCCCGTACCGTCGCGTACACCCTGATCAGTGCATGGGTCATCAGGGTGTCGTCGGTGATGTGGCCGTTGCCCTTATGGTACGGGGCGATGGGGCGCGCGGTGCGCCAATCGTCCCCGTTCCAGGGCCCGACGATGCCCTGGACCCGCCCGCCGTGCCGCTCCGCGATCTGCTCGGGTGTGTACCCCTCGACGGGGCCCCCGAGCGCGTCACCGACCGCCGCGCCCGTCAGCGCGCCCGCGATGCGGTCGTCGAGTCCGCTTGTCGTGTGTGTTGTTGGCGTCATGTCGGAATTGTCCACCCGGGGTGGTCTGTTCCGCGGGTGCCAGGCGTCCGGCGAGTTCCACCAGATCGGTGCCCGCGAGCCGGGGCAGCGCACAGCCCGCGAGGGTGCGGCAGGCCTCCCGCCAGGAGGCCGGAACGGCCGTGCCGCCGCCGAGTGCCCCGGTCAGGGCCCCGGCGAGGGCCGGTGCCGAATCGGCGACCCGGGACAGGCAGGCAGCCGTCGGCACCGCCTCGGCGACCCGGCCGCGGGCCGCCGTCGCCACGGCCAGCGCCACCGGAACGGTCTCCGCCGCGGCGATGCCGTAGCTGTAGACGTGGTCGACGATCTGATGCTCCAGCAGCGGTACGAGCGCGAACGCCGCGCAGTCGCCCGTGAGGGACCGGGCCAGCCGGACCGCGTGCCGGCCGTTGCGGCCGATCTCGGTGGTGTCGGGGAGCTGGGCGAGGGCGGCGTCGACGGCTTCGTCGACGTCCGCGCCGCCGAGTGCGGCCGCCACGGCGGCGGCCATGGCCCGCGCGCCGTGGACCCCGTCGCCGTCCTGGGTGTAGCGGGCGTCGAACTCCGCGAGTCCGGCGGCGGCTTCCGGGTCGCCGGGATGGACGACCGCGAGCACCGCGGCCCGTACACAAGCCGCGTCGTCGAAATAGTGCGGATTGTCGTGGCCGGTCGCGGGCGGCCGCAGTCCGGTGGCGAGATTGCCGAGCCCCGCCCGTACGGAGATCCTCGCCCGCAGCGGCAGGACCGCCGACTCCACCTCGGGGGCCCGGGCGGCGGCCGCGGCGACCTCGGCGGCGAGGGAGTTCCACGCCAGGTCCACGGCGGCGCGCGGCCGGTGTTCCGGCGGCATCGCCGCGAACAGCTCACCGGCCGCCGTCAGGACGGTCTCCGCGGCGAAGGCGGCCCACTCGGCGTCGTCGGAGGGGCCGAGGCGGAGGGGTTCGGGCGGCTGGTTGAGGGCGATGGGCACGGGGAGGGTGGTGGTCGCGTTCTGCTCGGCGAAGGTGTCCAGCTCACGGGTGAGCCGCCGGGTCCACTCGGGCATCCGCGCGGCCCGGTGCCGCGCGGCGGGCCACCCGGCGGCGTCCCCGGCGGCCAGCCCGAGGAGCAGCCCTTCGACGGGGCGGCGCGCGGCGGCGGCCCCCGCCGGGCGCGGGACGAGTACGGCGGCGGCGGGCGGGGCGGTGGCCGTCGCGGCGCCGGGGCGGGATTCCGTACGGCTCGTGGCACCGGTGTCCGGTCCGTGGCCGGTGGTCGTCGTGAGGGCGAGCGCGGCGTTGGTGCCCGGCGCATCGCCGGTGATCGTCGTGCGGTCGGCGTCAGCATCAGCGTCGGCGTCGGCGTCGGTTCCCGGTCCGTGGCCGGTCGTCGTCGCACGGTCGGCGGTCCCGGCGCCGTCGGTACGGGCAACGGTCCTCGCGACGGCCTCGGACGGGGACGAGGCCGCGGTCCTGCCGGTGGCGAGGGCGGCCGTGGCCGGTCCTCCTCCCCGGGCACCGGCACCGGCACCGTCCGGGCCCGCGGATCCGGACACGGTCCCCGTCCCCGCCGGGGAGCGGCGCACCGGGCGGGCCGTTCCAACGTCGGCCGCGGTCAGGCCGGTCCCCGCCTCCGGGCGGCGCGGGCCGGACTCGTACCGTTCCTTCCCGCGCTCCCGGCCGCCGTCTGCCGGTCCGGCCTCCCCGGGGCGGCCGGGCGGACCGCCGTCCGGAGCCGGGGCCTCGGCCCGTGCGGAGCCCGGTTCCTGTCCCGGGCCGGGGGCCGGGGCCGGCCCCGGGGAGGGACCGGCCGTGCCCGGGGCCGGCTCCGAGGACGGACCGGCCGCGGCCGGGGCCGGTTCCGAGGGCGCCAGGCCCTCCTCCGTGCCGGTGGTCACGACGCCGCCTCCGGATCCCCGCCGTGGCCCGGCAGCTCGTCGGGGATCAGCAGATCGGCGATGTCGAGGATGTGATGGCCCGCCATCGACGGCAGACAACTGCCCCGGACCGGGCCGATCGCCGCCGCCCACTCCGCCGGAATCGCCCCGGCACCCTGCAACGCTCCCGCCAGCGCGCCCGCGACGGCGGCCGTCGTATCGGCGTCCCGGCCCATGTTGACCGCCGTGAGCACCGACGTACGGAAGTCCCCGCGTGCCGCCGTGAACGCGCCGAACGCCAGCCCCACCGCCTCCGGCGCGAGGTCCGTCCACGGATAGCCGCCGATGACCACCGACGAGCGGACCGCGCGCTCCATCGACAGCGCGTCGGGGTACGAACGCTGCGCGGTGACGACACCCCGGCGCAGGGAACGGGCCGTCCACGAGTCCATCGGAATCACCGAGAGGGCCGCCCCGATCACCCCCGCCGGACCCGCGCCCGACATCGCGGCGGCAACTCCCGCGGCGACTGCCTGGCCGCCGTAGATCCCCTCGCCGTCGTGGCTCACGGAGCCGTCGATCGTGACCAGCCGGGCCGCCTCCAGGGGGCGGCCGGCCGCGAAGACCCCGAACGGCGCGGCCCGCATGGCCAGTCCGTCGCTCCATGCGTGCCGGTGCTGCGCCGAGATGGGCGCGGCGAGTCCGCGCCGCAGGTTCTCCAGGGTGCCGCGCTCGCTGAAGCCCGCACCGCGGAACGGCCCTTCGTCGAGGTCGGCGATCCAGTGGTGCCAGGCCTGTTCGACATGGGCCACGGTCAGCGCGGAGCCGTGGCGGGCGAGGAGGAGACCGGAGAAGATCGCGTACTCGGTGTCGTCCGTACCGGCCGGGTCGTTGTCGACGAAACCTTCGATCCGGCCCCAGCGGCGGCGGATCTCGGACGGCCGCATGTTCTCCGCGGGGGCGCCGAGTGCGTCGCCCACCGCCAGCCCCAGCAGCGCGCCGCAGGCCCGGTCGTGCAGGGGCGGAGCGGAGACGGCGGGGACCGGCGCGATGCCCGCCGGGGCCGTCGGGGGTAGTGGCGCGCCGTCGAACGGATCGACGGGATTGCATGCAACCAACTCCATGATGCGGGCCCCTTTCGCGCGCGAGCCTGTTGTCTGCATCTGTGCCACACACGAAGCGTCACAAGACCGCGAAACACCGATAACCACCGAGAAATGCGTTGATGGCGCTGATTGTCACCCGCTGGAGCCCAGGTAAGTATGCCCTGCCTTGCTGGCGCGCCCCTTACATCGCGCGTATTTTCGAGATCGTTCAGATGGTTCAGGGGTCTGCCGGGGCGAACGTTCCGGCAGTGAAGAGGTCTTCAGGGCTGCCCGGTAACCGGCCCTCGGGGCCGTGGGGCCCATGGCCCGGCCGCCCGGGAGGGCGTGGCACGACAGAAGGGGAGAACCGTGGCCGTCATCGAGTCCGTCGCGAGCCTGCACGAGGCGCACCGCGACAACCACACGCACCGGGATGTCAACGGCGGCTGGCTGCGGCCCGCGGTCTTCGGTGCGATGGACGGGCTGGTCTCCAATCTGGCGCTGATGACCGGTGTCGCGGGCGGAGCGGTCGCCCCGCAGACGATCGTCATCACCGGTCTCGCCGGTCTCGCGGCCGGCGCGTTCTCCATGGCCGCGGGCGAGTACACCTCGGTCGCTTCCCAGCGGGAGCTGGTCCAGGCCGAACTGGACGTGGAGCGGCGCGAATTGCGCAGGCATCCGGTGGACGAGATGGAGGAGCTGGCGGCGCTGTACGTATCGCGGGGCGTCGAACCGGCGCTGGCGCGGGAGGTCGCGGTGCAGCTCTCCCGCGACCCCGAGCAGGCGCTGGAGATCCACGCCCGGGAGGAGCTGGGGATCGACCCGGACGATCTGCCGTCGCCGCTGGTCGCGGCGGTCTCCTCGTTCGGGGCGTTCGCCCTCGGCGCGCTGGTGCCGCTGCTGCCCTATCTCCTGGGTGCGACCGCGCTGTGGCCCGCGGTGCTGCTGGCCCTGATCGGACTCTTCGGCGCCGGTGCGCTTGTGGCACGTGTCACCGCCCGTAGCTGGTGGTTCAGCGGTCTGCGGCAGCTCGTGCTGGGCGGTGTGGCGGCGGCGCTGACCTACGGTCTGGGTGCCGCGCTGGGCGCGGCACTGTAGCCGCGCCGGGCGTGCCGACCCCGGGGAAGTCGCCGGGATCCGCGGGCTCGCACAGCCCCGGGGGCGGTCGGATCCGCCCCGGCCGGGGCGAGCCGGGCGGCTGTGGCCCGGGGCGCCGTGGGCCGCCGGGGCCGGAAACGGGGGCGGCGCGCTCTCCGGTACGGGGCCGGGCGCTCCGGGCGGTCGTGGTCGGGCGGTCGTGTTCCGGACGCCGTAGCCCTCCGGCGCCGGGCCGTGTTCCGGACGCCGTAGCCCTCCGGCGCCGGGCCGTGGACCGGAGCCCGTTCCCGTACGGGCACGGGCGCTCCGGCGGCTCGGCCCGGTCCGGACGGCGGCCGGGCGGCCGGTACTGCCGGTCCCGGAGCCCGGCCGGGCGGCCCGTACCGGGGCCGGGTCCGGATTCCGGTGCCGGGGCCCGGATCCCCCGGTGCCTCGCACCCCGGTTCGGGACCGCGCCGCGGGCCGTACCGCCGCTGAACCGGCCTCGGCCGCGCCTCCCGTACCACCGGTCCCGGACCCGCCCGCCCGGATGCCCCGTACCGCTGCCTCCGGCAGCTCCCGCAAACAGCGGTATCTCACCCTCCGTAACACGGCACCCGCCCTGGGCTCCGCGCCCCCGACCCGGTGCCCCATCGGCCGTACGGCCCCTTCCGCCACCCTCCCCGCCTGGGGAGGATCCCCGGGAGGCCCACCTGGAGGGGCCGTGGGCCGCCGGGTCTGAGACACTGGGCCCGGCGCCCGCGAAAGCAGGTGAGCGGGCGGTTTCGACAGCGCCGTCACCGGGCATGAGCCGAAGGCGCCGCGGGCAATGAAGCCCGCTCGCCCCCGGGCCGGCGGAATCCGCAGAATCCCGCCTCGACATCCGATCCCCGGCACGGAACCGACGACCACACACCCACCGCGGTTGTCCGCATGCTGGAATGAGAAATCCACTTCTCGGGAATCATTCCATCATGTAACCTGCACGAAATTTCGCAGAGGGCCAACGTCGTCCCTCGGCACAGCACATGCCACGACGACGACGGGAGAGCCGATGCGTTCCGACGCCTGGTCGCCCATGGACGGTCGCCCCGCCCCTCAGGGGATGTACGACCCCCGTAACGAGCACGACGCCTGCGGTGTCGGGTTCGTGGCCACCCTTACCGGTGTGGCCAGCCATGAGCTGGTGGAACAGGCGCTGACGGTCCTGCGGAATCTGGAGCACCGCGGCGCGACCGGATCGGAACCCGACTCGGGGGACGGCGCCGGAATCCTGCTGCAGGTGCCGGACGCGTTCCTCCGCGAGGTCAGCGGCTTCGAACTGCCCGAGCCCGGCGCCTACGCCGTCGGCACCGCCTTCCTGCCGCACAGCGCCACTGTGGCCGCCGAGTCCACCGATGGCGCAGCCGCCGCCGACGGTGCGGACGGCACGGAGAGTGCCACCGAGACCGCCGTCTCGCGTATCGAGACGATTGCCCGCGAGGAGGGCCTCACGGTCCTCGGCTGGCGCGAGGTCCCGGTCACCCCCGACCTCCTCGGCAACGGCGCCCGCGCCACCATGCCGGTCTTCCGCCAGCTCTTCGTCGCCGACGGGCGGAGCACGGGCCTGGCCCTGGACCGCAAGGCCTTCGTCCTGCGCAAGCGGGCCGAGCGCGAGGCCGGGGTGTACTTCCCCTCTCTCTCCGCCCGCACCATCGTCTACAAGGGCATGCTCACCACCGGGCAGCTGGAGCCCTTCTTCCCGGACCTGTCGGACCGGCGCCTCGCCACCGCGATCGCCCTCGTCCACTCCCGGTTCTCCACCAACACCTTCCCGAGCTGGCCGCTGGCCCACCCGTACCGCTTCGTCGCCCACAACGGCGAGATCAACACGGTCAAGGGCAACCGCAACTGGATGCGGGCCCGGGAGTCCCAGCTCGTCAGCGACGTCTTCGGCGAGCGCGAGCTGGACCGCATCTTCCCGGTCTGTACGCCGGACGCCTCCGACTCTGCCTCCTTCGACGAGGTGCTGGAGCTGCTCCACCTCGGCGGCCGCTCCCTGCCGCACTCGGTGCTGATGATGGTCCCCGAGGCGTGGGAGAACCACGACTCCATGGACCCGGCCCGGCGCGCCTTCTACCAGTACCACTCCACGATGATGGAGCCGTGGGACGGCCCCGCCTGCGTCACCTTCACCGACGGCACCCAGGTCGGTGCGGTCCTCGACCGCAATGGACTCCGCCCCGGCCGCTACTGGGTCACCGACGACGGCCTGGTGGTCCTCTCCTCCGAGGTCGGCGTCCTCGACATCGACCCCGCCAAGGTCGTCCGCAAGGGCCGCCTCCAGCCCGGCCGGATGTTCCTCGTGGACACCGTCGAGCACCGGATCATCGAGGACGACGAGATCAAGTCGTCGCTCGCCGCCGAGCAGCCGTACGCCGAGTGGCTGGACGCGGGCACCATCGAACTGAGCGACCTGCCCGAGCGCGAGCACATCGTCCACACCCACGCCTCCGTCACCCGCCGCCAGCAGACCTTCGGCTACACCGAGGAGGAGCTGCGGGTCCTGCTCGCCCCCATGGCGCGCACCGGCACGGAGCCGATCGGCTCCATGGGTACGGACTCCCCGATCGCCGCCCTCTCCGAGCGCCCCCGGCTGCTGTTCGACTACTTCACCCAGCTGTTCGCGCAGGTGACGAACCCGCCGCTGGACGCCATCCGCGAGGAGCTGGTGACGTCCCTGCACTCGTCGCTGGGCCCCGGCGGCAATCTGCTCGACCCCAACGCCGCCTCCTGCCGCAGCGTCACCCTCCCCTTCCCGGTGATCGACAACGACGAGCTGGCCAAGCTCATCCACATCAACGCCGACGGCGATATGCCGGGGATGAAGGCGGTCACGCTCTCCGGCCTCTACCGGGTCTCCGGCGGCGGTGACGCGCTCGCCGCCCGGCTGGAGGCCGTCTGCGCCGAGGCCGACACCGCCATCGAGGGCGGCGCCCGGCTGATCGTCCTCTCCGACCGGCACTCCGACGCCGAGCATGCGCCGATCCCGTCGCTGCTGCTCACCTCCGCCGTGCACCACCACCTCATCCGCACCAAGCAGCGCACCAAGGTGGGGCTGCTGGTCGAGGCGGGCGATGTGCGCGAGGTCCACCATGTCGCGCTGCTCATCGGCTACGGCGCCGCCGCGGTCAACCCGTATCTGGCCATGGAGTCCGTCGAGGACCTCGTCCGCGCCGACACCTTCATCAACGGCATCGAGCCCGAGCAGGCCATCCGCAACCTGATCTACGCGCTCGGCAAGGGCGTGCTGAAGGTCATGTCCAAGATGGGCATCTCGACCGTCGCCTCCTACCGCGGAGCCCAGGTCTTCGAGGCCATCGGCCTCGACGAGGGCTTCGTCGGCACCTACTTCGACGGCACCGCGTCCAAGATCGGCGGCGCCGGTATCGCGGTGATCGCCGGCGAGGTCGCCGCCCGCCACGCCAAGGCGTACCCGGTGTCCGGGGTCGCCTCGGCGCACCGCGCGCTGGACATCGGCGGCGAGTACCAGTGGCGCCGCGAGGGCGAGCCGCACCTCTTCGACCCGGACACCGTCTTCCGGCTCCAGCACGCCACCCGCACCCGCCGCTACGACATCTTCAAGCAGTACACGGACCGGGTGAACGAACAGTCCGAGCGGCTGATGACGCTCCGCGGCCTGTTCGGCTTCGCCGAGGGCCGTGAGCCCGTGCCGCTGGACGAGGTCGAGCCGGTCTCCGAGATCGTCAAGCGGTTCTCCACCGGTGCGATGTCGTACGGCTCCATCTCCCGCGAGGCCCACGAGACCCTCGCCATCGCGATGAACCGCCTCGGCGGCAAGTCCAACACCGGTGAGGGAGGCGAGGACCCGGAGCGCCTGTACGACCCCGAGCGCCGCTCGTCCATCAAGCAGGTCGCCTCCGGCCGCTTCGGCGTCACCAGCGAGTACCTCGTCAACGCCGACGACATCCAGATCAAGATGGCCCAGGGCGCCAAGCCCGGCGAGGGCGGCCAGCTGCCCGGCCACAAGGTCTACCCGTGGGTGGCCAAGACCCGGCACTCCACCCCCGGCGTCGGACTGATCTCCCCGCCGCCGCACCACGACATCTACTCCATCGAGGATCTCGCGCAGCTGATCCACGATCTGAAGAACGCCAACCCGCAGGCCCGGATCCACGTCAAGCTGGTCTCCGAGGTCGGTGTCGGCACCGTCGCCGCGGGCGTCTCCAAGGCCCACGCCGATGTCGTGCTGATCTCCGGCCACGACGGCGGCACCGGCGCCTCCCCGCTCACCAGCCTCAAGCACGCGGGCGGCCCCTGGGAGCTGGGCCTGGCCGAGACCCAGCAGACGCTGCTGCTCAACGGTCTGCGCGACCGGATCGTCGTCCAGACCGACGGCCAGCTCAAGACCGGCCGTGACGTCGTCATCGCCGCCCTGCTGGGCGCCGAGGAGTTCGGCTTCGCCACCGCGCCGCTCGTCGTCTCCGGCTGCGTCATGATGCGCGTCTGCCACCTCGACACCTGCCCGGTCGGCATCGCCACCCAGAACCCGGTGCTGCGCGACCGCTTCTCCGGCAAGGCCGAGTACGTCGTCAACTTCTTCGAGTTCATCGCCGAGGAGGTCCGCGAACTCCTCGCCGAGCTGGGCTTCCGTACCCTCCGGGAGGCCGTCGGCCACGCCGAGCTGCTGGACACCGCCCGCGCGGTGCACCACTTCAAGGGCCAGGGCCTCGACCTGGCGCCGCTGTTCCACGTGCCCGAGCTGGCCGAGGGCGCGGTCCGCCACGCCCTGGTCGAGCAGGACCACGGGCTGGCGAAGGCGCTGGACAACCAGCTGGTGAAGCTGGCGGCCGACGCGCTCAACGCCGAGTCCGCCGAGGCGGCCCAGCCGGTGCGCGCCCAGGTCGCGATCCGGAACATCAACCGGACCGTCGGCACGATGCTCGGCTACGAGGTCACCCGCCGCTTCGGCGGCGCCGGGCTCCCCGACGACACCATCGACATCACCTTCACCGGTTCGGCGGGCCAGTCCTTCGGCGCCTTCGTGCCCCGCGGTGTCACGCTCCGGCTGGAGGGCGACGCCAACGACTACGTCGGCAAGGGCCTCTCCGGCGGCCGCGTCGTCGTCCGCCCGGACCGGGCGGCCGACCACCTCGCCGAGTACTCCACCATCGCGGGCAACACCATCGCCTACGGGGCCACCGGCGGCGAGATCTTCCTCCGCGGCCGTACCGGCGAGCGGTTCTGCGTCCGCAACTCCGGCGCGACCGTGGTCTCCGAAGGTGTCGGCGACCACGGCTGCGAGTACATGACCGGCGGCCGTGCCGTCGTCCTCGGCGAGACCGGGCGCAATTTCGCGGCCGGTATGTCCGGCGGCGTCGCGTACGTCGTCGACCTCGACCGCGACAACGTCAACGCGGGCAACCTGGCGGCCGTCGAGCCGCTGACCGACTCCGACCGGCAGTGGCTGCACGACGTCGTGCGCCGCCACCAGGAGGAGACGGGCTCCACCGTCGCCGGAAAGCTGCTCGCCGACTGGGAGCCGAACGCCGCCCGCTTCAGCAAGATCATCCCGACCACGTACAAGGCAGTGCTCGCCGCCAAGGACGCCGCTGAGCTGGCCGGTCTCTCCGAGCAGGAGACCACCGAGAAGATGATGGAGGCGGCGACCCATGGCTGACCCCAAGGGCTTCCTGACCACCGGCCGCGAGGTCGCAAAGACCCGTCCGGTCGGCGAACGCCTCAAGGACTGGAACGAGGTCTACGTCCCCGGCTCCCTGCTGCCGATCATCAGCAAGCAGGCCGGGCGCTGCATGGACTGCGGCATCCCGTTCTGCCACAACGGCTGCCCGCTCGGGAACCTGATCCCCGAGTGGAACGACTACGCCTACCGGGAGGACTGGGCCGCCGCCTCCGAGCGGCTGCACGCCACCAACAACTTCCCCGAGTTCACCGGGCGGCTCTGCCCCGCGCCCTGCGAGGCGGCCTGTGTGCTGGGCATCAACCAGCCCGCGGTCACCATCAAGAACGTCGAGGTCTCCATCATCGACAAGGCGTGGGACTCGGGCGACGTCACCCCGCAGCCCCCGGACCGGCTCTCCGGCAAGACGGTCGCCGTCATCGGCTCGGGACCGGCCGGTCTGGCCGCCGCCCAGCAGCTCACCCGGGCCGGCCACACCGTCGCGGTCTACGAGCGGGCCGACCGCATCGGCGGACTCCTGCGGTACGGCATCCCCGAGTTCAAGATGGAGAAGGTGCACATCAACCGCCGTATCGAGCAGATGCGCGCGGAGGGCACCAAGTTCCGTACCGAGGTGGAGATCGGTGTGGACGTCGACGCGGCCCAGCTGCGCCGCCGCTACGACGCCGTCGTCATCGCCGCCGGGGCCACCGTCTCCCGCGATCTGCCCGTCCCCGGCCGGGAGCTGAACGGCATCCACTTCGCGATGGAGTACCTGCCGCTCGCCAACAAGGTGCAGGAGGGCGACTTCGTCGCCCCGCCGATCACCGCCGAGGGCAAGCACGTCGTCGTCATCGGCGGCGGCGACACCGGAGCGGACTGCGTCGGCACCGCCCACCGGCAGGGCGCGGCCTCCGTCACCCAGCTGGAGATCATGCCCAGGCCGGGCGAGGAGCGCAGCGCCGGCCAGCCGTGGCCGACGTTCCCGATGCTCTACAAGGTGACCTCGGCCCACGAGGAGGGCGGCGAGCGCGTGTACGCCGTCTCGACCACCCGTTTCGAAGGCGACGAGGACGGCAACGTGGCCGCCCTGCACCTGGTGGAGGTCGACTTCACCGACGGGAAGCTCACCCCGAGGCCCGGCACCGAGCGCCGGATCCCGGCCCAGCTGGTGACGCTGGCGATGGGCTTCACCGGCACCGACCGGTCCAACGGGCTCGTCGAGCAGTTCGGCCTGGAGCTGGACGACCGCGGCAACGTCGCCCGTGACGCCGATTTCGCGACCAACGTCGACGGGGTCTTCGTCGCCGGTGACGCCGGCCGCGGCCAGTCGCTGATCGTCTGGGCGATCGCCGAGGGCCGTTCGGCGGCGCGCGGTGTCGACCGCTTCCTGACCGGCGCGAGCGAACTGCCCGCCCCGATCCGCCCGACGGACCGCGCCCTGACGGTCTGACCCGGGAAGTCTCTCCCCGGACCGGCCGGAACGGCGCGAGCCCCGGCCGGATCCACCGGAGACGACCCACGGCACTCCGGTGCGCGACAGCGCCGGAGGGCCGGAAGACGTCCCGTACAACGGCGTACGGAACTGATCGCGGCGCCTGCCCCGTCCCCGACCGGACCCCGGGCAGGCGCTGCGGCGTGTCCCGGCCGGGATCATCCGCCCCCACCGCGGGGCCGGTGATCCCGGCCGAACGGCATCAACTGTCGTACTCCTGACGTAATCTCGGCCTACGAGGCGATCTGCCGATCATGCGTCCGCCGGAGCCCTGCCGCCGTGCTGCTCGCGCCACCCTGCTGCCCGGGCCGGCCGTGCTGTCCGCGTGTTCCGTGCACCGCCGGACCGAGGGAACGGAGCCGTGTGCATGGCCGTTTGGCGTACCGCCGGGGGACCGGCGATCAGTCTGCGGAAGGTCGAGGAGCAGGCCCCTGAGCTGGTCGACCTCTACAAATCGGCCGGGGTCTCCCTGCACCGGCACGGTCTGGGCGGACTGCGGGCCGCCGTCTATCTCGTCCTCGACTACTCCGGTTCGATGAAGGACTACTACCGGGACGGCAGTGTGCAGGCCCTGGCCGACCGGGTGCTCGGTCTCTCCGTCAACCTCGACGACGACGGCCGGGTGCCGACGGTCTTCTTCTCCACCGATATCGACGCCGTCACGGACATCGCCCTCGGCGACCACCACGGGCGGGTGGCGAAGATCGTCGCCGGGCTCGGCCATATGGGGAAGACCAGCTATCACCTGGCGATGGACGCCGTCATCGGCCACTACATCGACAGCGGGGCCGTCGACCCGGCGCTGGTCGTCTTCCAGACCGACGGCGGCCCCATCAACAAGCTCGCCGCCGAACGCTATCTCTGCAAATCCTCGAAACTTCCGCTGTTCTGGCAGTTCATCGGCTTCGGGAACACCCACAGCAGACAATTCGACTTCCTCCGCAGACTCGACGAACTGCCCGTCCCGGAGAAACGGGCGGTGGACAACGCCGGTTTCTTCCACGCCGGTGAGGACCCGCGGCGGGTGCCGGACGGCGAGCTGTACGACCGGATGGTGGGCGAGTTCCCCCGCTGGCTGGCGGCCGCGCGGGCGCAGGGCATCATCCAGTAGGCCGGGCCGCCACGGCCCCGCACCCGGCGGCGGGGCAGGCCTGAAGACCGCCGCGCGGGCACCCTCGGCGGTGACCGTGCCGAAAACCCGGCAGAAGATTGCTCTCACGGCCGTCAGCCGTCCGGCGACGCGGTCAGTACGGCGTCCCGGCACTGCGCGGGGGTGCCCCAGGCGTCGCGCAGCGGGCGGGCCCGCCGGAGCCAGAGCGCCAGGTCGAACTCCTCCGTGTAACCGATCGCGCCATGGAGCTGGAGCGCCGTACGGGCCGCCGCGTAACCCGCCTCGCCCGCCGCCGCCTTCGCCGCCGCGATATCCCGGACATCCCCTGTCACGGCCGCCCCGAAAACCAGCGGCCGGGCGAACTCCAGCCCGATCAGCGTGTCCGCGAGCCGGTGCTTGACCGCCTGGAAGCCGCCCACCGGGACGCCGAACTGCACCCGCTGCCGCACCTGGCCGACCGTACGGTCCAGCAGCGCCCGCCCTGTGCCCAGGCACTGCGCCGCCGTCAGCAGCCGGGCCAGCCGCCCGGCCCGCAAGCCCGCTGCCACCGCGGCGGGCCCCCGGGCCAGCACCTCGCCCCCGGGGTCCGGCAGCGCGAGCCGCCGGACCGGATCGGTGGAGACCCGGACCGGCCCGTGCCCCGATGCGATCCGTACCTCCGCCGCCACCGGATCCACGACGATCACCGTCTCCGCCACGTCCGCGTCCAGGGCGTACGGCCCCCCGCCCGGGGCCACCAGCGTTGCGAGCGCCTCCCCGCGCAGCAGCCCCGGCAGCAGGTCCGCCGCCGCCCGCCGCCCGGCGGCCGGCCCGGCCAGCAGCGATGCCGCGGCCACCGTCTCCACCACCGGCCCCGGCACCGCGTGCCGGCCCAGCTCCACCAGGGCCACGGCGAGTTCCACCGGACGCCGCCCCGCCCCCTCGTACTCCTCCGGCACTGCCAGCGCCACCAGACCCGCGTCCGCCACCTTCGCCAGCAGCGCCCGCCCCGGCGCCGGATCCCCCTCGGCCCAGGCTCTGGCCACCGACGGCACATCCGCCGCGGTCAGCAGTGCGTCGAGCGACCGCCCGAAGGCCCGCTGCTCCTCCGTCGGCGTGAAACGCATCAGCGGCGTCCCTTCGGCAGGCCGAGCAGTCTCTCGGCGACGATGTCCCGCTGTATCTCGTTGGTGCCCGCGTAGATCGGCCCGGCGAGTGCGAACAGATGCCCATCGGCCCACTCCGTGTCCGCGAACTCGCCCTCCCCGCCCAGCAGGTCGAGTGCCGTCTCGTGCAGTGCGATGTCGTACTCCGACCAGAAGACCTTGTTCAGACTGGACTCGGCGCCGAGCCGCCCGCCGGCCGCGCACCGGGCCGCCGCCTCCCAGGTGAACAGCTGGTACGCCCGCGCCCCGATCACCGCGTCCGCGACCCGGTCCCGCAGCGCCCCCTCTGGCGAACCCGCCGCCTCCCACTGCCGTACGAGACGCTCCGCCGCGGCCAGGAAACGGCCCGGCGGGCGCAGCGTCAGCCCCCGCTCGTTGCCCGTCGCCGACATCGCGATCCGCCAGCCCTGCCCCGGCTCCCCGATCACGTCCTCGTCCGGGACGAAGACCTCGTCCAGGAAGATCTCCGCGAACGCGGGCTTTCCGTCGAGCCGCGCCACGGGCCGCACCGTCACCCCCGGCGCCGCCAGGCCGAACATCAGATACGTCAGCCCGTCGTGCGGGCGCGCCCGGCCCGGGTCGCTGCGGAAGACCCCGAACGCCCGGTCCGCGAAGGCCGCCCGGGACGACCAGGTCTTCTGCCCGGTCAGCAGCCAGCCGCCGGAGGTGCGGACCGCCCGCGAGCGCAGCGCCGCCAGATCGGAGCCCGCGTCCGGCTCCGACCAGGCCTGGGCCCAGACCACTTCGCCGCGGGCCATCGGAGGCAGGATCCGGGCCCGCTGCTCCTCGGTGCCGTGGTCCATCAGGGTGGGCGCGAGCAGGGCGATGCCGTTCTGCGAGACCCGCCCGGGGGCGCCCGCCGACCAGTACTCCTCCTCGAAGACCAGCCGGGCGGCCAGATCGGCGCCCCGGCCGCCGTAGCGGGCGGGCCAGTCCACCGCGGACCAGCGGCCGGCCGCCAGCTCCGCCTCCCATGCGCGGTGCGCGGCAAAGCCCTCCCGGGTCTCCAGCGACGGCAGGGGCGGCCGGGGCGCATGCGCCGAGAGCCACTCGCGGGCCTCGGCCCGGAAGGCGGTCTCCTCCGGGGAGTGGTGCAGGTCCATCGGCACACCCATCCTTCCCTAACAAGTGTTTGGTAGGTTAACGTGCCCGGGTGGAGAGCGACAGGGAGACCGCCAACGGCGGGCCGCCCGGCCGGGGTCCGCTGGGCGTGCCCCCGGCCTATGTGCCGGGCCACGGTCTGCTCCGGGGCCGTACGGCACTGGTCACCGCCGCTGCCGGGGCCGGGATCGGCGGCGCCACTGCCCGCCGGTTCCTGGAGGAGGGGGCGCGGGTCCTGCTCAGCGATGCCCACCGGCGGCGGCTCGCGGAGTCCCGGGCCGTGCTCGCCGACGAGTTCGGCGCGGACGCGGTGGCCGCCCAGCCGTGCGACGTCACCGACGAGGAGCAGGTGCGGGCGCTCTTCGCCCGGGTCGCCGAGGAGCACGGCGGCCCGGACGTGGTCGTCAACAACGCCGGGCTGGGCGGCACCGCGGCCCTCGTCGACATGGCCGACGAGCAGTGGGGCCGGGTCCTCGACACCACCCTGAACGGCACCTTCCGGTGTACCCGCGCCGCCCTGCGGTCCTTCCGCGACAGCGGCCGCGGCGGAGTGATCGTCAACAATGCCTCGGTCCTCGGCTGGCGCGCCCAGACCGGGCAGGCCCACTACGCGGCGGCGAAGGCCGGGGTGATGGCCCTGACCCGGTGCGCGGCGCTGGAGGCCGCGGCGTACGGAGTCCGGGTCAACGCGGTCGCGCCCAGCCTCGCCATGCACCCCCATCTGGCGAAGGCGACCTCGGCCGAACTGCTGGCGGAGCTGGTGGAGCGCGAGGCGTTCGGCCGGTACGCCGAGCCGTGGGAGGTCGCCAATGTGATCGTCTTCCTGGCGGGGGACTACTCCTCCTATATGACGGGTGAGATCGTCCCGGTCAGCAGCAGACGGGCGTGAGCGGTGACGGGCGCGGCGGACGGTACGGGGGGAGCACGGAACCGGAGGCGGACAATGAAGGTGTGCCGAAGACGAACAGAGCGAACACGCCGGACGGAACGACCGGAACGACCGGAGCAGCAGGCTTGGAGAGACCGGATCGGACCTCCGGGTCGCCCGGCTCGCCCGGGACGAAGGGCCCGGCGGCGAAGTCCCGGGTGAACGCCGCCCCGGAGCGCCGCCGGGAACTGCTCGACGTCGCCGCCGCAGTCTTCGCGGCCCACGGCTACAACGCCACCACCGTCCGCCGTATCGCGGACGAGGCGGGCATGCTCGCGGGCAGCCTCTACTACCACTTCGACTCCAAGGAGTCGATGCTCGACGAGATCCTCTCGGCCTTCCTGAACGAGCTGTGGGCCGGATACGACGCCGTACTGGCCGCGGGGCTCGGCCCTCGCGAGACCGTCGAGGCCCTTGTCACCGAGTCCTTCCGCGAGATCGACCGGCACCGCGCCGCCGTCGCGATCTACCAGAAGGAGTCCCCGCAGCTGGCGGGGCAGCCGCGCTTCGGCTATCTCGACGCATCGCGGCGCCGGTTCGAGGAGCTGTGGACGGGAACCCTGGAGCGCGGCGTCGCCGCCGGGGTGTTCCGCGCCGACCTCGACACCGGGCTGGCGTACCGCTTTCTGCGCGACACCGTCTGGGTGGCCGCGTCCTGGTACCGGCCGGACGGGCGGTACGGACCCGAGGAGATCGCCCGGCAGTTCCTGTCGATGGTGCTGGACGGAATCGCGGTGGGCACCGGAACCACCGGCTCCGAAACCGCCGGCACACCGAGTCCGCGGCCCCGCTAGCCGCGAGAGGGAGGACCGAGATGGCCGAGGCCTATATCGTCGAAGCGGTACGTACCCCCGTGGGCAGGCGCCGCGGGGCACTGGCCGCGGTCCATCCCGCGGACCTCGGCGCCCATGTCCTGACGGCCCTGGTCGAACGCTCCGGCATCGATCCGGCGGCCGTCGACGACGTCGTCTTCGGCTGTCTGGACACCGTCGGCCCGCAGGCGGGGAACATCGCCCGGACGGCGTGGCTGGCCGCCGGACTGCCGGAGGAGGTGCCGGGCGTCACCGTCGACCGCCAGTGCGGCTCCTCCCAGCAGGCGCTGCACTTCGCGGCCCAGGCGGTCCTCTCGGGAACCCAGGACCTGGTCGTCGCGGGCGGGGTGCAGAACATGTCCATGGTTCCGATCGCCTTCGCGTCCCGGCAGGCCGCCGGTCCCCTCGGGCTCACCGAAGGCCCCTTCGCGGGCAGCGCGGGCTGGCGGGCCCGCTACGGCGACGCGCCCGTCGACCAGTTCCACGGCGCCGAACTGATCGCCCGCCGCCGGCGGATCACCCGCAGCGACCAGGAGGAGTACGCGCTCCGCTCCCACCGGCGGGCGGTCCGGGCGATCGACGAGGGCCGGTTCGCCCGCGAGACCGTGCCGTACGGCGCGTTCACCACCGACGAGGGCCCGCGCCGCGACACCACCGCGGAGAAGATGGCCGCCCTCGCCCCGGTGGTCGAGGGCGGCACGATCACCGCCGCCTGCTCCTCCCAGCTCTCCGACGCGGCGGCGGCCCTGCTGCTGGCGAGCGAACGCGCGGTCCGCGACCACGGCCTGACCCCGCGCGCCCGCGTCCACCACCTCTCGGTCCGCGGCGACGACCCGATCCGGATGCTCGCCGCCCCCATCCCGGCCACCGCGTACGCCCTGGAGAAGACCGGCCTCTCCCTCGACGACATCGACCTGGTCGAGATCAACGAGGCCTTCGCCCCCGTCGTCCTGGCCTGGCTGAAGGAGACCGGCGCGGATCCGGCGCGGACCAACGTCAACGGCGGGGCGATAGCCCTGGGCCATCCGCTGGGCGCGACCGGCGCCCGGCTGATGACCACCCTCCTCCATGAACTGGAACGCACGGGGGGCCGGTTCGGCCTCCAGACGATGTGCGAGGGCGGCGGCCTGGCGAACGTCACGATCATCGAACGGCTGTGAGCGGCGGCCGCACGGCGGTCGGCCGACCGGGGCGATCGCCGAACGGCCCGGCGTGCCCCGGACGGGTTCGGAGCGCCCGTACACATCGCGCCGATGGCCCACCTCGACCAGGAGGACGACGAGTTCACCGTCGTCCACGGTGGAGGCGATGCGGTAGTCGCCGACCCGCAGCCGGTAGTGGCTGTCGTGCCCCGAGAGTCTTGATGTCGGCGTCCTCGCGCCGGGGGCCGTCGCCGAGGGGTGTCAGCGCGATGAGCATGCGGATGGTGTCGTACGGCGGGATCGCCCGGGACTGCTCGCCGGGCCGCCGCGGTGAACCGGACCGCGTACTGCACGCGGTGACGGCCCTTCCGGCCGGCTACCCGCCGCGTTCGCCGAGGATATCGGCGAGTACCTCGGCCATCGAACTCGTCGGCTCGTCGAGGTGCCGGAGGGCCTCGCGCGCGAGCAGCTCGTCCGCCGCGTGCGCCGGCGCGCTGTACTCGTCCAGGGGCACCACTGCGGCGACGGGCCTGCCGTTGCTTGTGATCACGGTGGCCTCACCGGACTCGGCCCGGTTCAGGATCTCGGGGAGCCCGGCGCGGGTCTCCCGCATGCCGAGGGGATCGGTCACGGCCTCAGCGTACGCGCATCCGTGTACACCGTCCCCGGAATCAGACCTTCCCCGCCAGCCCCGCCAGCCCCGCCACCACCCCCGCCGCCTCTCCCATCACCCGCTCCATCAGCTCCGCGCAGCTCGGGAGATCGTCGATCACGCCCGCGATCTGTCCCGCCGCCATCACCCCCAGATCCGTACGGCCCTCCACCATCGCCGCCCGCAGCAGCATCGGGGTGTTCGCCGCCATCAGCACCTGGCTCCAGGACAGCTCCCGGCCGTGGCGCAGCGCCAGGCCGTCGCGGACCAGCGCCCGCCACGAGAGCCCCGACAGCCGCCGGAAGGACGCCGCGTGGCGGGCCGCGCGGGCCAGGGTCCGGGCACGGCCGTGGTGTTCCAGGGACTCCACCAGCTCCGTACGGAGCATGCGGTGCGGCAGCCCGTCCACCGCCCGGGTGACCGTCACATCCTGGACTCCCGCCGCCAGATACCGCGCCTTCACCGCGTCCGGCACCGTCGAGTCCGACGTCAGCAGGAACCGGGTGCCCATGGCGATCCCGGCCGCGCCCAGCGCCAGCGCCGCCACCAGCCCCCGGCCGTCGCGAAAGCCCCCGGCGCCGATCACCGGGATTCCGACCGCGTCCACGACCTGCGGCAGCAGCACGGTCGTGGCGACCTCCCCGGTGTGGCCGCCGCCCTCGCCGCCCTGCACGATCACCGCGTCCGCGCCCCAGTCCGCGACCTTCTCGGCATGCCGGCGCGCCCCCACCGACGGGATCACGACCACGCCCGCGTCCTTCAGCTCGGCGATCAGCTCCCGCGACGGCGCCAGGGCGAACGAGGCGACGCGTACCCCCTCGTCGACGACGATCCGCACCCGCTCCCGGGCGTCCGCCGCGTCCGCGCGGAGATTCACCCCGAACGGCGCCTCCGTACGCGACCGCACCTCCCGGACGGCCGACCGCAGTGCGGCGGGCGACATCGTGGCCGAGCCGAGGATCCCCAGCGCGCCCGCGTTCGCGGCGGCCGACACCAGCCTCGGCCCGGCGACCCAGCCCATACCGGTCTGGACGACGGGATGCCGGACCCCGGTGAGCCGGGTGAACGCCGTCTCCACGACCGCTGCCCCCGCCCCGGGGCCGGTACCTTCGGCACCCGTCATCCGCCCGGTACCTTCCGCCCCTGTCGTACGCCCGGTACCTTCCACCCCCGTCATCCGCCCGGCACCTTCCGCCCCTGTCGTACGCCCGTTCATCCGCCCGGCACCTCCCGCTCCCGCAGCCCCTCCGGGTCCAGCCGCTCCCGGATCAGCCGCAGCTCCCCGGCCGTGGGCTCCCGTGTCTCCGGAACACCGCCATCCGGTACGGCCGGGGGGAAACCGGTCGCCTCCCGCACCCGCTCCACCGTCACCCCGGGGTGCACCGACACCAGCCGCATCGACCGGTCCGGGGTCGCGAAGTCGAAAACGCCCAGATCGGTGACGACCCGGTCGATCCGGTGGTACCGGGTCGCGCTCGGCCCGGCCGCCGCGGCCCGGTCGTACCCCACCCCGCACACCAGGTCGACCCGCTCCACGAACACCCGCCGGGAATGCCGCGGCACCCAGTAGCTGACGGGATGGTTGAGGGTGTTCACCGGCGCCCCGCGCACCCCCAGCAACTGCCGGTCCGGGCGCTCCCACGGGCCGATGCAGGAGATGTTCTGGTTGCCGTGCCGGTCGAGCTGGGACGCGCCCATCATCACGTGCCGCCGCCCGCCCGTGACCATCGTCAGATGCCTGCGGTACGGCAGCCAGCCCTCGGCCGCCCCGTCGGGTCCGACGAGCAGCGCCTCGCCGTCCGTCAGCAGCAGGTCCGGCGCGAAGGTGAGCCGTGCCAGCCGGGCCCCGAGGGAGGGGATCAGCCCCATCGGGGCGGCCAGCACCTCGCCGGCGCCCCGCCATGCCTCCGCACAGGCGGCCACACAGTACTCGGCCCGGGTCACCGCCGCCGTACCGCCGCTCATCGCGTCTCCTCCCGCCAGGCCTCGACGGCCGACCGGTACGCCTGCTCGTCCCCGTCCAGGAACCGTCCGGCGAACTCCTCCCACGGTGTGCTCGCGTACATCCGCAGAAACGCCTCGTCCCGCCCGTAGCCGGGGGCGCACGAGGTGAAGTGCGCGCCGTTCGGTGCCTCGACCACGCCGGTCACCGCCTGCCGGGAGACCAGCAGCCGCTGCGGCGGTACGTCCCCGAAACCGTCGACGAGCCGTTCGCAGGAGACGTACGCCGTATCCGCCGCCTCGCAGAACAGATCGTCGAAGTACGGATCGGGGCCCAGATAGCAGGCGTTGCCCCGCCGGTCGGCGCGGTCGAGGTGGACCAGCGCCGCGTCCATCCGCAGCGCGGGCATCGCCACGAACTCCTCCCCGTCCGCGTAGGGCGAACGGACCGTCCGCAGCTCCGGATCGACCCGCATGACATCCGAACCGAGCCCGGCCCGTACCGGCAGGAACGGCAGCCGGTTGGCCGCGGCCGTCAGCCCCCACAGGAACATCGCCTCGTCGATCTCGCTCAGCGCGAAGGCGCCGCGCTCGCGGGCGGCCCGGTAGTGGGGTTCGAGGGGCACCGAGTCCAGGGTGACGAACGCGGTCACCAGCTTCCGGATCCGGCCCGCGGCGGCCAGCAGACCGATATCGGGACCGCCGTACGAGACCACCGTCAGATCGGTCACCTCCGACCGCAGCAGCGCCCGGACCAGCGCCATCGGCTTGCGGCGTGCACCCCAGCCGCCGATCCCGACCGTCATTCCGCTGCGCAGCCCGCCGATCGCCTCGTCGGCCGACATCACCTTTCCGCCGCTCATGTCCCGCCTTCCCGGCCGGAGCCCCGGCCGAAGGTGCCGCGGACCCGGTCACCGGCCCCGCCGAGCGCGGCCTCGAAGGTGAACCCCTGCTCGAACCGGTAGCTGCGCCGTACGTCGACGGGGTCGATACCGTTGATGGCGGCCTTGGCGAGCCGGATCAGGGTGCCGTCCTTACCGGCGATCTCGCCCGCCAGTTCCAGCGCCGCGGCGGCGAGTTCCGCACGCGGGACGACCCGCCACACCGAACCGTGGCCGTGCAGCTCCCCGGCGGTGACCGTGGCCGAGGTGTAGTACAGGGCGCGCATCAGATGGGGCGGCACCAGCCGGGCCAGATGCGTCGCGGCCCCGAGGGCGCCGCGGTCCAGCTCCGGCAGCCCGAAGACGGCGTCGTCGGCGGCGACGATCGCGTCCGCGTTGCCGACGAGCCCGATCCCGCCGCCCAGACAGAAGCCGCCGACCGCCGCGACCACGGGCACCTCGCATTCGTACACCGCCGCGAAGGCCTCCGCGCAGGCCCGGTTGGCGCCGAGCAGCGCGGTCCGGGGCCCGCCGGGGCCGCCGTCGCCGTCGCGCTGGAGTTCCTTGATATCGACGCCCGCGTTGAAACCGCGGCCCTCGGCGGCCAGCACCACACAGCGCACTTCCGGATCGGCCCCGGCGGCACGGACCGCGCGGGCCAGGTCGTACCAGCCCTGTACGGGCAGGGCGTTGACGGGCGGATAGGCGGCCGTGACGACGCGGACCCCGGCCGCCGGGTCCGAGGCCGGGTCCGTGGTGGAGACACCCATGACAGGATCAGCTACCTTTCCACCAAACGTTTGTTAGGTGGAAGGTAGCAGCGGATGGAGCCGGACGGGAGAGTCACGGTCGTCACCGGCGGCACCCGGGGGGTCGGCGCGGGGATCGCCCGTGCCTTCCTGGAAGCGGGCGCGACGGTCGTCGTCTGCGCCCGGCGGCCCCCCGCGGTCCCGCTGGACGGCGCGGTCTACCTCCCCCTCGACCTGCGGGACGCCGACGCGGTGGGGGAGTTCTTCACCGGGGTCGTCCGCCGGTACGGACGCCTCGACTGCCTGGTCAACAACGCGGGCGGAACGCCCTACCGGCCGCTCGCGGACGGGGGAGCGGCCCGGCACGCCCGGGTCATCGCCCTCAATCTGACGGCGCCGCTGTCCGCGAGCATCGCGGCGTACGAATATCTGCGGGCGGCCCGCGGTTCGGTGCTGATGATCGGCAGTGTGAGCGGGGACCGGCCGTCGCCGGGCTCCGCCGCCTACGGCGCGGCGAAAGCGGGCCTGGCGAGCCTGGCCCGGTCGATGGCGGTCGAATGGGCGCCGGAGGTACGGGTGAACACCCTGGTCGTCGGCATGGTCGGAACCGAACGCGCCGCCCTCCACTACGGCGGTGAGCAGGGCGTCGCGGCCGTGGGGCGCACGGTCCCGCTGGGGCGGCTCGCGGAACCGGCCGATGTGGGCGACGCGGCCGTATTCCTGGCCTCGGACCGGGCGGCGTACATCAGCGGGGCGTCCCTGCACGTCCACGGCGGCGGGGAGCGCCCGGCGTTCCTCGCCGCCGCCACGGTGAACCGGACTTCCGGGCCCGGAGAGGGAGAACCGAGATGACGGGAATCTGCGCGGGCCGGGTCGTGGTGGTGACCGGCGCCGGCCGGGGACTGGGCCGGGCCCATGCCGTCGCCTTCGCCGCCGAAGGGGCGAAGGTCGTGGTCAACGATCTGGGCGCGGGCCCCGACGGCGCGGGTGCTTCGGCGGGCCCGGCGGCCGATGTGGTCGCGGAGATCCGCGCGGGCGGCGGCGAAGCGGTCCCCCACGGCGGCGATATCACCACCGCGGCGGGCGCCGCCTCGCTGATCTCCACCGCGCTCGACGCCTACGGACGGCTCGACACCCTGGTCAACAACGCGGGTTTCGTACGGGACCGGATGCTGGTCAATCTGGCCGAGGACGATTTCGACGCGGTGGTACGGGTCCACCTCAAGGGCCATTTCCTGCCGCTGCGCGCCGCGGCGGCCCACTGGCGCGCCGAGGCCAAGGCGGGCCGGCCCGCCGCAGCGCGGGTGGTCAACACCACCTCGGGCGCGGGCCTGCTGGGCAGCGTCGGCCAGGCCAACTACGCCGCGGCCAAGGCGGGCATCGTCGGCCTCACCCTGGTCGCGGCGGCGGAACTGGCCCGCTACGGCGTCCTGGTGAACGCGATCGCCCCCGCCGCCCGCACCCGGATGACGGAACACGTCTTCGCGGACCTCGCGGCGCTCCCGGAGGATGTGGCGCCGCTGGTGGTCTGGCTGGGCTCGGCGGAGAGCACGGGCGTCACGGGCCGGGTCATCGAGGCGGAGGCCGGCCGGCTGACGGTGATGCAGGGCTGGCGGCCGGGCCCGACCGCCGACTCCCGGACCCGCCGCACACCCAGGGCGACGGGCCGGGCCCTGCGCGAGCTGCTGTCGCGTGCGGAGGAGCCGGGGGCGGTGTACGGGACGGGCTGAGGCCGCGCCGCGAGGGGGCCCGGGGAGCCCGCAGCCCCTTCAGCCCGCAGCCCCTTCAGTCCTCGGCCCCTTCAGTCCTCGGCCGTTTGGTCCGCCGTTTCCAGCAGCGCGGCGATCTCCGCATGGCCCGTCCCGCGCTCGTCGCTCGCGACGAGCGTGCCGTTCCGGAGGAGTTCGACGACGACCGTCGCGCCGTCGTCCCCCGGCACCCGGCGGGTCCTGGTGGCGAGGGGCTCGTCGTACCGCGCGAGGAGCGCGGCGCGCAGCTCGGCCTCCGGATCGCGGCCCCGGCGGGCGCGGGCCTCGGTGAGGGCCGCGGTACGGCCGGGTGCGCCCCGGTCCAGCAGCGCGCGTACGGTGCCCGCCGAACCCCGCCTCGCCGCGGCGACCAGGGGGAGGGCGCCGTCGGGGGCAGGCAGCGACGGATCGGCGCCGTGCTCCAGCAGGATCCGTACCACCGGCACATGGCCGCCCCGGACCGCCCAGGCCAGCGGAGTCCAGCCGTCCGATTCGCGTCCGTCCGGCCGGGCGCCCGCCGCCAGCAGGGCCAGGACCACCTCCGTACCGCCGTGAACGGCCGCCCCGCACAACGGCAGCGCGCCGTCGCCGCCCGGTCGCTCCGGATCGGCGCCCGCCGCCAGCAGCGGACGGACGAGGCGTACGTCACCGAGCAGGACGGCCGCCAGATACAGCGCGGTCGTGCCGTCCTCGTCGGAGGAATCCGCGGGCGCCCCCGCCGCCAGCAGACGGGCTACCGCGTCCGCATCGCCCTCGTATACCGCCGTGAGCAGTTCCGTCATACGCGGCACCCCGCCGCGAACCATTGCGTCATGCGCCGAGGCTAGGCGGCGGGCCTCAGGTCTCGCATTCGAGAATCGTGCGGCAGAGCCCGCAGCGGGCCCTGACCCGCCCGCGGACCGGGAGACGGATCCGCTGGTGGCAGGTGGGGCAGGGGAAGGAGACCCGCATTCCGCCGTCCGGCCCCTGCTCGAAGGCGTAGCCGCCCGATGCCGGGCCCCCGGCCGACGGGTGCTCGCGTGCGTACCGCCGGTCGCGGGCATAGCGGTGGCGGCCGGTCCAGCCCGCGGCGGTGAGCGGCGGTCTGCCGGCGTCGCGCCGGGCCCGGTCCCGGCCGCGGGTGTACGCGGTGTACCCCTGTGGGGAGGTGAACCACGGCGACGGGTCCTCGTCGAAGAGCAGCGCCCGTTTGGCGAGGACGTAGCCGAACTCCTCCGGGGTGAGATAGCCGAGCTTCTGCCGGGAGAGCGCGTCCTCGCGGAACGCGTCCAGCAGCAGCCACCCCGCGCCCAGATACGTGGTCACGGTGTCCGTGAGGATCTCGTTGTCGCCGGTGCCGGGGAAGGACAGTCCCAGCCGGTGCAGCAGGACATGGGTGACCTCGTGGGCCAGGGCCGCCCCGATATCGCGGCGGTGGGTCCGGAAGCGGTTGTTCAGCTCGATGAAGTACTCCGGGCCCGCGGTGAGTTCGACGCTCGCCGCGTACTCCATCTCGCGGAAGCCGACGATCATCCGGGCGTCCGGCAGCCTCAGATGCCGGACGAGCGCCCGCGCGATCCGCTGGGTCCCCAGGTGGAGGTCGTCGGTGTCGGCGAAGGCGACATCGGCCGGGAGGACGCTGGGGGCGTAGCGGCCCAGTGCCTCGGGGGCGAGTCTGCGGTGCAGGGCGGTGATCGCCGCGCGCACGGTGCCGAGATGCGGAAACCCGTGCACGACCGGGCCGGCCGGGGCGCCGTCCCTGCTGCCCGCGCCGTCCTTCGCCATCACGTTCCGTACCCCCTCGTGCGACGTAGGGACGCCCGCGGTCCACTGTACGGCGCGGCTCCCGAGGGCGCCCCGGGATCCGGCGGCCGGCTGTCCGGACTCCGCCGGTCGTACCTCCGTCGGACCCGGGTGGTGCCCCGGTGGCCCCTGCATCCCGGCCACCCGACCCGGCCACACCCTGCTCGCTGGCCGGAAACCGCTCCTTGTGGGGCCCGGTGAGCCTTGTCCATAATCCGGTCAGGTCTTGTCGGGGCCATGACATGTCTGGTGCTTCGGTGCCGGTCCCGGCAGGCCGCCGTCCCCGGCCAATCCCCCACGAAAGGCTGTCCCGTGAAGCTCATGCGTACGCTCAAGAGAGTCGTCGCGGCCGCCACCGTCGCCCTCGCCGCCCTCAGCCTCCAGCCCGCGTCCGCCTTCGCCGCGCCCCCGCCCGTCGTCGGCGGCGTCCGGGCCGCCCAGGGCGAGTTCCCCTTCATGGTCCGGCTCTCCATGGGCTGCGGCGGCTCCCTGATCACCCAGCAGATCGTGCTGACCGCCGCGCACTGCGTCGGCGCCACCGGGAACAACACCAGCATCACCGCCACCGCGGGTGTCGTGGACCTCCAGAGCACCAGTGCGGTGAAGGTCCGCTCGACCAAGATCTACCGGGCCCCCGGCTACAACGGCACGGGCAAGGACTGGGCCCTGGTCAAACTCGCCCAGCCGATCAACCTGCCCCTCCTGAAGATCGCCGAGACCAACGCGTACAACAGCGGCACCTTCCAGGTCGCCGGCTGGGGCGCGGCCCGCGAGGGCGGCGCGCAGCAGCGCTATCTGCTCAAGGCCCAGGTCCCGTTCGTCTCCGACGCCTCGTGCCGCCAGGCCTACCCCGGCCTCGTGGACTCCGAGGAGATCTGCGCCGGGCTGCCCCAGGGCGGCGTCGACACCTGCCAGGGCGACTCCGGCGGCCCCATGTTCCGCCGGGACAACGCCAACGAGTGGGTCCAGGTCGGCATTGTGAGCTGGGGCGAGGGCTGCGCCCGCCCGGGTCTGCCGGGGGTCTACGCGGAGGTGTCGACCTTCGCCGCCCAGATCAAGGCCGCGGCGGCGACGCTGTAGCGAACCGGGGTACGGCTGCGGGGCGGGCGGCGACCTTCCGGGGTCCTGCCCGCCCCTTCCGTATCTCCCGTCCCCGCCCCTTCCGCTCTCCCGTCCCCGCCCGGCCGCGCCGTCCGCGCCCTCGTGGCGGCCGGACCGCCGCCCCCGGCGGCCCGGCGGCTGTCCCGTCCGCACCCTGAACACCCCGGTCGGCCCCGGTCCGGCCCCGCGTAAGCTCGACGACCATGACCACCAGCGACATCGACGAGAACGTCCGGGCCGAACTGGACCGCCTGCGGGGGAGCATCGACAATATCGACGCGGCCGTGGTCCATATGCTCGCCGAACGCTTCAAATGCACTCAGCAGGTCGGCCATCTCAAGGCCCGCCACCAGTTGCCCCCGGCCGACCCGGACCGTGAGGCCCGCCAGATTCAGCGCCTGCGCGAACTGGCCGAATCGGCGAAGCTGGACCCGGCCTTCGCCGAGAAACTGCTGAACTTTATTATCGCCGAGGTCATCCGCCACCACGAACAGATCGCGGGAGATTCCCCGGCCGACGGCACCGCCGGCGAGTGACGATTCCCAGGAAAACCAGGCCGCCCCGGACCGGTATCGCGCGTATTTCCTTTTCCGTCGATTTCCGGTGATCGTGAAGGGGCCCCGGACCGCCGCGGCCCGGGGTCTTGGTGCGGGCGGCCTCGCGGGAGGACGCCGTACCCGGGGCTCAGTGGTTGACGAAGCCCCAGTAGCTGCCGTTGTAGTAGGTGCAGTAGCCCCGGGTCGCCGGAGTGACTTCGATATTGCGGGCGACCCCCTGGAGGCACTCCGCGTTCGACGGGTACGACGACAGACAGCGGAAGCCCGGCGCCGCCGCGGGTGCCCCGTTCGGACAGGACAGGATCCCCGCATCCGGGACCGCCGCCGGGGCCGTCTGTGCCACCGGGGCCGCCCGGACCTGGGATGCCTGCGCCGGAACGGCCAGCGCGCCGAAGGCGACCAGGGCTCCGACACCTGCGCCTGCGAGCAGCCTGCGAACAACCATGCTGATTCTCCTTTTCGGGGACGGGTGCAATCCGTCGTCACTGTCGATCGGTGCCGGGCTTTCCCGGCCGGCGATGACCTACCCGAGGCGCCGGCGCTTCAGGCTTATCCCCTTCTTCCGAGTTCCCGATCGGCTTCCGAGTTCCTGGCCGGAACGCTCGGCGACGCTCCTCGCCGATGAATACGGCCGCTCATCCATTACGGCGGGATAAGCCGGGTAATGCAGCCCTTCGCCCGACGGCAAACGACGATTTCACGCCACAGAGCCCCGCGGGGGGTCGCGGAGTCGCACGGCTCCGGTCGCACCGCACCGCGGCGGACCGCGCGGGCGGGCGCACCCGGAGCGCGCTCCCGGGCCCGTGCGCTCAGAGCGCAACACCCACCCCGTGTGCGAACCGCCCCCCATCAGGCAGCATGGCCTCCATGCCCGTACTGACGCGTGACGAAGCCCGGAACCGAGCCCGCCTCCTCGATGTCCACCACTACACGATCGGTCTCGACCTGACCGCGCGTGCCGCCGCACCCGGCACCGGACAGGAGCCGGGAACGGGCGGCGGAGGCACGGCGGGCGCCGCGGAGGAGGAACTCTTCGGGTCGCGGACCGTCATACGGTTCACCGCACGGACCGCCGGGGACACCTTCGTCGAACTCAAGCCGGCCGCCCTGCGCTCCATCACCCTCGACGGCGAGCCGCTCGACCCGACGGCCCTCGACGGCAACCGCTATCCGCTGCCCGGACTCGCCGCCGGAGAACACGAGCTGGCCGTCGAGGCCGATATGCGCTACTCCCGCACCGGCGAGGGCATGCACCGCTTCACCGACCCCGGCGACGGCGAGACGTACGTCTACACCCAGCTCTTCCTGGACGACGTCCAGCGCGTCTTCGCCGCCTTCGACCAGCCCGACCTCAAGGCCGTGTTCGAGGTGACCGTCACCGCCCCCGAACGCTGGACCGTCCTCGGCAACGGCGTCGCCACCCACCGGGGCGACGGCGTCTGGACCTGCACCCCCACCCCGCCGATCTCCACCTACCTCGTCGCCGTCGCCGCCGGGCCCTGGCATTCGGTACGCACCGAGCACGCCGGTCTCCCCTTCGGCCTGCACTGCCGCCGCTCCCTCGCCGAGCACCTCGACACCGACACCGACGAACTCTTCGAGATCACGCGCCAGTGCTACGACCGCTACCACGAGAAGTTCGAGGAGCCGTACCCCTTCGACTCGTACGACCAGGCCTTCGTCCCCGAGTTCAACGCGGGCGCGATGGAGAACCCCGGTCTGGTCACCTTCCGCGACGAGTTCGTCTTCCGCTCCGCCGTCACCGACACCGAGCGGCAGACCCGGGCCATGGTCGTCGCCCATGAGATGGCGCATATGTGGTTCGGCGACCTGGTGACGCTCACCTGGTGGGACGATATCTGGCTCAACGAGTCCTTCGCCGAGTACATGGGCTACCAGACCCTCACCGAGGCCACCCGCTTCACCGACACCTGGACCGACTTCGCGGCCAACCGCAAGCGCTGGGGGTACGAGGCCGACCAGCGGCCCACCACCCACCCTGTCGCTCCCGACGCCGAGGCCGTTCCCGACACCGCGTCCGCGCTGCTCAACTTCGACGGCATCTCCTACGCCAAGGGCGCCTCCGCCCTGCGCCAGCTCGTGGCGTGGATGGGCGAGAAGGACTTCCTCGCCGGGATCAACCTCCACTTCGCCCGGCACCGCTTCGGCAATGCCACCCTCGCGGACTTCATCGACTCCCTCGCCCGCGCCACCGAGCGCGATATCCACGCCTGGGCCGAGTCCTGGCTGCGCACCAGCGGCGTCGACACGCTGCGGCCCGCCGTCACCGACGAGGGCGGCAGCTGGAGCCTGGGCATCACCCGCGACGGCAGCCGCCCCCACCGCGTCACGGTCGCCGCGTACGACACCGACCCCGTCGACCCGGCCCGGCTCGTCCTCCGCGACCGCTTCGACACCGACGTCCCCGCGGGCGAAACCCCCGAGGGGCCCAGGACCGGCCGCCGGCCCTCCCTCGTCGTCCTCAACGAGAACGACACCACCTACGCCAAGATCCGCTTCGACTCCGTCTCCTGGGAGACCGTCCGGACCTCGCTGTCCTGTCTGCCCTCCCCGCTGACCCGCGCCGTCGTCTGGAACGCGGCCCGCGATCTGGTCCGGGACGGTGAGCTGGCGCCCGCCGCCTATCTGGAGACCGCCCGCGCCCATCTGCCGCGCGAGACCGACCTCGCCGTCGTCCAGGGCGTCCTCGGCTTCTGCCGTACGGAGATCGCCGACCGGCTGCTGCCCGACGCCGAACGGCCGGCGGCGCTCGCCACGATCCGCGCGGTCTGCCGCGATATCCTCCGCCGCACCGAGGACGGCAGCGCCGCGGGACTGCGCCTGATCGCCGTCCGGCAGATCATCGACGCCACCTCTCAGCCCGAGACCATCCGGGAGTGGCTGAGCGACGGCTCCGTCACCGGCGGCCCCGAACTGGACCCCGAACTGCGGTGGCGGATCCTGCACCGGCTCGCCGTACTCGGCGCCGTCGACGATACGGCGATCGCGGCCGAGCTGGCCGCCGACCCCAGCGCCACCGGCCAGGAGGGTGCCGCCCGCTGCCGGGCCGCCCTGCCGGCCGCCGAGGCCAAGGCCGCCGCCTGGGACCTCCTCTTCGGCTCCGACACCCTCTCGAACTACCTGTTCACGGCGGTTGCCCAGGGCTTCTGGCACCCGGAGCAGGACACGCTGGTACGGGAGTACGTCCCCCGCTTCTTCACCGATGTGATCGGGCTGGCCGCCCGCCGCGGCCCCGCCCTGGCCGCCGCGGCCGGACGCTACGCCTTCCCCGCCTACGCCGTCTCCGGGGAGACCGTCGCCCTCGGCGAGACCGCGCTCGCCGACCCGGAGGTGACCCCGGCACTCCGCCGCGGCCTCGCCGACCGGCTCGACGACCTCGGCCGCGCGCTGACGGTCCGCACCGCCACGGAGGCACCCACGGTCTGACCGGGTGCCGGAGGAGGAGCGGACCGGCACCGGGGGGCCGGTCCTGGTGCACCGGGAGCCACCGGATGGCCCCCGAGCCGGGGTCCGCCCCTCGGGCCGGGTCGCTCTCCGGGCCGCGATCCGGCCCTGGGCCGGATGGCCCCCGGGCAGTGGTCCCTGCCCGGGGCCGACCCGTGCGGCCCCGCAGATCGCGCTCCGTCCCCGGGCCGGGATCCCCCCGGGCCGCGGTCCGATACCGGCCGGGCGTCCCCGGGCCGCGGTTCCGTGCACCACCCCCGCACTGCGCCGCAAGGCGCCGCCGTGCGCCCCGGCAACCACTCGGCCTCCCCGTCGTTGAACACGGCGGTGCCCCCGGCCCGGGGGCACCGCCGACGGGCCCGAGGAGCCGCGCCACGGCCGTGCCACGCACCGGAGCGGCCGGACACGCCGGGGGTACGGCCCCGGCCCAGGCCCCTTCCTCGACCTCCGCGGCACCTCCGCGCGACCGGACCGCACCGATCGCCCTCGTGGAAGGCAGCCCCGATGACCGGCACGCCCGCCCCCGACCAGCACCGCGCCCTCGACCTCGTGGGCATCGGCATCGGCCCCGCCAACCTCTCCCTCGCGGCCCTCGCCGACGGCGTACCCGGCGGCCTGGACACCGCCTTCTACGAGCAGAGACCCCACTTCGGCCGGCCCGGCGGACCGCCCGTCGAGGACGCCGCGCTCCGGGTGCCGTTCCTCGCCGATCTGGTCACCCTCGCCGACCCGGCCAGCCCGTGGAGCTTCCTCCGCTTCCTCCGCTCCCGCGACCGGCTCTTCCCCTTCTGCGCGGCGGAGCGGTTCCGTATCGACCGAGCCGAGTACGACGCCTACTGCCGCTGGGTCGCCGAAGCACTGCCCGGCCTCCACTTCGGCCACCAGGTCGACGGCGTCCGATGGAACCCCGAACAGGAACTGTTCGAGATCGACTTCACCCGGACCGGCGCCGAAGGCGGGACCCGCGCCGAAGGGGAGACCGCCGCCCCCGGCCGTATCCGCGCCCGCTCCGTGGCCGTCGGCATCGGCAGCGAACCGTACGTCCCCGAACCGCTGCGCCCGCTCGCCGACACCCCGACCGTCCCCGTCGTCCACTCCGCGGACTACCTCCGCCACCGCGACACGCTCGTGGCCGCCGGGCACATCACGGTCGTCGGCTCCGGGCAGTCCGGCGCCGAGATCTTCCTCGACCTGCTCAGATCCCGGCCCGAAGGCCGGGAGGGGCTCCACTGGATCACCAGGACCGAGGCCTTCGCACCGAGGGAGCACTCCGGACTCGGCCTGGAAGACCTCACCCCCGACCACACCCGCTACTTCCACGCCCTGCCCGAGGACGTCCGCGACGGGCCGGCACCCCGCCGGCGGCAGCGCCACCAGGGCATCGACCCGGCCACCCTGGCCGCTGTCCACGACGAGCTGTACCGCCGCTCCCTGCCCGGCGGCTGGCCGGACGCCGTACTCACGCCCGGCGTCCGGGTCCGCACCGCGGGCCGGGTCGCCACCACCCGCGTCGAACTCCATCTGGAACATGTCCAGCAGGGCACCCGCTCCCGGCTCACCACCGACGCCGTCGTCCTCGCCACCGGCTACCGGGAGCGGCCCCTCACCCGGGTACTGACCGGGCTCGACCCCTATCTGCGGCGGGACGCCGCGGGCCGGCCCCGGATCGGCGAGGACTTCCGGCTGGTCCTCGACCCGTCGGTGACCGGCACGGTGTTCGTGCAGAGCGCCGACGTCCGCACCCACGGCGCCGGCGTCTCCGGCCCCGGGCTCACCGCCTGGCGCAGCGCGAGCATCCTCAACAGCCTCACCGGCCGCGAGCCCTACCGGCTGCCGCACCGGACCGCGTTCACCGCCTTCGGCCTGGAACGGCCCGATGCGCCCCGGATCCCCGGCCAGGACCGACGGCTGACCCCCCTGGTCCGGACCTGACCCCGTGGGTGTCCGTCCCGCCCGCGGACGGCGGTTCCCCCTGCCGGATGCGAGAGTTGGGGGCACGCCGTCCGGAGCGCGCCCGCGCGCCGTCCCGAAGGAGCCCGCCCGATGACCGAGGTGTCCCCCGTACCGTTCCAGCCGTACGGCACCCCCCAGGCGCCCCGGGTCGCCGTCTGCGGCGAGGCCCGGCTGGAGGTCGACCCCGAGATCGCCCGGATCACCGTCCAGGTCAGGGCCCGCGGCGTCGACCGGCGCGGCGCCCTGGACGATCTGACCCGGCGCAACCAGGCCGCCCTCGACCTGCTGCGGTCCTACGGGGAGGCGGTGGAGAAACTGGAGACCGGGATGCTCTCCATCACCCCCGAGCTGTCCCGGCGCGGCCGGGGCGAGGAGATCAGGACGTACCACGGAGTCGTGCACATCAACGCCGAGGTGGCCGACTTCACCGTCCTCGGCGAGCTGACCGGCCGGCTCGGCGATCTGGAACTGACCGCCGTCAGCGGCCTCTGGTGGGACCTGCGGCCGGATTCCCCCGCGCGCGGCGCGGCCCGCCGGCAGGCGGTCCTGGAGGCGGTCAAACGGGCCCGGGAGTACGCCGAGGCGCTCGGCGCGCGGCCGGTCGCCTTGGTGGAACTGGCCGACGACGGTGTGGCCCCGGTCCATCCGTACGAGGCCTCCATCGCCTCCGCGGGCCGCTCCGGCGGTGCGGGGTACGCGCTTGCCGAGGCCGCCCCCGAACTGGACCTCGAACCCCGTCGCCAGACCGTCCACGCCCAGGTGAACGCCCGGTTCGTGATCACCCCGCCTGCCCTCTGACCTGCCCTCCGGCCGCCCTCCGGCAGGTCCGGGACCCGGCCTCCGGCCGTCCTTCGCAAGCCCCCGCCGGCCGCTCATCGGAGCAGCCCCTCGCACACTTCTCCAGCTGTCAATACCCTTTAACGCAGAAGTTGTTGAGGAGTCATCCGGACGTCCGTCGCTACCCATCGGTACGGCGTAGGGTCGGGCGCATGCGCCGAGCAAAGATCGTTTGTACCCTGGGCCCAGCGACCGATTCCTACGAGGGGATCAAGGCCCTCGTCGAGGCCGGAATGGACGTGGCCCGGCTCAACCTCAGCCACGGTTCGTACGCCGAGCACGAGGAGCGTTACCGCCACGTCCGCAAGGCATCCGACGAGACCGGGCGCAGCGTCGGGATCCTGGCCGACCTCCAGGGGCCGAAGATCCGCCTCGGCCGGTTCCGCGAGGGACCCGTACTGCTCGAACGCGGCGACCTGTTCACCATCACCGTCGAGGAGACCGAGGGCGACCGCCACCTCTGCGGCACCACCTACTCCGGACTGGCCGGTGATGTCACCCCCGGCGAGCGCATCCTCGTCGACGACGGCAAGGTCGCCCTGGAGGTCACCTCCGTGGACGGCCCCCGGGTCCGCACGACCGTTGTCGAGGGCGGCATGGTCTCCGACAACAAGGGGCTCAACCTCCCCGGGGTCGCGGTCTCCGTGCCCGCGCTCTCCGGGAAGGACATCGACGATCTGCGCTGGGCGCTGCGCACCGGAGCCGATGTGATCGCCCTGTCGTTCGTCCGCAGCGGCCGGGACATCGAGGACGTCCACCGCATCATGGACGAGGAGGGCCGCCGCCTTCCGGTGATCGCCAAGATCGAGAAGCCGCAGGCGGTCGAGAACATCGAGGAGATCGTGGCCGCCTTCGACGGCATCATGGTGGCCCGCGGCGACCTCGGCGTGGAAATGCCCCTGGAGCAGGTCCCGATGGTCCAGAAGCGGGCGGTCAAACTGGCGAAGCGGAACGCCAAGCCGGTGATCGTCGCCACCCAGATGCTGGACTCCATGATCGACAATTCCCGGCCCACCCGGGCCGAGGCCTCCGACGTGGCCAATGCCGTCATCGACGGCACGGACGCCGTGATGCTCTCCGGTGAGACCAGCGTCGGCAAGTACGCGGTGGAGACGGTCCGTACGATGAGCCGTATCGTCGCGGCGGCCGAGGAGGACGTCCTCGCCCAGGGGCTGCCCCCGCTGACCGAGCGGAACAAGCCCCGGACCCAGGGCGGTGCGGTGGCCCGGGCGGCGGCCGAGATGGGCGACTTCCTCGGAGCGAAGTTCCTGGTCGCGTTCACCCAGTCCGGAGACACCGCCCGGCGGCTGTCCCGCTACCGCTCGCCGATCCCGCTGCTCGCCTTCACCCCCGATCCGGCGACCCGTTCCCAGCTCAACCTGACCTGGGGCGTGGAGACTTTCCTCGGGCCGCAGGTCGACTCCACCGATGCGATGGTGGCCCAGGTCGACGAGGAGCTGCTGAAGATCGGCCGCTGCCGGCCCGGCGACACCGTGGTGATCACGGCGGGGTCGCCGCCCGGGGTGTCCGGCTCCACCAATCTGGTCCGGGTCCATCGCATCGGTGACTCCGAGACCGTCTGACCTGCCGGGAGGCGCCCCGCCGGGCCTCCCGAGAACTGCGTCGGGCCCCTCCGCAGAGGGGCCCGATACGTGACCTTGGAATCGAAGCTAAAGTACCCCGGGTGGGATTCGAACCCACGCTGGATGGTGTTTGAGACCATTGCCTCTACCGCTGGGCTACCGGGGCATCCTTGGAAACAAAGGGAAGCTAGCCCCCTTCGTGCCCCAACCATACAGGAGCTGGGTAGTCTCGTGGGGAGTAGCCTGCCTTGGAATGAGGAGTCCCGTGACCGCCCCCGACCAGCCGACCTCCGTCCCCGACGACGACACGTCGCACGTCCCGCCGCAGACCACCCGCGTGGTCATCGCGGAGGACGAGGCCCTCATCCGGCTCGACCTCAAAGAGATGCTGGAGGAGGAGGGCTACACGGTCGTCGGTGAGGCCGGAGACGGCCAGAAGGCCGTCGACCTGGCCCGTGAGCACCGCCCGGACCTCGTCATCCTCGATGTGAAGATGCCCGTCCTCGACGGCATCTCCGCCGCCGAGAAGATCGCCGGCGAATCCATCGCCCCCGTACTGATGCTGACCGCCTTCTCCCAGCGCGAACTGGTCGAACGGGCCCGCGACGCCGGGGCGATGGCCTATCTCGTCAAGCCGTTCAGCAAGAGCGACGTGGTGCCCGCCATCGAGATGGCGGTCTCCCGCTTCGCCGAACTGAAGGCGCTGGAGAAGGAGGTCGCCGACCTCTCCCAGCGGCTGGAGACCCGCAAGCTCGTCGACCGCGCCAAGAGCGTGCTCCAGACCGAGTACGGACTCACCGAGCCCGCCGCCTTCCGCTGGATCCAGAAGACCTCCATGGACCGGCGGCTCTCGATGCAGCAGGTCGCGGAGGCGGTCATCGCGGACTCCGAGGAGAAGAAGGCCGCGAAGGGGCAGTAGCGGGGGTACGGTTCCGGCGCCCCCGCCCGGCACCGGCCGGCCTGCCGGACGGCGATGGGCCCGCATCCCCCCTCGGGGACGCGGGCCCGTCGCCGTATCACGGCCCGGTCGCCTCCGGGGCGCGCCGCGCCCCTTCGGCTCCACCGCCGATCCGTACCGCCTGCGGCGATCAGTCCTCGCCGAGATACGCCTTGCGGACCGACTCGTCGTGCAGCAACTGCTCGCCGGAGCCCGACAGCACCACCTTGCCGACCTCCATCACATGACCGCGGTCGGCCAGCGAGAGCGCCGCCTGGGCGTTCTGTTCGACCAGCAGGATCGTGGTGCCCTGCGACCGCAGTTCGGTGATCGTCGACATGATCTTCTGCATCATGATCGGCGACAGCCCCATGGAGGGCTCGTCGAGCATCAGCAGCTTCGGCCGCGACATCAGCGCCCGGCCCATGGCGAGCATCTGCTGCTCACCGCCGGAGAGGGTGCCCGCGGCCTGCTTGCTCCGCTCCCGCAGGATCGGGAACAGCTCGTAGGCCCGCTCGATGTCCTGGGCGATGCCCGCCTTGTCCGACCGGAGGAACGCTCCGAGCTGGAGGTTCTCCGCGATCGACAGCCGCGGGAAGATATGCCGCCCCTCGGGGGAGTGGGCCAGTCCCAGCGCCACGATCTTATGGGCCGGGATACCGTCGAGCGGTTTGCCGTCGAAGACGATCCGGCCGCCGGCCGGTTTCAGCAGCCCCGACAGGGTGCGCAGGGTCGTGGTCTTCCCCGCGCCGTTGGTCCCGATCAGGGTGACGACCTGACCGGCCTCGACGCTGAAGGAGATGCCCTTCACGGCCTCGATCTTGCCGTAGGCGACCCGGAGGTCCTCGACCTCAAGCAGTGCGGTCACGGGGTCTCCTTGTCCGGGCCGGTGGTACGGGTGGTGCTCTGGTGGCCCTCGGGTACGGCGTCGGCCGGGGCGCTCGCGGCGGCCTCGGCCTCCGCCGCCTCCACTTCGGCCACCTCCTCGGCACCGGGCGCGCCCTCGAAGGGCGTCCCCAGATAGGCGGCGACCACCCGGTCGTCGCCCTGGACGACCTCCGGCGACCCCTCCACGAGCTTCTCGCCCTGGACCAGACAGGCCACGCGGTCGCAGAGGTTGAAGATGAACCGCATATCGTGCTCGATCACGAGCACCGCGATCCCCTGGTCCCGGATGGCGAAGATCAGATCCTCGGCCGCCCGGGTCTCCTGCGGGTTCATGCCCGCGGTCGGCTCGTCGAGCAGCAGCAGCCCGGGATCGCTCGCCAGCGCGCGGGCGATCTCCAGCTTGCGCTGCTCACCGTAGGGGAGGTTGCGGGCCAGATGGTCGGCCTTCGCCGCCAGACCGGTGAACTCCAGCAGCTCCATGGCCCGGTCACGGGACTCGGCCTCGGCCCGCTTGAAACCGGGTCCGCGCAGCAGCGCGGACCACAGGCCCTCCTTGGTCCGGGTGTGCCGGCCGACGAGGACGTTCTCCAGAACGGTCATATTGGAGAAGAGCCGGATGTTCTGGAAGGTCCGGGCCACTCCCGCCTGGGTGACCAGATGCGGTTTGGGCGGCAGGACGGTGCCCTTGTAGCTCACCCGTCCCTCGGTAGGGACGTACAGCCCCGTCAGACAGTTGAAGAAGGTCGTCTTCCCGGCGCCGTTGGGGCCGATCAGCCCGACGATCTCGCCCGAGTTGACGGTGAGGTCGACCGAGCGCACGGCGGTCAGTCCGCCGAAGCGCATGGTGACACCGCTGGCGTCGAGCACGGTCTCGGCCGTGGTCGTGGTGGTGGTCGTCATGACGGTCACGCCCCCGCCTTGCTGAGGCCGACACCCGGGCCGGAGCCGGTCTGGTCGGCCGGGTCGTCGTCGTCCTCGTGGTACTCCAGCTGGGCCCGCCGGTTGGCGATCAGGCCCTCCGGCCGGAAGCGCATCAGCAGGATCAGCGCGATACCGAAGCCGAGGAGCTGGTAGTCGGCGAGGAAGTCGAGCTTCGCCGGGATCATGTACAGCAGCGCGGCGCCCAGGAGCGGACCGCTGACCGTGCCCATACCGCCGAGGATCACCGCGGCCAGCAGGAACGCCGAGTTCGGCGGGACCGGCCCGGCGAACTGGTACATCTCCGGGACGACGGTGTGCTGCACATGGGCCTGGACGGTACCGGCCAGACCGGCGAGGAAGGCGCCGAGCGCGAAGGCGATCAGCTTGACCCGGAAGCCGTTGATGCCCATGGCCGTCGCCGCGGTCTCGTCCTCGCGGATGGCGACCCAGGCACGGCCCATCCGGGAGTCCTCGGCCCGTTTGAACACCATCACCACGACCACGGTGACCAGCAGCATCAGCAGGTAGTAGTTGGCGTAGGAGCCCAGCTCGAAGCCGAGGACGGTGTGCGGCTCGCCGAAGTTGAACCCGAAGAACTCCAGATCGGGGATGTTCGGGATGCCGTTGGGGCCGTTGGTGATGTCGGGGCCCGAGTCGCCGTCGAGGTTGAGCATGGCGATCCGGAAGATCTCGCCGAAGCCCAGGGTCACGATGGCGAGGTAGTCGCCGCGCAGCCGCAGGGTGGGGGCGCCGATGATGACACCGAAGACCAGCGAGACCACACCGCCGGTGATGACGGCGGCCCAGAACGGGAAGTGGATGTCGAAGGCCGAGGCCGTGGAGCCGGAGACCAGGGCCGCGGTGTAGGCGCCGACGCCGAGGAAGGCGACGTAGCCCAGGTCGAGCAGACCGGCCAGACCGACGACGATGTTCAGACCCAGGGCCACCGTCGCGAAGATCAGGATGTTGACCGCGATCAGGGTGTACGTGTCGGTGTTCTGGGTGAAGGGGAACGCGGCCGCGGCGGCGAACGCCGAGATCACCGTGATCTGGCGGTAGCGGGCCGTCAGTGCCGACAGCCGGGCCAGCAGACCGGACCGGTTCAGACCGGCCATGGCGAAGCCGACGATGATCAGATAGCCGGTGAACAGCTCGGCGTACTCGGTGTCGATGCCGTACGTGATCACGTACAGGCCCAGCGCGAAGACGCCCACGATGATCAGGATCTCGGCCCAGGAGGGCAGTTCCCGGGGGCGTGCGACCTGGCGGGTGTCGTCCGGGAGCGCGAAGGCGGCCAGCGGTACGGCGGAGACGACCAGCGCCACGTAGCCGCCGGGCTCCACATTGACCAGTCCGCCGAGCTTGTAGGCGATGGCGACGATGGTGTAAGCGGTGGTGCCGAAGGCGCCGAGGGCGAGCATGCGCAGGGCCCGGGCCGAACCGGCGGGCACCAGCCAGCGCAGGCCCTTCACGCCCAGACCGGCCAGCGCGAACACGGTGACCAGGAGACCGGCGACGAGGCTGAGGATCTGCAGGCCGCCGGGGTAGCCGTAGACCGTCAGATCGCCGGGGAACTCGTCGGTGTAGGTCCAGGCCAGCAGGGTGCTGATGACGGTGGCGACACCGCCGGCCGCCACGACCGTCCGGAGCATCCGGGCGCGGGACTCGGCGTCGGTGGGCGCCGTGGAGTCGGTGGTGGGGGAGGTCTGTGTGGTCATCGCACTCACGCCCGATCCGCGACGCGCTCACCGAGCAGACCCTGGGGCCGCACGAGGAGGACAAGGATGAGAAGGACGAAGGCCCAGACGTTGGCCCAGGCGCCGCCGCCGAGCTGCTGCATCCCGGGGATCTCGGCGACGTACGCGATGGACAGTGCCTCCGCGACACCGAGGACGACCCCGCCGACCATGGCCCCGTAGATATTGCCGATACCGCCGAGTACGGCGGCCGTGAAGGCCTTCAGCCCGAGGATGAAGCCCATCTCGAACTGGATCTGGCCCTTGTCGAGCCCGTAGGCGACGGCCGCGATCGCGGCGAAGCCCGCACCGATGGCGAAGGCCATCACGATGATCCGGTCGGTGTTGATGCCCATCAGCTTGGCCGTGTCCGGGTCCTGCGCGGTGGCCTGCATGGCGCGGCCGCTGCGGCTCTTGGAGACGAACAGTCCGAGCGCGAGCATGCAGAGCGGGGCGAGGACCAGCACGAAGAGGTCCGCCCGCTGAAGGTGCAGATTCTCGGTGATCTCGAAGGACTTGCCCGCGAACTCGGGGAAGCTGCGGGCCTTCTTGGCGTCCGGGTACCAGGCCCAGACGATCTGCTGGAGGGCGATGGACAGACCGATCGCGGTGATCAGCGGGGCCAGCCTGGGGGCACCTCGGAGAGGCCGATAGGCGAACCGTTCCGCCGCGGTCGCGACGGCGACCGCCGTGATGGCTCCACCGATGATCATCACCGGGATCGCGACGATCAGCGAACTCCCGTCGGGGAGGATCAGATAGGCGGTGAGGGCGCCGAAGCCCCCGATCATAAAGATCTCGCCGTGGGCGAAGTTGATGAGCTGGACGATGCCGTAGACCATGGTGTACCCGATGGCTATGAGGCCGTAGAGGGCACCGAGGGCAAGGCCGTTCGCCAGCTGTTGCGGCAGTTCGTTCACCGCAGAGCCTCCGATGAGCGTGTCGGATATGACTCCGCGCGAGGGCGCTGTTTGCACCCTCGCGCGGCTGGGGTCAGATGCTGGGGGCCGGTCGGCTCAGTCCTGGAGAGTGGCGTTCTTGATGGACTTCCACTCGCCGTTCTCCACCCGGTACACGGTGAGCTGCTTGTTCGTGGTGTCACCGAACTCGTCGAAGGAGACCTTGCCGGTCACTCCGTCGAAGGAGACCTTGGAGAGCGCCTCGGTCACCTTGGCGCGGGCGTCGCCCGGGACCTTGTTGTCGTTCTCCGCGACGACTGCCTTCACTGCCTGGATGATGGCCCAGGCGGCGTCGTAGGAGTAGCCGCCGTAGGCCGCGTACGGGTCCTTGTAGCCGCCCGCCTTGTAGTCGTCGATGAACTTCTTCGCGGTCGGCAGCATCTCGATCGGGTAGCCGACGGAGGTGGCCAGGTCGCCGTCGTTCGACTGGCCGGAGGCCTTGATGTACGCCGGGTCGTAGAGCGCGTCGCCGCCCATGGTCGGGACGTTCGCGCCGGCCTTCTTGATCTGGTCGGCCAGCAGACCGCCCTCGGGGTACTGACCGCCGAAGAAGACCGAGTCGGCGCCCGAGGCCTTGATCTTGTCGGCGGCGGGGGAGAAGTCGGTCTCCTTGACCGTGACCTTGTCGGTGCCCACCACGGTGCCGCCGAGCTTCTTGAACTCGTCCGCGAAGATCGCGGCGAGGCCGGCGCCGTAGGTCTGCTTGTCGTCGACGACGAAGACCTTCTTCTTCTTCGCCTCGTTGAACAGGTACTGGGCGGCGAACTTGCCCTGGATGACGTCCGTGGTGGCGGTACGGAAGTAGGTCTTGAACGGACGCTTCTTGTCGCCGGAGCCCCAGTTGTCGCCCTGGGACAGGGCCGGGTTGGTGTTGGCGGGCGAGATCTGCGCCAGGTTGGCCTTGGCGAAGTCACCCTGCATCGACTGGGCGACGCCCGAGTTCAGCGGGCCGACGACCCCGAGGACGTCCTTGTTGGCGACCAGCTTGATCGCGTTCTGCTGGCCGGAGGCCGGCAGCGCCTGGTCGTCGTAGGACTCGACCTTGAACTCGACGCCCGGGACGACGTTCTCCTTGTTCGCGGTCTTGGCCGCGAGGTCCACGGAGTTCTTGATGCCCTGGCCGAGCGCGGAGAGCGAGCCGGTCAGCGGGGCGTCGATGCCGATGACCACGGTGGTCTTGCCACCGCCGCTGTCGCTGCCCTTCTTGTCGTCATCGCGCGATCCGCAGGCGGTGAGGGTGAGTGCTCCCGTCGTGACCACGGCGGTAAGTATGAGCAAGGAACGGTTTCGCACGATATGTCCTCTCCCTGGCACGGCCCTCCCCCTAGAGGTGCCGTTTGGTCGCCGGGCCGAACGGGAATGCGCGGTGCTGATATGCGCCCGGCGGCGCGGTAACTGGCCGTGACTCTAAGGGGAGGGGGTTGGGCAGGGCACTAGGGAAGTCAGGATGTGACGTTCTTGTTATCGAGGTCGAATATCGGTGTGCCCGAATGGGGGCCCGCTGAGGTGTTCCTGCCCGGTCGTCGGTGACCACATGGTGAGAACGCCCTGTTCCGCTAAGGCCCTTGAGGCAATCTTGGTCCTGTCAGGCCCACTATCACGTCTTTCCGGGTCCGCTGACCGTCCGATAGTCGGTGAGGGGCGGAAGGGCGCTTTTCGGACGCCAAGGTCGATTACTGAGAGTGAAAATTTCCGCGTCGGCGTGATCTCTTATATGGCATATGCATCCACCCTGGGGCGGGAGGCGGTGTGAACGCCGCGACGGGATAAGGGTGTTCGAGAGGGCTCCCGTGGCGGTCCGTCAGCCGGCCTCCGGGGTGCGGCGATCGACCCGCGTAGACGCATCGCGACTGGTGAGATGTCCCTGTCATGACCGGGGTGGCGCCGATCCGTGCCGCCACCGCCCGCCCGCCCGGCGCCTCGTGGATGACGATCGGCCGGCCGCCGGAGGCGTCCCGGGTGACACCGGTGTGACGTCTGTATTTCGGGCGTCCGCGGGGCGGCGGAGGCCGCAGCCTTCGAAGATCACGCAGAGTGCGGTTGCCGCCACGGCCGCGGGGCGGCGATGGCGCCCGCGCGGGCCGCGAAGGGCGGGGGAAGGGGAGGCCGCCGGGGTGTCCGGGGGCCGGTGCCCCGCGGGAAGCCGGGCCGGGTGCCGGACCGGGCGGCGCACATCGGAAAACGCCGCAAAAAGGATAAAGCGCAGGGGGTGGGGCGCCCCGGAGGCCGTCCGGCGCGCCCCGGTGGACGACGGTCAGGCGGTACGGCCCCGGTCCGGGACCCGGTCGGCGTCCGCGGGGACGGCGTCCCGCAGCATGCACGTCAGCCGGGCCGTGCAGACCCGCTTCCCCTGCTCGTCGGTGATCACGATCTCGTACGTCGCCGTCGACCTGCCCCGGTGGACGGCCGTCGCGACCCCGGTGACCAGCCCGGAACGGACCCCGCGGTGGTGGGTGCAGTTGAGGTCCACCCCGACCGCGATCCGGTCGCTGCGGCCGTGGAGCATGGCGCCGACCGAACCGAGCGTCTCCGCCAGCACCGCGGACGCCCCGCCGTGCAGCAGCCCGTACGGCTGGGTGTTGCCCTCCACCGGCATCGTTCCCACGACCCGCTCCGCCGAGGCCTCCAGGATCCGTACGCCCATCCGGTCGCCCAGCTGCCCCGCCGAGAACAGGGCGGGCAGGTCCACCCCCAGCGCCGCGTACTCGTCGACGATGTCCTGCGGGAACTGCGCGGTGTGGTGCTCGCCCATGGGTCCGGCTCCGATCTCGGTCGTTCCAGTGCGTTGGCTGCTGCAGGCACCGTCATATCAGATGCCTGAGCGGGCGCTTAGCAGGTCCGGCGTGCCGTTGACCACACCCCGCGGCGCCCGCGGTGGCTCACCCGTCGTCGCGCGGTTCCAGCCGCACCACGACCGACTTCGACGCGGGCGTATTGCTGGTGTCCGCCGTCGAGTCCAGGGGCACCAGGACGTTCGTCTCCGGGTAGTACGCGGCCGCGCAGCCCCGGGCGGTCGGATAGTGCACCACCCGGAAACCCGGGGCCCGGCGCTCCACTCCGTCCCGCCACTCGCCCACCAGATCCACGTACGCCCCGTCCGCGAGACCCAGCCGGCCGGCGTCCTCCGGATGCACCAGCACGACCCGGCGCCCGCCCCGCACCCCGCGGTAGCGGTCGTCCAGTCCGTACACCGTGGTGTTGTACTGGTCGTGGGAGCGCAGGGTCTGGAGCAGCAGCCGCCCCTCCGGTACCCGCGGATACTCGACGGGAGCGGCCGTGAAGTTGGCCCGGCCCGTGGCCGTCGGGAAGCGGCGCTCGTCGCGGGGCGCGTGCGGCAGGGTGAAACCACCCGGCCGGGCCACCCTCGTATTGAAGTCCTCGAACCCGGGGACCACCCGCGCGATACGGTCGCGGATCGCGCCGTAATCCCGCTCGAACCCCTCCCACGGCGTCCGCGATCCACTGCCGAGGACCGCCCGCGCCAGCCGGGCCACGATCGCCGGCTCCGACAGCAGCGACGGGCTCGCGGGCGGCAGATTGCCCCGCGAGGCGTGCACCATCCCCATCGAGTCCTCCACGGTGACGAACTGCCGTCCGCCGGCCTGCACGTCCCGGTCCGTACGGCCGAGGGTCGGCAGGATCAGCGCCCGCCGGCCGGTGACCACATGGGAGCGGTTGAGCTTGGTGGACACCTGGACCGTCAGCCGGGCGCGGCGCAGCGCCGCCTCGGTCACCGCCGTATCGGGGGAGGCGGCGACGAAGTTGCCGCCCATCGCGAAGAACACCTTCGCGTCCCCGTCCCGCAGCGCCCGGATCGACCGCACCACGTCGAGGCCGTGCTGCCGCGGCGGGGCGAAGCCGAACTCCTTCTCCAGCGCGTCGAGGAACGCGGGCGCGGGCCGTTCGAAGATGCCCATCGTCCGGTCGCCCTGCACATTGGAGTGCCCTCGTACCGGACACACCCCGGCGCCCGGCCTGCCCACCGCACCGCGCAGCAGCAGGAAGTTCACCACTTCGCGGATGGTGGCCACGGCGTGCTTGTGCTGGGTCAGGCCCATCGCCCAGCAGACCACGGTCCGCTCCGACGCCAGCACCAGCTCCAGCGCCCGTTCGATCTCGGCCCGGTCCAGACCGGTCGCGGTGAGGGTCTCGGCCCAGTCCGCCGACCGCGCGGCGGCCGCGAACTCCGCGAAACCGTGGGTGTGGTCACGGACGAACTCCTCGTCCACCGCCCCATCGGTCTCGACGATCAGCCGGTTGAGGAGCCGGAACAGTGCCTGGTCGCCGCCGATGCGGATCTGGAGGAACAGATCGGCCAGCGGGGTGCCCCGCAGGAGGCTCAGGGGGTTCTGGGGGTTCTTGAAGCGCTGGAGACCCGCCTCCGGCAGCGGGTTCACCGAGATGATCCGCGCGCCCGCCGCCTTCGCCTTCTCCAGCGCGCTCAGCATCCGGGGGTGGTTCGTACCGGGGTTCTGTCCGGCGACCACGATCAGATCCGCCCGGTGGAGATCCTCCAGGGAGACGCTGCCCTTGCCGACGCCGAGGGTCTCGGTCAGCGCCGAACCCGACGATTCGTGGCACATGTTCGAGCAGTCGGGCAGATTGTTCGTACCGAACTCCCTGACGAACAGCTGGAACAGGAACGCGGCCTCGTTGCTGGTCCGGCCCGAGGTGTAGAAGACGGCTTCGTCGGGGGAGGAGAGCGCGGCCAGCTCCTCGGCGACGACGGCGAAGGCCTGCTCCCAGCTCACCGGCGTGTAGTGGCCGGCGCCCTCGGCGAGGTACATCGGTTCGGTGATCCGGCCCTGCTGCCCCAGCCAGTAGCCGCTGCGCCCGGCCAGCTCGGCCACCGGGTGCCGGGCGAAGAACTCCGGCGTCACCCGGCGCAGTGTGGCCTCTTCGGCGACGGCCTTCGCGCCGTTCTCGCAGAACTCCGCGCGGTGCCGCTTGCCGGACTCCTCCGGCCAGGCGCAGCCGGGACAGTCGAAGCCGTCCTTCTGGTTGACCTTGAGCAGGGTCCGCAGGGAGCGGGCCACGCCCATCTGCTCCCCGGCGACCCGCACCGTGTGGGCGACGGCCGGCAGACCTGCCGCGGACCGGCCGGGCGGGCCGGTCACGGGTGCGTCCTGCGCCGGGTCGTCCGCGGGCGGCTTGGTGACCATCGTGCTCCCCTCGGTCGGGGCCGGGCCCTGCCACGGCGGGCTCCGGCGGGGGCCGGAACCCTGCGCCGTCGGACCCCGGGCCGCGGTGCTGCCCCGGTGGGGGTGCCCGGCGTCCGGGTGGTTCCGGTCCGGTGTCATCCTGTCACGGACCGGTGACGGCGCCGCGGCCCGGCCGAGCACGCCGTGGCCGTCATTGTCAGTGGGGCGTGGCAGGATCGTCTCCGTGGCTGAGACGGCATCGAAGAAGACCCCCCGGACCCCCGACGGCGCGCAGGACGGCAGTGCGGGGCGTCCGCGCCTGCTCCTCATGGACGGGCACTCCCTGGCGTACCGGGCGTTCTTCGCGCTGCCCGCGGAGAACTTCACCACCGCGAGCGGCCAGACGACGAACGCCGTCTACGGTTTCGCGTCGATGCTGGCGAACACGCTGCGCGACGAGGCGCCCACGCACTTCGCCGTCGCGTTCGACGTATCCCGCAAGACCTGGCGCTCCGCGGACTTCCCGGAGTACAAGGCGAACCGCTCCTCGACCCCGGACGAGTTCAAGGGCCAGGTCGAGCTGATCGGCGAACTCCTCGACACGATGAACGCGGTCCGGTTCGCCGTCGACGGCTTCGAGGCCGACGACATCATCGCGACCCTCGCCACGCGGGCCGAGGCCGCCGGGTTCGAGGTGCTGATCGTCACCGGCGACCGGGACTCCTTCCAGCTGGTCAGCGAGCACACCACCGTGCTCTACCCCACCAAGGGCGTCTCCGAGCTGACCCGCTTCACCCCCGCGAAGGTCCAGGAGAAGTACGGACTGACCCCGGCGCAGTATCCCGATTTCGCCGCCCTGCGCGGTGACCCGTCGGACAACCTCCCCGGTATCCCGGGTGTCGGTGAGAAGACCGCGACCAAGTGGATCAACCAGTTCGGTTCCTTCGCCGAACTGGTCGAGCGGGCCGACGAGGTCAAGGGCAAGGTCGGCCAGTCCCTGCGGGACCATCTGGAGGCCGTCAAGCTCAACCGGCACCTCACCGAACTGGTCCGGGACGTCGAGCTGCCGAAGGCCGTGGCCGAGCTGGAGCGCGCTCCCTACGACCGTGCGGCGCTCCAGGGCTTCCTCGAAGTCCTGGAGATCCGCAATCCGAGCCTGCGCGAGCGGCTGCTGGCGGTCGACCCGGGTACGGCGGAGGAGGCGGCCCCGGCCCCCGCCGCCGGTGTCGAACTGGACGGTTCCGTCCTCGGCACCGGTGAACTGGCCCCCTGGCTCGCCGCCCACGGCGACCGGCCGCTCGGTATGACCACCGTCGCGAGCTGGTCCCTCGGCACCGGCAGCGTCACCGAGGTCGCCCTGGCCGCCGCCGACGGCAAGGCCGCCTGGTTCGACCCCACCCGTCTCGACGAGGCCGACGAACGCGCCTTCGCCGCATGGGCCGGCGACCCCGCCCGCCCCAAGGTGCTGCACGGAGCCAAGGAGGCCCTGCGGGTCTTCCCCGAGCACGGCTGGCCCCTCGACGGCATCACCATGGACACCGCCCTCGCGGCCTATCTGGTCAAGCCCGGACGCCGCTCCTTCGCCCTCGACGCCCTCTCCGTCGAATACCTCGGACGGGAGCTGGCCCCCGCCGCGGCCGACGGCCAGCTCGCCTTCGGCACCGACGAGCACGCCGAGGCCGACGCCCTGATGGCCCAGGCCCGTGCCGTCCTCGACCTCGGTGACGCCCTGGGCACCCGGCTCACCGAGGTGGGTGCCGCCGACCTGCTCCATGAGATGGAGCTGCCCACCTCCCTCCTCCTGGCCCGGATGGAGCGGTACGGCATCGCCGCCGACCGTGCCCATCTGGAGGCCATGGAGCAGCTGTTCGCCGGTGCTGTCCAGCAGGCGGTCAAGGAGGCGCATGCCGCCGTGGGCCACGAGTTCAACCTCGGCTCGCCCAAGCAGCTCCAGGAGGTCTTCTTCGGCGAGCTGAACCTGCCCAAGACCAAGAAGACCAAGACCGGTTACACCACCGACGCCGACGCGCTGGCCTGGCTCGCCGGGCAGACCGACCACGAACTGCCCGTGATCATGCTCCGGCACCGGGAGCAGGCCAGGCTCCGCTCCACCGTCGAGGGACTGATCAAGACCGTCGCCGCCGACGGCCGGATCCACACCACCTTCAGCCAGACGGTGGCCGCCACGGGCCGGCTCTCCTCCACCGACCCCAACCTCCAGAACGTGCCGGTGCGGACCGACGAGGGCCGGGCCATCCGCCGCGGCTTCGTCGTCGGTGAGGGCTTCGAGTCCCTGATGACCGCCGACTACAGCCAGATCGAACTGCGCGTGATGGCCCATCTCTCGCAGGACGAAGGCCTCATCCGGGCCTTCACCTCCGGCGAGGACCTCCACAACACCGTGGCCTCCCAGGTCTTCGGGGTCGCCACCTCCGAGGTCGACGCCGAGATGCGCCGCAAGATCAAAGCCATGTCCTACGGCCTGGCGTACGGGCTCTCCGCCTTCGGGCTCTCCCAGCAGCTGAACATCGAGGCGGGCGAGGCCCGGGCCCTGATGGACACCTACTTCGAGCGTTTCGGCGGCGTCCGCGACTATCTCCGCCATGTCGTGGACGAGGCCAGGGCCACCGGCTACACGGCCACCATGCTCGGCCGCCGCCGCTATCTGCCCGACCTCACCAGCGACAACCGCCAGCGCCGCGAGGCCGCCGAGCGGATGGCGCTGAACGCCCCCATCCAGGGCACCGCCGCGGACATTGTGAAGATCGCCATGCTCCGGGTGGACTCCGCGCTGCGGGAGGCCGGACTGACGTCCCGTCTGCTGCTCCAGGTCCACGACGAAATCGTGCTGGAGATCTCCCCCGGCGAGCGCGAGGCCGTGGAGGCCCTGGTGCGCCGGGAGATGTCCGGTGCCGCGGAGCTGAGCGCCCCGCTCGACGTCTCCGTGGGCGTGGGCGGCGACTGGGAGTCCGCTGCGCACTGAGCACCCGCCGGAACCCCCGGTCTATCCGGTAGTCGGGTACGACCGGGGCTTTCGCGCCCGGGTGGATGTCCGCCCCCGGGCCGACGGCCGGAGTTCGCCGTACGGGAGCATCATCACCAGGTGGCGAAGTGGTGAAAAACGGTCAAGGCCCGGTACCCCGGGGGCCATGGGTGACGTAGGGTCGGCTGGGTCGACGCGTACGCGGAGCAGGGGGAATCGTCTCGGGGAGGGGACAAGGTATGGCAGCGCACTTCGGCCGCCGACTGCGCAGGGGGGCGACCACCACAGCCGTGGCCGCCGCCGCAGTGGCCGCGCTCTCGGCCTCACAGGCGCCGGGCGTCACGCACACCGTCTCGGGTGACAGCCACGGGGCGCAGGACGATGTGACCGATGAGGCAACCCCGCCGCCCGGCACCCCCGTCACCGGAGACTCTCCTTACTACACCGACCTCCCGCCGCTGAAGTCCCCTACCCCGGCGGGCGCCGCGCCCGGTACGGAAGGCACCCCGGGCGGCATCAGCCCGTCCGGCACCGCCGAGGCGGGCATACCCGCGACCGTCCTCGCCGCCTACAAGCGTGCCGAGCAGACGATCGCCTCCTCGGACCCGGGCTGCAAGGTCCCCTGGCAACTGCTGGCCGCGATCGGCAAGGTGGAGTCGGGCCAGGCCCGCGGCGGCCGGGTCGACGCCAACGGCACCACGCTCTCCCCGATCCGTGGACCGGTCCTCAACGGTGTGGGCTTCGCCAACATCCCCGACACCGACAACGGCGCCTACGACGGCGACACGGTCTACGACCGGGCCGTCGGACCGATGCAGTTCATCCCCTCCACCTGGGCCACCTGGGGCCAGGACGCCAACGGCGACGGCCGCAAGGACCCCAACAACATCTACGACGCGGCCCTCGCCGCGGGCCGCTACCTCTGCGCCAACGACCGGGACCTGACCAAAGCGAACGACCTCGAACGGGCGATCCTGGGCTACAACCGCTCCCGCGCGTATCTGAACACGGTCCTGTCCTGGTTCGAGTACTACAAGAAGGGCACCCACCAGGTCCCCGACGGAAGCGGAGTCCAGCCCGGCTCCGACACTCCGGACAGCGGCAGCACGGGCAGCGGCAGCGGTACGGACGGCGGCACCACCGCGCCGTCCCAGGGCGGCGGAGGCACCGGCGGACCCGCCAAGGAGCCCGCCGAGCCCGGTGGCAAGCAGCCCGGGAAGACCCCGTCGCCCGGACCCGCCCAGCCGCCCGGGAAGCCCAAGCCCCCGACCACCCCGCCGCCGAAGCCCGCCCCGGTCCCCGTCCTGGAGAACGCCGGCACCGGCGCCCTGACCGCCATGGCGGGCCGGGATATGACGGAACGGGTCACCGTCCGGGTGAAGACCGAGGGACGGCCCACCGCCGGGCAGGAGGTCCGCTTCGAGATCTCCGGTACGACGGCGACCGTCTTCGCCGGGGGCAAGCGGAGCGTCGTCCTGCGCACCGCCGCCGACGGCACGGTCACCGCGCCGGTGCTGGAGGCGGGTGACCGCACCGGAACCTTCATCCTGCGCGCCACGACCGTCGCCCCGAAGCCGTCCGCCGTCGGCTTCCGCGGCAAGGTCACGGCGCGATCCGCGGACCGGGTCGTCCGGCTGGACGAGAAGGAGCTGACCGCCGCCCCGGGTACCGCGTTCGCCCACCGGATCGCCGTCGAGGCGACCTACCGCGACACCGTCGCCCCCGGGGTGACCGCCGTCGCCTCCATCCTCACCGAGGACGCCGACGGGGTATTCGTGCCCGCCGAGAAGGGCCCCTACTTCAAGGGCCCCGACGGCACCCGGCTGAACATCCTCGGCGGGCTGACCACGGCCGCCGACGGAACGCTCACCCTCCCCGAGCTGTACGCCGACGATCTGGCCGGCACCTTCCAGCTCAAGCTGGCACTGGTGGGCGGCGCCGTTCTGACGATCGACCTCACGGTCGCCGCGGACCCGGCACCGACGCCCTCCCCGAGCGCCTCCGCCACGGCAACGGCGCCCTGACGCCCGCCACCGGGCACCCTTCGCCCCTTCGCCGGACCCGGCGGAGGGGCGATGCCGTTGCCCGGCTCCGGTCGGGCCGCGGGTTCTCATCTCACGGCCCGATTGCTACGGTGCCCGGACCTGACCTGACGATGTGTCAGGTTCCTGTGATCCGACCACCGGGAGGCCGAGCATGCGCGCCCTCGCCGCCGCCGCCATCGGACTGGCCGCCGCCGTCGCCCTCGTCCTCACCGTCACCGCGATCGGCGCGCCACCGGGGGAGACCTCGCCCCGGCCCCTGCTGACCACCGTTCCCGGCCCCAAGGAATAGGGGGCCGGTCATGCGCCGCCGCGCCGGACTCGTGCTGCTCTCCCTCGCCGTCTTCTTCGCCGCGCTCTGCCCTCTGCTGCGCTTCTACGCCTTCCCCCGGCTCGTCAAGGTCCCCCCGGGCCAGTACCAGGAGATCGTCCTGGAAGCCCGGCCCGCGACCCTGCTGAACTACGGCACCCTCCGGGCCGAACGGGTCGAGAAGATCACCATCGTCCAGACCCTCAAGGGCAATGTGGAGGAGTCCGAGAGGATCGAACGCGACTCCGGCCGCTCCACCGTCGTCTGGGACGCCCTCACCCATGTCCAGGGGCCCGACGGGAAGCTGGTCTCCCAGATCCCCGAACGCTATGTCTTCGACGCCCACAGCCAGGCGCCCGTCCACGCCGGCGGCGAATCCGTCGACGGCGACCCCGTACGGCGGGAGGGCATCGAGTACAAATGGCCCTTCCTCACGGAGAAACGGGACTATCGGTACTTCGACGCACAGACCCGCACCTCCGCCCCTATCCACTACCGGGGCACCCGCACCTTCCGCGGGCTCGACGTCTACTACTTCGAACAGACCGTGCCCTGGACCAAGGTCCCCTTCCCCAAGAAGATGCCCATTCCCGGAGTCGACGCCACGACGCTGGAGAAGCAGACCGGCACCACCCGCTGGTACACCACCAAGCGCATGTTCTGGGTGGACCCCGTCACCGGGGCGCCTGTCAACGGCGAGGAAGTCCACAAGGAGGAGCTGCGCGGCGGGACCCTCCTCGGCGGCCGGGACCGGGTCACCGCCTTCGAAGGCCATGTGAAGATGCGCCCCGACTACCTCGACCACACCGTCGAACTGGTCAGGGACCAGCGGCTGCTCGTCCTGCTGATGACCTCCTACCTGCCCCGGGGCTTTCTCGCCCTGGCGCTGACGCTGCTGGCCCTGGCCTTCCTCCTGGAGGCCCGCGCCCGCCGCCCGGCGGCCCCCACCGGATAACCCCGCCCGTCCCCCCACCGGATGGCTCCCGCCCGACCGCTCCCGCCCGATGCCCCCACCGGCCTCCACCGGATAAGCCCGCCCGCCCCCCAGGGGACTGCCTGCCCGGCGGCTCCCGCCGGATGCCCCCACCGGCCTCCACCGGATGGCCCCGCCCGTCCCCCAGGGGACTGCCCGCCCGGCCGCTCCCGCCGGATGACCCCGCTCGCCCGATGCCGCCGGGCCCGGCGCGCCGTCAGCCGTCCCGGGCCGCACGGGCCCGGGTATGCCGGGTGGGCTCGGCCTTCGACGGATCCTCCGGCCAGGGGTGCTTCGGATACCGGCCCCGCAGCTCCGCCCGCACCGAGCGGTAGCCGTCCCGCCAGAACGAAGCCAGATCCGCGGTCACCGCAACCGGCCGCCCGGCCGGTGAGAGCAGATGCACCAGCACCGGCACCCCGGCCACCTCCGGCGTCGACTCCAGCCCGAACAGCTCCTGGAGCTTCACCGCCAGCACCGGCTGGTCCCCGCCGTAGTCCACCCGCATCAGGGAGCCGCTCGGCACCGCGATCCGCTCCGGTGCCAGCCGGTCCAGACGGGCGGCCTCACCGCTCGCCCACGGCAACAGCCTCCGCAGACACGGCTCCGCGTGGATCCGGCCCAGATCGGTCCGCCGCCGCACCCGGGAGAGTTCGGGCTCCAGCCACTCCCCGGCCCGGTCCAGCAGGGCCGCGTCCCCCGTATCCGGCCAGGGGTCCCCCACCACCCGGTGGAGAAAGGCCAGCCGCTCCCGCAGCCCCCGGGCGTCCCGCGTCCAGTGCAGCAGCCCGACCCCCTCCCGGCGCAGCCCGTCGAGCACCGCGGCCCGCAGCAGCCCCGGATCGGGATCCGGCAGCGGTCGCGCCGACAGCTCCACCGCCCCCAGTCTCCGCACGCTCCGGGCGACGACCTCACCGTCCTCCCAGTGCACCTGCTCCTCGGATACCAGCAGATGACCGGCGGCCACCCGAGCGGTCCCCTCCTCGACGACCGCGGCCAGCCTCACCCGGGCCGAGGCGGCCGAAGCGGGCCGGTCCGCCACCGCGACCGCCAGCCAGGGAGCGCCCCGCAGCACCGAACCCGCCCCGACCTCCCCACGGGTGCCCGAGGCCATCAGGAACGACCCCTCTCCCCGGGAACGCGCCACCCGCTCCGGGAACGCCAGTGCCGTGACCAGCCCGGCGACCGCATCGTCCGACAGTCCGCCGCCCGCCTGCCGCCCGGCCCCGCGACCGGCCGGGCCCACCGCCGCCAGCGCCGACTCCAGCCGCCGCACCTCGGCGCGCCAGCGACCCGCATAGCCGTCACCGCCCCGCCGGGCCGTCCGCCAGGCGGTCGCCAGATCGTCGCCGTACTCCCGGGGCGGCTCCTCACTGAGCAGCCCCACCACCTCCGCGGCCCGGCCCGCACCGACCTTCCCCGCGCCGTCCAGCAGAGCCCGGCCGAGCCGGGGATGCACCCCGAGCCGGGCCATCAGCACCCCGCGCTCCGTCGCCCTGCCCTCCCGGTCCACCGCGCCGACGGCCCGCAGGACCGCGCCCGCGGCGGCCATCGCCCCACCGGGCGGTGCGTCCAACAGGGCCAGCCCCTCCGCCGACGGGTCGCCCCAGCAGGCCACCCGCAGGGCGAACCCCGTCAGATCCGCGACACTGATCTCCGGCGCGGGGAATCGGGCCCGCCGACCCTCCTCGGCCTCGGCCCAGCAGCGGTACACCGTGCCGGGGGCCTCACGCCCGGCCCGGCCCAGCCGCTGGGCCGCCCCCGCCGCCGACACCGGAACCGTCGTCAGTGATCCGAGCCCCCGCGCATGATCGGTCCGCGGCTCCCGGGCCAGCCCCGAATCCACCACGATCCGCACCCCGGGAACCGTCAGGCTCGACTCCGCGACCGAAGTGGCCAGCACCACCCGCCGCCGCTCACCGCCGCCCCGCAGCACCGCGTCCTGGACCGCGGCCGGTGCCCGCCCGTGCAGCTGGAGGACCTCGGCCTCCACCCCGTCCAGCAGCCCGGCCGTCCGGGCGATCTCCCCCGTGCCCGGCAGAAAGCAGAGAACGTCCCCCTCGTGCCGGGCGAGCGCCAGACGCACGGTCGCCGCGATATGCCGGAGCAGGGCCGGATCCACCCGGGTCCCATGGGCGGGCCGGATCCCGGCCGGCGGCGGCGCGAAGTGCACCTCGCAGCCGAAGCCCTCGCCGCGGCCCCGGACCACGGGAGCGGGACCGGAACCGTCCAACGAGGTCAGCAACCGGGCCCAGGCCTCCGTATCGGTGGTCGCGGAGGCCGCGATCAGCTCCAGCTCCGGCCGGAGCGCGGCCCGCACATCCACCAGGAAGGCCAGTGCCGTATCGGCATCGAGATGGCGCTCATGGCACTCGTCGAGCAGGACCGTGTCCACATCCGCCAGCTCGGGATCGCGCTGGAGACGCTGGAGCAGCACCCCCGTGGTCACGACCTCGACCAGGGTTCCCCCGCCGACCCGCCGCTCGCCCCGGACCGTATAACCGACGGCCTCACCGACCTCCTGGCCCAGCAGCCAGGCCATCCGCCGGGCCGCGGCGCGCACCGCCATCCGCCGCGGCTCCGCGACCAGCACCCGGCGCCGCCGGCCGGTCCCGACCAGCCCGGCCAGCGCCATCGGCACCAGCGTCGTCTTGCCCGTGCCCGGGGGCGCGTGCAGTACCGCGGTGCCGTGCTCGTCGAGCGCGGCCAGCAGCTCGGGGACGCAGTGGCGGACCGGGAGCCGGTCGATTGCCTCGGTTCGGATCATGCGCTCAGTCTGGTCGTTCCCCGAGAACCGCGCCGCGGGTTGTCCACCGCCCCGACGGATTCAGCGGTTTATAAGAAAATATGAAAAGAAAAGGGAGGGGTGGAGGCCGCCGCCCGGAGGCCGCCGCCCGGAGGCCGCCGCCCGGAGGCCGCCGCCCGGAGGGGGACCCCGGCCGCACCCCGGTCCTCAGTCCCGGACGCAAACGAAGATCGCCGTACCCGGAATCAGATTTCCCCTCAGCGGGGACCAGCCGCCCCACTCCTGGGCGTTCCACGCCGGCCACTCCGGCTCCACCAGGTCCACCAGCCGGAAGCCGCCCGCCACCACGTCCCGGACCCGGTCGCCGATCGTCCGGTGGTGCTCCACGTAGACCGCGCGCCCCTCCTCGTCCTGCTCGACGTACGGCGTCCGGTCGAAGTAGGACGCGGAGATGCTCAGCCCCTCGGGTCCGGGTTCGTCCGGGAAGGCCCAGCGGATCGGATGCGTGACCGAGAAGACCCAGCGTCCGCCGGGTCGCAGCACCCGGCGCACCTCGGTGAAGACGGCCACCGGATCCGCGACGAACGGCACCGCTCCATAGGCGGAGCACGCCAGGTCGAAGGAGCCGTCGCGGAAGGGCAGCGCACCCGCGTCCCCCTCCACCAGCACCGGCCCGCCGCCGATCCGCAGCGCGTGCTGCAACTGGCGGTGGGAGAGGTCCAGCGCCACCGGGCGCGCCCCCTGCGCCGCCAGCCAGCGGGAGCACTGCGCCGCGCCGGCCCCGATCTCCAGAACGTCCAGGCCCTTGAGCGCTTCGCGCGGACCGAGCAGTGCGGCGTCCTCCTCGTCGAGCCCCTCGGGGCCCCAGACGAAGCGGTCGTCTCCCAGGAACGCGCCGTGATCGTGCTGGTACTCGTCGGCGTTCCGGTCCCACCAGCCCCGGTTCGCCCGGCTGCTCTCGGTGGCCCCCGCGTCACGGCGGGTGGCCTCGGGCTCCGGCTCCGGTGCGCCCGCCGGACCGGCCGTGCCCGGCCTCCGGTCTGCCTCCAGTCTGCCGGACGGATATGCGGGACCTTGGACGTCTTGGCTCATGTTCACCGTCGTTGTAGTTTGCGTTCGGATTGCCGATCGGCGGCCATGACGGCCTCCGCAAACCTCAGTTGTGCCGGGATTGGGGCGATCCGCCCCCGGTGTGCGCCTTCGCGCATTGACCGCCTTCGGCTGCCCCCGTATGCTACAAGTTGCGCTGCGGGCCTGCGTGCCTCGGACGGAGTAGGCCGCTCGCATCTGTGATGTATGTCCCCTCGGTTCACGAGGCGCCTCCGGACGGAGTCGTTTCGTCCGGGCGCTCTCGGGCCCCGGACGGCGGCCGGTCCCGCGCCTCTACGCGGTTCGGCTTCTTGCAGCATGCGATACGGGCTCTCGGCGTAGCAGTACCTACGACTTCAATGTCCGTACCGGAGCCCTTTCCCACATGACGAGCAGCACCGAGACCACCGCCACTCCGCAGGTAGCGGTCAACGACATCGGTAACGAGGAAGCCTTCCTCGCCGCGATCGACGAGACGATCAAGTACTTCAACGACGGCGACATCGTCGACGGCGTCATCGTGAAGGTCGACCGGGACGAGGTCCTGCTCGACATCGGTTACAAGACCGAAGGTGTTATCCCGAGCCGCGAGCTCTCGATCAAGCACGACGTCGACCCGAACGAGGTCGTCAAGGTCGGCGACGAGATCGAGGCCCTGGTCCTTCAGAAGGAGGACAAGGAAGGCCGCCTGATCCTCTCGAAGAAGCGCGCCCAGTACGAGCGTGCCTGGGGCACCATCGAGAAGATCAAGGAAGAGGACGGGATCGTCACCGGTACCGTCATCGAGGTCGTCAAGGGTGGTCTCATCCTCGACATCGGCCTCCGCGGCTTCCTCCCGGCCTCCCTGGTCGAGATGCGCCGTGTCCGCGACCTCCAGCCGTACGTCGGCAAGGAGCTCGACGCCAAGATCATCGAGCTGGACAAGAACCGCAACAACGTGGTCCTGTCCCGCCGTGCCTGGCTGGAGCAGACCCAGTCCGAGGTCCGCCAGACCTTCCTCACCACCCTCCAGAAGGGCCAGGTCCGGTCCGGTGTGGTGTCCTCGATCGTCAACTTCGGTGCCTTCGTGGACCTGGGTGGCGTCGACGGTCTGGTCCACGTCTCGGAGCTGTCCTGGAAGCACATCGACCACCCGTCCGAGGTTGTCGAGGTCGGCCAGGAGGTCACGGTCGAGGTCCTGGACGTCGACATGGACCGCGAGCGCGTCTCCCTGTCGCTGAAGGCGACCCAGGAAGACCCGTGGCAGCAGTTCGCCCGCACCCACCAGATCGGCCAGGTCGTCCCCGGCAAGGTCACCAAGCTGGTTCCGTTCGGTGCGTTCGTCCGCGTCGACGAGGGCATCGAGGGCCTGGTCCACATCTCCGAGCTGGCCGAGCGCCACGTGGAGATCCCGGAGCAGGTCGTCCAGGTCAACGACGAGATCTTCGTCAAGGTCATCGACATCGACCTGGAGCGTCGCCGGATCTCGCTGTCGCTGAAGCAGGCCAACGAGTCCTTCGGTGCCGACCCGGCGTCGGTCGAGTTCGACCCGACCCTCTACGGCATGGCCGCGTCCTACGACGACCAGGGGAACTACATCTACCCCGAGGGCTTCGACCCGGAGACCAACGACTGGCTGGCGGGCTTCGAGACCCAGCGCGAGGCCTGGGAGACCCAGTACGCCGAGGCGCAGCAGCGCTTCGAGCAGCACCAGGCCCAGGTCATCAAGTCCCGCGAGGCCGACGAGGCCGCCGCTGCCGAGGGTGGCGCCGCCGCTCCGGCCGCTGCGCCGACCGGCGGTTCGTACTCCTCGGAGTCGGACGACAACTCCGGCGCCCTGGCGTCGGACGAGGCCCTCGCCGCCCTGCGCGAGAAGCTGGCCGGCGGCCAGAGCTGAGGCTCTGACCCGCTGATCCACGGCTGAAACACCGGGCCCGTCCCCCTCGGGGGGCGGGCCCGGTGGCATGGGTGCGGACGCTCCGCGCCGTCCCCGCACCGGTTTCCCGGCGTGTTCGATCCGTACCGGGGGAATGCCCGTCCGTCACCTCGCGTTGTTCACGGAGAACACGAGGAGGAGCGGTGATCGTGGCTGATCCGCAGGATTTGTACACATGGGACCCCAAGGGCCTTGCCGTTGTCGACATGGCGCTCGCGCAGGAGTCGGCCGGTCTGGTCATGCTGTACCACTTCGAGGGCTACATCGACGCGGGCGAGACCGGTGAACAGATCGTCGACCATCTGCTGGCGACCCTGCCGCACCAACTGGTGGCCCGCTTCGACCACGACCGGCTGGTCGACTACCGGGCCCGCCGCCCCCTGCTGACCTTCCGGCGCGACCGCTGGACGGCCTACGAGACCCCGGCCATCGAGGTCCGGCTGATCCAGGACACCACCGGTGCGCCGTTCCTGCTGCTGTCCGGCCCGGAACCGGACGTCGAGTGGGAGCTGTTCGCGGCCGCCGTCGCCCAGATCGTGGAGCGACTCGGGGTCCGGCTGTCGGTCAACTTCCACGGCATCCCCATGGGCGTGCCGCACACCCGCCCGGTCGGGCTGACCCCGCACGGCAACCGTACGGATCTCATGCCCGGCCACCGCAGCCCCTTCGACGAGGCCCAGGTTCCCGGCAGCGCCGAATCCCTCATCGAGTACCGGCTGATGAAGGCGGGGAAGGACGTCCTCGGAGTCGCCGCTCATGTGCCGCACTACGTGGCCCGCTCCGCCTATCCCGATGCCGCGCTCACCGCCCTGGAGGCGATCACCGCAGCCACCGGTCTGGTGCTCCCGGCGGTCGCGCACGAGCTGCGCACCGCGGCCCACCGCACGCAGAACGAAATCGAGCGCCAGATCGGCGAGGGCGACGAAGAGCTGACGGCCCTCGTCCAGGGACTGGAGCACCAGTACGACGCGATGGCGGGAGCCGAGAGCCGCGGCAACCTCGTCGCGGAGCCGGTCGATCTGCCGTCCGCCGACGAGATCGGGCTGGAGTTCGAGCGTTTCCTCGCGGAGCGTGAGGGCGACAGCTGAGCCATCTGGAATGCCGGAGACATCCGAGGCATCCGGGACGCCATGACGGGCGGGGAGGCGGCCCACAGGCCCGGGACAACCCCGGGGCACGACCCCGTCGGAGCACGGAGCCATGACTTAGGCTGCTGCTCATGCTGTCTGTAGGCCTGACCGGTGGAATCGGCGCCGGCAAGAGCGAAGTCGCCCGGCTGCTGGAGTCGTACGGCGCGGTACGTATCGACGCCGACCTGATCGCCCGGGAGGTCGTGGAGCCGGGTACCGAAGGGCTGGCCGCCGTCGTCGCGGAGTTCGGCAGCGGAATGCTCCGCCCCGACGGAAGCCTGGACCGGCCGAAACTGGGCGCCGTCGTCTTCGCCGACCCCGAGCGGCTGGGCGCGCTCAACGCCATCGTGCACCCCTTGGTCGCGGCCCGCTCGAAGGAACTCGCCGACGCGGCACCCGCGGACGCCGTCGTCGTCCACGAGGTCCCCCTGCTGACCGAGAACGGACTCGCCCCCCGGTACGACCTCGTGGTCGTGGTCGATACCGACCCCGCGACCCAGCTCGACCGTCTCGTACGGCTGCGGGGTATGACGGAGTCCGACGCACGGGCCCGGATGGCCGCCCAGGCCGGCCGGGAGGAGCGGCGCGCCGTTGCGGACCTGATCATCGACAACGACGGTCCGCGCGAGGAACTGGAGCCCCGGGTGCGCGAAGTGTGGGCCGAGCTGACCCGCCGGGCCGCCGGCGGATCCGGCTGACGCCCGGCCCCCGCGGTGCGCCGCCCCGGAATAGCTCCGGGGCGACCGGTGTTGGATTGGTGCGCCGAGGGGAAGGATTCGACCGTGCCCACAAGCGATCCGCACACGCATGTCATCGACTACCGCGCGGCGGAGCAACTGCTCGCCGCGAGGGACCCCCGCGGTGCCGTGAAGCTGCTGGATTCGGTCATCGCGGCCCACCCCGAGAACACGGCCGCACGTCTGCTGCGCGCCAGAGCCTTCTTCGCCGCCGCCCAACTGCGCCCGGCCGAACTCGAATTCGAGCTGGTGCTGGAGCGGGAGCCCGACAACGCCTTCGCGCACTTCGCCCTGGCCCGGACCTTCGAGCGGTCCGGCCGCCCTCAGCAGGCCAAACGTCACTTCAGGCTGGCGGCCGCCCTCGACCCCAGACCGGAGTACCTCCAGGCGGCCCGTTTCGAACCCGATCCGCACCCCGACCGTGGAGGTGCCCGGGACACCGGGTCCACCGAAGACTGATCCGCCCGGCGGTCCGGCTCACCGAGGGTCGTGGGGCGGGTCGTCCCGACCGGCGGGCCCGGACCGGTGTTCCTCGTGCACGGGTTCGTACGGAGGGATGTCCCGCCCCGGCTGATAGTGCGGCCCCTGCCGGATATGCCGCACCACGACCACCAGATCGACGAGGACGATCAGCAGCAGCACCCCGCAGAGCGCCGCCCAGTGGGGGTGCGAGGTCAGCAGGAAGATCACCAGGCCGCCGCCGGCCCAGATCACACCCCAGATACTCAGCCAGAACCGCATCCGCAGCGGACTGCGCGCGGTCGCCGGCTCACTGCCCGTACGCATCGCAACCCCTCTCCTTCTCCAGCATGCACCCACCACCGGACCGGCCGGGGAAGCCCGGCCGCAGGGCGGCCCCGGGACCGGTTCGGAGGGGCACCGGCGCGGGCCTCGCCCGAGCCGCCGTCCGGGCATACCGTGGAGAACGGGCGTACCGGAAGGGGGTGCCCCATGGTCGAAGAGCTGGTGATCGGTGTGGTGGCCGCAGCCTCCGCTCTCACGGTCTATACGGCCGCCGCGGCCAAAGTGGTCAAGCAGTTCGAGCGGGGTGTGGTCTTCCGGCTCGGCCGTCTGCACGGTGGGATCCGCGGCCCCGGATTCACCATGATCGTTCCGATGGTCGACCGGCTGCAGAAGGTGAATATGCAGATCGTGACCATGCCCGTGCCCGCCCAGGAGGGCATCACGCGGGACAATGTCACCGTCCGGGTCGACGCCGTCGTCTACTTCAAGGTCGTCGAAGCGGCGGATGCCCTGATCGAGGTGGAGGACTACCGCTTCGCCGTCTCCCAGATGGCTCAGACCTCGCTGCGCTCCATCATCGGCAAGAGCGACCTCGACGATCTGCTCTCCAACCGCGAGAAGCTCAACCAGGGCCTGGAGCTGATGATCGACAGCCCGGCCATGGGCTGGGGAGTCCAGATCGACCGCGTCGAGATCAAAGACGTGTCCCTGCCCGAGGCGATGAAGCGCTCCATGGCGCGTCAGGCGGAGGCGGACCGGGAGCGGCGTGCCAGGGTGATCAACGCCGATGCCGAATTCCAGGCCTCCAAAAAGCTGGCCGAGGCCGCCAGGGCCATGTCGCAGGAGCCGGCGGCACTGCAGCTCCGGCTGCTCCAGACCGTCGTGGCCGTCGCCGCGGAGAAGAACTCCACCCTGGTGCTGCCGTTCCCCGTCGAACTGCTGCGCTTCCTGGAACGGGCGGCCCAGCCGCCGCTCGAACGGTCCGCCCCGGAGACCGCGGCGCCCCCGGTGCCGCCCGCTGCCGAAGAACCCGCCCCACCGCCGACCGGCCCCGGAGCGGTACCCGAGGCGGAGTCGCCGGTTCCGCCGGAGCGCGCGGTGCCGCCCGCGCCCCCCGGACCGGACCCCGACCTGCCCGAGGGCCGGGCACCCCGGCTGCGCAGACTGCCGCCCGCCGTCTGACCTCCCGGATCCCCTCGGTACGGCCGGTCCGGGGTATCCGGATGTCCGCGCCCCGGCTCGTTGTCGTACCCCACCCGTATCGTCGGAGACGACGACACTCGGAAACACTCCGGAACACTCCGGGAGACTCCGACCCACGGCGACGGGAGGTGACCCATGACGTCCGCGACCGCGTCCAGGCCGCCCCTGAGCCGGGCGGCAGCGGCGGGGGAGCCCTCGCCCGCCTGGGCCGCCGTCTTTCTGCCCGGGGCCCTGCCGCGCGAGGGCAAGGTCGCGTTCTGGGCGCCCGGGGGCGACCCGCCGCACGGCGCCGCGGACACCCTCACGGTCGTCGGGCCCGCCCCCGACGACCGTGAGGGTGTCCACAGCCGTACGGTCCCCGCGCTGTTGCTCCCGGTCGCCGACGCCCTGCCGTCACTGATCCGCGCCCGGGGGCTCGCCGCCGCCCACCCGGCCGCCGCCTGCTGGGGAGCGGCGGCGCTGCACGCGCTGCACCTCGTGGCGCGCGGCAGGCTGCTCCCCGGACTGACCGCCGCCGACCACGACGTCTGGCGGGCCGGGCCCCTCGACGCCGCGGACACCGCCCAACTGCAGGCGATCGCAGCCGCCATGCCGTACGAGGCGTACGCTGCACCGCTGCCGGGACCGGGACCTTTCGCCCTGCCCCGGCCCGAGGCCTTGGTGCGGGCCTTCTTCGACGCGGTCGCCGACACCCTGCCCCGGAGCCCGGCCGCGGCCCATGCGGCGGGCGGCCCGTTCGCCGCCCCGGGAGCCCACCATCTGCCCGGGGCCCGCGTCTGGGCGGAGCGGACCGCCGAGGGCATGGACGCCGGGGTCAGGGTCTCCCTCCGGCTCGACCTGTCCGCGTTCCGCCTCTTCGACACAACCGACACAACCGACACGACCGAGGCGACCGACACGACCGAGGCGACCGGCCCGGCCGACACGACCGAGGCGACCGGCCCGACCGAAACGACCGAGCAGACCACCCCCGCCACCGCAACCGGGGCCCCCGCGGCGGGCGGTACGCAGAGAGCGCGGGCGCTGCGCCGGGCGGGCGCAGCCGTGGTCCAGGTGCACAGCCTCGGCGATCCCACGCTCGTCACCGATGCCGCCCGGCTCTGGGCGGGGGAGAGCGGGCCGGGCTTCGGGCCCCGGTCGCGGATCGACACGGTCCTGGCGCTGCGGGCCGCGGCCCGTGCCTGGCCACCTCTCGCCGCCCTGCTGGACCGGGATGTGCCCGATGTCCTCCCGCTCTCGGAAGAGGAGCTGTACGACCTGCTGGGCCCCGGGGCGCCGCGACTGGACGCCGCCGGGGTGGCCGTCCACTGGCCCAGGGAACTCGCCCGGGGGCTGACGGCCACGGCCGTGGTCCGGCCCGCGCCGGGCTCGGCGACCGACGGGACCCCCTTCTTCGACAGCGGCGAACTGCTCCGCTTCGGCTGGCAGCTCGCGCTGGGCGGCGATCCGCTGACCGAGCGCGAGATGGACGAACTGGCCGCCTCGCACCGCCCCCTGGTACGCCTGCGCGACCAGTGGGTGGTCGTGGACCCCGATCTCGTCCGCAAGGTCCGCGCCCGTGAACTGGGGCTGCTGCGCCCCGCCGAAGCCCTCGGCGCGGCCCTGACCGGCACCGTCGAGACCGGTGGCGAGATCGTCGAAGCCGTCCCGGCCGGTGCTCTCGCCGCCCTGCGCGACCGGATCGTCACCGGACCGGAAGCCGTGCCCCAGCCCCCGGCGCTGGCCGCCACCCTCCGCGACTACCAGCTCCGCGGTCTGGCCTGGCTGGACCTGATGACCTCACTCGGCCTCGGCGGCTGCCTCGCCGACGATATGGGCCTGGGCAAGACGATCACCGTGATCGCCCTCCACCTCCACCGCGACCGGACCGCCCCCACCCTGGTGGTCTGCCCCGCGTCCCTGCTCGGCAACTGGCAGCGGGAAATCGCCCGGTTCGCCCCCGGCACCCCGGTCCACCGCTACCACGGCGCCGGCCGGTCCCTCCCCGAGGTGCCCGGCGGCTTCGTCCTCACCACCTACGGCACCCTGCGCACCAGCGCGGAGCGGCTGGCCGGGCAGGACTGGGGCATGATCGTCGCCGACGAGGCCCAGCACATCAAGAACCCCTACTCCGCGACCGCCAGAGCCCTGCGGCGTATCCCCGCGCCCGCCCGGGTCGCCCTCACCGGCACTCCCGTCGAGAACAACCTCTCCGAGCTGTGGGCCCTGCTGGACTGGACGACCCCCGGGCTGCTCGGCCCCCTCAAGGCGTTCCGGGCCCGGCATGCGCGCCCCGTCGAGCTGGGCGAGGAGGACGGCGCCGCGGAACGGCTCGCCCGGCTGGTCCGGCCCTTCCTGCTGCGCCGCCGGAAGACCGACCCCGGTATCGTGCCCGAGCTGCCGCCCAAGACCGAGTCGGACCATGTCGTCGCCCTCACCCGGGAGCAGGCGTCGCTCTACGAGGCGGTGGTCCGCGAGGCGATGGCGGCCATCGGCGCCGCCGAGGGCATCGCCCGCCGGGGCCTGGTGATGAAGCTCCTCACCGACCTCAAACAGATCTGCAACCACCCGGCGCAGTATCTGAAGGAGTACGGCGGCGGGAGCCCGGCGCGGGCCGCGGGCGGCACGGTCGGCCCGGTCCGGCTCACGGGCCGCTCCGGAAAGCTCGCCCACCTCGACGAGCTGCTGGACACGATCCTCGCCGAGGACGGCTCGGTTCTCGTCTTCACCCAGTACGTGACCATGGCCCGGCTGCTGATGGATCATCTGGCCGCCCGTGCCGTCCCTGCTCAGCTGCTCCACGGCGGCACACCCGTCGCCGAACGGGAGCGCATGGTCGACCGGTTCCAGGCGGGCGAGGTCCCCGTCTTCGTCCTCTCCCTCAAGGCGGCGGGCACCGGACTCAACCTCACCCGCGCCGGACACGTCGTCCACTTCGACCGCTGGTGGAACCCGGCCGTCGAGGAGCAGGCCACGGACCGTGCGTACCGGATCGGCCAGACCCGGCCGGTCCAGGTGCACCGGCTGCTCACGGAAGGCACCGTGGAGGACCGCATCGCCACCCTCCTCGCCGCCAAACGGGCCCTCGCGGACGCCGTACTCGGCTCCGGCGACACCGCCCTCACCGAACTCACCGACCGCGAGCTGGCCGACCTGGTATCCCTCCGGAGGCGCCCATGACCCCGCCGCCCACCGGGCCCCGGACGGCCGCCGTGTCCCGCGCCCGTTCCGCGGGCCGACGCCCCCCACTGCCCGACGACCGCAGACGCACCTATCCCGCCGCGGCCCCGGGGCCGGCCGGCGCCGCCGCGGAGAGCTGGTGGGGCGAGGCCTGGGTACGGGCGCTGGAGGACAGCGCCCTGGACCCCGCCCGGCTGGCCCGCGGGCAGGCGTACGCCCGCCGGGGTCTGGTCGATGCGATCACCGTCACCCCGGGCCGGATCACCGCCTACGTCCACGGCGGCCGGCCCCGCCCGTACCGCACCCGGGTCGGGCTGCGGACCCTCGCCGACAGCGAGTGGGAGGACTTCCTCGACACGGCCGCGGCCCGGCCCGAGCATCTCGCCGCCCTCCTCGACCGGGACGTGCCCCGGGCGCTCGCCGCCGTCGTCGATCTGCTGCCCGGCCGGGGTGATCTGATCCCCGACTGCTCCTGCCCCGACGACGGCTTCCCGTGCAAGCACGCCGCCGCCCTCTGCTATCGGACGGCAGGGCTGCTGGACCGGGACCCGTTCGCGCTGTTCCTGCTGCGCGGCCGGGGCGAACAGGAGATCCTCGCCGAACTGGCCCGGCGCCATGCCCGCGCCTCGGCCGCCGGGCGCCCCGACCCGGCCACCGGGGGAGCCGTGGTACCCGAGCCCCTGCCGGGCGTTGCGGCGGAGTCGGTGCTGAGCAGCCGTCGGCGGCCGGGCGCGCTGCCGCCGCCGTTTCCCCCGCCGCCGCAGCCGGGCCGGGCCCCGTCCTGCCCCGAACTGCCCGGCGCCCCCGACCCCCTCGCACTCGACCTGCTGGCGACCGAGGCGGTCCACCGCGCCCACGCCCTGCTCACCACCGGCACGGACCCCGTCGCCGGGCTCACCGCATGGCAGGACACCGTCCGGCTGGCCGCGGCCCACCCCGGCGCCGGGCTCACCGCCTCCAGCCGCACCCTCTACCGCGACCTGGCCGCGGCCACCGGCCGTACCTCCGGCGAACTCGCCCGCGCCGTCGCCGCCTGGCGCCAGGGCGGGCAGGCAGCCCTGGCCGTACTGGAAGAGCCCTGGGACCCGCCCGCGGGCCCCTTCGACCGGGCCGGACCTGCGCTGGTGGCCGCCGGGCTCACTGGTTTCCGGCCCCGGCGCAACCGGCTGTCCACCCCGGCCCTGCAACTGCGTCTGGGCCGGGACGGATGGTGGTACGGGTACGAATCCGACCCGGGCCGCGAGGAGTGGTGGCCGCGCGGAACGCCGGCCGGCGACCCGGTGGCGGCGGCCACCGGACTGCTCGGCCGCTGAACCCCGCCCCGCCCAGCCCGGTCCGGGTGCTCAGAGGGTTTCGGCCCAGGAGCGCAGGCGGGCGAAGTCCGCGTTCCGCAGACCCCACTGGGGCGGTATCCGCAGCAACAGCGCCGGGGCGTCGTGGTGTTCCGCGATATGCGCGGCATCCCGCTCCGTCAGCATGTCGTCCACCCAGGCGAACGGATGTCCGGCGGCCCACTCCAGCAGCGGGCGCGTCTTCCAGCACAGCCCGCCGGGGTCCGCGGCCGGAGGTACCGGCCACTCCACCACCCGCAGGTCCTCCGGCAGGCCGATCCTCGGCGAGATCAGGCTGTTGGCCTCGTGCGCCCAGGCCGACGCCCATACGGTTTCGTACGGCAGCCCCGTCAACCGCGCGCCGTGCGAGGGGTTCAGCCGGACCCGCAGCCCGCGCCGGTGGCGGCGGGAGCCGGGCGTCTGACGCTCCAGCCACACGGCGGGACGGAGCCGGTGGCTGGTGTAGCCGCGCAGCCGGGGCAGGCGGGCCGCGAAAGGGTTCAGGGGGCCGTCGACGTCGAGGAGCAGCAGCGGGCGGTCCGTCATGACGGAGAACTCTCCCACCCCCCGCCGGACCCGGCCCACCCGGGCCCGTACCCGGGCGCCCGCCGACGGGATGGCGAGTACTCGCCATGCGGGTCGACGGCGGACCTGGACGATGATGAACCGACGAGACTCGAACCGATCACCTGGGAGCGGCTGACCGAGGCCGTCACCGAACGGGCCCTGGCGGCCGGGGCCGCTTCCGCGGGGGCGGAGGGCAGGGCCTCCTGGGTACGCATCGGCATCGACGGGGCGCCCGCGGCGGGCGGCGGGGAGTTCGCCGTCCGGATCGGGGAGGCGCTGCGGTTGCGCGGGCGGCGCGGACTCGTCGTCGGCACCGCCGGATTCCTTCGCCCCGCGTCCCTGCGGTACGAGTACGGGCGCGAGGACCCCGATGCGTACTACGGCGACTGGTTCGACACGGGCGCCCTGTGGCGGGAGGTGTTCGGTCCTCTGGAGAGCGGGGGTACGGGGCGGGTGCTGCCCGATCTGTGGGATCCGGCGACCGACCGGGCGACGCGCAGCTCCCGGATGGAACTGCCGCGCGGCGGAGTGCTCCTGCTGCACGGGCCGTTTCTGCTCGGCCACGGCTTCCCGTTCGATCTGACGGTCCATCTGCGGCTCTCACCGGCCGCGCTCCGCCGGAGGACGGAGCGGTCCGGGCAGTGGACGCTGCCCGCGTTCCGGCGGTACGAGGAGGAGGTGGGGCCGGAGGAGACGGCCGATGTCCTGGTACGGGTCGACGATCCCCGGCACCCGGCGTGGACGGTTCCGGGCTGACCGGCTCCGCCCCGGACGGGGTCGTACCGGGCGCCAGGGGGCGGTGCGCAGAGAAGTGGCGCCCCGGCCGGGGTCGTGTCCGGCCGTCCGGGAGCCGTGTCCGGCCGTCCGGGACGAGGGCCTTCCGGCGGGTGGGGCGCCGGGGTTCAGAGGGCCGCCGCGATCAGCGAGGCCAGCCGGACATTGCCGCGTACCGCCGCCACATTGGCCTCCAGGGAGGCGCCGTCGGTGTGCCGGGTCAGGAACTCCAGCAGGAAGGGGGTGACGGCCTGGCCCGTGATCCCGTGCTCGGTACAGGCGTCGAGCGCCTCGTTCAGCACCCGGTCGTGCAGTGCGGGGTCGAGCTGCTCCGACTCCGGTACCGGGTTGGCGATGACCAGGGCGGACGCGGTGCCCCCGAGCGACTCACGGGCGCGGATCACCGCGGCGGCCTCCTCCGGTGAGCCGACGGTCCAGTCGACGGGTTCCCCCGAGGACGTCAGATAGAAGCCGGGGAAGCGGTCCGTCCGGTAGCCGACGACGCCGACCCCGAGCGTCTCCAGCCGCTGGAGCGTGGCCGGCACGTCCAGAACGGACTTCACGCCCGCGCAGACCACGGCGATCCCGGTCCTGGCCAGTTGCGGCAGATCGGCCGATTCGTCCTGGGTGTGCGTCCAGTCGCGGTGCACCCCGCCCAGACCGCCCGTCGCGAAGACCCGGATCCCGGCCCCGGCGGCGAGGAAGGCCGTCGCGGACACGGTCGTCGCCCCGTCGGCGCCCGCTGCCAGAGCGGGCGCCAGATCCCGGCGGCCCAGCTTGCGGACGCCGTCGCCGCTCGCGATCCGTGCCAGCTGTGCGGCGTCGAGCCCGATCCGGGCCCGCCCGCCGAGGACGGCGATCGTGGCCGGGACGGCGCCCTGCGAACGTACGATCGCCTCCAGTTCGGCGGCGACGGCCAGATTCCGCGGACGCGGCAGACCGTGCGCGATGATCGTGGACTCCAGTGCGACGACCGGCCGCCCGGCGGCAAGGGCGTCGCGTACTTCCTCGGAAACCTCCGTGAGCACCATGTCCCCATCCCTGGCACCGGACGGGAGTGCGCAAACCCGCCTCAGGGCGGCAGCGGCGAGCCGTTCCCGGTCCGGGGGAGCGCGCGGCGGAGGGCCAGCACCGCAAGGGGGAGCAGCAGCAGGGCGCCGAGGAGGTTCAGATACCCGTAGCCGAGCTGCGACACCACCAGCCCCGACAGGGCGCCGCCGACACCCGCCGACGCGTTCATCGCCAGATCGGACAGACCCTGGACGGGGGCGCGGGCGGCCTGCGGTACCGAGTCGGTCAGCAGCGCGGAACCGGCGACCACACCCGCCGACCAGCCCAGTCCCAGGACGAACAGGCCCGCGGCGACCCGGGAGTGGCTCGGTCCGGCCGTTCCGGCGAGCAGTGCGGCCACCGCCAGCAGTCCGACGGCGAGCCCGATCACGGCGATCCGGCCGTACCGGTCCGCCAGCCAGCCCATCACCGGGGAGAACGCGTACATGCCCGCGATATGCCCGCTGATCACCACGCCGATGAGTTCGATTCCGCCCCCGTGGTGCTGGAGGGCGACCGGGGTCATCGACATGATCGACACCATGACGGTGTGCGCGACGGCGAGGGACACCAGGGCCAGCAGCGCGGCCGGGGACTCCCGGACCGCGCGGACGGCGGACCGCAGCGAGCCGTCCGTGCGATCGGCGGTCTCCCGGGACAGCGTCCGGGCCGTCAGCAGCGGATCGGGCCGCAGCATGGCCTGGAGCACCAGCGCCGCCAGAAGGAGGACGCCCGCGGCCCAGAGGAAGGGACCGGCCTCGCGCGGAATGCCGAGCCCGGAGACGCTGCGGCCCGCGGGGGCCGCGATGTTCGGGCCGAGGACGGCGCCGATCGTGGTCGCCCAGACCACCAGCGAGATGGCCCGGCCGCGCCGTTCGGGCAGCGCGAGGTCGGCGGCGGCAAACCTGGCCTGGAGATTCGCCGAACTCGCGGCGCCGAACGCGGCCAGCCCCAGCAACAGCAGCGGGAAACTGCCCATGACGGCAGCCAGAACCACCACGCCCGACCCCAGAACCCCGATGGCATAGGCCAGGACCAGTCCGGCCCGCCGCCCGCGCGCCGTCATCAGCGCGGCCAGTGGTACCGACAGCAGGGCCGTGCCCACTACGGACGCGGTGGACGCGAGCCCGGAGAGGGCGTCCGTACCACTGACCTCCTGGGCCAGCACGGAGGCCAGGGCGACTCCGGTGGCGATCCCCAGACCGCCGAGGATCTGGCTGATGACCAGGGCGACGGTGATCCGCCGCCGCAGGGCGGGGAGTTCCGCCGCCGATACCGCGGCCGTCCCCGCTTCCGCCTGCGGCTCCGTCCCCGAACCCGTCGCGGCTCCGGCCCCCGGTATCTCCGGCGGGGGTACGGGGCCCGCGGCGGCCTTGCCGACGGCCGTCCCGTCGGGGGGCAACGCGGATATCTCGGGCGGATCAGGGCTTGGGCTCACCGACGCAGTGTGTCAGTCCGCCCGTCGGCTTGGAACCGTCCGTACCCCTCTCACCTGCTGTTCCGCCCTTCCGCGGGCTGGGGAGGGGTTCAGAACAGGGGCTCCGGCAGCACCCCTTCCAGGGCGAGCAGTCTGCGCTTGGCCTCGAGGCCCCCGCCGAAGCCGCCCAGCTTGCCGTCCGTCTCCACCACCCGGTGGCAGGCCACGACCACCGGCAGCGGATTGGACCCCATCGCCGCGCCCACCGCCTGTGCACCGCCCGGCCGGTCGACCAGGGCGGCCAGGTCCCCGTATCCGACGACCGTGCCGTACGGGACGTCCGCGGCCAGCCTGAGCAGCACCTCCCGGTTGAATCCGCCGGACAGCGACCAGTCGAGCGGCAGGGAGAACTCCGTCAGGCCGCCCGCGAAGTACGCCGCGATCTGGCGGACCGGCTCGGCGAGCCGCCCCGGCGGGGTGATCCCCGCGGCGGACACCCCGACCGGTGTCGCCCCGAGGCGCGCGGCCAGTCTCCGCACCGCGGCGTCCCGGACCCGCTCGTCGGCATGGAACACGACCTGGACCAGCCCGCGCTCGGTCGCGGCCAGCAGCAGCGGCCCGACGGGCGAGTCCACGACCGTCCACTCGAAGCTCTTCATACCGCCACGGTACGACCGGGCACCGACAGCGCCCCGGCCCCGGGATCATCCGGTCCGCCGAATTCCCCGGCCCACCGGATCCGGCGGTCCCGGCGGCCCTGTACCGCCCGATTTTCGGCCCCGGTCGCCGCATCACGTAAAAACGGACACCGTCCAAGCCGAAGCCATCAGGTGGAAAAGCGGCCGGAAACCGTAGCCGAGCGTGCAGAACACGCTACCCGGACGCTTCCGCTCCGATCATTCGCCCCCGGCTGTTCATCGACGTTCTCCGAGGTCATAGGCTCATTGCCTGAACAGACGTTCCACCGGGGGATCACGGGATCACACCAGGGGATCGCGCCAGGCAGGAGCAGGTAAGCACGACATGCAGGGAACCATCGACGGATTCAGCTACGGAATCGTCACGCCATTGGCCGCATTCCTGATGGCCTGCCTCGGCAGTGCCCTCGGACTGCGCTGCACGACCCGGTCGGTCCGCAATGCGGGTTCGTTCAAGGCCGGATGGCTGGCCCTGGGCTCCGCGGCGATCGGGTCCGGCATCTGGACCATGCATTTCATCGCCATGATCGGATTCACGGTCGACGAGGTTTCGATCACCTACGATCCGCCGATCACCTTCGCCAGTCTCGGCGTCGCGATCGTCATGGTCGGTATCGGGATCTTCATCGTCGGCCACCGCGGCGCGACGCCCATGGCCCTGGTGACCGGGGGCACGATCACCGGCCTCGGGGTCGCGTCCATGCACTACCTCGGCATGGCCGGAATGCGGCTCCCGGGCACCCTGGCGTACGACACCGTGACCGTCACCCTCTCCGTCGTCATCGCGGTCGTCGCCGCCACCGCCGCCCTCTGGGCCGCCGTGTCCGTCCACGGCTTCCTCGCCAGCCTCGGCGCCAGCCTGGTGATGGGCGTCGCCGTGACCGGCATGCACTACACGGGAATGGCCGCCGTCAGCGTCCATCTCCACGGTTCGGCGGGTTCGGCACGGGCCGGCGAATCGGCCGCTTCCCTGCTGCTGCCGATGCTGATCGGACCGCTGGTGTTCCTGATCGTCGCCGGGGTCGTGGTGATGTTCGACCCGCTGCTGGTGATGGGCGACCCGGAGTGGGAGCGCCGCTCCGGCCGGGTCTCCGTCCCCGTGTCCGGGATCCCCGGCACCGGCCCGCGCCGCGCCCCCGGTGCCGCCGACGCCGGAGCCCAGGACTGGGGCCCGGCCCCCGGCACCCCCGGGCCCGGGGCGGGCCGCGAACCGCGGTCGCCGTACTACGACGGCTGGTGACCTGCGGTCCGCCCCCTGGACACCGCCCCTGAGCACCGCCCCGGCGGGCGCCCGGGAGCGGTCCGGACCCCGATTGTCGGTGGCGGGTCGTACGGTGGATGCCATGCGGCCCGTTTCCGATATCGAACGTACGGTGGCGCCTTTCGAGGTCGTCAGCCCCTTCCAGCCCAGCGGCGACCAGCCCACGGCCATCGCCGACCTGGAGCGGCGTATCCGCGCCGGGGAGAAGGACGTCGTCCTGCTCGGCGCCACCGGCACCGGCAAGTCGGCCACCACCGCGTGGATGATCGAGAAGCTCCAGCGGCCCACCCTGGTCATGGCGCCCAACAAGACCCTGGCCGCCCAGCTGGCGAACGAGTTCCGCGAGCTGCTCCCGAACAACGCCGTGGAGTACTTCGTCTCGTACTACGACTACTACCAGCCCGAGGCGTACGTCCCGCAGTCCGACACCTACATCGAGAAGGACTCCTCGATCAACGAGGAGGTCGAGCGGCTGCGGCACTCCGCGACGAACTCCCTCCTCACCCGGCGCGATGTGATCGTGGTCGCCTCCGTCTCCTGTATCTACGGCCTCGGCACCCCGCAGGAGTACGTGGACCGCATGGTCCAGCTCAAGGTCGGCGAGGAGACCGACCGTGACGCTCTGCTGCGCCGCTTCGTCGACATCCAGTACACGCGCAACGACACCGCGTTCGCCCGGGGCACCTTCCGGGTCCGCGGCGACACCATCGAGATCTTCCCGGTCTACGAGGAGCTGGCCGTCCGGATCGAGATGTTCGGCGACGAGATCGAAGCCCTCTCCACCCTCCACCCCCTCACCGGCGAGATCCTCGGCGACCACCGGTCCCTCCACGTCTTCCCCGCCAGCCACTACGTCGCCGGGCCGGAACGGCTGGAGAAGGCGGTCAACGGCATCGAGGCCGAGCTGGAGCAGCGCCTCGCGGAGCTGGACAAGCAGGGCAAGCTGCTGGAGGCCCAGCGGCTGCGGATGCGGACGACCTACGACATCGAGATGATGCGCCAGATCGGCTCCTGCTCCGGTATCGAGAACTACTCGATGCACTTCGACGGCCGTGAGCCCGGCTCGCCCCCCAACACCCTCCTCGACTACTTCCCCGAAGACTTCCTGCTGGTCATCGACGAATCCCATGTCACCGTCCCGCAGATCGGCGCGATGTACGAGGGCGACGCCTCCCGCAAGCGGACCCTGGTCGACCACGGCTTCCGGCTGCCGTCCGCCCTCGACAACCGCCCGCTGAAGTGGGAGGAGTTCACCCGGCGGATCGGCCAGACCGTCTATCTGTCGGCCACCCCCGGCGCCTATGAACTCGCCCGCGGCGACGGTTTCGTGGAGCAGATCATCCGCCCCACCGGCCTGGTCGACCCCGAGGTCGTCATCAAGCCCACCGAGGGCCAGATCGACGATCTGGTGCACGAGATCCGGCTGCGCACCGAACGGGACGAGCGGGTGCTCGTCACCACCCTCACCAAGAAGATGGCCGAGGACCTCACGGACTACTTCCTGGAGATGGGCATCCAGGTCCGCTATCTCCACAGCGATGTCGACACCCTGCGCCGGGTGGAGCTGCTGCGCGAACTCCGGGCCGGTGAATACGACGTCCTCGTCGGCATCAACCTGCTGCGGGAGGGGCTCGACCTGCCCGAGGTCTCCCTGGTGGCGATCCTCGACGCCGACAAGGAGGGCTTCCTGCGCTCGGGCACCTCCCTCATCCAGACCATCGGCCGGGCGGCGCGCAATGTCTCCGGCCAGGTCCATATGTACGCGGACAAGATCACCCCGGCCATGGAGAAGGCCATCGAGGAGACCAACCGCCGCCGCGAGAAGCAGATCGCCTACAACACCGAGAAGGGCATCGACCCCCAGCCGCTCCGCAAGAAGATCAACGACATCGTGGCGACCATCGCGCGTGAGGAGATCGACACGGAGGAGCTGCTCGGCTCCGGCTACCGCAAGGGCAAGGACGGCAAGGGCGCCAAGGCGCCGGTGCCCGCGCTGCGGACCACGGACGGCGGCCCGAACCGGGCCGCGGGCAAGGGCGCGAAGGGCAGAGCGGCGGACGCCGCACCGACCGACCGCCCCGCCGCCGAGCTGTCCGCGATCATCGAGGAGATGACCGCCAGGATGCGTGCGGCCGCCGCCGACCTCCAGTTCGAGGTGGCCGCCCGGCTGCGCGACGAGGTCGGGGAGTTGAAGAAGGAATTGCGCCAGATGAAGGAGGCGGGGCTGGTGTAAGCCCCGCGGACCATATGTGTTGCAAGACCGACACAATAATCGGCCAATCGTGCCGCAGCGTTGATGAGACTGCGTAGGGTGCGGGGCAGCCGCTCACCGGAGCGGCGGCACTTCAGTGAGAAGGGGACAGCGCGTGACGGTCAATATGACCAAGGGTCAGGCCATCAGCCTGCAGAAGAGCGACGGGGGCACCCTCACGGCTGTGCGGATGGGACTGGGCTGGCAGGCGGCGGCCCGCCGCGGTCTGTTCGGTTCGCGGACCAAGGAGATCGACCTGGACGCCTCGGCGGTGCTGTTCGCCGAGAAGCAGCCGGTGGACGTGGTCTTCTTCCGTCACCTCGTCAGCGACGACGGCTCGGTCCGGCACACCGGTGACAATCTGGTCGGCGGCGCCGGTTCGGGCGGCGACGACGAGGCCATCCTCGTCGACCTGGCGCGGATTCCCGTCCACATCGACCAGATCGTCTTCACGGTGAACTCCTTTACCGGCCAGACGTTCCAGGAGGTGAAGAACGCCTTCTGCCGGATCGTCGACGAGACCAACGGCCAGGAGATGGCGCGTTACACGCTGGACGGCGGCGGCAACTACACCGCGCAGATCATGGCGAAGGTGCACCGCGTCGGCGACGGCTGGAAGATGACGGCCCTGGGCAACCCCGCCAACGGCCGGACCTTCCAGGATCTGATGCCCTCGATCCTGCCGCACCTCTGATCGCGGAGCCGCACCCGGGGGCCGGGACGCGGCACCCCTGAGGGCGCGACCGCCCGGCACCGGGCGGAGGTACGACGGACGAACACAGCTCCCGGCGGCAGACCGCCGGGAGCTGTACCGCTTGCCACCCGCGGGCACCGCACGGCACCGCCGCCGTATCCGCGCACCACCCTGCGGTACCCGCCCGACGACAGCAGAACCGAGGGGACGAGGCGATGACCGCCGAGCTGGTCCGTGGGCAGAACCATCCGCTGCCCGAGACCCTCCTGGAGGTACGGGTGTCCGCCGGCCATCCGGTGGTGGCCTGCGCCGCCGGCGCCGACGAGGGCGGTGCCGTACGCGAGGCCTGGATCGCGCACCCCGGAGCCCCGGCCGTGCCCGGGGTCGAGGTGCCCGCCGAGGCCGCACAGGCGCCGCGCTTCGCCGTCGACCTCGGGGCCGTCGCGGCGGCGGTCCACCGGATCCATCTGCTGATCGCCCTCCCCGAGGGCACCGGAGGACCGGCCCGCTTCGGGGCCACCGCCGCCCCCTTCCTCGCCGTGATCAGCTCGGCCGGCGCCGAGATCGCGAGCTTCACCGTCACCGGACTGGACAGCGAGACCGCGGTCGTCGCCCTGGAGCTGTACCGCAGGCAGGGCGCCTGGAAGGTGCGGGCCGTCGGCCAGGGGTACGCGGGCGGTCTGGCCCGGCTGCTCGCCGACCACGGTCTCGACCGGGCCCATGAGGTCGCGGACCGGATCCGGGCCGCGACCGCCCGTACAGCGCCCCGGACCGAGCCCGCCCGGCTCCGGACCCCGGCGGCGACGGACGGCGCCCGTCCGCCCGCCGGCCCCCGGAGCGGCCCGCAGCCCGGCGGCGCCCGCCCCGGTCCGGAGACCCCGGTCCCCACGGGTGGCGACGACCGGCCCCCGCCGGCGGCAGCCGCCCCCGGCGGCGGTCCGGAAGGCGCCGCGGGCCCGCCGACCGTCCCCGGCGGCCGGATCGACTATGCGCACCCCCGCCGCTCCGCCCCGCCGCCCGCCGCCCCGGCCGCGGCCCCCGGAGAGCCGGCCCGCCCGGTGGCCGGTGATGCCACCGGCTGGTCCATGGAGGAGCGGCTGTACAACCAGATCTGGGGCATGTTCGAGGATCTGGCCCGGAGCGTCGCGGCCTACCGCAACGCCGTCGAGTTCGCCGAATCCCGGCTGGACCAGGAGCTGGACCGGGCGCTCGCGGACCCGCGCAGCCGGATCGGCGATGCCGGCGACGCCGCCCGTGCCGCCGCCCGGGCCAAATGCGAGCAGCTCACGGCCCTGGCCCGGCAGTCCCTCGACCGCGACCTGGCGCAGCTCACCGCCGAATCGGACGTGGTGGAGCCCGCGCTCCCACCCGCCTACGCCCGCTGGGACAACCCCGCCTGGCACGCCTACCGGGTGCCCATGGAGTCGCCGATGGCGGTCCGGCTGGGCGATCTCCAGCTGCCCGAGTCCCCGGAGCTGCGGATCCCGTTCCTGATCCGGCTGCCGCTGGAACGGGGCCTCTGGGTGGACAGCGGCCGGTCCGGCTCCGCGGCGGCGCTCATGGTCGACGAGGCCAGGATGCGCAGGCTGGCCATGGACTGCGCGGTCTCCCACGCGGCCCGGCTGCTCGCCGTCCACCCGGTGGGCGACTACACGGTCCAGGTGATCGACCCGGCCGGGACCGGTACGGACTCGCTGGCCCCGCTCGTCCGGTCCGGGGCCCTGGCGGCCCCTCCGGCGACCGGAGCCCAGGGGGTGACCACCACCCTCGCCCGGCTCACCCAGCGTGTGGACCTGGTGACCATGGCGATGCGCGGCGGCGCCCCGGACGCGCTGCCGCCGGACCTCGACACCTCCGAGCAGCTCCTGATCGTCAACGACTTCCCGCACGGCTTCGACGACCGGGCCGTCACCCAGTTGCGCTATCTCGCCGACGAGGGCCCTCAGGTCGGGGTCCATCTGCTGATGGTCGCCGACCGTGAGGACGCCAGTGCGTACGGTCCCGTACTCGACCCGCTGTGGCGCTCTCTGCTGCGGATCACCCCGGTGCCGGACGACCATCTGGCGGATCCCTGGGTACGGCATTCCTGGACGTATCAGCCACCGACCGTCCCCGCGGGCAGTGAGGTTCTGCGCCAGGTGCTGGATCAGGTCACCGCCGCACGGCGGTCATGGGGGCACTGACCAGCAGATTTTGGTACTTCTTTACCAACTGCTTTACCAGTGCTTGGGCGCTCCTGTACGCTCGTTTTGAAGCGGAGGGGAGTACTCCCTAATGTGGCGTGCCCGTCAATACGGACCCTCAGGTCCCGGGGCGCCGGCCCGCGGCCGTATGGCCGGCCGGGTGGAGGAGACCTCCGGCAGCGACGACGCTGATCAAGTAGCCGTACGACGCCGGAGGCGCAGTGGACATCACGTTTACCGTGTGGTTGTTGACCATTCTCGGTCTTTCAGCCCTGATCGCGGTCGACTTCTTCATCGGGCGCAAGCCCCATGACGTGTCGATCAAGGAAGCCGGAATCTGGACGATCGTCTGGATTGCGCTGGCCGTGCTCTTCGGCATCGGCCTCGCGATCTGGGGCACCGGCCAGGCGTCCGGAGAGTTCTTCGCCGGATTCATCACCGAGAAGTCGCTCAGCGTCGACAACCTCTTCGTCTTCGTCCTGATCATGGCGAAGTTCTCGGTGCCCTCCCACCTCCAGCAGCGCGTGCTGCTGATCGGTGTGCTGATCGCCCTGGTTCTGCGCGCCATCTTCATCGCCGCCGGTGCCGCGATCATCTCCAACTTCTCGTGGGTCTTCTACATCTTCGGCGCCTTCCTGATCTACACCGCCTGGAAGCTCATCCAGGAGGCGCGCGCCGGCGAGGACGAGGACGACTGGGAGGAGAACAAGCTCCTCAAGGCCGCCGAGAAGCGGTTCGGGGTCGCCGACCAGTACCACGGCACGAAGCTGTTCATCCAGAAGAACGGCAAGCGCATCATGACCCCGCTGATGGTGGTCATGCTCGCCATCGGCACCACGGACATCCTGTTCGCCCTGGACTCGATCCCCGCGATCTTCGGCCTGACCCAGGACCCGTACATCGTCTTCACCGCCAATGCCTTCGCCCTGATGGGTCTGCGCCAGCTGTACTTCCTGATCGGCGGACTGCTGAAGAAGCTGGTCCACCTCAGCTACGGCCTGTCGGTGATCCTCGGCTTCATCGGTGTGAAGCTGGTGCTGCACGCACTGCACGAGAGCGGCGTCAACGTCCCGGAGATCTCCATCCCGTTCTCCCTGTCCGTCATCGGCGGTGTGCTGGTCATCACCACCATCACCAGCCTGATCGCCTCCAGGAAGCAGGCGAAGCTGGAGGCCGAGGAAGCGGCGGCCGGTTCCGGCGACGGCACCGACGGCAGCGGTGGCAGCGACACCCCGAAGGACAGCGTCGACGCCTGACGGCTCCCTGCGGGAAACGTATGACGGAAGGGTGGGTACGACGGCCGGAACGGCCGTCGTACCCACCCTTTCCGCTGCCCCCGGGGCGGGCAGCCGTGCGGGCCCCGGGGCGGTCAGGGGGTGGCCAGTGCCTCGGTGGGGGAGAGCCGGGAGGCCCGTACCGCCGGATAGAGACCGGCGAGCGCGCCGATGGCGAGCGTGGCACCGATCCCCCCGGACACCGCCCACAGCGGCACCACTGCCGGCCAGCCCTGGTAGACCGCGTATCCCACGGTGACACCGGTGCCCAGCACCGCACCGCCGAGCCCGCCGAGCGCCGACAGCAGCAGGGATTCCGCGAGGAACTGCGTACGGATCTGCCCGCGGGTCGCTCCCAGGGAACGCCGCAGCCCGATCTCGGCCCGCCGCTCCAGCACCGAGATGACCATGGTGTTGGCCACCCCGACCCCGCCCACCAGCAGCGCGACCGCGCCCAGCCCCAGCAGCAGGGCCGTGAACGCCTGGTCCGCCGCCTGCTGCGCCGCCAGCGCGTCCGAGGGGCGGGAGACGTCCACCTCGTTGGGCGCCTCCGGATGGGCGGTCGACCCGAGGACGTCCCGTACGCTCTCCACCGCCGAGTCCGCGGACCGTGTGTAGACCGTCGTCGGATGCCCGTCGAAGCCCAGCGCAGAGACCGCCACCGGCCAGCCGACCAGTGCCGCGTCGTCCAGCTCCGGCGCCAGCGCGGCGGGTTCCAGGATGCCCACGACGGTGAACAGCCGCTCCCCGACCAGGACCCGGACATCCGGCCCCGGCCGCCCGATACCCAGCAGCTCGGCGGCCTCCGCCCCGAGCACCACCGCCGGATAGCGGCCCGTGGCCCCGTTCAGCCAGGTCCCGGCGGCCAGCTCGGCCGCCACGGTTTTCAGCAGCCCGGTGCGGGCCGCATACGCCGCCAGACCGTTGGTCTGCGCCTTCGGGATCTTCCCGGTCCGGAAGATCTTGACATCGGGGATCTCCCCGATCGCCGACACCTTCTGCACCGGCCCGATCCGGCCCACCATGGCCTCCGACTCCACCGGCAGCCGGGCCTCGCCGCCGGTCAGCGTCCGGCCGGGCGAGACGGTGAGCAGATTGGTGCCGAGGGCGCTCAGCCGCCGGTCCAGCTCGGCACGGGACGACGAGGAGATGCCCACCACGGCGACCATCGCGGCGATACCGATGGCTATGCCCAGGGCCGAGAGGAAGGCGCGCAGCGGGCGGGTACGCAGCCCCACCGCACCGACCCCGAGCACATCGCCCGGCCCCAGCCGGGCGGGCCGCAGCTCCTGGGCGGCCGTCCTGCGGGCACCCCGGGAGCGGGGCCCCGGCTCCTCGGACGGGGCGTCCGGGGCGAGGGCCGTGGCACGCGGGCTCACCGGGCCGCCCCCGTACCCGTACCGCCCGTCGTGTGCCCGCCCGTACCGCCGTCCCGCGTGTCGGCCACCATCAGCCCGTCCCGCATCAGCACCTGCCGCGGCAGCGAGGCCGCGATCTCCCGGTCGTGCGTGATCACGACGACGGTGGTGCCCGCCCGGTTCAGCTCCCGCAGCAGCGCCATCACCCCGTCGCCCGATACCGAGTCCAGGGCGCCCGTCGGTTCGTCGGCGAGGAGCAGCGGGGGATCCCCGGCCACCGCGCGGGCGATCGCCACCCGCTGTTTCTCGCCACCCGACAGCTCGTGGGGTTCGTGGTCCGTCCGGTGCCCGAGGCCGACCCGCTCCAGCGCCGCGGCCGCCCGCCGGCGCCGTTCCGCCGGGCGCAGCCCGCTGTAGAGCAGGCCGTCCGCGACATTGCCGAGGGCCGTCGTCCCGGCCGCGAGGTGGAAGTGCTGGAAGACGAAGCCGATACGGCTCGCCCGCAGCGCGGAGAGCCGGTGGTCGGGCAGTGCCCCGACGTCGTACCCGTCGATCCGGACCCGGCCCGACGACGGCCGGTCCAGCGTGCCGAGGACATGCAGCATCGTCGACTTCCCCGAACCGGACGGCCCGACGATCCCGACCAGTTCGCCGCGGCCGATCCGCAGCGACACCCCGGCGAGCGCGGCCACTCCACCCGGGTACACCTTGGTGACCTCCGTCAGTTCGATCACTTCGGCATCCCCACGACCGCGCCCTCGGTGACCCCGTCGCCGGAGACCTCCACCCGGCCCTCGGCGAAGAGGCCCGTGGTCACCGGGAGATAGGTGGAGGTGGTGCCGGTGACCACCTCCACGCCGAATCCGCCGCCGGCGAACGCCAGCAGGGCCGCGACCGGGACGGTGAGCACATCGGGCCGGGTGCCGGCGACGAAGTCCGCGTCCACCGAGGCCGATCCGAACCTCGAGGCCGCCTTCTGCGCCTTCGCCCCGGTCAGCGCCACGATCACCTCGACCTTCGTGGTCGCCTCCTGCTGGCCGGTCGCGGGCCGGACGACGGTGGAGACCCGGTCGATCCGGCCCGCCGCGCGGGTGTCGTCGGGCAGGGTGACGGTGACCGCTGCGCCCTTCTTCGCCAGCCGCAGATGCTCCGGCTCCAGCTCGACCGTGACGGCTTTCGCGGTGCCGGTGTACGAGAGGATCTTGGCGCCCGTCTGCACGGTGCCGCCCTTCTCGGTCTCCACCGCCTCGACCCGGATCGCGGAGGGGACGAACACCACCCGCCCGAGGTCCACGACCCCGGTCTCCTCCAGGCCGACGTCCTCCTGCCACGCCTCCACCGCCGAGGCGGTCGCCCCGGTGAACTCCTCGTCGACGGTGAACCCGGTGTATCCGAGGGCCCGCAGATTCCGCTCCAACTGCCGGACGTCCGGACCCTCCACGTCCTCCTTCAAGGGGCGGTACGCGGGCACGGCGCCGTACATCAGCGTCACCGGCAGATCGTCCACCGCGTACAGCTCCTCACCCCGGGTGATCCGCTCCCCGGTCTCCGGTACGGCGGTGACCGTGCCGGACACCCGGCTCACGATCTCGGCGGTGTCGCCGAATCCGAGGGTGCCGTCCGCCGTGTGCAGATCGCGCAGGGTCTGCCGGGTCACCTGCGCCGTGTTCGGCGGCAGCCCGCCGGAGGCCCCGCCGCCCGTGTCCGCGTCGCCGCCGAGACCGAGCCCGGCGACGGCCACCGCGCCGCCCGCGGCGAGCACCGTGAGGACTGCGGCGGCCCGGCGGCCGCGCCGCCTGCGGCGCCGGTTGCTCCGGAAGGGCGGCGGAGGCAGATCCTCCGCACCGTCCCCACCCGCCAACCCCTCCGGACTGTCCGGACCGTCTGCTTCCGCGCCGTCCGGTTCGATGCCGTCTGCTTCCGCGCCGTCCGGTTCGATGCCGTCCGGCCAGGCGCTGCCGGCTCCGGTGCCGTCCGGTCCCGTACCGTGCGGCTCGTTCGGACCGCCGGACTCCGTACGGTACGGATCCCGAGGACCGGAGCCCGGCCCTCCGCTCCCCGCGTACCCTCGCGCCGACGGCTCAGCCATCGAGGTCCTGCTTCCCGGGGCCCTTCGGCATACCGGCCCGGCACTTCGTCTCGGCGGCCTTGAAGTCCGGGTCCCCGGCGATGCTGCCGTCGATCTGGATACCGCCGCCGGAGCCCGGGTCGGGGAACTCCTCCACCCCGTTGGTCCGCATGCACTCGGCGAACTTCCGCATCGATTCGGCCGTCTTCGGGTCCGGCTTCCCTTTGCCCGCGCCCTGCGGCTGGAAGGCGCGGCACGCCTCCATCGCCTTGTCCAGCTTGTCCTTGGGCAGCCCGTTCCCGTCCATGGTGAACCTGCCCTCCCGCGGGTCTCCCACATCAAGACCGTGTTTCCGCAGGCACTCCGCGAACTTTCTGGCCTTGCCCTCCTCGTCCTGGGGCACCGCACCGTCCCCGGGCGCACCGCCGTCCCGCTGCGCACCGCCCGTGCCGGTGGCGGACGGCGCCGCGGCCACCTTCTCCCCGCCGCCGTCCGAACCGCATCCGGCCGCCCCGAACCCCAGCGCCAGCACCAGCGCCAGGGCCGGAGCGGCCGGTGCTCCGGCGGCCCGGCCCCGGCGGATGAGTGATCGCATCGTTCGTCTCCTCGTGCCACGGGCCGGTCGCTTCCGGCCCCTCGACGACCGATGGAACGCGCACTGCCGTTTCCGCGCCGTTTCCGGTCCGGGGATACTTGCGGCGCTCCGGCCCGGCGTGCGTCCCCTGGGTGTACGTCCCCGGCGTATGTCCCGGGCGGACCTCCCCGGCGTACGGTCCGGGTGTCCGTCCCCGGCGGCCGGCCCGTGCCGGACGCCACCGCCGTACCGCCGCGCCGCACTAACGCGGCGGAAACGTCCGGGTGTTCACGATGGCGGAGTAACCCGGCGCACACGGGGGTGCCGGGGACGCCGCCGTGCCCCGGCGCGCCGCAGCACCGGGGCCGGTACGGCGCCGGACCATGCGGACCATGCGGACCGGGCGCACCGGCGCCCGGACACGGGGAAGAGGGGCCGACCCATGCGGGTACTGGTGGTGGAGGACGAGCCGAGGCTCGCCGACGCGATCGCGGAGTGGCTGCGCGAGGACACCCATGCCGTCGACATCGCCCACGACGGCGCCGCGGCGCTGGAGCGCGTGGGCGTCAACGACTACGACGTCGTGGTCCTCGACCGCGATCTGCCCGTCGTCCACGGCGACGACGTATGCCGTGCGATCACCGGCACCGGGAACACCGCCCGGGTCCTGATGCTGACCGCCGCCGCGGAGATCGCCGACCGGGTCGGCGGCCTCGGCCTCGGCGCCGACGACTACCTCACCAAACCCTTCGCCTTTCCCGAACTGGCCGCCCGGGTCCAGGCGCTGGGCCGGCGCTCCCGGCCCGCCGCACCGCCGGTGCTCCGCCGGGCGGGCATCGCCCTCGATCCGGCCCGCCGCGAGGTGTTCCGCGACGGGCGGTACGTTCCCCTGTCCCCCAAGGAGTTCGCGGTCCTCACCGAACTGCTGCGCGCCGAAGGGGCCGCCGTCTCCACCGAGCAACTGCTGGAGAAGGCGTGGGACGAGAACGCCGATCCGTTCACGGGCGCGGTACGGCTCGTCGTCCTCAAACTCCGGCGGAAGCTCGGCGATCCGCCGGTGGTCGAGACCGTCACGGGAGCGGGGTACCGCATCTCATGAACGGTGGCCCCGACGGGACCGTCCCGCCGTACGCCCCGGACCCGGACTCGGACCCGCCGGGCCCCCGGCGCCGCGGCGGACCGCGCCGGGCCCGCCGGAGGCTGTGGCGGGCCCGCCGGCCCCGGACCGGCGCACTGCCGCTGCGGGCCCGGCTGACCCTGATCTACGGCGGGTTGTTCATGGCCGCCGGAGTGGTGCTGCTCGGGGTGCTCCATGTGCTCTTCCAGCAGCAGATGCCGGGGGGCGCCAAACTGATCAGTACGGTGCAGAAGGCGCCGTCCGGCAGCTCCACGCCGTCCGGGGCGGCCCCACCGCCCGAGGTGACGTACATCCTGCCCGACGGCAGCCGCAGCGACCGGCCGGCCACCAGCGCCGAACTGCTGAAACAGCATCAGAAGGCGGTCCGGGAGACGGCCGCCACCACCCTGCTCAGCCAGGGCGGCCTGGTCCTGGTGGTGGTCGGCGGCGCCGCCGCGGGGTTCGGCTGGCTGGTCTCCGGACGGGTACTGGCCCCGCTGCGCCGGGTCACCGAGACCGCCCGCCGGATCGCCGCGGCCCCCGCCGCCGGGCGCGGGCTGCACGAACGCATCGCCCTCGCCGGACCCCGGGACGAGGTCAAGGATCTCGCCGACACCTTCGACACCATGCTCGAACGGCTGGACCGCTCCTTCGACGGGCAGCGGCGGTTCGTCGCCAACGCCTCCCACGAACTGCGCACCCCGCTCACCCTGGGGCGGGCCCTGGTCGAGGTGGCGATGCACCGCAGGACCGCCTCCGACGACGTGAAGCAGCTCGGGGAGGATCTGCTGGAGATCAACCTGCGGCACGAGCGGCTGATCGGCGGGCTGCTGCTGCTCGCGGACTCGGAGAACGAGGTCACCGAACGCATCCCGCTCGACCTGGCGGATGTGGTGACCCATGTGGCCGCGCTGGCCGCGGCGGAGGCGCGGTCCGCGGGCATCATCGTCGACGAGTCCGCGGCCGAGGCCCTGACCAGCGGCAACGCCCTGCTGTTGGAACGGCTGGTTCACAATCTGGTGGAGAACGGCATCCGCCACAACAGCGGTCCGGGCGGTTTCGTACGGGTCACGAGCCGTCCGGCGCCCGGCGGCGGGGCCGTGCTGGAGGTGGCCAACACCGGGCCCCCGGTGTCCCCGTTCGATGTGCCGACGCTCTTCGAACCCTTCCGGCGGCTCGGCCGGGACCGGGTCATCAGCGCCAAGGGGGCCGGGCTGGGCCTCTCCATCGTCCGCGCGGTGGCCCGAGCCCACGGCGGAACCGTCACGGCCCGCCCCCGCGAGGGCGGCGGGCTGGTGGTCACCGCGGTCCTGCCGCCATGACCACGGTCCGGTCCGGGCCCGCGCGTTCCTGACGCGGGTTCCTCACGCGCGTGCCGGTCCGTTGCCCATCGCCAGGGGGGGGACCGGCGGTCGGCTCGCCCGGTTCCGGCTCTTCTTCACCGCCCACAGCGCCCCGCCGCTGGTTCGAGCCCGGCGCTCCGCCACCGTCGGGACCGTGCTCGCAGCCCCCCTCAGTGGAGTGAACTGGGTCACAGGCTGTCACGCCGACCGGCTACGCGGTGACTCAAGGCCGAACACCTGAAACGGAGGAGGCGCCATGACCTGGCAGACGCGTGTGGTCGTGATCGGTGGCGGATACGCGGGCGTGATGGCCGCGAACCGGCTGACCCTGCGGCACGACGTGGCCGTGACACTGATCAACCCGCGCCCGGAGTTCGTTCACCGGCTGCGCCTGCACCAGCTGGTGGGCGGTTCCGACGACGCGGTCGTCGCCCACCGGGACGTACTCGCCGAGCGCGTCCGGCCGGTGGTCGACACCGTGACCCGGATCGACGCGGCCGGCCGTGGCGTGACGCTGACGACCGGCGGCACGCTCGGCTACGACTATCTGATCTACGCCGTGGGCAGTGGCAGTGCCGAGCCGGGCGTGCCCGGGGCGGCCGAGTCCGCCCATCCGCTCGCCACCCTGGAAGAGGCGCGGCGGCTGCGCACGGTCCTCGGCGCCACGCCCGTGACGGCCCCGGTGACGGTGGTGGGCGGCGGTCCCACCGGCATCGAGACCGCCGCCGAACTGGCGGAGCAGCGCCGTCGGGTGACGCTGGTCTGCGGCGGTGTCCTCGGCCCCTACCTGCACCCGCGGGGCCGGCGCTCGGTCGCGAAGCGGTTGGCCGCACTCGGAGTGACGGTCGTCGACGGCCCCGGCGCGAAGGTGACGGAGGTGACCCGCGATGCCGTGCGGCTCGCCGACGGCTGTGAGCTGCCGAGCGAGGTCACTGTCTGGACCGCCGGATTCGGCGTTCCCGACCTGGCCGCGCGCAGTGGGCTGAGCACCGACGCCGTGGGCCGGCTGCTCACGGACGAGACGCTGACGAGCGTGGACACCCCGCGTATCGTCGCGGCCGGGGACTCGGCGGCCCCGTCCGGCCTGCCGCTGCGGATGAGCTGCCTCAACGCGATGCCGCTGGGCGCACGCGCCGCCGACACGGTGCTCAGCCGGCTCGCCGGTAAGGAGCCGGTGAAACTTCATCAGTCGGTGTACGCGCAGTGCATCAGCCTGGGCCGGAGGGCGGGCATCTACCAGTTCGCGAACCGGTCCGACGCCGCGGTGTGGCTGTACATCGGCAGTGGTCTCGGCGCCAGGATCAAGGAACGCGTCTGCACGGGCATACCGGGGCATCTGGCCGAGGAGGCGCGCAGGCCCGGTTCGTACGGCCTGCACCGCGTCCGTGGCGGTGCGGCCAAGCGCCGGCAACTGCTGCTGGCCCACCGTGCCGAGGCACCGGCCGCCGCCGACAGGGCGGTCTGAACGGTGCATTCCGCGAGGGTCCTGCCGCAGCGGCACGGGCATACGGACGGCCGACGGTGCCGACCACGAAGGACGAGAGGCAGGGGCGAGGGATGAGCGGCAGCTCTGCAGAGCCGGAGACCGAGGCGTTCCTCGCCTACCGCAACCTGCTGTTCACCGTCGCCTACGAAATGCTCGGATCGGCCACCGACGCCGAGGACGTCCTCCAGGAGACCTGGCTGCAATGGGTCAAGGCCAACCGGGAACAGGTGCGTGACCAGCGTGCCTTCCTGATCCGCATCACCACCCGCCAGGCGCTCAACCGGCTGCGGACCATCAAGCGCCGGCGGGAGGCGTACGTCGGCTGCTGGCTGCCCGAGCCCCTGCTCACCGCGCCGGACGTCGCCGAGGACGTCGAACTCGCCGAGAGCGTGTCGATGGCGCTGATGCTCGTACTGGAGACGTTGTCGCCGACCGAGCGAGCCGTCTTCGTGCTCCGGGAGGTCTTCGTCGTCGACTACGCCGAGATCGCGGCCGTCGTCGGCAAGAGCCCCGCGGCCGTCCGCCAGATCGCCCACCGCGCCCGTCGGCACGTCGATGCCCGGCGCCCCCGTCAGCCCGCTTCCCCGGACGAGGGGCGGGCGGTCATGGAGTCGTTCCGGAGTGCCGTGGCAACCGGGAATCCGCAGGCCCTCCTGGAGGTGCTCGCCCCCCAGGCCGTCCTGACCAGCGACGGCGGCGGCGTCAAACACGCCGCTCTGCGGCCGGTCACCGGCGCCGGCCGGGTGGCTCGTCTGCTCGCCGGCGGTATGGGCAGGCTGGAGGGCACGATCATCACCACCGAGCCGGCCGTGGTCAACGGCAACCCCGCACTCCTCGTCCGGCTGGACGGCGAGATCGACGGTGTCATGGCGATCGCCGTCGAGGACGGCCGCATCGCCGGTCTCTACTACGTCCGCAACCCGGAGAAGCTGTCCCGGGTCACATCCGCGACCCCGCTCACCCTGCACTGACTCCCTCGGCTCGGATCCGTGCGCCGGACTGCACGGCGATCGGCCGTGCCCGCCGCACGGCCGGTCCTCCCGGGCCGGGGACCATGCCGGATTCCCGGAGCATCGGCACGCCTGAACGCGGCGACCGCCCCCCGCTGAGGCCGGGGGCGGTCGCCGTTGCCATGGTCACCAGCCTCGCGCGCGCCACTCCGCGAGGTGGGGGCGTTCGGCCCCGAGGGTGGTGTCGTTGCCGTGGCCGGGGTAGATCCACGTCTCGTCCGGGAGGACGCCGAACACCTTGGCCTCCAGGCCGGCCATGAGGGAGTCGAACTCCTCCGGATTCGTCGTCCGGCCGGGACCGCCCGGAAAGAGGCAGTCGCCCGTGAACACATGGGGCGGGCCGTGCGGATCGTCGTAGACCAGGGCGATCGAACCCGGGGTGTGGCCGACGAGGTGCCGGGCGGTGAGCCGGACCCGGCCGACCGCGATCTCGTCCCCGTCCTCGACCGGGACGTCGGTCGGCACGGGAATGCCCTCGGCGTCGTACCGGCCCGCATACGTCCGGGCGCCGGTCGCGGCCACCACCTCGGCCAGCGCCTGCCAGTGGTCGCCGTGCCGGTGGGTGGTCACCACCGAGGCGATGGAATCGTCCCCGATCAGCCGGAGCAGCGTGGCCGGCTCGGCCGCCGCGTCGATCAGCAACTGCTCCCCGGTGGCCCGGCAGCGCAGCAGATAGGAGTTGTTGTCCATCGGGCCGACCGCGACCTTGGAGATCATCAGGTCCGTCAGCTCGTGTACGTCCGCCGGTCCGCCGACCTTCACCGCTCCGCTGTACGTCATGACAGCAGCCTATGCCCCCGGCCCGCTCCGGTCAGGGGGTCACAGTGCGGGCAGGGCGGGCAGGGCGGCCGGAGCGCCGTCCGCTCCCGTCGCGGTGAGGGCGGGATCGCCCGTACGCCGTCCGGCCAGCCAGCCGACCAGGGACGCAGGCGGGCCCTCGACGGACACCGCGGCCGTGCTGTCGCCGTCGGCCTCGCGGCCCGTCCGCAGGGTGCCGTGGCCGCCGGAGACCGTGATCAGCGTGGGCGGTACGTCCGCACGGCCCGCGAAGCGGTCGGCGAGGAACGCGGTCTCGCGCAGGAGGAACTCCTCCGGGAGGTCCTCCAGCTCGTGCCCGGCGCCGAGGTCCACATGGTGCAGTTCGACCTCGACGAGCCTGCGGAAGGGGATTCCCGCCGCCCGGTCCGTGACGCCGTTGCGGAGGGTGACCGTCCGGTCCCAGTCCGAGGGCAGCGAGGCCACCGCGTGCAGCCGGGCGGCGCTGTCGCGGACATCGGCGAGCTGGACGTCCAGCGGGCGGCCTGCGCCGCTCTCGATATCGGCTTCGCGCGCCTCGGGGCTCGTGTACATCGGACGCCCCTCCAGGACGTTCACCAGTGCTTCGGCGTTCCGGGACAGATGCGCCAGGACATGCCCCCTGGTCCAGCCCGGAAGCCGGGACGGGCCGGCCACGGCGGTGTTCTCTGCGCTGCCGAGGGCGTGGGCGGTGGTGAGCAGCCGCTCGGTGGCCGCACGGAGAGAGGCGAGGTCGCGCAAGGGATCGGTCATGCGGCCGACGATAGTGCGCCTCCCTGCCGCCACACGATCGGGTGAAGGTATCGGCGGGCCGCGGTAAATCGAATGTGCGTGCTATAGCCTGGGGCGAGGCATCCTGGTTGTCGGGCAGCTGTCCGACACCTCGCCGGGCACGCCGTCGGGCGCCTCACCGGGCATATGGCCGGGCACCTCGCCCGGCGTCCGGCCGTGACCGGCCCGGTCGGCGCCCCGCTGCGGCGGGCGTCCGGCGGATCCGGTCCGTTCCCGCGGCGACCCCCGTAGGCTGGGAAGGTCCGGTCCACGGCCGTCTCCCGGCCGGTGCCTCCGTTCAGGACCGGTTCACTCAAGAAAGGTGCGGACCCGGCGTGGCCGACCGTCTCATCGTCCGTGGCGCTCGCGAGCACAATCTGAAGAACGTCTCGCTGGACCTCCCCCGTGACTCGCTGATCGTGTTCACGGGGCTCTCCGGGTCGGGCAAGTCTTCGCTCGCCTTCGACACGATCTTCGCCGAAGGCCAGCGCCGTTACGTGGAGTCCCTGTCGTCGTACGCACGGCAGTTCCTGGGCCAGATGGACAAGCCCGACGTCGACTTCATCGAAGGCCTCTCCCCGGCCGTGTCGATCGACCAGAAGTCGACCTCGCGCAACCCCCGCTCCACCGTGGGCACCATCACCGAGGTCTACGACTATCTGCGGCTGCTGTTCGCCCGGATCGGCAAACCGCACTGCCCCGAGTGCCGCCGGCCCATCTCCCGGCAGTCGCCGCAGGCCATCGTGGACCGGGTGCTGGAGCTGCCCGAGGGCAGCCGCTTCCAGGTGCTGTCGCCGCTGGTGCGCGAGCGCAAGGGAGAGTTCATCGACCTCTTCGCCGACCTCCAGACCAAGGGATACAGCCGGGCCCGGGTCGACGGTGCGACGATTCAGCTGGCCGAGCCGCCGAAGCTGAAGAAGCAGGAGAAGCACACGATCGAGGTGGTCGTCGACCGCCTGACCGTCAAGGAGAGCGCCAAGCGGCGGCTGACGGACTCCGTGGAGACCGCCCTCGGACTCTCCGGCGGCATGGTCGTGCTCGACTTCGTCGACCTCCCCGAGGACGACCCCGAGCGCGAGCGGATGTTCTCGGAGCATCTGTACTGCCCCTACGACGATCTCTCCTTCGAGGAGCTGGAGCCCCGCTCCTTCTCCTTCAACTCGCCCTTCGGCGCCTGCCCCGACTGCACCGGTATCGGCACCAGGATGGAGGTCGACGCCGAGCTGATCGTCCCGGACCCGGAGAAGTCCCTCGACGAGGGCGCGATCCACCCCTGGTCCCACGGCCACACCAAGGAGTACTTCGGCCGGCTGATCGGCGGACTGGCGGGGGCCCTGGGCTTCGCCACCGACATGCCGTGGGCCGGGCTGCCGCAGCGCGCCAAGAAGGCCCTGCTGTACGGCCACAAGACCCAGGTCGAGGTCCGCTACCGCAACCGGTACGGGCGCGAGCGCGCCTACACCACCCCGGCCTTCGAAGGCGCCGTCCAGTTCGTGCGGCGGCGGCACCAGGAGGCCGAGAGCGACGCGAGCCGCGAGCGTTTCGAGGGCTATATGCGCGAGGTGCCCTGCCCCACCTGCGAGGGCACCCGCCTCAAGCCGGTGGTCCTCGCGGTGACGGTGATGGACCGCTCCATCGCCGATGTCTCCGGTATGTCGATCAGCGAGTGCGCCGACTTCCTCGGCCGGCTGAAGCTGACCGCCCGGGACAAGAAGATCGCGGAGCGGGTGCTGAAGGAGGTCAACGAACGGCTGCGGTTCCTGGTCGACGTGGGCCTCGACTACCTCTCCCTGAACCGCGCCGCGGGCACCCTGTCCGGCGGTGAGGCCCAGCGCATCCGGCTGGCCACCCAGATCGGCTCCGGTCTCGTCGGTGTGCTCTACGTTCTCGACGAACCCTCCATCGGGCTGCACCAGCGGGACAACCACCGGCTGATCGAAACCCTGGTCCGCCTCCGCGACATGGGCAACACCCTGATCGTCGTCGAGCACGACGAGGACACCATCAAGGTCGCCGACTGGGTCGTCGACATCGGCCCCGGCGCCGGTGAGCACGGCGGAAAGGTCGTCCACTCGGGGCCGCTGGCGGAGCTGCTGGCCAACGACGGCTCGGCGACCGGCCAGTACCTCTCGGGCAAGAAGTCCATCGCCACCCCCGAGCTGCGCAGGCCGACCGACCCGACCCGGCGGATCACGGTCCGCGGCGCCCGGGAGAACAACCTCCGCGATATCGATGTGTCGTTCCCGCTCGGGGTGTTCACCGCGATTACCGGAGTCTCCGGATCCGGTAAGTCGACCCTGGTCAACGACATTCTCTACACCCATCTCGCCCGCGAGCTGAACGGCGCCAAGTCGGTTCCGGGACGGCACACCCGGGTCGACGGCGACGATCTGGTCGACAAGGTCGTCCATGTCGACCAGTCGCCCATCGGCCGCACCCCGCGCTCCAACCCGGCGACGTACACCGGTGTCTTCGACCATGTCCGCAAGCTCTTCGCCGAGACGATGGAGGCGAAGGTCCGGGGCTATCAGCCCGGCCGGTTCTCCTTCAACGTCAAGGGCGGCCGCTGCGAGAACTGCTCCGGCGACGGCACCATCAAGATCGAGATGAACTTCCTGCCGGACGTCTACGTCCCGTGCGAGGTCTGTCACGGAGCGCGCTACAACCGCGAGACGCTGGAGGTCCACTACAAGGGCAAGTCCATCGCCGAGGTCCTCGATATGCCCATCGAGGAGGCGCTGGACTTCTTCGAGGCCGTACCGACGATCGCCCGCCATCTGCGGACGCTGCACGAGGTCGGCCTCGGGTACGTCCGGCTCGGCCAGCCCGCGACGACGCTCTCCGGCGGTGAGGCGCAGCGCGTCAAGCTCGCCTCCGAGCTTCAGAAGCGTTCCACCGGACGCACGGTGTACGTCCTCGACGAGCCGACCACGGGTCTGCACTTCGAGGACATCAGCAAGCTGATCACGGTGCTGTCCGGGCTGGTCGACAAGGGCAACACGGTCATCGTCATCGAGCACAACCTCGATGTCATCAAGACCGCGGACTGGGTCGTCGACATGGGCCCCGAAGGCGGCAGCGGCGGCGGTCTGGTGGTCGCCGAGGGCACCCCGGAGGAGGTCGCGGGCGTCACCACCAGCCACACCGGCAAGTTCCTCCGGGACATCCTGGACCCGGAGCGGGTCAGCGACGCCACGGCCCCGGCCCGGTCGCGTACAACCCCCCGGAAGCGCACCGCGACGACGGCAGCGGCGGCCAAGAAGGCGGTCGCCAAGACGGCCGCCAAGACGGGCGCGAAGAAGCCGGTCGCCAAGAAGACGGCGGCGAAGACCACGGCGGCCCGCGCGCGGAAGGCGTAACTCCCGGCGCGGGCAGTGAGCCCGTCGCCACGGCCGGAGACCGGCCTCTTACCGGCCCCGTATCCGCGCACCTGTCCGCCGGTACGGGGCCGGTCCGCTGCGGAGGCGCTACGCCAGTTCCGCGGCGTACGGGGGTTCGGCACCCGGGCGGGAGCAGGTCAGGGCGGCGGCGCGGGCGGCCAGGGCCAGCACCTCGCGCCAGCCGTCCGGGCCCAGGGCCGCCGCCCCGGCGGGCGAGAGGGCGTTCCGGGCGGCCAGTCCGTGGAGCAGGGCCGCGTTCACGGTGTCGCCCGCGCCGATGGTGTCGGCGACCGCCACCGGGACCGCCGGGACCAGGACCCGTACCCCGCCACCACCCCGGGTGCGGACCTCCAGCCCCGCCGCGCCCCTGGTCAGCACCACCGCCCCCGGCCCCTCCGGCACCCCGCCCAGCCACTCCGCGTCCTCCTCGGAGAGCTTCAGCAGCGAGACGTACGGCAGCCAGGAGCGGAACCGCTCGCGGTAGGCACCGGCGTCCGGGATCAGCGCGGGCCGCACATTGGGGTCCAGCAGAACGAACCTGCCCGCCCGGGCCTCCCGCCGCAGCAGCGCCTCGTACGCGGACGCGCCCGGCTCCAGGACCAGCGAGCAGGTGCCGAACGCCACCGCCCGGGTCCCGGCCGGCAGCGGCGGCGGCAGTTCGAAGAGCCGGTCGGCGGTGCCCCCGGCGTAGAAGGAGTAGCCCGCCGAACCGTCCGGTCCGACGGCGGCGACCGCCAGCGTCGTCGGCTCGGGCCCGCGCGCCACGTACGCCGTGTCCACCCCGGCCGCCGCCAGCCCCGCCACCAGCGCGTCCCCGAAACCGTCCGCCGAGATCCGGGAGCAGAACGCGGCCGGCCCGCCGAGCCGTCCCAGGGCGATCGCGGTGTTGTACGGGCCGCCGCCGAGCCGGGGTGCCAGCACCGGCAGCGGTCCACCGGGCTCCGGCGGGGCGAGGGGGACCAGGTCGATCAGGGCCTCTCCGGCGACGACGATCATGGCCCCGAACGTAGTCCATGGCCCGGGCACCGGGGGAGGGAGCCCGGACGCGGGTCGTCCGGTGCGCGCCGGTATCGTCGGATCCGTCGCCGCCGGCCCGGACCGGCGCCGGATCCGGACCGCCCGGGACCGGCGCATGCCCGTCACCCGGGCCCCGGCCCCGTACGACCGCCCCCGAACCCGTGGAGCCCCCTATGTCCGCCACCCCCGCAGCCCGCCGTACCGTGCTGAAAGGCGCGGCCCTCGCCGGAGCCGCGGGCCTGGGGGCCGCCGCCTGCTCCACCGAGTCCAAGCTGGGCCACGCCAGGACCCCCACGCCCACCGCACCCGTCGATCTGGGCGCGGCGGACGCGGTCCCGGTCGGCGGCGCCCGGCTCTACCGGGAGCAGCGGCTCGTGGTGAGCTGCCCGGCGAAGGGCGAGTACCTGGCGTTCAGCGCCCAGTGCACGCACGCGGGCTGCGCGCTCGACAAGGTCGAGGGAAACGAGGGGAACTGCCCCTGCCACGGCAGCCGCTTCGACGTCACCACCGGCGAGGCGCTCAAGGGCCCGGCGACGGTACCGCTGCCGAAGGTCCCGGTCGTGGTCCGCGACGGCAAGCTGATCGCGGGCCCCGAGGCCTGACCGGGGCCCGTACCGCAGAGGCCTGCCCGGGCCCGCTCAGTCCCAGTCCCAGTCGATGCCCAGGATCCCCGGGCGGACCCCCTGCTCGACCAGATGGACCGTGCGGTGGCGGCCGCTGAGCGTCAGCTCGGATCGGCCGCCCCGCGGCGCCCCGGTCGTCGCCTGGGAGAACCGGCGGCAGCGCACCGGCAGCGCACCCTCGTCGAAGCGCACCTGGAGCACGTACTGCCCGCCCGCGTAGGTGAAGCCGCGGACGTACTCGGCGCTCGGGCCGCCCGTACCGTCCTCGAAGCCGTAGCCGAAGAAGTACGTCTCACCGGCGCGCAGCCGGGTGTCGAAGAGCAGCTCCGCGACCACGATCGCGCTCTCCCGGTCCCGCCGCACCCGCCCCGTACGACAGTTCTCCAACGCGCTGACCTGCACCCGCGCCGGATCGCACCCCGGGTCGCCGTGGTGGATGGCGAGACAGCGGTCGACCCCGTCGCGATGGGCCCGTACCACGTGCCGGGAGTCCCGGCCGAGCAGTTCGCGGGCGGCTCCGATGCTGACCCGCTCGTGGTGGCCGACCGTGTGCAGCCCGCCGTCCGCGGGTGACTCCAGATCCGCCAGCAGCGCCTCCACGGTGTCCGAGACTTCGAGGAGTGAGCGGTACGAACGGGACGGCGGCCGCTCGACCTCGGGCTGCTCACCGGCGCCGAGCAGCCTGGTCAGCGAGTTGCCCGGCAGGTCGAGCACCTCCTCCAGGGCGCGTACGGCCCGCAGCGATTCGGGCCGCTGCGGGCGGCGGGCCCCCTGCTGCCAGTAGCTGAGGCTGGTCACCCCGACCCGGATACCGCGGTGGGCGAGATGGTGCTGCACCCGCTGGAGCGGCAGCCCGCGCACGGAGAGCGCGGCCCGCAGCGCCAGATGGAAGGGGCCGGTGTGCAGCACCTGTGCCAGATCGGCCTCGGTGTGACCCATGGAAACCTCCAGCGGCGTCGCATCGCGTCGGGCGGGCCGCGGTACGGCCGCGGGGCGCCCCCCGGGTCCGCGCGGGCCGGTTTCGGGGCTGTCCGGGGCGGTGCCGGTCCGCTGCCGCGTCCGGCCCGCGCGGGAACCGGCCGGCGGGTGAACGTTCACGGTCGCGGCCCGCCCCCGGGGCCGGGCCGCGGTGGCGGCGCAGGTGGGGCCGGACGGTCCGTTCACAACCCGGTCGGGCCGTTCACAGTGCCGTGTTCCCCCGCATTGAAGCGTGTTGACCTGCTCCCGACAAGGACTGATGCTCAACGGGCAGCGTCCGGACGCGCTCCTCCACCCCCACCCTTTTCCTTCGGGAGGAACGCGATGAGCAACACCACGAGACGGCTCGCCTCCGCGGCGGCCGTCCTCGCCGCGGTATTCACCCTTCCCCTGTCCACCGCACAGGCGGCTCCGGCGGCGGCGGCCCCCGCCGCCGTGGCACCGGCCTCCCCCGGCCCCGGTGACGTCGGCGCACTCGCCTCGAAGCGGCTGGACATCGCCATGCAGGCCCAGTTGAAGTCCAATTGGTGCTGGGCCGCCGCCGGAAACACCATCTCCGCCTACTACGGCCGCTCCTACTCCCAGAACCAGTTCTGCAACGCCGCCTTCAACCGCTCCCAGAACAGCGAGTGCCCCAACTCGCAGGCCACCCTGGCCAATGTGCAGACCGGACTGCGGTGGACGGGCGTCAGCCCCGGAACGTACATCGCCGACTGGCTGCGCTACACCGCCGTACAGACCGAGATCAACGCCAACCGGCCCGTCGAGACCCGGATCCAGTGGTCCAGCGGCGGCGGCCATATGCATGTCATCTACGGCTACGACACCGCCAGCAGCTGGGTGTACTGGGGCGACCCCTGGCCGTCCAGCTCCCGCTACAACTGGGCCTCCCACGCCTGGTACGTGAACAACAACAGCTTCTCGTGGACCCACTCGCTGTACCGGATCGGAGCGTGAGCGCCATGAAGCGGAACCCCCGCCCCGCACCGGCCCGGACGGGCACCGCCCGCGAGGCCGCCCTCGCCGGCGCCGCCGTCTGCCTCGCCCTGGGCGCCCTCGGCACCCTCTCCGGCCAGGCCTCCGCCGCACCCGCCCCGGCCCCGGCCCCGGTCCCGGCCGCCGCATCGGACCTCGCGGCCGCCCGCGCCGCCGCCACCTCACCGGCCACCCTCTCCACACTGTCCCGGTTCTTCGCCCGGGACGGGGCCGTGGCCCGCGCCGCCGCGGAGCCGCGCGCCGGGGGCGCGACCGTGGCGGTATACGTCCTGTCGCCGGACTTCGTGGCCGGGAAGAAGGGCGCCCCGGTCGCCCGCAGCGAGTTCCTCGCCACCCCGGCGGTCTCCTCCGACGGGCAGAAGGCGTCCGTCTGGGCGGCCGACACCGGCTCCGGCTGGCAAGTCGTGAACATAGCGACCGGCGACGACGAGTTCCGGTACGCGAAGGCGGGCGCCGCGAAGCTGCCCGGCGGAACGGTCTTCCGCGAGCCGCAGACGGACGCCTGGTACGTCACCGGCGGCAGCAGGGTGCTGCCGCTCGACGAGGACGCGGTACGGGCCGTGGGCACGAAGGGCACCACCCTGGCCGCCTACCGCGCCCGGGTGGCGGCCGCCTACGGCGACAAGCTCCCCGGCTCCGCCTACGCGAAGAAGGGCGCGGCGGGCGGCTACGGAGGCCCCGTCCAGGCGCCCCCCGAGCAGGCCGCACCGGCCGCACCGGCACCGGCGGACGGCCCGGCCGGCTCCGCCGCCGTCGCGGCCGCCGGAGCCGGCGGGCTGACCGTCCTGCTGCTCGGCGGGCTCACGGTCCGGCGCCTGCGCCGGCCCTCCGTGGAGGCCTGACCTCCGCATCGCCGTCCTCCGACGGCCCCCACGGCCGCCGGGGGACGGTGGGCATCCGCCCGCGCCCGGCCGCCCGGACACCCCACCGGCGGGACCGCCGGGACGGTGGGCGGCCGGTCCCGCGCTCCCGGCGCGGGGGAGGATCCGGGCCGGTCCCCGCACCGGCCCGGTGCCCGTGGCGCCCGCCGCCCGCCCCGGCGGCGGGCGCCCGTCCGCGCCACCCGGCCCGCCCGCGGGACCGGCCCGCCGCAACCTCCTGACACAGCCCCCGCGCGAGGGCCCTCCGGGCCCCGCGGTGTCGGTGCCCGCCAGTAGGGTGGACGGTATGGCCGACCCCTCCAGCTACCGTCCCAAGCCGGGAGAGATCCCCGACTCGCCGGGGGTCTACCGCTTCCGCGACGAACACCGCCGCGTGATCTACGTGGGCAAGGCCAAGAACCTCCGCGCCCGCCTCGCCAACTACTTCCAGGACGTGGCCAACCTCCATCCGCGTACGGCCACCATGGTCACCACGGCGGCGTCCGTGGAGTGGACGGTCGTCGGCACCGAGGTCGAGGCGCTCCAGCTGGAGTACACCTGGATCAAGGAGTACGACCCCCGGTTCAACGTCAAGTACCGGGACGACAAGAGCTATCCCTATCTGGCGGTCACCCTCAACGAGGAGTTCCCCCGGGTCCAGGTCCTGCGCGGCGCCAAGCGCAAGGGCGTGCGCTACTTCGGCCCGTACGGCCACGCCTGGGCCATCCGCGAGACCGTCGATCTGATGCTCCGGGTCTTCCCCGTCCGCACCTGCTCCGCCGGGGTCTTCCGGAACCACCGGCAGAAGGGCCGCCCCTGTCTGCTGGGGTACATCGGCAAGTGTTCGGCCCCCTGCGTCGGCCGGGTCACCCCCGAGGAGCACCGCGAACTGGCCGAGGAGTTCTGCGATTTCATGGCCGGGCGCACGGGCACCTATCTGCGCCGGCTGGAACAGCAGATGGCCGAGGCCGCCGAGGAGATGGAGTACGAGCGGGCCGCCCGGCTCCGCGACGACATAGCGGCCCTGCGGCGCGCCCTGGAGAAGAACGCCGTCGTCCTCGCCGATGCCACGGACGCCGATCTGATCGCCGTCGCCGAGGACGAACTGGAGGCCGCCGTCCAGATCTTCCACGTCCGCGGCGGCCGGGTGCGCGGCCAGCGCGGCTGGGTCACCGACAAGGTCGAGGCCGTCTCCACCGCCGGGCTGGTCGAGCACGCCCTCCAGCAGTTGTACGGGGAGGAGCGCGGCGACTCCGTACCCAAGGAGGTTCTGGTGCCCGCCCTGCCCGCCGCCCCGGAGGCGGTCGGGGAGTGGCTGGCCGGGCGGCGCGGCTCCCAGGTCTCCCTGCGGGTGCCGCAGCGCGGGGACAAGAGGGCCCTGATGGAGACCGTCGAGCGCAACGCCGAGCAGGCGCTGGCGCTCCACAAGACCAAGCGGGCCAGTGACCTCACCACCCGCTCCCGGGCGCTGGAGGAGATCGCCGGGGCCCTCGGCCTCGAATCGGCGCCCCTGCGCATCGAATGCTTCGACATCTCGCACCTCCAGGGCGAGGACGTGGTGGCGTCCATGGTCGTCTTCGAGGACGGACTGCCCCGCAAGAGCGAGTACCGCCGCTTCCAGATCAAATCCTTCGCCGGTCAGGACGATGTCCGGGCGATGCACGAGGTGGTCTCCCGCCGGTTCCGCCGCTATCTGGCGGAGAAGGACCGGACGGGGGAGTGGATCGGCGCGGACGACGCCCCGGTCTCCGGCCCGGACCCGCTCGACGGACCGGTCGGCCCGGCCGGTGCCGGAGCCGGAGCGACCGGCCCGGAGGCCGCGGAGGGTGCGGAGGGTGTCCGTACGGACCCGGACGGTGCCCACGGCGGGATCCGGGACGACGAGGGACGCCCCCGCCGCTTCGCCTACCCCCCGCAGCTCGTGGTGGTCGACGGCGGCGCCCCGCAGGTCGCGGCGGCCCGCCGGGCCCTGGACGAACTGGGGATCGACGATGTCGCCGTCTGCGGGCTCGCCAAGCGACTGGAGGAGGTCTGGCTGCCCGGCGAGGACGATCCGGTGGTGCTCCCGCGCTCCAGCGAAGGGCTCTATCTGCTCCAGCGGGTCCGTGACACGGCACACGACTTCGCCATCCGCTACCAGCGCAGCAAGCGCACCAAACGCCTCCGCAGCAGCCCCCTCGACGACATCCCCGGTCTCGGTGACGCCCGCAAGCAGGCGCTGATCAAGCATTTCGGCTCGGTGAAACGGCTGAGAGGCGCGACAATCGAGCAGATCTGCGAAGTTCCCGGCATGGGCCGCAAGACCGCCGAATCGGTGGTCGCGGCCCTCAGCGGGGCGGCCCCGGCCGCCCCTGCCGTGAACACGGCAACCGGAGAGATCATGGAAGAGAACGACGGGGGAAGCACGGAATGAACGAGCACCACACAGACGGAGCGGCAGACGTGAGTACGGGCAGTGTCAACGAGCCCGGAGGGGCCGTGGAAGCGGCCATCCCCGAGCTGGTCATCATCTCCGGCATGTCCGGCGCCGGGCGCAGTACCGCCGCCAAATGCCTGGAGGACCTCGGCTGGTTCGTGGTGGACAACCTCCCGCCCGCCCTGATCCCCACCATGGTGGAGCTGGGCGCGCGCTCCCAGGGCAATGTGGCCAGGATCGCGGTCGTCGTCGACGTCCGCGGCGGGCGGTTCTTCGACAACCTCCGCGAATCCCTCGCCGACCTCGACGCCAAGCAGGTCACGCGCCGGATCGTTTTCCTGGAGTCCTCCGACGAGGCCCTGGTGCGCCGCTTCGAATCGGTCCGCCGGCCGCACCCCCTCCAGGGCGACGGCCGGATCGTCGACGGTATCGCCGCCGAACGCGATCTCCTGCGCGAGCTGCGCGGGGACGCCGATCTGGTGATCGACACCTCCAGCCTCAACGTCCACGAGCTGCGGGCCAAGATGGACGCCCAGTTCGCCGGCGACGAGGAGCCCGAGCTGCGGGCCACCGTGATGTCCTTCGGCTTCAAGTACGGCCTGCCCGTCGACGCCGATCTCGTCGTCGACATGCGCTTCCTGCCGAACCCCCACTGGGTTCCCGAGCTGCGTCCGTTCACCGGACTCAACGAAGAGGTGTCCAACTACGTCTACAACCAGCCCGGCGCCAAGGAGTTCCTCGACCGCTACACCGAACTGCTCCAGCTGATCGCCGCCGGATACCGCCGCGAGGGCAAGCGGTACGTCACCGTCGCCGTCGGCTGTACCGGCGGCAAGCACCGCTCCGTCGCCACGGCCGAGAAGCTCGCGGCCCGGCTCTCCTCCGCGGGCGTCGAGACCGTCGTCGTCCACCGGGACATGGGGCGCGAGTGACCGGACACTCCCTGCGCCTGCGGCGGCTGCGCCGGTTCGGCAGTGCGGCCGGCGCACGCAAGCGCGGCGCCCAGCCCAAGGTCGTCGCCCTCGGCGGCGGCCGCGGCCTGTCCGCGTCCCTCGCCGCGCTGCGCCGGATCACCGGCGATCTCACCGCCGTGGTCACCGTCGCCGACGACGGCGGTTCCAGCGGCCGGCTCCGGGAGGAGCTGGGAGTGCTGCCGCCCGGTGATCTCCGCAAGGCGCTGGCCGCGCTCTGCGGGGACGACGAATGGGGCCGGACCTGGTCCCGGGTGATCCAGCACCGTTTCCAGTCCCGCGGCGAGCTGCACGACCACGCCGTGGGCAATGTGCTGATCGTCGCCCTCTGGGAACAGCTCGGGGACCCTGTCCAGGCCCTCGACCTGGTCGGCAGGCTGCTCGGAGCGCACGGCAGGGTGCTGCCGATGTCCGCCGTGCCACTGGAGCTCCAGGCCCTGGTCCGGGGCCACGATCCGGCGCGCCCGGACGAGGTGGACACCGTCCGGGGGCAGGCGACCGTCGCCCTCACTCCCGGGGAGGTGCAGTCCGTCCATCTCGTCCCGGCCGATCCGCCCGCGGTACCGGAGGCCGTGGCCGCCGTCCTTGACGCCGACTGGGTGGTTCTGGGCCCCGGTTCCTGGTTCTCCTCCGTGATCCCCCATCTTCTGGTGCCCGAACTGCTCGACGCGCTGGTGGAGACCAAGGCACGGCGGGTTCTCTCCCTCAACCTGGCGCCCCAACCGGGCGAAACGGACGGGTTCTCACCGCAGCGTCATTTGGAGGTTTTGGGACGACACGCGCCTAAACTCGCTCTGGACGTGGTGCTGGCCGACGAGGCCGCCGTGCCCGACCGCGACTCCCTGGCCGAGGCCGCCCGGCGCCTCGGCGCCGCGGTCGAGCTGGCGCCCGTGGCGGTCGCCGGTACGGCCTCCGGCGCGGGCGAAGGCCCGGGGGGAGGGGTTCCGAAGCACGACCCGGAGCTGCTGGCCGCCGCGTACGACCGTATTTTTCGGATGCATGGAAGGATCGGCCCATGGCGATGACGGCAGCGGTGAAGGACGAGATCTCCCGGCTTCCCGTCACCCGGACCTGCTGCAGAAAAGCGGAGGTCTCGGCGATCCTGCGGTTCGCGGGCGGACTGCATCTGGTGAGCGGGCGCATCGTGATCGAAGCCGAGCTGGACACCGGTATCGCGGCGCGCCGGCTGAAGCGGGACATCCTGGAGATCTTCGGCCACGGCTCCGAGCTGATGGTGATGGCCCCCGGCGGGCTGCGCCGCGGCTCGCGCTATGTGGTGCGGGTGGTCGCGGGCGGTGACCAGCTGGCCCGGCAGACCGGCCTGGTGGACGGCCGCGGCCGCCCCATCCGGGGACTGCCGCCGCAGGTCGTCTCCGGGGCCACCTGCGATGCGGAGGCGGCCTGGCGCGGAGCGTTCCTGGCCCACGGCTCCCTCACCGAACCCGGCCGCTCCTCCTCGCTGGAGGTCACCTGCCCCGGCCCGGAGGCCGCGCTCGCGCTGGTGGGCGCCGCCCGCCGGCTCTCCATCGCGGCCAAGGCCCGTGAGGTACGGGGCGTGGACCGGGTCGTCGTCCGGGACGGCGACGCCATCGGGGCGCTGCTGACCCGGCTCGGGGCGCACGAGTCCGTCCTGGCCTGGGAGGAGCGGCGGATGCGGCGCGAGGTCCGCGCCACCGCCAACCGCCTGGCCAATTTCGACGACGCCAATCTGCGCCGCTCGGCGCGGGCCGCGGTCGCCGCGGGCGCCCGGGTCCAGCGGGCCCTGGAGATCCTCGGCGAGGAGGTTCCCGAGCATCTCGCGGCCGCCGGCCGGCTCCGCATGGAGCACAAGCAGGCGTCCCTGGAGGAGCTGGGCGCGCTCGCCGACCCGCCGCTCACCAAGGACGCGGTGGCCGGCCGGATCCGCCGGCTGCTGGCGATGGCCGACAAGCGCGCCCAGGATCTGGGCATCCCCGGCACCGAGTCCAGCCTCACCGAGGACATGGCCGAGGGCCTCGCCGTCTGACCCGGTCCGCGCGCCGGCGGCCCCGGTGCGCGGACCACTCCGCCGACCGGCGGCGCCCGCAGCCGCGTAGCGACACGGCCCCGGAAGCATTCGCTCCGGGGCCGTACGCATGCGTGGCCCCTGAGATAGCCGGGGCCAATGTCTTGACATGGTCATTCACGATGAACAGTCTGGCTCCCGTTCGCTTTCTGGCGCATAACCAGCAAGGGGGGCTCATGAGACGAAGAGCGAGATCGCTGCTCGCCGCGGCATCACTCCTGGCCGCGACGCTCGCGGCCGCACCGTTCGCCCAGGCGCAGTCCGACGGCGGGGGCGGGGGAGCCGGCGACAACGGGCTGTCCGTGTGGCGGGCCACCGTCACCAAGGCCCAGGTGCCGCTGCTGCTCGCGGCGGGCGCCGACGGCCACGAACTCAGCGAGCGGGTACCCGAAGAGGGAACCGCCACCGTCGAGGTGTATCTGACCGACCAGCAGGCGGGTGAGCTGCGCGGACAGGGCATCAGCCTCAAGGAGCACCAGCTCTCGGCGGCCGCCCTGAAGCGGGTCGCCGCCGCGGGGGACGGGGTCTTCCGCCCGTACAGCGGCGCGAACGGGCTGAAGAACGAGATCCTGGCCACCGCCCAGGCCAACCCGTCGATCACCAAGGCCGTCAGCATCGGAAAGTCGGTCAAGGGCCAGGACATCCTCGCGCTGAAGGTCAGCAAGAACGCGAAGACCGTCCGGGACGGCTCCAAACCCGCCACGCTCTATCTGTCCAATCAGCATGCCCGGGAGTGGATCACCCCGGAGATGACCCGGCGGCTGATGCACCACTATCTGGACGGCTACGGCAAGGACCCGAAGATCACCAAGCTGGTGGACAGCTCGGAGATCTGGTTCGTGCTCTCGGCCAACCCGGACGGCTACGACTACACCTTCACCGGCACGTCCGAGCGCCAGTGGCGGAAGAACCTCCGCGACAACAACGGCGACGGCACCATATCCGCCGGCGACGGTGTCGACCTGAACCGTAACTTCTCCTACAAATGGGGCTACGACAACGAGGGTTCGTCCCCCGACCCGTTCGACGAGACCTTCCGCGGCGCCGGCCCCGGTTCGGAGCCCGAGACCAAGGCCATCGACGCCTTCCAGAAGCGGATCGGCTTCCAGTACGGCATCAACTACCACTCGGCGGCCGAGCTGATCCTCTACGGCGTCGGCTGGCAGGTCGCCAGCAAGACCCCGGACGACGTGGCGTACGAGACGATCGCCGGAACGCCCGCGAACTCCGCGATCCCGGGCTACCGCCCCCAGGTCTCCTCCGAGCTGTACATCACCAACGGCGAGGCGGACGGCCACGCGGCCAACGTCAACGGGATGATGATGTTCACCCCCGAGATGTCGACCTGTGCCACGATCTCCCGGATCGACCCGAACGACCCGTGGAACCCGGCCGACTGCGCCTCCGTCTTCACCTTCCCGGACGACGAGAAGCTGATCCAGCAGGAGTTCGCGAAGAACATCCCCTTCGCGGTCGCGGTCGCGGAGAGTTCCCTGACGCCGGACCAGCCCGCTTCGTCGCTCGGTCTGAAGGCCGCCGACTTCACCCCCGACCCGTTCACCGTCTCGTACGCCCGCGGCGGCGACCAGGAGGTGTCCGTCGTCGCCAACAGGAACCTGCGGGACAAGGAGCTGAACTACCGCGTCAACGGCGGCCGGGTCCACGACGAGGACCTCGAAGCCTGGAAGGGCGGCGAGACCTTCGGCGGCGAGGACAACATCCGCTTCGACGAATACCGCGCCGAGGTCGAACACGGCGAGGTCGGCGATACCGTCGAGGTCTGGTTCACCGGCCGGAACAAGCAGGGCAAGCAGGTCTCCAGCACGCCCTTCAGCTACACCGTCGCCGAACGGCCCCGCGCCGACACCCTGGTGATCGCGGAGGAGGGCGGCACCGCCCCCGCGCAGCACGCCGGCCTCTACACCGCCGCCCTGGCGCAGAACAAGAAGAGCGCCGCCGTCTGGGACGTCGCCACCCAGGGCGCCCCGCACCCGCTGGGCGTCCTCGGCCACTTCGACACCGCCGTCTGGTACACGGGTGCCGCCGCGCCGTCCTGGGCCACCACCAAGGCGGTACGGGCCTACCTCAACGAGGGGGGCAAGCTGGTCACCGCGGGTGAGCGCGCCGGAGGCAGCGCCAACCTCGGCCGTGCCGTCAGCGACGACTTCGCCCAGTACTACCTCGGAGCCTCCGGCCGCGCCTCACTCGGCGGAGTGAACGCCTTCGCCGGATCCGGACGCCTCGCGGGTGCCGCCGGCGGGCTCGGTGACGCGCCCGGGAACCCGCTGAACGCGGCCGGGGCCTACACCATCACCTCCGACACGCTGCCGCCGGCCCAGTTCCCGCAGTTCCGCAGCGCGGCGGCGGGCGACTATCCGGGCGTACGGATGCCGTTCTCGCCGTACGAGGGCCAGTACTACGCGGTCGCGCCGCACCGCAACGGCTCGTGGCAGCGGCTCAGCCGCACCGTCGACCTCGGCGGCACCACCGCGGCCGACGGCCCGAAGCTGAACATGCGGCTGAGCTTCAACACGGAGCCCGGCTACGACAACGCCGTCGTCGAGGTCCGTACCGCGGGCCAGAGCGACTGGACCACGCTGCCGGATCTCAACGGCGGTACCCGTACCACCGTGCCGACGGAGTGCGAGGCGGCGTTCTACCTCAACCAGCACCCCCATCTGCGCCACTATCTGACCCTGGGCGCCGACGGCTGCACGGCGACCGGGACGACCGGCGCCTGGAACTCCTTCACCGGAGCCTCCGACGGCTGGAAGGCCGCCTCCTTCGATCTGAGCGCCTACGCGGGCAAGCAGATCGAGGTCCACGTCTCCTACATCACCGACCCGAGTGACGGCGGTCGCGGCGTCTTCGTCGACGACACCCGGCTGGTCACCGCGGGCGGCGAGCAGGCGGACGGCGGTTTCGAGACCTCCCTCGGCGCGTGGAGCACCACGGCACCGCCCGCGGGCAGCCCGGCACCGCGCGGAAACTGGGAGCGGAGCCAGGACCGGTTCCCGTCGGCCTCGGCCGTCACCACCCGTGACACGCTGCTCCTCGGCTTCGGCCTGGAGCACGTGAGCACGGCGGCCGAGCGGGCACAGATCGTCGGGAAGGCGCTGAACACCCTTCGGCGGTGACCGAGCGTGACCGGAAGAAGTCATTCTGAATAAGTCATTCCGGACAGCGGGCGGCGGCCCGTACCTCTACCGGGGGGTACGGGCCGCCGTCGTCGTGCCAGTGGCCGTCCGATGTCACTCGGGGGCGCCCGTGGAGGTAGGGTCGTAAGCGGTCGGGGACTTCCCATACAGCTCGCCGGCGACGAGCCGGCACACCAACGAGGAGATCGGTTCGTGACGATCCGCGTAGGCATCAACGGCTTTGGCCGCATCGGTCGTAATTACTTCCGCGCGCTGCTGGAGCAGGGTGCAGACATCGAGATCGTGGCTGTCAACGACCTGGGTGACACCGCGACCACCGCCCACCTGCTGAAGTACGACACCATCCTCGGCCGCCTCAAGGCCGAGGTGTCGCACACCGCCGACACCATCACCGTCGGTGGCCACACCATCAAGGTTCTCTCCGAGCGCAACCCCGCGGACATCCCCTGGGGCGAGCTGGGCGTCGACATCGTCATCGAGTCGACCGGCATCTTCACCAAGAAGGCGGATGCCGAGAAGCACCTCGCGGGCGGTGCGAAGAAGGTCCTCATCTCGGCTCCGGCCAGCGACGAGGACATCACCGTCGTCATGGGCGTCAACCAGGACAAGTACGACCCTGCGCAGCACCACATCATCTCGAACGCGTCCTGCACCACCAACTGTGTGGCGCCGATGGCCAAGGTGCTCGACGAGAACTTCGGCATCGTCCGCGGTCTGATGACCACGGTCCACGCCTACACCAACGACCAGCGGATCCTGGACTTCCCGCACAAGGACCTGCGCCGCGCCCGCGCCGCCGCGGAGAACATCATCCCGACCACCACGGGTGCCGCCAAGGCCACCGCGCTGGTCCTCCCGCAGCTCAAGGGCAAGCTGGACGGTATCGCCATGCGCGTCCCGGTCCCCACCGGCTCCGCCACCGACCTGGTCGTCGAGCTGTCCCGCGAGGTCACCAAGGACGAGGTCAACGCCGCGTTCAAGAAGGCCGCCGAGGGCGAGCTCCAGGGCATCCTGACGTACACCGAGGACCAGATCGTCTCCTCGGACATCGTCAGCGACCCGGCGTCCTGCACCTTCGACTCGTCGCTGACGATGGTCCAGGAGGGCAACTCGGTCAAGATCCTCGGCTGGTACGACAACGAGTGGGGCTACTCCAACCGCCTCGTCGACCTGACGGTCTTCGTCGGCAACCAGCTCTGAGCACTCAGTTGGCTCCGACGGCTCTGACAGCTCCACCCGGCTCGGCACCGCACAGCCCAGCACAGAACAGCAATCAGAGCACCACGATGTGAGCGAGAGGGCTCGGACGGCGCAGCGCAGCGCCGCCCGGGCCCTGTCGCACGTCCTGCCCTTCCGAGGAGACCGTCCATGAAGACGATCGACGACCTGTTGGCCGACGGCGTCAGCGGCAAGCGGGTTTTCGTCCGCGCCGACCTCAATGTGCCTCTCGACGGCACCACCATCACCGACGACGGCCGGATCCGGGCCGTCGCCCCCACCATCGCCAGGCTGGCCGAGGCCGGTGCCCGGGTGATCGTCGCCTCGCATCTGGGACGTCCGAAGGGCGCCCCCGACCCGGCGTTCTCGCTGGCCCCGGCCGCGGCGCGGCTCGGCGACGTCCTCGGCCGCCCGGTCGCCTTCGCCACCGATACGGTCGGTGACTCGGCGAAGGCCGTCACCGCCGCGCTCGCCGACGGCGAGGTGGCGGTGCTGGAGAACCTCCGCTTCAACCCCGGCGAGACCAGCAAGGACGATGCCGAGCGCGGTGCCTTCGCCGACGAGCTGGCCGCCCTCGCCGATGTCTATGTGGGCGACGGCTTCGGCGCCGTGCACCGCAAGCACGCCTCCGTCTTCGATCTGCCCGCCAGGCTTCCGCACGCCGCGGGCGATCTGATCGCCACCGAGGTCGGTGTCCTCAAGAAGCTCACCGAGGACGTCGCGCGGCCCTACGCCGTGGTCCTGGGCGGTGCCAAGGTCTCCGACAAGCTCGGTGTGATCGACAATCTGCTGGGCAAGGCCGACCGCATCCTGATCGGCGGCGGTATGGCCTACACCTTCCTCAAGGCCCAGGGCCACGAGGTCGGTATCTCGCTGCTCCAGGAGGACCAGGTCCCGGTCGTCCAGGAGTATCTGAAGCGCGCCGAGGAGCAGGGCGTGGAGTTCGTCCTCCCCGTGGACGTGCTGGTCGCCCCCGAGTTCCCGGACCTCAAGACCAAGGCCCCGGCGAACCCCACCACCGTCGCCGCGGACGCCATCCCGGCCGACCAGGAGGGTCTGGACATCGGTCCCGAGACCCGCAAGCTGTACGCAGAGAAGCTCGCCGACGCGGCCACCGTCTTCTGGAACGGGCCGATGGGCGTCTTCGAACACCCCGACTACGCCGAGGGCACCCGCGCCGTGGCCCGGGCCCTCGTCGACTCCCCGGCCTTCTCCGTGGTCGGCGGCGGTGACTCGGCCGCCGCCGTCCGGACCCTGGGCTTCGACGAGAACACCTTCGGCCATATTTCGACCGGCGGCGGCGCCAGCCTCGAATACCTCGAAGGCAAGACGCTTCCCGGCCTCGCCGCACTGGAGGACTGATCACCGCTATGACCACCCGTACCCCGCTGATGGCGGGCAACTGGAAGATGAACCTCAACCACCTGGAGGCCATCGCCCACGTCCAGAAGCTCGCGTTCGCCCTCGCCGACAAGGACTACGACGCCGTGGAGGTCGCGGTCCTGCCGCCCTTCACCGACCTCCGGTCCGTCCAGACCCTGGTCGACGGCGACAAGCTCAAGATCGTCTACGGTGCCCAGGACCTCTCGGCCCAGGACTCCGGCGCCTACACCGGCGAGATCTCCGGCCCGATGCTGGCCAAGCTGAAGTGCACGTACGTGGCCGTGGGCCACTCCGAGCGACGCCAGTACCACGGTGAGTCGGACGAACTCTGCAACGCCAAGGTGAAGGCCGCCTTCCGGAACGGCATCACCCCGATCCTCTGCGTCGGCGAGGGCCTCGACGTCCGCAAGGCCGGCGAGCAGGTCCCGTACACCCTGGCGCAGCTCGACGGCGGTCTGAAGGACGTACCCGCCGAGCAGGCCGAGTCGGTCGTCATCGCGTACGAACCCGTCTGGGCCATCGGCACCGGCGAGGTGGCCACGCCCGCAGACGCCCAGGAGGTCTGCGGGGCGATCCGCGGCCGGCTCGCCGAGCTGTACTCCCAGGAGCTGGCCGACAAGGTCCGGATCCAGTACGGCGGCTCCGTGAAGTCCGGGAACGTGGCCGCGATCATGGCCCAGCCCGATGTCGACGGCGCCCTGGTGGGCGGTGCCGCGCTCGACACCGACGAGTTCGTCAAGATCGTCCGCTTCCGCGACCAGTGAGTATGCGCTAGCGCCGATCCGTCGTACCCTTGCGGGGACCCCGGGCCGTGTCCGGGGTCCCCGCAGTCACCAGACCATCCAGAGAATTGCCAGGAAGTAGGGCCAAGCCGTGGTTATGGGGTTCTCGATCGCCCTGATCGTCTTCAGCCTGCTGCTGATGCTGCTCGTGCTGATGCACAAGGGGAAGGGCGGCGGTCTCTCCGACATGTTCGGCGGCGGCATGCAGTCCTCCGTCGGCGGCTCCTCGGTCGCCGAGCGCAACCTCGACCGCATCACCGTGGTGGTCGGGCTGCTCTGGTTCGCCTGCATCATGGTGCTCGGTCTGCTGATGAAGATGGACAACTGACACCCGAGCCACTCTTCCGGGAGGCCGGTGGGGGCGAGGGTGTAACTCCAATGACTGGACGGGCGTTGGGCCTTACGTAGACTGGGGCACCGCGGCGCAGCCGCTGTGAGACGCTGTGCAGCACCATCACGCAGGGAGTTACACCGTGGCAAGTGGCAACGCGATCCGGGGGAGCCGGGTCGGGGCGGGGCCGATGGGCGAGGCCGAGCGCGGCGAGTCCGCGCCACGTCTGCGCATCTCCTTCTGGTGCTCCAACGGGCACGAGACGCAGCCGAGCTTCGCCAGCGACGCGCAGGTCCCCGACACCTGGGACTGCCCGCGCTGTGGGTTCCCGGCCGGTCAGGACCAGGACAATCCGCCGGACCCGCCGCGCACCGAGCCGTACAAGACGCATCTGGCGTACGTACGGGAGCGGCGCAGCGACGCGGACGGCGAGGCGATCCTCGCCGAGGCCCTTGCCAAACTCCGCGGCGAAATCTAGAGCTTGAATCCGGCCGGACCGCCGAAAGGCGGTCCGGCCGGATTTTTTCCCGGGCTTCCGGGGTTGGTCACGATGCCCCGTTGTCAGTGCCGTCGCCTACGGTTCTGTATCAGGTGACCACGGAACGTCACCGGGCCGGGGGTCCGGTGCGGCTGTCGACGCCTCGCGGCCCCGCTGATCAACTAGGTTGGGCGCGGTGGGGCACCAGGCAGGTACAAGACGAAGTGAGCTGATGTCCGAGTGAACGAGACAGGCCGAACCCGGCTCGACCAGACACCCGAGTGGACCGCGCTCGGCAAGCACCGCGAGCAGGTGGGCGGCACCGGACTGCGCGAGCTGTTCGCCGCGGACCCGGAGCGCGGCCGCCGCCTGACCCTGCGCGTCGGCGACCTCCACCTCGACTACTCCAAGCACCTGGTCACCGATGAGACCCTCGCCCTGCTGCGGCAACTGGCGGCGGCCACCGACGTCGCCGGACTGCGGGACGCCATGTTCCGCGGCGAGAAGATCAACACCACCGAGGACCGGGCCGTCCTCCACACCGCCCTGCGGGCCCCGCGGGACGCGGTGATCGAAGTCGACGGCGAGAATGTGGTGCCGGGTGTCCACGCGGTGCTCGACAAGATGGCCGGCTTCGCGGAGCGGATCCGCTCGGGCGAGTGGACCGGCCACACCGGACGCCCCATCAGAAACGTGGTCAACATCGGTATCGGCGGCTCCGATCTCGGCCCCGCCATGGCGTACGAGGCGCTGCGCGCCTACACCGCCCGCGAACTGACCCTCCGTTTCGTCTCCAACGTCGACGGAGCCGACCTCCACGAGGCCGTCCACGACCTCGACCCGGCCGAGACGCTCTTCGTCGTCGCCTCCAAGACCTTCACCACCATCGAGACCATCACCAACGCCACCTCCGCCCGCCGGTGGCTGCTGGACGGTCTGAGCGCCGGTCAGGAGGCCGTCGCCCGGCACTTCGTGGCCCTCTCCACCAATGCCGAGAAGGTCACCGACTTCGGTATCGACCCGGTGAACATGTTCGAGTTCTGGGACTGGGTCGGCGGCCGGTACTCCTACGACTCCGCCATCGGGCTCTCGCTGATGATCGCGATCGGCCCGGAGCGCTTCCGGGAGATGCTCGACGGCTTCCACCTCGTCGACGAACACTTCCGCACCGCCCCGCCGGAGGCCAACGCCCCGCTGCTGCTCGGACTGCTCGGCATCTGGTACGGCGCGTTCTTCGACGCCCAGTCGCACGCCGTGCTGCCCTACTCCCACTACCTGAGCAGGTTCACCGCCTACCTCCAGCAGCTGGACATGGAGTCCAACGGCAAGTCCGTCGACCGGGACGGCCGGCCGGTGCACTGGCAGACCGGTCCCGTCGTCTGGGGCACCCCGGGCACCAACGGCCAGCACGCCTACTACCAGCTGATCCACCAGGGCACCAAGACCATCCCCGCGGACTTCATCGGCTTCGCCCGGCCCGTGCCCGGCCTCCCGCCCGCCCTGGTCGCCCAGCACGATCTGCTGATGGCCAACTTCTTCGCCCAGACCCAGGCCCTGGCCTTCGGGAAGACCGCCGACGAGGTGCGGGCCGAAGGCGTCCCCGAGCAGCTCGTGCCGCACAAGACCTTCCGCGGCGACCACCCGACGACGACGATCCTCGCCGACGAGCTGACCCCGTCGGTGCTCGGCCAGCTGATCGCCCTCTACGAGCACAAGGTGTTCGTCCAGGGCGCCGTCTGGAACATCGACTCCTTCGACCAGTGGGGCGTCGAACTGGGCAAGGTCCTGGCCCGGCGCATCGAACCGGTGCTGACCGACGGCACCGGAGGCGAGGAGCTGGACAGCTCCACGGCCGCGCTCACCGCCGCCTACCGGGACCTGCGGGGACGCTGATCCCATGGCCGCGGGGGAGACCGGCAGGACCGGACCGGCCCACCGGCCGGTCCGGGCAGCCGCCGGAGGCGCCGGATGAACGCCGGTCCTGACGGCTGTCCGGACGCCGCGGCGGGCCCGCCGGAGGAGTGGCGGCGGCTCGACCGGCGGTCGCTCCTGGTCACCGGGGCCGTGATGGGCGGGGTCGCCGGAGGTATCTGTCTGCCCGTGCTGCTCGGGCTCTCCTCCGGCGCCTGGTTCGGCAACGGCCCCCGCCGGGGAATCGGACTCACCCTGCTGGTCACCGCGGGGGTACTGCTGGTCGTGGGCTCCGTAGCCGCCGACTGGACCGCCCTGCGCCGGACGCGCTACCGCATCGGCCCCGAGCGGGTCGACCTCCACAGCGGACTGCTGCTGCTGAAACGGCGCTCCCTGGCCCGGGAACGGATCCGCAGCGTCGATCTGACCGCCCATCCACTGCTGCGGCTGCTCGGCCTGGTGAAGGTCCGGATAGGGACCGGCGAGAGCGGCGGCGGGGAGTCCTCGCTGGAGCTGAATCCGGTCTCCCGCGCCGAGGGCGACCGGCTCCGGGCCGAACTGCTCGGCCGGCCCACCGGCCCGGCCACCGCCCCGCCCGGCGGCCCCCTGGCCCGGTTCGACCTCCGGTGGATCCGGTACGCCCCGACGTCCTTCCTCACCTTCGCCGTCGGAGGCGCGGCGGCCGGTGCCGTGCTCCAGATCAGCGACTGGTTCGGGGTCCAGGAGGATCTGATCGGCTGGACCGGCGACCGGATCCGGGACCATCCGATCGCCCTCGTCGTCCCGGTGCTCCTCCTCGGTGCCCTGCTGACCGGCGCGGTCGGGGCGCTCGGCCTCTGGCTGGAGATGTGGTGGGGCTACCGCCTCGAACGCGAGCCCGGCGGAGTGCTCCGGGTCCGGCGCGGGCTGTTCACCACCCGCTCCGTCTCCGTCGCGGAGCACCGGCTCCGCGGGGTCGAACTGGTGGAGCCGATCGGGGTCCGGGCCATCGGCGGGGCCCGGGTGGACGCGGTCGCCACCGGACTCGCCGAGGCCGACGGCGACCGGCACGCGGACGCCCGAGGGCTGCTCCCGGCCGTCCCCCGGGCCGCCGCGGACGAGGTGGCGGCGCTGGTGCTCCGCGAGCCCCGGCCGCCCACCGGAGCACCGCTGACCCGCCATCCGCGCCGGGCGAGGAACCGGCGGCTGTCCTGGGCCCTCGCCGCGGCGCTGCTGCCCGCCGCCGCACTCGCCGCCGCGGGCCCCTGGCTCACCCCGGTGCTGTCGGCTGTCGCCGCCGGATACGCGCTGGTGGCGCTGCCGGTCGGCACGGCGCTCGCCCTCGACGCGTACCGCAGTCTCGGTCACGGCATCGCCGGACGCTATCTGCTGGCCCGCTCCGGCACCCCCTCACGGCGTACGGTCGCCCTCCAGCGGACCGGGATCATCGGCTGGACCGTCACCGAAACGCTCGCCCAGCGCCGGGGCGGGCTGATCACACTGACCGCGACCACGGCCGCCGGTGCGGGGGGCTACTCCGTCCATGACGCGGACACCTCCGAGGGGCTCGCCTTCGCCGATGCGGCGGTCCCCGGACTCCTCGCACCGTTCCTGGTGGAGATACCCGCACCGGCCGTACCCGAGGCGCCGGAGGGCCGGCCGCCGGTGATAGCGCGGTGATCGAATAAGCACCCGGGCCCCGGACATGATCGTGTGGTGACCACCACCAGCAGCAGACGAACCGTTCTGACCGCCGCCCTGGCCGCCGCCGCGGGGAGCACCGGACTGGCCGCCGTACCTGCCACGGCTCACGCCGCCCCCTCGGTCGCGGCCGGCAATCCTCCGGCCCCGACGTACACCAGCCATATCTACCGCAATCCGCAGTACACGGAAGGCACCGACTACGGCCGGCGCTTCAAACGGCACGAGCGCAGCGATCCGGGCTTCGCCGCCGAGGTGCGGCTGCCCGGCACCGCTGTACTCGCCCTGCACGGCGGCGGTATCGAGACCGGCACCTCCGAAGTCGCCCTCGGTATCGCCGGATACCACCCGAAGGACCTCGCGCCCACCGGGGCGGCGGGCGACCCCCGCTACGACTACTGGCTGTTCGAGGGGTTGCGGGGCCCCGGACTCAATGCCGAACTCCATGTCACCTCCACCGGATGCGACGATCTGCACGCCCTGGGACTGGCCGAGGGCAGTCTGGGCGCCGTCAGCGTCCACGGCTTCGCCAACAGCCAGGTACCGGGTTACGACATCGTGCTCGGCGGGCTCGACCAGGAGTTCAAGGCACTGGTCCGGCAGCAGCTCGAACTGCTCGCCACCGCCGGCCCCGACCCCTGGAACATCGGCATCGTCGACGGCAGCCAGGTCCCGGCCCTCGGCGGCACCGACCCGGACAACCCCTGCAACCGCACCCTGCGCAACCAGGGCGTCCAGCTCGAACTCTCCGGGAATCTGCGCAACAGCCTCTTCGACGACCCCTCGTCCCGGACCGGCCGGGCGAACACCACGAACGCCAGGTTCCGGGCCTTCACCGGAGCGGTCCGGGCCGCGATCGCCCTCCACGAGGCGAGCCTGACGGTCGACTGACCCTCCCGCCGCACCGGGAGGCCGCTGTGACAGCACTCAGGGCCCGGACACCGTCACGGTGTCCGGGCCCTGAGCCGTCACTTGCGCTATGCGGAGGCCGGGGGATACAGCTCCCGCGGCAACTGGGCCGCCGCGGCCGCGTCCAGCAGCCACAGGGTCCGGGCCCGGCCCCGGGCACCCGCGGCCGGGGCCTGGAGTTCGCCCGCACCGGACAGGGCGATCGCCGCGGCGTTCGCCTTGTCCTCGCCCGCCGCCAGCAGCCACACCTCGCGCGCCGCCCGGATCGCCGGAAGGGTCAGCGAGATCCGGACCGGCGGCGGCTTCGGGGAGCCGTGGACACCGACGACCGTACGCTCCGTCTCCCGGACCGCCGGATGCTCCGGGAAGAGCGACGCGATATGGGTGTCGGGGCCGACACCCAGCATCAGCACGTCGAACGTCGGCACCGGACCGTGGTCCTCCGGGCCCGCCGCCGCGGCCAGCTGCGCGGCATAGGCGGCGGCCGCCGCCTCGACATCGCTGCCGTACGGACCGTCGGACGCGGCCATCGGACGGACCCGGGCCGGATCGACCGGGACATGGTCCAGCAGGGCCCGCCGGGCCTGGGAGACATTGCGCTCCGGGTCCCCCTCGGGGAGGAACCTTTCATCGCCCCACCACAGGTCCAGACGTCCCCAGTCGACCGCGTCCCGGGCCGGGGAGGCCCCGAGCGCGGCCAGCAGACCGTTTCCGTTCCGCCCGCCCGTGAGTACCACGGACGCGGTGCCCCGGGCGGCCTGGGCGTCGACGATCCGGGTGATCAGCCGGGCCGCCGCGGCCTGGGCCATCAGCTCCTTGTCGCGGTGGACGACGATCTGCGGGGCGCCGCTCACTTGGCGGCCGCCTTCTTCGCCGCAGCCTTCTTGGCCGCACTCTTGGCCGCGGGCGCGGCCGGGGCCGCCGCGGCGGCCCCCTCCGCCCCGCCCTGCCCGGCGGCGACGGCCCGGGAGGCCGCCGCGATCTCGGAGACATCCGCCGAACCGCCGGGCCCGCCGTCACCGAGCCGGTCCACCCCGTACCGCAGGGCGGAGGCATAGGTGTCGTCCGGGTCCAGCCGCCGCAGCTCCTCCGCGATCAGCTCGGCGGTCTCCCGCCGCTTCAGGGCGACCGCACGGTCGGGCTGCCCCTGGATGGAGAGGTTCGCCAGCGCGCCGTCGGCCCGGTCGAGCACGATCGGACCGCAGTCGGTCTCCATCCGCACGGCGGTGAGCCCCGGCCCGGGGGACTGGGTGCGCCGCACGGGCACCCCCAGCCGGTCCGCCAGCCACATCGCCAGCAGCTCCACGCTCGGATTGAACTCCTCGCCCTCCACCTCGACCTCGGTGACCTCGCAGGCCACCTGGTCCAGCGCGGCGGCCAGCATGGAGCGCCAGGGCGTGATCCGGGTCCACGACAGATCCGTATCGCCCGGGGTGTACGCCTCGGCGCGGGCCTTCAGCTCCCCGATGGGGTCCTCGGCCGCATAGGTGTCGGTCACCCGGCGCTGGGCCAGCGCGCCCAGCGGGTCCTTCGCAGGGTCGAGCGGGGCGTTCACCGCCCACCACACGACCACCGGCGCGTCCGGCAGCAGCAGCGGCAGCACCACCGACTGGGCGTGCTCGGTGACTTCGCCGTACAGCCGCAGGACGACCGTCTCGCCGGTGCCCGCGTCGGCGCCGACGCGGACCTCGGCGTCCAGCCGGGTCTGCGCCCGGTCCCGCGGGGTCCGCGAAACCCGCTTGATGACCACGAGCGTGCGCGAGGGGTGCTCGCGCGAGGCGTCGTTCGCGGCCTTCAGGGCGTCGTAGGCGTTCTCCTCGTCGGTGACGATGACCAGGGTGAGCACCATGCCGACGGCTGGTGTGCCGATGGCCCGCCGCCCCTGCACCAACGCCTTGTTGATCTTGCTGGAGGTGGTGTCCGTAAGGTCGATCTTCATGGCCGGCGCCAGCTCCGTCCGTCTCGTGCGAGCATTTCGTCCGCCTCGACCGGACCCCAGGTCCCGGAGGGGTACTGGGCGGGCTTGCCGTGGCTGTCCCAGTACTGCTCGATGGGGTCGAGGATCTTCCACGACAGCTCGACCTCCTCGACCCGGGGGAAGAGGTTGGAGTCGCCGAGCAGCACATCGAGGATGAGCCGCTCGTACGCCTCCGGGCTGGACTCCGTGAAGGACTCGCCATAGGCGAAGTCCATCGAGACGTCCCGTACCTCCATGGAGGTACCGGGCACCTTGGAGCCGAAGCGCAGGGTCACGCCCTCGTCCGGCTGGACCCGGATGACCAGGGCGTTCTGCCCCAGCTCCTCGGTCGCGGTGTGGTCGAAGGGATTGTGCGGGGCGCGCTGGAAGACCACCGCGATCTCGGTGACCCGGCGCCCCAGCCGCTTGCCCGTGCGCAGATAGAACGGCACCCCGGCCCAGCGGCGGTTGTCGATCTCCAGTTTGACCGCCGCATAGGTGTCGGTCTTGGAGTCCGGGTCGATCCCGTCCTCCTGGAGATAGCCGACGGCCCGCTCGCCGCCCTGCCAGCCCGCCGCGTACTGGCCGCGCACGGTGGTGGCGCCCAGATCCTTCGGCAGCTTCACGGCACCCAGGACCTTGGTCTTCTCCGCGGCCAGCGCATCGGCGTCGAAGGAGGCGGGCTCCTCCATCGCGGTCAGCGCCAGCAGCTGGAGCAGATGGTTCTGGATGACGTCACGGGCGGCACCGATGCCGTCGTAGTATCCGGCGCGGCCGCCGATGCCGATGTCCTCGGCCATGGTGATCTGGACATGGTCCACATAGGACCGGTTCCAGATCGGCTCGAAGAGGGTGTTGGCGAAGCGCAGCGCCAGAATGTTCTGGACGGTCTCCTTGCCGAGGTAGTGGTCGATCCGGAAGACCTCGTTCGGCGGGAAGACCTCGTGGACCACCTGGTTGAGCTCGACGGCGGACACCAGATCGTGGCCGAAGGGCTTCTCGATGACCGCCCGGCGCCAGGAGCCCTCCTTCTGGTCGGCCAGCCCGTGCTTCTTGAGCTGCTGGACGACCTTGGGGAAGAACTTCGGCGGCACCGAGAGATAGAAGGCGAAGTTGCCGCCGGTGCCCTGGGCCTGGTCCAGCTCGGCGATCGTCTTCTTCAGGGTCTCGAAGGCGTCGTCGTCGTCGAAATCGCCCTGGACGAAGCGCATGCCCTGGTTCAGCTGCTGCCAGACCTCCTCACGGAAGGGGGTCCTGGCGTGTTCCTTGACCGCGTCGTGGACCTCCTGCGCGAAGTCCTCGTCCTGCCATTCGCGGCGGGCGAAGCCGACGAGGGAGAACCCCGGCGGCAGCAGTCCGCGGTTGGCCAGGTCGTACACGGCCGGCATCAGCTTCTTGCGCGACAGGTCGCCCGTGACCCCGAAGATCACCAGGCCCGACGGCCCCGCGATCCGCGGGAGCCGCCGGTCGGCGGGGTCGCGAAGCGGATTGGCCTCGCTTGAACCGGACACGATGGTCAGCCCTCCGACGGTGCGAGACGGGCCAGCGCCGCCTCGGTCGACTTGAGCAGGTCGTTCCACGCGGCCTCGAACTTCTCGACGCCTTCGTCCTCCAGCAGCTGCACGACCTCGTCGTACGAGATCCCCAGCGCCGCCACCGCCGCCAGCTCGGCGCGCGCGGCGTCGTAGGTGCCGCGGATGGTGTCACCGGTGATGGCCCCGTGGTCGGCGGTGGCCTCCAGGGTCCCCTCCGGCATGGTGTTCACCGTGCCGGGGGCCACCAGCTCGTCCACGTACAGCGTGTCCTTGTAGGCCGGGTCCTTGACACCGGTCGAGGCCCACAGCGGACGCTGCTTATTGGCGCGGGCCCGGTCCAGGGCGGCCCAGCGGTCGGAGGAGAAGACCTCCTCGTACGCCTCGTAGGCGAGCCGGGCGTTGGCCAGGGCGGCCTTGCCGCGGGCGGCCTTCGCCTCGTCGGTGCCCAGGGCGTCCAGCCGCCGGTCGATCTCGGTGTCCACCCGGGAGACGAAGAACGACGCCACCGAATGAATCTTCGACAGGTCCAGGCCGCGGTCCTTGGCCTTCTCCAGACCGGCCAGGTAGGCGTCCATGACCTCGCGGTAACGCTCCAGCGAGAAGATCAGGGTCACATTGACGCTGATGCCGAGACCGATGGTCTCGGTGATCGCCGGGAGGCCCGCCCGGGTGGCCGGGATCTTGATCAGGGTGTTCGGGCGGTCGACCAGCCAGGCCAGCTGCTTGGCCTCGGCGACCGTGGCCGCCGTGTGGTGGGCCAGCCGCGGGTCGACCTCGATGGAGACCCGGCCGTCCTGGCCATCGGTGGCGTCGAAGACCGGGCGGAGGATGTCCGCCGCGTCCCGGACGTCCGCCGTGGTGATCATGCGGATGGCTTCCTCGACGGTCACCTTGCGGGTCGCCAGCTCACGGAGCTGCTGCTCGTAGCCGTCACCCCCGCTGATCGCCTTCTGGAAGATCGAAGGGTTGGTCGTCACACCCACCACGTGCTGCTGGTCGATCAGCTCCGAGAGGTTCCCGGAGGTGATCCGCTTGCGGGACAGGTCGTCCAGCCAGATCGCGACGCCTTCGTCGGTGAGGCGCTTGAGCGCGTCGTTCGTCATCGAAAAACAACTCCTGAAATCACTGTGTGTTGGCGTCAGCGCCGGACGGCGTCAAGAGATTCCCGGGCGGCGGCGACCACCGCGTCGGCGGTGATGCCGAACTCCCGGAAGAGGACCTTGCCGTCCGCCGAGGCACCGAAGTGCTCCAGCGACACGATCCGGCCCGCGTCACCGACATAGCGGTACCAGGTCAGCCCGATGCCCGCCTCGACGGCCACCCGTGCCCGCACCGACGGCGGCAGCACCGAGTCCTTGTACACCTGGTCCTGCTCCTCGAACCACTCCACCGACGGCATGGAGACCACCCGGGTCGGCACCCCGGCCGCCTGCAGCTCGTCCCGGGCCGCGACGGCCAGCTGGACCTCGGAGCCCGTACCGATCAGCACGGCCTCCGGAGCGCCGCCCTCGGCCTCCGCCAGGACGTAACCGCCGCGCGCCGCGTCCTCGTTGAGCGGGTACGTCGGCACTCCCTGCCGGGTCAGCGCCAGACCGTGCGGGGCGCCCGTGCCGAACTTCTTCGTCCAGCGGCGCTGGATCTCGCGCCAGGCGATCACCGTCTCGTTGGCGTCCGCCGGACGGACCACGTTCAGGCCCGGGATCGCCCGCAGCGACGCCAGGTGCTCCACCGGCTGGTGGGTCGGGCCGTCCTCGCCGAGGCCGATCGAATCGTGCGTCCACACGTATGTCACCGGCAGATGCATCAGCGCGGACAGCCGGACCGCGTTGCGCATGTAGTCGGAGAAGACGAGGAACGTACCGCCGTAGATACGGGTGTTGCCGTGCAGCGCGATGCCGTTCATCTCGGCGGCCATCGCATGCTCGCGGATACCGAAGTGGATCGTCCGGCCGTACGGGTCGGCCTCCGGCAGCGGGTTGCCCTCGGGCAGGAACGACGAGGTCTTGTCGATCGTCGTGTTGTTGGAGCCCGCGAGGTCGGCCGAACCGCCCCACAGCTCCGGGACCACCGCGCCCAGCGCCTGGAGGATCTTGCCGGAGGCGGCGCGGGTGGCGACGGACTTCCCGGTCTCGAAGTCGGGGAGCGCGTCCTCCCAGCCCTCGGGCAGCTCACCGGCGCGGATCCGGTCGAACTCGGCCGCGCGCTCCGGGTTGGCCGTCCGCCACGCGGCGAACGTCTTCTCCCACTCGCCGCGCGCCTCGCGGCCCCGGTCCAGCGCCTCCCGGGTGTGCGCGATGACCTGGTCGGCGACCTCGAAGCTCTGCTCCGGGTCGAAGCCGAGGACCTTCTTGGTGGCCGCGACCTCCTCGTCGCCCAGCGCCGAACCGTGCGCGGCCTCGGTGTTCTGGGCGTGCGGCGCGGGCCAGGCGATGATGGAGCGGGCCGCGATGAACGACGGCCGGTCGGTCACGGCCTGCGCCTCGCGCATCGCCGCGTACAGCGCCGCCGGGTCGAGGTCGCCGTTCTCCTTGGGCGCCACCCGCTGGACGTGCCAGCCGTAGGCCTCGTACCGCTTGAGGGTGTCCTCGGAGACCGCGGTCTCGGTGTCGCCCTCGATGGAGATGTGGTTGTCATCCCAGAGCAGCACCAGATTGCCGAGCTTCTGGTGGCCGGCGAGGGACGAGGCCTCGGCCGAGATGCCCTCCTGGAGACAGCCGTCACCGGCGATCGCCCAGATGGTGTGGTCGAACGGGGACGTGCCCACGGCCGCGTCCGGGTCGAACAGACCGCGCTCGTAGCGGGCGGCCATCGCCATGCCCACCGCGTTGGCCACCCCCTGGCCCAGCGGGCCGGTGGTGGTCTCGACGCCGGTGGTGTGGCCGTACTCCGGGTGGCCGGGGGTCTTCGAACCCCAGGTCCGGAAGGCCTTCAGATCGTCCAGTTCCAGACCGTACCCGGCCAGGTAGAGCTGGATGTAGAGGGTCAGCGACGAATGCCCGGCGGACAGGACGAACCGGTCGCGGCCGGTCCAGTCCGCATCGGCCGGGTCGTGCCGCATCAGCTTCTGGAACAGCACGTACGCGGCGGGCGCGAGGCTCATGGCCGTACCGGGGTGGCCGTTTCCGACCTTCTGTACGGCATCCATGGCCAGGACGCGGGCCGTGTCGACGGCTCGCTGGTCCAGATCGGTCCACGTGAGGTCTGTGGTGGTCGGCTTGGTGCTCACCCTGGGTCAGGGCTCCTCTCCGCATGTCTCCACATGTCAGGTCCCGGTGACGGCAGATGTACCGGGCGTCGTCGAGCCTACCCTCGCCGCCACCCGGCGGTTTTCGGCCATCCGGCCACTGGACACCCCCGGCCGGCGGCGTCTCCTGCCAGCCTGCCGCGCCCGGACGCACTTCGCCTCCCGGCGGCGGCTCCCCGGGGCCCGCCGCCCGGGTGCGGCCCCCGTCCGGCTCGCGGCCCGCCCGCGACAACACGACCCACCCCCGTGCGAGGCGAGTGATGGGCAACCTCTACAGTGGCGTGGTACGCGCAAGTCTCACCGGGCCTCAACTGTGCTGTCATGCGCCCGGGACTTGCTGGAATCTTCCTCAGGGGTGTGCGTGACGGCCGTCGAATCCCGTCCAGCGGGTGGGGGCACCGCCCGTCCCGAGCGGGCCGCGGGGGGACCCGGGACGAACCCGGGCAGCAGGCCCTTCGGGGCCCGGGTCATGGCGTTCGTGGCGCTGACGAAGCCGCGGATCATCGAACTGCTGCTGATCACCACGGTGCCGGTGATGTTCCTCGCGGCGCAAGGGGTGCCGGACCTCTGGCTGGTCCTGACCACCTGCATCGGCGGCTATCTCTCGGCCGGCGGCGCCAACGCGCTGAACATGTACATCGACCGGGACATCGACGCACTGATGGACCGCACCGCCCAGCGCCCGCTGGTCACCGGCATGGTCTCGCCGCGCGAGGGCCTGGTCTTCGGACTGGTCCTGGCCGTGGTCTCCACGCTCTGGTTCGGTCTGCTCGTCAACTGGCTGTCGGCCTGGCTCTCCCTGGGCGCCCTGCTGTTCTACGTCGTCGTCTACACGATGATCCTGAAGCGGCGCACCACGCAGAACATCGTGTGGGGCGGGATCGCGGGCTGTCTGCCGGTGCTGATCGGCTGGTCCGCGGTCACCAACTCGATGTCGTGGGCCGCGGTCGTCCTCTTCCTCGTCATCTTCTTCTGGACCCCGCCGCACTACTGGCCGCTGTCCATGCGGGTGCGCGAGGACTACGCCCGGGTCGGCGTCCCCATGCTGCCGGTCGTCGCCTCCAACCGGGTCGTGGCCCGTCAGATCGTCCTCTACAGCTGGGTGATGGTCGCGGTCTCCCTGCTGCTCACCCCGATGGGCTACACCGGCTGGTTCTACACGGCTGTGGCCCTGCTGGCGGGCGGCTGGTGGCTCTGGGAGGCGCATGCGCTCCAGGCCCGCGCCAAGGCCGGGCTCTCGGGCGCCAAGCTCAAGGAGATGCGGCTGTTCCACTGGTCCATCACCTATGTGTCGCTGCTCTTCGTGGCCGTCGCGGTGGACCCGTTCCTGCGCTGACCGCCGCCGCACCTCATCGAACCGCCCCGGGGGCGGGCCCGTCCGGGCCCGCCCCCGGGTCTTTCCACCCGACCGTGGTACGTGGTCCAGGCCACGCCCCGGACGCATGGTCAGCGCCGATTACCCGTACGTAACATCGGGGCCATGGCAGATACCAAGCACGCGGACCGCAAGGCCGCCGGGCTCGCCCGGCAGATCGGCGCCTTCGCGAAGAAGCACGGCGGCGCGGAGGGGCAGCTCGCCTACCTCGGGCAGACGGGCACCCGGATCGTCCTCGTCGGTTCCGACGGCACCTGGGGGGATCTGGTGGCCCCCACCCATGCGGTGGCCGAGGCGGCGGCAGGCAAGGCCGGACTCACCCTCCACGAGAGCTTCGACGGGGAGTTCGCGGCGAGGGTGCGGACGGGGCCGTACGAGTGGACCCGGATGGCGGGCATCCAGATCGGCGGCCCCTCCAACGGCTGACCTGCGGATACGGAAACGGGCGGGGGGGGGGGGCGGGGGGGGGGGGGGGGGCGCCCCCCCGGGGCGGGGGGGCGGGGGGGGGGGGGGGGGGGGGGGGCCGCGCCCCCCCCCCCCCCCCCCCCCCCCCCCCCCCCCCCGCCCCCGCCCCCCG
>NZ_JBIWGU010000008.1:0-415045 GCF_044763775.1 Streptomyces sp. NPDC094448 | reverse complement strand
GGAGAGTAGGACGCCGCCGAACAATTTTTGATGGGAAGGCCCCGCACACTGTGCGGGGCCTTTCTGCATTTCCGGACAGAAAATCCCGACCGGAGGCCCTCAGGGCGGGCTTCTAGGCTGGGAGCATGACCTACGACCTGATCATCTTCGATAACGACGGGGTGCTCGTCGACAGCGAGCCGGTCGCCAACGCCATCCTCGCCGGGTATCTGACCGAGCTGGGGCATCCCACCACGTACGAGGACTCGCTGCGGGACTACATGGGCGCCGCGGTGCACCGCGTACACGATCTGGTCAGGGAACGGACCGGGCAGCGGCTGCCTCCGGAGTTCGACGAGACCCTGCACGAGCGGACCTTCGCCGCCTTCGAACGGGAGCTGGAGACCGTCGCCGGAGTCACCGAGGTGCTGGGCGAGCTGTCGGCCGCCCGGGTGCCGTACTGTCTCGCCTCCTCCGGGACGCATCAGCGGATCCGGGTCGGACACCGGAAGACCGGGCTCGACCTCTGGTTCCACGAAGAGATCGTGTTCAGCGCCCAGGACGTCGGGCGGGGCAAACCGGCCCCGGACCTCTTCTTGCACGCCGCCGAGCGCATGGGAGTGGCGCCCGAGCGGTGCGCGGTCGTCGAGGACAGCGCACTGGGCGTCCGCGCCGCGATCGCGGCCGGAATGGACGTCTACGCCTTCACCGCGATGACGCCCGCCGGCGCACTCCAGGGCGCCACCGGCTCCTTCGGGTCCATGAAGGAACTCCCGCACCTGCTCGGCCTGCGCTGACACAAGCCGGCCCGGCCGGTGCAGCGAGCCGGGCGGGTCGGCGGCCGTCGGACGGGCCGGATACGGTGGCGGGCATGAGCGGCCGGGCGATGCTGATGTGGGACGAGGCGGTAACGGCGTACGACTTCGGGGACGGCCATCCCATGGACCCCGTACGACTCGCGCTGACCATGGGCCTGGTACGGGACTTCGGGCTCGACCGCGCCGTCGACGTCGTCGCCGCCAGACCGGCCGGGGACTCCACGCTCCGGCTCGTCCACCGGGCCGACTACGTGGCGGCCGTACGGGCCGCTTCGGCGGACCCCCGTACCGCGGACCAGGCCTACGGGCTCGGCACCGTCGACGACCCCGCCTTCGCCGGGATGCACGAGGCCTCCGCCCTGATCGCCGGGCAGTCCGTGGCCGCCGCCGAGGCACTCTGGCGCGGAGACACGGCACACGCCGTGAACTTCGCCGGCGGACTGCACCACGCGATGGCCGGCTCCGCCGCCGGGTTCTGCATCTACAACGACGCCTCCCTCGCCATCGCCCGGCTGCTGGAACTGGGCGCGGAACGAGTGGCGTACGTCGACGTCGACGTCCACCACGGAGACGGCGTACAAGCCGCGTTCTGGGGCGATCCGCGGGTGCTGACGATCTCCCTGCACGAACACCCGAGGACACTCTTCCCCGGCACCGGCCGACCCGAGGAGACCGGGGCCGCAGGGGTCGCGGAAGGCGGGGCGGTCAATGTGGCGCTGCCGCCGGGAACGGGCGACGAGGGCTGGCTGCGGGCCTTTCACTCGGTGGTACCCGAACTCCTGGCCGACTTCCGGCCCCAGGCACTGGTCACCCAGCACGGAGCCGATACGCACTTCGAGGACCCGCTGGCGCATCTCGCGGTATCGCTCGACGCCCAGCGGCTCGTCCAGGAAGCCTGCCACGGGCTGGCCCACGAACACGCCGAGGACGGCCGGTGGCTGGCGCTCGGCGGCGGCGGGTACGCCGTCGTGGACGTCGTCCCGCGCTCCTGGACCCATCTCGTGGGAATCGCCGCGCACGCGCCCGTCGACCCGGAAGCCATGGTGCCGCAGGAATGGCGGGACCGGGTGTACGCGCTGACGCGGCAGCCAGGGCCCCGGCGGATGACCGACGGGCGGGCGCCGCGGTGGCGGGACTGGGACGCCGGATACGACCCCGCCGACCGGCTCGACCAGGCCGTGCTGGCCACGCGGCGGGCCGTGTTCCCGCTGCGGGGGCTCCTTCCGTAACCGGTGCCGTAAGCGGTGGCGTAAGCGGTGGCGTAAGCCGCTGCCGTAATCCGGTGCCGTCATCGGAACCGGTGGGCCGAAGCCGGGGACCGGTGCCGTGCGCCCGTCCTGTACCCCGGGACGGGGCGCGGGCCCGCACCCCGCCCGGAACGCGGGATCCGGCCGCCCGCCGGGTCCGTGCGCGGCACGGGGGCGTGAAAAGGGCCTCTACGGGGCCGTGTTGGGCCGAACGCGGGACCCGGGCGGGGAAACCCCGCCGACCGCCCCGCGCTGCGGCAGCCTCGTCCCTGTGGCGATGAGTCGAAGGGCACTGCGGGCCCATCTGGTGGCCGCCGGACTGGCGGGCACCGTCGCGACGAGCCGGGAGAACTGCCTCCGCCGGTACCGGCTGTTCGCCGCGGGCGACCCCCGGACCAGACTCGGGCTCGTCCCCGAACACGACTGGACCGAACGGGACCTGCTCGCGCTGATGGCCGAACGGTGCGGGGTGCCTGCCGATCCGGGACGGGTCTCCGGGCCCGAGACCATCGACCCCGACCGGACGCTCGACGCGCTGGACGCCTTCGCCGGAGAGCTTGCTTCCCTCGCAGCACGGCGGGGCGCCGTCCTGCTCGGAACCGGCCATCCCCACCGGCTCCTGGGGTTTTACGGCGGCCTCGCAGACGCTTTGTCGGCGGCGGGCTGTCTCGTCCTCACACCCGCGCAGGGCAGAAGTGTCGACATAACGACCCGGTTCGGCGTACGTCAGGGCACGCTGACGTACGTACAAGGGGTCGCGCTGGTGCGGGAAGACGGCGCACGGGGCTCAGTGGCGGGAACCGGCGCACATACCCACTCGCCGCTGCCGCTGCGGCTGGCCCTGGAGGGTCTGGTGGCCGCCGGGGGGCCGTTGCCCGATCTGGTCGTCGGGGACCACGGCTGGGTCTGCGGGGCTGGTCAGCTGGGCTTTCCGGCCATCGGCCCGGCGGACGCCGACGATCCGGCCGTCTTTGTGGGCGAGGCGGAGGGGCGGATCGCCGTCGCGGTGCCGCTCGACGACGCCGTACGATCGGCGCATTACCGGCCCCTCATGCGCTATGTACTCAAACGCGCCTGTCTGTCGGCTTAGGCCGCCGTTGGCTGCTCCTCTTCCCCACTCGTACCACGCGCCCCTAGTCTGGGGAGTGAGCGCACAGCGACGAAGAGTCACCGGAGGGGAAGCCGGTGGGCGTCATGTGCGGAAGGTACAGGTGGGTCATGGCTGCTGGCAGCGAGAGGCCTCTCAACGAGGTCAAGTTCCTTACCGTGGCGGAAGTCGCCTCGGTGATGCGGGTGTCGAAAATGACTGTGTACCGGCTGGTGCACAGCGGGCATCTGCCGGCGATCCGGGTGGGGAGGTCCTTCCGAGTTCCGGAGCAAGCGGTGCACGAGTATCTCCGCGAATCCTTCGTGGGGGTCGAATCCGCTTAGCGGGATGCCCGCAGGCGATCTGCGGGAGTCCCGCGGGTGCCGGCGGAGCAGGCGGCGACCCTCGGATTACGGGCTCGGAGCTCGGGCGGGTAGGCTAGGCCGACGTAGGTCGTGTGGGCCCAGACGCCCCGCACCGAGTGAAGAGAAGTGAGCGAGGGTAGTCGTGGGCTCTGTTATCAAGAAGCGGCGCAAGCGGATGGCCAAGAAGAAGCACCGCAAGCTGCTCAAGCGCACCCGCGTTCAGCGTCGTAACAAGAAGTAAGGCTTCAACGACGGCTGTACGTGTTGTACGTATCACCGTGGCCCTCCCGCCCTTGTGGCAGGAGGGCCACAGTGTTTCCCGGGTACTTCCCGGGGCGGTACGGTCCCGAAGGCGCGCCGCGGCACAGAAGGGGACCGGGTCCGGACATCCCCCGGCAACGCCGAGCCGCTACCGTGGCGTCTGAACGTGTGAACGCGTTCACCTGTTGTTCGAGACGGCCGAGGGAAGGCGCTGATCTTGGGGAAGGTCGTGCTCGTGACCGGGGCCGCCCGGCAGCTCGGCGGCCGTCTGGTGCGCAGCCTGGGGCGGGACGCCCGGATCGACCGGGTGATCGCCGTCGACGCGGTGGTGCCCGAGCACGGTCTCGGCGGCGCGGAGTTCGTCCGTACGGACATCCGGCAGCCCGCGATAGGACGGGTCCTGGCCGAGCACGGGGTCGACACGGTCGTCCATCTCGATGTCACCGGCACCCCGCTGGGCGCCGGCGGCCGGACGGCCGTCAAGGAGACCAATGTCATCGGCACGATGCAGCTCCTCGGCGCCTGCCAGAAGACGCCCACGGTCCGGCGGCTGGTGGTGAAGTCGAGTACGAGCGTCTACGGTTCCGCGCCCCGCGACCCCGCAGTCTTCACCGAGACCACCCCGCCCAAATCCCTGCCGAGCGGTGGCTTCGCGAAGGACGCCGTGGAGGTCGAGGGGTACGTCCGGGGCTTCGCCCGGCGCCGCCCCGACGTCGCGGTCTGCGTGCTGAGGTTCGCCAATATCCTCGGGCCGGACGCCGACTCCCCGCTGGCCGAGTTCCTGTCGCTGCCGGTGCTGCCGACGGTGTTCGGCTACGACCCGCGGCTCCAGTTCGTCCACGAGGACGATGTGATCGACGTACTGCTGCTCGCGCTGCGCGAACCGCGCCGGGCCGGCCCGGTCAGCGGCACCTTCAATATCGCGGGCGACGGGGTGCTGCTGCTGTCGCAGTGCTCACGGCGGCTGGGGCGGCCGACGCTGCCGGTGCCGCTGCCCGCTGTGACCTGGGTGGGCTCCGCGTTGCGTACGGTGGGGGTCACGGACTTCTCGCCCGAGCAGATCCGGCTGCTGACCCACGGCCGGGTGGTCAGCACCGAGCAGATGCGCCGCACCCTGGGATTCACCCCCCGCTACACCACCCCGGAGACCTTCGCCGACTTCGCCCGTGCCCGCGGGGCCGGTCCGTTGCCGCCGCAGACGCTGGCACGGGCGGTCGACCGGGTGGGGGAGGCGCTGGGGGCCCGCGGGGCCGGTCCCGCGGCGGCCCCGACTCAGAGCGACGCCGGATAAGGAGCGTACCGACGATGGCGGACGCCAAGGTCATTCCCTTCGACCCCTTCGACGACGACCGGGCGCGCGGCGGTGCGCCGCGGGCCGGGCGGCGGCGTGCGCCCGGTGCGGCCGATCCGGCGGAGGCCGGGAACGTTCCGGCGGCCAGGGACGGCCGGAGCCGCCGCCCGGTGCGGCCGGTGGCCGTACCCGGGCAGACGTCCGGAGCCGCCCCCGTGCCGGCGACCGAAGCGGGGCCGGACACCGGTTCCGGGGCCGCCGGATGGGAGCGGAAGCTGGCGGGCGGCCTGGCGTTTCTGCGCCGGCGGGTCACCGGGGAGTACGAGGTCGACGAGTTCGGCTACGACAAGGAGCTGACCGACCAGGTCCTGATGTCGCTGCTGCGGCCGCTGTACGACAAGTACTTCCGGGTCGAGGTCAAGGGCATCGAGAACATCCCCGCCGAAGGGGGTGCCCTGGTCGTCGCCAACCACTCCGGCACGCTGCCGCTCGACGGGCTGATGTTGCAGGTCGCCGTGCACGACCGGCATCCGGCGGGCCGCCATCTGCGACTGCTCGCCGCGGATCTGGTCTTTATGCTGCCGGTCGTCAATGAACTCGCCCGCAAGGCCGGCCACACCCTGGCATGCGCGGAGGACGCGGAGCGGCTGCTGGAGCGCGGTGAGGTCGTCGGAGTGATGCCGGAGGGCTTCAAGGGGATCGGGAAGCCGTTCGGTGAGCGGTACAAGCTCCAGCGGTTCGGCCGCGGCGGCTTTGTGTCGACGGCGCTGCGGGCAGGCGTACCGATCGTGCCCTGTTCGATCGTGGGGGCCGAAGAGATCTATCCGATGATCGGGAACGCGAAGACCCTGGCGCGAGTGCTGGGGCTGCCCTACTTCCCGGTGACACCGACGTTTCCGCTGCTCGGCCCCCTGGGTGCCGTACCGCTGCCGACGAAGTGGACGATCCAGTTCGGGGAGCCGATTCCGACGGACGGCTATCCGGCCGAGGCGGCGGAGGACCCGATGCTGATGTTCAACCTCACCGATCAGGTGCGGGAGCAGATCCAGCACACGCTCTACAAGCTGCTGGTCCAGCGGCGGTCGGTCTTCTTCTGATCCGTACGTCATCGGGTCCGTACGCCATCGGGTCACACGGTCAGGACGGGGGTCCCGGATCATGATCCGGGACCCCCGTCCTATGGCTGCGCATCCCCCGGAGCGTCACCGTGCTCCGGGGGTCTGCTCAGCGGTCTTCCTCCGCGCTCAGACCCAGGCCGGGGAGGAGGCCGGGCAGCAGCGGCGGAAGGGTGATGTCCGGCTTCGGCGCCGGGGTCTCCCGGCCGTCGGCCGGAGGCGTGGTGCCCTTCGCCGGAGGGTCGAGCAGATCGCCCGCCCCGCCGAGGAGCCCCTGGTCCTTCGGAGTGGCCTGGCCGGAGCCGGTGTCCGAAGGGCCGGGCCGGCGGTCGCCGGAGGCAGGCGCGGAGCCGGTCGCAGACGGGGTGGTACGGGCGTCCCCGGAGGGCCGTTCACTCGTCTTCGGCACGGAGGCGCCGGGTTGTTCGGAGCCGCGGCCCTGCTCCGGAGGGGCGGGCAGCAGCGACTGCAACGGCTCGACCTCCTCCTCCATGGCCGTGAAGACGTCGTCTACCTCGCTGGAGACGTCCGAAAGCTGGACCGGCAGGCGCTCGCGCAGACCGTTCCACTTCTCACGATGGGACTGGGAGAAGGAGTTCAGCTTCCGGATCGGATTCAGCGAGCCGTTCCGCTCGTAGGCGGAGTGGAGCAGACGGTGGGCCTCGCGGACATCGTGGCGCATACCGTTGAGTGCACGCCGGACCTCCCCGATGGATTCATGGTCCATCGAACCGGACCGGGCCCGCTCCATCAGCCTGCGGGCCTCGTTGAGCCGGGTCGACGCCTGGTCCAGATACAGCTCGCCGCGGTCGGCCTCGCCGTCGGCCAGACCGAGACGGATATCCTCCATGCCCCGTTTGAGCCCGTAGAGCGAATCACCGGGGAGGGCGTCGGAGCTGGCCGCCGCCACCCCTCCGAAGGCGCCCGCTGCGACACCGACCGTGAGGCCGCCGGCCGCGATCCCCTTGGACCAGCGGGAGCGGGGCCGCAATTTCCGCAGGGGGGACGCCCGATGGGCACCGCGGCCCGCCCTGCGCTGCTCGGGCACGGTAGGCCCCGTCGACAGTGTTGCCTCGCCGGCCGCCGCGCCCGCAGTGCCCTCCCGGAACATGGCCTCCATGGCGGCCACGAGCTGCGCTCGCTGCACCACTTTGACCTCGGGATCCAGCTCGGGCTTCGGCAGTTCGCCGAGGCCGGTCGCCAGGGCCAGCATCCGCGTCTGCTCCGGTCGCCCCGCCGCAGCCGGTGCAGGCGGAGCGGCGGATTCCGGACGCTGCGGATCACCGGGGGCGTCGGAGCCCTCCGGTGCCGGGTCGGCGTCCTCGTCGTACCGCTGCGCGGCCGCCTGATCTTCCAGGGCCTGGGCGAAGGCGTTCGCCCGCCGGTGCGCCGAAACGTTCGCGATCACTGGCGGCACCTCCTCTCGTCATGACGATCGACTCCCCTGAGGGTCTGGAAGGTTGCACGATCTACGCGCATCCACACGATCGGGTGAGTGGCTGCGGGCAGGGCGTGACCACAGGGAGCCTGCATCCCGCACAACGAGCGGCGCGGCACTTGGGTTACGCGCGAAAGATGATCGGACCAGTGCGTCATCGTGGCGTCACCGATAGTGTGTTGGGGTCGGGGGACGGCGGGGGGAGGGGTGGTCGCGGTACGGCCGGGGCGCCGGCGGGGCCGGGGTGCTCCGGACTGCTTCCGTACCGCGACCGGTGGTGGTGCGGGGTGCTGTGCTGCGGGTTGCCGTGGTGGGACGGGACGGCGGCGGGGGGACGGTGGCGGGCGGTGCCCACGGCTCAGCGGGCGTCTTCCGGCAGCAGCCGGGCGAGGGTGCGTACGGCGCGGTACTGGAGGGTCTTGATGGCCCCCTCGTTCTTGCCCATCACCCGCGCTGTCTCGGCGACGGACAGTCCTTGCAGGAAGCGCAGGGTCACGCACTCCTGCTGCTGGGGGTTGAGCTTGCGGACCGCTTCCAGCAGTGCCGCGTTCGACAGGGATTCGAGGACCGAGTCCTCCGGACTGCGCTCGACCTCGTTGGCGTCGAGCATCTCTCCGGTGGTGACCTCCAGCCGGAAGCGGCTGGACTTGAAGTGGTCGGCGACCAGATTGCGGGCGATCGTCACCAGCCAGGCGCCGAAGTCCCGGCCCTGCCAGGTGAAGGTGGAGATCCGGCGCAGGGCGCGCAGGAACGTCTCGCTGGTGAGGTCCTCGGCGGTCGCTTTGCCGCCGACGCGGTAGTAGATATAGCGGTAGACGGTGTCGCTGTACTGGTCGTAGAGGCGGCCGAAGGCATCGGCTTCGCCCGCCTGCGCCCGTTCGACCAACTCCATCATGCGGGCGCTGTCGCTGTCGGCGGTGGGTCGGCGGACCGTTCCGGCGGCCGGGGCGGAGGAGGCGGTGCCGGAGCCGGTCCTGCTGCTCCGTCTGGCGACCGCACGGCCGCCGCCGGCCCGCCTGCCCTCCACGAGGGCGCTGCGCGCCGGTCCCTCCTTGTAGCCGTCGGCCAGGGCATAGCAGGGGGCGGCGGGGCCGCCGGTGGTGGCGAGGCGGGGCATGGCGAGGGCGGGGACGGCGTACGCGGTGGGGACGAAACCGCGCAGGTGTTCAAGGACCGTCGCGCGGAGCGTAGCCAGGCCCGAGGCGTCAACCCCGACGTGTGGGTACACGGGACTCCCAGAGGCAGAGCTTCCATCACGTGCAGTGCGGGACCGTTCACCCGTCGTGGCGACGGGCGGATCTCGTATGCGTCTGAGGAGAATAACGCTTCGTACAGGCAGTGCTACGCCCAGTTGCTCAAATCGTCGTTTCCGTTGTTTCTGTTACCTCAGGACGATGCATTAGCTAGTCGAAAATGAGCATTTGACGATCGGAAACGTTCGAGATCGGCCGGGTGGGGTGCGGCGGGAGCGGTTGCTTTCGTAGCCGTGTTCGCATGCCCGACCCTTCGCGCAGGGGCGGCCGCGGCGGTTGTGCCGCGGCGGGAGGGGGCTGCCGGGCAGCCCGGCGGGGGCCGGGGCACCGGGGTGTTCTGCGGCCCGTGGGGCGGGTGTTGAACGGGTGCCGTACGGAGACCGGGCAGGTCGGCACGGGATACGGGCCCGTGGGCCGGGAGTGCCGGGGCGGGGCGATGGGTCAGCGGCGGCGGCGGTGCAGGGCCACCGCGGCTGCCGTACCGCCCGCGATCGCGCCCACTCCGGCGGCCGCCGGGATGCCGACCTTGGCCGCCTTGCGGCCGGTGCGGTAGTCGCGCAGCCGCCAGTCGCGTTCGCGCGCGTGTTTGCGCAGCTTGGTGTCCGGATTGATCGCGTATGGATGTCCTACGAGCGACAGCATCGGAATGTCGTTGTGCGAATCGCTGTACGCCGCGCAGCGCGCGAGGTCGAGGCCCTCGGCGGCGGCGAGGGCGCGGACGGCCTCGGCCTTCGCCGGGCCGTGCAGGGGCTCGCCGACGAGCCTGCCCGTATAGACGCCGTCGACGGACTCGGCCACCGTGCCGAGCGCGCCGGTCAGTCCGAGGCGGCGGGCGATGATCGTCGCGGTCTCCACCGGGGCCGCGGTCACCAGCCAGACCTTCTGGCCCGCGTCGAGGTGCGCCTGGGCGAGGGCGCGGGTGCCCGGCCAGATGCGGTCGGCCATGTACTCGTCGTAGATCTCCTCGCCGATGCTCATCAGCTCGGAGACGCGGTGGCCCTTCACGATGGAGAGCGCGGACTCCCGTACGTCCGCCATGTGCTCCGGGTCCTCGACCCCGGCCAGCCGGAACCAGGTCTGCTGCCAGGCGAACCGGGCCAGCTCGCTGCGCTGGAAGAACTTCCGCTTGTAGAGGCCGCGGCCGAAGTGGAAGATCGCGGCGCCCTGCATCACGGTGTTGTCGAGGTCGAAGAAGGCGGCGGCGCGGGTGTCGCCCGCCACGGGGAATTCGCGTTCCGGGGCGGAGGCGTCCGCGGCCGGGGCCTCGCCGGCCGGCTCGCCGGCCGCCTTGCGCGCGGCCTCGGCCGCCGCCTCGCCTGCGAGCACGCTGCGCGCGGTCGCGGAGCGCCGTCGGGGGGTGAGCCATCCACGTGCGGCCATAACGCGAGCATAGCCAGTCTGTTCGGGAGTTCCCGACCGGCCCGGATGCGGCCCGGTGAACACTGCGAGGCACTGTTGTTACGGCGGGAGGAGCGGGCACGGGAGGGGGAGGGCCGGTGTCCGGTGGGCGGGGCGGAGAATGGTGCTCATGAGTCCACTGCTGCGGCGTACGAAGAAGAAGGCGGCGCGTGACCGGGTGGTCACGCTCATCGGCAAGCCGGGATGCCATCTGTGCGACGACGCGCGGGCGGTGGTGGAGAAGGTGTGCGCCGAGACGGGGGCCTCGTGGGAGGAGAAGGACATCACCCGGGACGAGGCGCTGCACCGGGAGTACTGGGAGCAGATCCCGGTAGTGCTGGTGGACGGGGAGCAGCACACGTTCTGGAGGGTGGACGAGGCGAGGCTGCGCGGGGCGCTGGAGGGGTGACGGCCGCCTGGCGGCGGGCCTTGGCGGGGAGTGGCCTGGCCCTTGCCTGCGCTTGGGCGCCCCGGTGCGGGTGCGCCCGGCGTGGCGGGGCTGGTTTCCGGCCGCGGGCCGTGGGTGGCTGGTCGCGCAGTTCCTTGCGCCCCTGGGCGCCTGCCCCCGGGGCTCTGTCCTCGGCCGGGGGTGGAGCGGAGGTGGAGTGGGGGTGCAGGGGGGTACCCGGGAGGGGTGGAGGCGGGGCAGAGTAAAGGGACTCGGGGGCATGCGGGAGGAGTGTGGGTTGCTTTGCCCCCATCGGGTGGGAAACGGTTCGACGCTGTGTGCGGTTCCATGTTTACGGGATCCTCATGCGTGACCCCGGTCACTTTGACTGGACAAAACGGACACAATCTTTGTGCACGCGTTCACAAAGACATAGCCTGCTGTCGACGGGGCGGTCCTGGTACACACGGCCGCCTAGAGCCTCGCTCATCCCGCAGGAGCACCGTGGCAACTGGCCGAAATCACCGACCGGCGACTCGCAGCCGAGGAATCCCCGAGGCCACCGTCGCCCGGCTTCCGCTGTACCTGCGGGCGCTGACCGCTCTTTCCGAGCGGTCCGTACCCACGGTCTCCTCCGAGGAACTGGCCGCGGCGGCGGGGGTCAACTCCGCGAAGCTGCGGAAGGACTTCTCGTACCTCGGCTCCTACGGCACCCGCGGTGTGGGGTACGACGTCGAGTACCTCGTCTACCAGATCTCCCGCGAGCTGGGGCTCACCCAGGACTGGCCCGTGGTCATCGTCGGTATCGGCAACCTCGGCGCCGCGCTCGCCAACTACGGAGGATTCGCCTCCCGCGGCTTCCGGGTCGCCGCGCTGATCGACGCGGATCCGGCGATGGCCGGGAAGCCCGTCGCGGGGATCCCGGTCCAGCACTCCGACGAGCTGGAGAAGATCATCAGCGACAACGGTGTGTCGATCGGTGTCATCGCCACGCCCGCCGGTGCCGCGCAGCCGGTGTGCGACCGGCTGGTGGCCGCCGGAGTCACCTCCATCCTGAACTTCGCGCCGACCGTGCTCTCCGTGCCGGAGGGCGTCGACGTGCGCAAGGTCGACCTGTCGATCGAACTCCAGATCCTCGCCTTCCACGAACAGCGGAAGTCCGGGGACGGCGGCGAGGCGTCCCCGGAGGCCGCCCGCGCCGCGTCCGTTCCGGCGGACGGCGGGACGGCTGCCGCTCCGGCGGGCGCCGAGGCCGCCGCCCGGAAGGGACCTGACGGGGATATGCCCGCCGTGATGCCGGCATGAGCCTTCTGGTCGTCGGACTGAGCCACCGCAGCGCTCCGGTGAGCGTGCTGGAGAGAGCCGCGCTCTCCGCGGACGCGCAGGTCAAGCTGGCGCAGGACATCGTCTCCGCCGAGCCCGCCGCGGAGGCGGCGGTGCTCGCCACCTGCAACCGCATCGAGCTGTACGCGGACGTCGACAAGTTCCACGCGGGCGTCGCCGAGCTGTCCACGCTGCTCGCCCAGCACAGCGGGGTGGGGCTGGAGGAGCTGACCCCCTATCTCTATGTGCACTACGAGGACCGCGCCGTCCACCATCTCTTCTCGGTGGCCTGCGGTCTGGACTCGATGGTCGTCGGCGAGGGCCAGATCCTCGGCCAGATCAAGGACGCCCTCGCGCGCGGCCAGGAGCTGCACACCGCCGGGCGGCTGATCAACGACCTCTTCCAGCAGGCCCTGCGGGTCGGCAAACGCGCCCACAGCGAGACCGGTATCGACCGGGCCGGGCAGTCCCTCGTCAGCTTCGGCCTGGAGCAGCTCGCCGGCGGCGCGGACGTCCCCGGCTGGGTGGCCGGGCAGCGGGCCCTGGTCATCGGCGCCGGTTCGATGTCGTCGCTCGCCGCGACGACCCTCGCGCGCCTCGGCGTACGCGAACTCGTCATCGCCAATCGCACACTCGACCGGGCGGAGAAGCTGGCCGTGTCCCTCGCGGCGCTCGGCCAGGGGACCGTACGCGCGGTGCCGATGAGTGCGGTACCGGATGAACTGACACGTGCATCCGCGGTGGTGTCCTGTACCGGCGCGACCGGTCTCGTCCTCACCGCCGAGGCCGTCGCCGACGCCCTCGCCGTACCCGAGAGCGCCTCCGTCGTGATGGCCGGTGCCGTGGTGACCGAGAGCGTCCAGGGTGCGCAGGGTGCCCTGCGCGCGCCCGACGGGAGCCTGGTGGCCCGGCTCGCGGAGACCGCGAGCCGCGACGGCCGGGTCCGGATCCGGGACCTCGGCGGCCGGCCCGCCGAGGGCGGCGACACGGGCTGCCCCGTCGGACTCGACGACACCCCCGCCGCCACGGGTGCGGGCGATCCGGCCCAGCACGGCGTGTGGATGGAGAACGCCGGCGGTACCGCGGTCGTCGCGCCCCGCCAGGCCGTACGCCACCGCGGCGGCTCCGTCCGGATGGCCCTGCTCGACCTCGCCATGCCCCGCGATATCGACCATGCCGTCCACCGCATCCCCGGTGTCCGGCTGGTCGATATCGAGTCCCTCGCCGATGCCTCGGCCGACGCGCCCATGGCGGCCGACGTCGACCAGGTCCGCGATATCGTCGCCGCCGAGGTGGCCGCCTTCGGGGCGGCCCAGCGCGCCGCCCGGATCACGCCCACCGTCATCGCGCTGCGCGCCATGGCCGCCGATGTCGTCGCCGGTGAGCTGGCACGCCTCGACGGCCGGCTCAGCGGGCTCGACGAGAAGCAGCGCGGCGAAATCCAGCAGACCGTACGGCGTGTGGTGGACAAGCTGCTGCACGCGCCGACGGTACGGGTGAAGCAGTTGGCCGGTGAGCCCGGCGGTGCCGGATACGCCGACGCCCTGCGCACCCTTTTCGACCTCGACCCGGAGACCGTGGCGTCCGTGAGCCGGGCCGATCCGACCGACCGCGAGACCGACGCCGAGAACCGAGGGCGATCATGACCGACAGGGTACTGAGGCTCGGGACCAGGCGCAGCAAGCTGGCCATGGCCCAGTCCGGACAAGTGGCACGGGCGGTGGAGGCGTTGACCGGCCGTTCCGTCGAGCTGGTCGAGATCACCACGTACGGCGACACCTCCCGCGAACATCTGGCGCAGATCGGCGGCACCGGTGTGTTCGTGGCCGCGCTGCGCGAGGCGCTGGCCGCGGGAGAGGTGGATTTCGCCGTTCACTCGCTGAAGGACCTTCCGACCGCGCAGCCCGCCGAACTGGTGCTCGCGGCGATTCCGCAGCGCGAGGATCCGCGGGATGTGCTGATCGCCCGGGACGGCCTGACCTTCGACCGGCTGCCCGAGGGCGCCCGCGTCGGTACGGGCTCCCCCCGGCGCGCCGCCCAGCTCAACGCGTACGCGCGGGCCCACCACACCCGCATAGAGACCGTCCCGATCCGGGGGAACGTCGACACCCGGATCGGATATGTGCACAGCGGGGAGCTGGACGCGGTGGTTCTCGCCGCGGCCGGTCTGAACCGCATGGGCAGAAGCGCGGAGGTGACCGATTTCCTTTCGGTCGACTTCGTCCTGCCCGCCCCCGGCCAGGGGGCCCTGGCGATCGAGTGCCCCGCGCACGATACGGAGCTGATCGCCGTTCTCGCCGGGCTCGACGATCCGGTCACCCGGGTCGCCGTGACCGCCGAGCGTTCCCTGCTCGCCGCCCTGGAGGCCGGCTGCAGCGCACCCGTGGGGGCGCTCGCCGACCTGTTGGGCGACGGCCAGGCTGTCACCGAAATGCGCCTGCGGGGCGTCGTCGGCACCACCGACGGCGCGACGCTGGTGCAGCTATCCGTCACCGGTCCCGTACCCACGTCGCACGGCGACGCCATCGCGCTCGGTCGCGAACTCGCGTCCGAGATGCTCGCCAAGGGTGCGGCCGGTCTTATGGGGGAGCGAGCGTCTTGAGCCCCACCACCAACCTGTCCACGGCGTACGACTCGGCACACGGGCACGTCACTTTCCTCGGCGCCGGTCCCGGTGATCCGGGACTGCTGACCCTGCGGGCTGTCGAGGCACTCGCGGGAGCCGATGTCCTGATCGCCGAGCCCGATGTGCTCGACGTGGTTCGCGGCCATGCGCGGGCGAGCGTCAGCACGCCTGAGCTGACGGTTGTTGACGATGCGTCAACAGCCGCCGGAATCCCCGTACTCAGGGATGCGGTCAATCTTGTCATGGAGGCCGCGCGCTCCGGCAGGCGGGTCGTGCGAGCGGTGAGCGGCGATCCCGGTCTCGACGCCGACGCCGGTCACGAGATGCTGGCCTGCGCCGCGGAGGGCATTCCCTTCGAGGTGGTGCCCGGTATCGCGGCGGCGGTGGGCGTGCCCGCCTATGCCGGGGTGCCGCTGCGGGACGCGCAGGGCGCGGACGTCCGCTTCGTCGACGCCCGGACCGCGAGTGAGCGCTGCTGGTCGGAGGTGGGGGCGAGCGACGGTACGGTCGTGGTCTCCACCACGCTCGACGCGGTCGCCGCGGCGGCGGGTGAGCTGGTCGCGGCGGGCCGTAAGCCGGACACCCCGCTGACCGTCACGGTCGCCGGTACCACCACCCGGCAGCGGACCTGGACCGCGACGCTCGGCACGATCGCGCAGGTCTTCAAGCAGGGCAAGGTGCTGCCGTCCCCGGAGGGGCACCGCCCGGTGATAGCGGTGGTCGGTGAGCGCAGCGCGCCCGCGCAGCGCGATCAGCTCGCGTGGTTCGAGTCCAAGCCGCTGTTCGGCTGGAAGGTGCTCGTGCCGCGGACGAAGGAGCAGGCCGCTTCGCTGTCGGACCAGTTGCGTTCGTACGGTGCGGTGCCGCACGAGGTGCCGACGATCGCGGTCGAGCCGCCGCGTACCCCGCAGCAGATGGAGCGGGCGGTCAAGGGCCTGGTCACAGGACGGTACGAGTGGATCGCCTTCACCTCGGTGAACGCGGTCAAGGCGGTCCGGGAGAAGTTCGAGGAGTACGGGCTCGACGCCCGCGCCTTCGCCGGGATCAAGGTCGCGGCGGTCGGCGAGCAGACCGCGAAGGCGCTGATCGACTTCGGTGTGAAGCCGGATCTGGTGCCGAGCGGCGAGCAGTCGGCCGCGGGGCTGCTGGAGGACTGGCCGCCGTACGACCCGGTCTTCGACCCGATCGACCGGGTGTTCCTGCCGCGTGCGGACATCGCGACCGAGACGCTGGTCGCGGGCCTGATCGAACTGGGCTGGGAGGTCGACGACGTCACGGCCTACCGGACCGTGCGGGCCTCGCCGCCGCCGGCGGAGACCCGCGAGGCGATCAAGGGCGGCGGTTTCGACGCGGTGCTGTTCACCTCGTCGTCGACCGTACGGAATCTGGTCGGGATCGCCGGGAAGCCGCACAACGTGACGGTGATCGCGTGTATCGGCCCGGCGACGGCGAAGACCGCGGAGGAGCACGGGCTGCGGGTGGACGTGCTGTCGCCCGAGCCTTCGGTGCACCGGCTGGCGGAGGCGCTGGCGGAGTTCGGCGCGGGGCGCCGGACGGCGGCGGTCGAGGCGGGCGAGCATGTGACCCGGCCGAGTGAGCGGCGTCCGGGCGGCCGCAGGCGGCGGACGACGACCTGAGTGTGCGTACGGTGGGCCCGGTGGGGGCGGTCAGCCTCCACCGGGCCTTTTCCGTTTACGGGTGGGCCGAGGCGTCGAGTGGGGTGGTTACGGGTTCACGTCGGCGGGGATCTGCGGACCCGAGAACACGATCCTGGGGTAGCCCTTGGCCTGTGCCGCGGCGCTGATCGCGTTCGCGATCTCCTGCGGGGTCAGTGCCGAAACAGGGGTGGTCAGATGGTTGTCGAGCGTGAAGCTCAGAATGACGCCCCCGTCGTTGCCGCCGGGGTAGTCGGCGAGTCCGCGGAACGTGGTTCCGTTGGCGAAAACGGCCATGATCGCCTCCAGGGTCGGATGAGGAGTGCTGACAGCCTTACCCGGACGCGGGACCGACCGGCCGTCGGTGGGGCCTGGGCACTTCGACAGAGAAGCACGGTCCGGCGCCGGACGCCATCAAATCCATTGCCGGAGGCAAAGGTTGGGTGGCAGCCTCCGGCCATGACGACCGACGAACCCGCCGCCGCTTCCGCCCGCGCCGCCCTGCTCGCGGGGCAGCTCGACCTGGTCTGGGCCCTCTTCGAGTACCACCTCCCGGACCTGGACTTCGACGACCACCTCTGGGAGCCCGCGCCCGGGGCATGGACGGTCCGGCCCGACGGCGCGGGCCGCTGGGTGCCCGACTGGCAGGTGCCGGAGCCCGATCCCGTACCGACGACGTCCATCGGCTGGCTGTCGTGGCATATCGGCTACTGGTGGACGGTCACCCTCCGGCACTGCTTCGGGGACGGCGCCCCGGCCCGGGAGGAGATCTTCTGGCCCGGTGGCGCGGGTGCCGCCGCCGACTGGCTGCGCGGTCTGAAGGACGAGTGGCGGGCCGAGCTGGTGCGGCTGACGGACGAGGACCTCGATTCCACCGGGCGGACCGCCGGGCTGCCGCTCTTCGGGGACACCGTGCTGACGCTGGCCGAGACCGCTTCCTGGGTCAACTTCGAGCTGGCGAAGAACGTGTCCGAGATCGGTCTCACCGTACGGCTGCGGAGGACGTCCGCATAGCCGGGGCACTGGTTTCGGCGCCGCGGAGGGCGGGGCGTAGCGTGGGTGGTATGAGTACGTACGGTTCCTTTCCCGGTTCCCGGCCGAGGCGGCTGCGGACCACCCCCGCCCTGCGGCGCATGGTCGCCGAGACCCGGCTGCACCCCTCGGATCTGATCCTGCCCGCCTTCGTCCGGGAGGGGATCTCCGAGCCGGTGCCGATCTCGGCGATGCCGGGGGTCGTCCAGCACACCCGGGACACGCTGCGGAAGGCCGCCGTGGAGGCGCGCGCCGCCGGGGTCGCCGGGATCATGCTCTTCGGGGTGCCGGAGGACGCGAAGAAGGACGGCGCCGGGACGGCCGGGACCGATCCGGACGGCATCCTCCAGGTGGCGATCCGGGATGTGAAGGCCGAGGTCGGCGACGAGTTGGTGATCATGTCGGACCTCTGTCTCGACGAGTACACCGACCACGGGCACTGCGGTGTGCTGGACGCCGAAGGCCGGGTGGACAACGACGCCACGCTGGAGCGGTACGCGGAGATGGCGCAGGTCCAGGCGGACGCGGGCGTCCATGTCGTCGGCCCGAGCGGGATGATGGACGGCCAGGTCGGTGTCATCAGGGATGCGCTCGACACGATCGGCAAGGAGGACGTGTCGATCCTGGCGTACACCGTGAAGTACTCCTCGGCCTTCTACGGCCCCTTCCGGGAGGCCGTCGGCTCGTCGCTGCACGGGGACCGCAAGACGTACCAGCAGGATCCGGCGAATGTCCGGGAGTCGCTGCGCGAGCTGGCCCTCGATCTGGAGGAGGGCGCGGACATGGTGATGGTCAAGCCGGCCGGTCCGTACCTCGACGTGCTGGCGAAGATCGCGGACGCGGTGGATGTGCCGGTGGCCGCCTACCAGATCAGCGGGGAGTACGCGATGGTCGAGGCGGCCGCCGAGAAGGGGTGGATCGACCGGGACAAGGCGATCCTGGAGACGCTCACGGGTATCCGCAGGGCCGGGGCGGACATGATCCTCACCTACTGGGCGACGGAGGTCGCGCGCGGGCTCTGACGGTCCGCTCCGCGGGAGGGACGGGGGCAGGGGCCCCGGCCTCTCGCCCGGCTCCGCACCGGCGCCCCCGGCCCGGTCCGCCCCTTCGGCCGGGGGAGCGTACACCGTACGGCGGGATTTCCGCACCGGCACTTGACGTGCCCTGCGCGCCGCCCCGAGTCTGTGGCTCCCCGATCCGCTCCCAGAGCCGGAGGTTCCCATGCCGGGTGCCGACCCGACGGACGGTGTGCCCTGGTTCGACGTCAGGGATCCGGACTTCTCCATCACCTCCGCCGCGGTGCACGCGGCCCGCGAGAAGTCCTGGTACGCCCGGACCACCTACGGACTGGCCGTGCTGCGCCACGCCGAGACCGAGGAGCTGCTGAAGCACCCCCTGCTCCGTCAGGGCAGTGTGTCCTGGCCGGCCCGCAACGGGGTGACCGAGGGGCCCCTCGCCGACTGGTGGGCGAGCTGGGTCCTCCATCAGGAGGGGGAAGAGCACCTCAGACTGCGGCGGCTGATGAACCCCGCCTTCACCGCCCGCTCGGCCGCGGCCCTGCTGCCCCGGTTCCGGGCTCTCGCCGGGGAGTTGACGGATGCCTTCGCGGACCGCGGCCGCTGCGAGTTCGTCTCGGAGTTCGCGGAACCCTACGCGGCCCGGGTGATCGCCGTGCTCCTCGGTCTCCCGGAGCCGGAGTGGCCGGTCGTCGCCCGCGAGTCCGCGGTGCTCGGTCTCGCCCTGGGGGTGAACGTCCGCCGGGACCTCGACCGCATCGAGCGCGCGCTCGCCGCGCTGTACGCCTACGCCGACGAGGTGATCGCGGAGCGGCGGAGCGGGGAGGGCGACGATTTCGTCTCCCGGCTGGTCCGGGCGAGCCGGACCGGCGACCGGCTCAGCGGCGCCGAACTCCGCGACGGCCTGGTGCTGCTGATCTTCGGCGGCTTCGACACCACCCGCAACCAGCTCGGGCTGGCCCTGGAGACCTTCGCCCGCCATCCCGGCCAGTGGCAGCTCCTTGCCGAGCGGCCGGAGCTGGGCGGCCGTGCGGTCGAGGAGGTCATGCGCGTCGATCCCACGGTGCGGTGGATCACCCGGGAGGCGCTGGAGGACTTCACCTTCCGGGGTCTGGACATCCCCGCCGGAACCACCGTCCAGATATGGAGCGAATCCGCCGGTACCGACCCCCGTGTCCACGGCGCGTACTCTTTCGACATCACCGCCGAGCGGGAACCGCACTTCGGTTTCGGCGGCGGAGTCCACCACTGCCTCGGCCACTTCGTCGCCCGCGCCGATATGAGCGAGGCGCTGCCGGTGCTCGCCCGGCGGTTGCGGGACCTCCGGATCGGGGAGGGCGCCGTCCGGCTGCCCGACTCCGGCAACACCGGCCCCGTACGCCTCCCGCTCCTCTTCACCCCCGCTCCCTGACCGCCCCCCTGACCGTTCCCTTTCCGTTTCCTTCCGTTCCCTGACCGGGGCGGGGCTCTCCCGTCCCTGCCGTTCTCCTTCTGTGAGGTCCCCTTGACCGTCCGCCCGCCGAGCACCACCGCGCTCGACCGCCACCGCGAACAGAACACCGACCAGGAGGCCGTGGGCGCCTTACGGAAGCGGATCACCGAGGCCGGGGTGGAGTTCATCTACTACCAGTCGGTGACCCTCAGCGGCCGGGTGGTGGGCAAGGTCGTGCCCGCGGTCCAGCTGCTCCGCAATCTGGAGAAGGGCGTCCAGCTCCACCGCTCCGTCGCCGCCGATATCCAGGCGGACCGGAACGGCACCCTCCTCGGCGGCGGACCGCGGGCGGCCGAGTTCACCGCCCTGCCCGATCTCGACACCTTCGCCGTCCTGCCCTGGGACACCAGTGTCGCCCGGTTCTTCTGCCGCACCTACGAGCCGGAGCACCAGCCGGAGTGCGGCGGGGAACCGTTCGCCGCCGATGTCCGCGGTCATCTCATCCGGCAGCACCGGGAGTTCACCGAGCGGACCGGTCTCGTCCTCCGCACCGGCTGCGAGCCCGAGGTCACCTGGACCGGGCCCGGTCTTGAGGTGTTCAGCCGCCCGGACGGCTGCCCGGCCTACCAGGTCGATCTGCTGGAACGCTACCGGCCGATCTACCAGAAGGTCATGACCTACGGCCGGGCGATGGGCCTCGACATGATCGAAGGCGACTACGAGGACCCCGGACAGCTCGAACTGAACTGGATGTACGACCGGGCCGAACTGACCGCCGACCGGCTCGTCACCTTCCGCCAGATCTGCCGCCAGGTCGCCCGCGAACTCGGTGTCACGGTCAGCTTCATGCCCAAACCAGCCACCGGCGTGATGGGCAACGGCTGCCACCACAACCTCAGCCTCTGGCGCGGCGACGACAACGTCCTGGCCGAACCCGGCCGCCGCGAACTGCACCTCTCCGAAACCGGACGGCACGCCCTCGGCGGCATCCTGGCCCATGCCGCGGGCTCGATGGCCGTCATGGGGTCCACCGTCAACTCGTACAAGCGGTACTGGGACGTGGGCCTCTTCGCCCCCGGGCAGATCGACTGGGGGATGGACGACAAGACCTGCACCGTACGCCTGTCCGCCAACGGCCGTCTGGAGCTGAAACTCCCGGACGCCATGGTCAACCCGTACCTCTCCCATGCCGTCCTGCTCGCCGTCGTCGCCGACGGTCTGGAGAACCGGATCGACCCCGGACCGCCCCAGGGGGCCGGTGGCGAGGCCGGAGACCGGTTCCCCGCGCTGCCCGCGACCCTGGGCGAGGCGCTGGCCGCCTTCGCCGGGGACGCCGTGGTCAGGGGCGGGCTCGGTGCGGAGACCGCCGATCTCTACCTGGCGCTGAAAGGCGACGAGTGGGCCCGGTTCTGCGCGGCCGTCACCGACTGGGAGCACATGATGTACGCGGAGGGCACCCCGTGACCGGACCGCGGGCCGCCGGGCCGCCCCTGCCGTGACCGGCACCGCGCGATGACTGCGTACGCTGTACCCTCAACCTTTTGGAATCTGCGTACGGTGTACCTGGTGCGTGCGCGGTCGAGGTGACGGAGGTACGGATGACGATCCTGGTGACCGGTGCGACCGGAAACGTCGGACGTCCGGTGGCCCGCGAACTGGCCGGTCGCGGGGTGGCGGTACGGGCCCTGACCCGCGATCCGGCCAAGGCCTCGGCAGCGCCGGCGGGCTTTCCCGCGGGTGTCGAGTGGGCCGTGGGCGATCTGGCCCGGCCCGGGGGCCTGGCGGAGGCGCTGGCGGGGGTCGACCGGCTGCTGCTCTTCCCGTACCCCGATACCGCGGACGAGGTCGTCGCCCTGGCGAAGGCGGCCGGGGTGCGGCGGATCGTGGTGCTGTCGTCGGCGGCGGTGACCTCCGGCTACGACACCACGTTCCATCTGCCGGTGGAGCGGGCGGTCGAGGCCTCGGGCCTGGAGTGGACGTTCATCAGGCCCGGCGAGTTCGCGGTCAACAAGCTGGAGCTGTGGGGCCCCTCGGTCCGGGCGGAGCGGACCGTCTTCGACACCGACCCCGACTGGGTGGGCTCCCCGGTCCACGAGGCGGATATCGCGGACGCGATCGCCACCGCCCTGCTGGAGGACGGCCACGCGGGCCGCGCGTACACCTTCAACGGCCCGGAGAGCCTGACCGTACGGGAGCAGGTCGCGGTCCTCGCACGCGAGCTGGGCGAGGAGGTCCGGGTCCAGGAGGTCACCCCGCTGGAGCTGCGCGAACGCTATCTGGCGCAGGGCGGCTTCGCGGCGGCCTCGGCGGACTTCATGCTCGGCTTCGAGACGTACGACGGCGAGGTCGTGGCGGAGGCGGAGGAGTTCGACCTCGCCGAGGCGCTGGTGGAGGCCTCGGCGGAGATCGTCACCGGCCGGCCGGCCAGGACCTTCGCGGAGTGGGTACGGGAGCACGCGGAAGCGTTCAGGTAGGGGTGCGGCGTTCGGGTAGGAGTGCAGCGTTCAGATAGGGGTGCGGCGTTCGGGTGTACGTGTGGTGATGCTCCGGCAGGGGCGGGCGCGGGGTCGGGGTGTCCTGTCGCCCCGGGGCCGCCCCCTCCCGGCGGGGCCGGGGTGCCGGTCAGGGGCGGGTGAGGGTGTGGACGGCGGTGGTGAGGGCGGCGCGGTGGTCGGCGAGGCGGTCCGGGGCGAAGGCGTCGCCCGGCGCCACGTCGCGCAGGCCGGGTGAGGCGGTGAACCAGGCGGTGACCTGGCCGAGGACGAGTGCCAGCAAATCGACCGGCGCTATCCGGCCGCTGACCGTGCCGCGGCGCTGGGCGTCTGCGAGGGCTTCGACCTTGGGGCGGTAGGCGTCGGTCTCGGCGGTGATGGTGCCGGGCCGTTCGAGCTGGCGCCAGGATGCCAGGCGGAGTATGCCGGGCCGGGTGGCGAGGTGGTCGAAGAGGGCGCCCGCGTAGCCGGGGAGGTCGTCGGCGGTGAAGGGGACGGCGTCGGCGAGGGAGCCCAGATACCGGGCGAGGACGGCGTCGAAGAGCTGGTCCTTGTTGCCGTAGTAGACGTAGATCAGCCGCTTGTTGGCTTCGGCGTTCCGGGCGATGCGGTCGACGCGGGCGCCGGCGAGTCCGTAGCGGGTGAACTCCTCGAAGGCGGCTGCGAGGAGGCGGGCCTTGGTGGCGGTCGAGTCGGGTGGCATGGCACCACCCTATCGGGCGGGGTAACTATCCAGTTATTGACATAGGGGGCGGCGGGGCGCATGGTGGAGTAGATAACCAGTTAGTTACCAGCGGACGGAGACCCTCGTGAACACCCCCGCCACCCCCTCGAAGACCTGGTTCATCACCGGTGCGTCCTCCGGCTTCGGGCGCCGCACGACCGAGCTGCTGCTGGAGCGCGGGGACCGGGTGGCGGCGACCGCCCGCCGCCCCGAGACCCTCGACGACCTTGCGAAACGCCATGGTGACCGGCTGTGGACCGCTGCCCTGGACGTCACCGACACCGCGGCGGTGCGGCGGACCGTGGACGAGGCGTTCGCCGCGCTCGGCCGGATCGACGTCGTCCTCTCCAACGCCGGGTACGGACTGTTCGGTGCGGCCGAGGAGGTCACCGACGAACAGATCGGCCGCCAGATCGACACCAACCTCGTCGGTTCGATCCAGCTCGCCCGCGCGGTGGTCCCGTATCTGCGCGCCCAGGGCGGTGGCCGGATCATCCAGCTTTCCAGCATGGGCGGCCAGATCGCCTTCCCCGGGCTGGGCCTGTACCACGCCACCAAGTGGGGCATTGAGGGCTTCTACGAGGCCTTCGCCCCCGAGGTCGCTCCCTTCGGCATCCAGACGACCCTGGTCGAACCCGGTTCGGCCGCCACCGAGTTCGGCGGCCGGAGCGCGGCTGCGGCGCTTCCTCTGGAGGTCTACGAAGCCACCCCGGTCGGTGACCTGCGCCGGGCCGCGGCCGCCGGCGGCATCCCGGTTCCCGGCGATCCGGTCAGGATGGCCCGTGCCATCATCGACAGCGCCGATCTGGAGCAGGCCCCGCGCCGTCTGCTGCTGGGCAGCGACGCCTACCAGGCGGTGACCGGGGCGCTCGCGACACGTCTGGCCGATCTCGAAGCACAGAAGGATCTGGCGTACTCGACCGATGCCGATGCCGATGCCGATGCCGATGCCGGTTCCGGGCGTCCTGGCCCGGCCGCTGCTGCTTCCTAGCCGGCCCGTGTGTTGTCGTTCGCTCCGGCGAAAGGCGGGAAGCGCGGAAAGCGGGGGCCGCGGTGTGCGGCCCCCGCTTCCGTAGCGGGTGTGTGCAGCGGGTGTGTCAGCGGATCAGCAGTAGAGGTTGCTGCCGGTCGGCACGCCGAGGAGCTGGGTGAAGCGGGTGTAGTTGTTCACGCGGCTCTGCACCTGCGCCGGGTTGCCGCCGTTGCACTCCAGCGAGCCGTTGATGGACCGGATCGTCTGGCCGAACCCGGCCCCGTTCACCATCGCGGCATGACCGGTCATCGTGCCGGGCCCGGACTGGGTGTTCCAGTACCAGAGGGCGGTCTTCCAGGCGATGGCCGCGTCGGTCTGGACGAGCGACGGGTTCTGGAGGAGGTTGATGCCGAGGGCGTCACCGGCGGCCTTGTAGTTGAAGTTCCAGCTCAGCTGGATGGGCCCGCGGCCGTAGTACGCGGCTTGGCCGGCCGGGCAGCCGTAGGGCTGGTTCCGGTCGCAGTAGTGCGGGTAGTTCGCGGTGTTCTGCTCGACGATGTAGTACAGCCCGCCGGTCTCGTGGCTGATGTTCGCGAGGAAGGCCGCGGCCTCCTGCTTCTTGAGCGTGTCACTGCCGGTGTTGGCGAAGGCCGGGTAGGCGCTGAGCGCAGCCGTCAGCCCGGCGTAGGTGTAGAAGGGGTTCCGGTTCGGGAACATCTGGTTGAACTGGGCCTCGGTCACGACGAAGGGCCCGGGGTTCCCGGGGTTGCCCGGGTTCTCACCGCCGGGGCTACAGGTGTGCGGGTTCCAGAACCAGGTGCTGACGGTGGGGTCGTAGCCGGGGTTCGCGTGTTCCGCGATGTAGTAGTTGCCGTCCCGGTACTTCACGATGGCGCCGACGTTGTAGTACGTGCCCTGCTGCCAGTTGGGGGCGGTGGTGCATGCGTCGGCAGTGGCTGTTGTCCTCGCCTTGGGGGTGGCGGCGGCCGCGCTGTTCGGGACGAGCCCGATGCTGACCAGACCCGCGGTCGCGGTGACGGCGACGACGAGCGCCTTGAGGCGGTCGCGGGTGCGCTGAGTAAGCACGAGTGGTCCTCCTCCGTGCTTCAACGGCCGGGCACGGAACGGAGCGTGGGGGCTCGTGGGGGTTCCGGACCGGCCGTGGTGTGGGGGTTGTTGTGCCCTCACTGAACCGCTCGGGGCGGGCCCGCGTCAAGGTATAGACCAATCGAATGTCCCGCGGTGGAAGGTCAGTTGGCCGCGGTCCGTGCGGTGGCGACGAAGGCTCTCCAGGTGGCGGGTGTGACGGTGAAGGTGGGGCCGTCGGGGACTTTGGAGTCGCGGATGTGGACGGCGGTGGCCTCGGCGGCTACCTCGACGCAAACCTCGCCCGGCTCTTCGGTGCTGTAGCTGGACTTGAACCACTTGAGTGCCGCGCTCATTGTTCTCCTAGTAGACGGTCCAACATCTGTTTGGAATCAACCAAGTTGAGGGCCTGCGTCCGCAGCATCGCATACTTCTGGGACAGGATGCTGATCTCATCCGGGCTGCGGAGGATCTGACTGCGACCGTGCCCGTCGGCGTAGGCGAGATGCTGATGTTCGGGGGTTTCGAGTAAGACGAATGGGCCGCTGTGGCCCGCGTGCCCAGTAGTGCCGAGTGGCATGACCTGAAGGCTGATACCCGGCAGGTCCGCGCAGGCCCGAATGTGACGCAGCGTCTCCTTGTGGACGGTGTCGCCCCCGAGCCTTTCCATGAGCACGACTTCGGTGAAGATGAAACTGATCGTGGTCGGGTTGTCCCGATGCAGGATGTCCTGGCGGCTGATGCGCCGGGCCACCAGCCCTTCGACCTCGTCTGTGGAGTAGGCGGGGACACGACACAGGTAGACCGCACGGGCGTACTCGGGCGTCTGTAGCAGCCCTGGCAGTACTTGGTTCTCGTAGAAGGAGAGGGCTAGCGCTTCCCTCTCCATGTCCAGATACATTTCGGCGTGTGCCGGGATCATGTCGATCTCCGGCAGGTTCTGCACCGCTACGACCAGCGCGCCTTTGGTGCTGAGAAGCTCGTCCAGTCTCTCTGCGTAGTCGAGTTTCAATGCCCGGCGACCCTGTTCGATCGATGCCACTGTCTCCAGGCTGATGCCGAGGTGCTCGGCGAGCTGCTCCTGCGTCAGGTGGGCGGCCTTGCGGAACAACGCCACTTGTTTGCCGACGAGCCTGAGCGCGGAAGCATTCCTGTGCTGCTGTTTCCTGGTGTACATACCTCATCAACTCCCCTGCCCATGAGGGGAGTCACGCCCTGCGTACCCGTACAAATGAAATGTACGGGTGGACCCACTGCATTCCGGGGTTCGCGGACCGCCACGATCCCGCCATGAACGTGCTCTTCCCACCCCCCTCCTTCCCCGTCCTCCGCGAGCGTTTCTATCCCCGCGCCCGCCAGACGGTCCCCGCCGCGCGGGAGTTCGTCCGGGGTGTCGTACGGGACTGGGTGCCGGCCGCCCGGCTCGACGATGTCCTCGTCTGTGTCAGTGAGCTGACCACCAATGCCGTACGGCACGGCGTACCGCCCGGCCGGGGCTACCGGATCCGGATCTGCCGCTTCCCGGACGGACTGCTGCGGATCGAAGTCCACGACAGCGGCGACGGCTTTACGCTCCCTCCCATCGCGGCGCCCGCCGGGGACGGGAACGAGGAGTCCGGGCGGGGGCTGCTGATCGTGGACGCTCTCGCGGACAAGTGGGGCGTGGGTGAGCGGCTGCCGGGGAAGGTCGTGTGGTGCGAGTTCGCCACGGGTGTCAGCGGCGCGGGGCGAGCAGGTCGGGGAGGCGGGTGAGGCCGTCCGCGCCGTAGCCCTCCTCGACCGCGCGGTCGATCAGGCGCTCCAGCGGCTGGAAGAACTCCGTCGGGATGCCCTCGTCGGAGAGGGTGTTCAGCAGATTGGGCAGGGCGGCCTGGTTCACCGCGAGGCTTGAGACGTCGGTGAGGTGCTCGCCGGTGTCCAGGGCCTCCGCCTCGTCGGTGATGAACAGCGCCATGGCGTTGAGCCACTCCCGCAGGGGGTCCGCCAGCTCCTTCGCGGGGATGCCGGCCGCCTTGGCCAGGGCGAAGGCGTGCATGGTGCCGATGCCCATGCCGTACATGCCGATGAGGAGGGCGAAGTCGTACAGGGCGGCCCGCCCGGCGTCCTCACCGACGTAGCGGGTGCCGCCCAGCGCGCCGAAGGTGTCCTCGTACTCCTCGAACGCCTTCGGGTCGCCGCTGTAGAAGACGTACGCGTCCGGTCCGGCGATCATCTGCGGGCTCGCCATGATCCCGCCGTCCAGATAGCGCGCCCCGTGCCCGGCGGCCCAGGCGGCCAGCTCGCGGCCCTGGGCGGGGGTGCCGTTGGTGAGGTTGGCGATCGTACGGCCGCGGAGGCTCCCGGCGACGGGCTCCAGGATGCCGCGTACGTTGTCGTTGGTGGTCAGGCAGAGCACGAGGAGTTCGCTCGCGGCCACCGCCCCGGCGACATCCGCGGCGGGCTCCGCGCCCTGGGCCACCAGCGGACCGCTCTTCGCGGCGGTGCGGTTCCAGACGGTGACCGCATGCCCGCCCTTCAGAAAGGCGGCGGCGAGGGCCGAGCCCATCATTCCGAGGCCCAGGACGGAGACGGCGGGCTTGGCGGCAGACATAAGGGTGCTCCCTGGGAATGCGAGGTGGAGGTGGTTCCTGATCGGAGGACTCCATCCTCGAATTCCGGAAAGGCCTTCACAAGTACCGACTAATGAGTGGGCTACTTACCGGAAGGTGAGTAACGGGCCGCGGGAGCACCGGCCGCGGGGGTTCGTTCAGTCCCGGGCGCCCTCCCCCTGGTCGGGTCCCGCGGTCACCGTCCGGGTGGATCCGTCGGCGTCGGAGGACTGCACCGGGAGCCGTACCGCGATGAGATCACCGACGCCCGCGACCTCGTTCAGCGCATCGGCCAGTGCCAGCATCACCCGGCGTACCCCTTCGATCTCCTTGCGCAGCTCGGCGGCGCGTTCCCAGCGGCGTTCGTGCGAGACCGGGTCGACGTGCTCGGACCGGAGGTTCTCATGAGCCGCGAGGAGAGGGTGCCACTTGCTGAGCAGGGGGCGTACGCAGAGATTGAGCACGGTGACCGCGAGCGCCCCGAACGTCACCTGGCCCGCCGGGACCCGGGGTGCGACCGCGGGACCGTAACGGCGCAGGATGTCCCGTGTCGTACCGAAGACGGTGTACAGGGACGACAGCGCCTCCCGCAGCAGGCCTTCGTCCTCCTTGAGTTCGACGACGGAGATCCGGGTGGCCAGCTCGACGTACAGCTCCCAGGCCGCGTCGCGTTCGGCCTCATCCGGCTCCCAGACCCCGGATATCTCGCCCACCAGTGGGATCGCCAGCTTCACGCTGATCTGACGGGGTACGAAGGCGCTGCTCCGGCCCCCTCCGGTCCGTCTCTGCCTCTGACGCATATCCACAACCTTCCCTGCGGCCGAACATGGCATGTCACTCTATGAGTTGGTGCGAGTCGCACAAGTGCAGTCCATACCGGGGGGATGGATGAAGAGGGACGGCTTCATTTCGTACAGCCACAAACGGGACATCGAGCTGGCGCAGGCGTTGCAGCGGGGGCTGCACCAGCTGGCCCGGCCGTGGACGCGTCGGCCCGTCCTCAGCGTCTTCCGGGACACGACCAGCCTCTCCGCCAACCACGATCTGTGGTCGTCGATCCTCAATGAACTTGAGCAGACGAGGTACTTCATCTATCTGGCCTCGCCTGAGGCCGCCCAGTCGCGCTGGGTCCGCAAGGAGATCCAGTTCTGGCTGGACAACCGTCCGCTCGACCGCTTCCTGATCGCCGTCAGCTCGGGGCAGGTGGCGTGGGACCAGGACGCCGGAGACTTCGACTGGGAGCGGACGGACGCTCTGCCCGATCTGCTGCGGGGAAGATTCACGACCGAACCCCTGTGGGTGGACCTGACCAGGATCCGGGAGGGCAGCAAGTACTCGCTGCGGCAGGCGGAGTTCCGGGATGCTGTCGGGACCCTGGCCGCACCGCTGCACGGAGTCGGGAAGGACGCGCTCGACAGCGAGGACATCCGGCAGCACCGTCTCTCGGCCCGGCTGCGGCGCGGTGCGATCTCGGGTCTGGTGGTGCTGCTGGTCATGGCGCTGGCGGCGGGTGGTCTCGCCTTGCAGCAGCGGAACGAGGCACTGGACCGGGCGCGGACCTCGGCGTCGCAGGCGCTGGCGGCGCGGGCGCTGGAGACGCTGGACGCGGATCCACGGAAGGCGGCGCAGTTCGCGCTGTACGCGGAGAAGGTCAAGCCGACGGCCGACTCGGCGCAGGCGCTGGCGGCGACCGTCGCGGCGAACAGCAGCGTCGTGGGACATCTGAAAGCCGGTTCGGATGCGGTGAGCCTCGAACTCGGCTCCCGGTCCCGGCCGCCGGCCCAGGTCGCGATCAGCCGCGACGGCGAAGTGCTTGCCTACTACGCAGCCTTCGGCTCGAAGCAGTTGCACCTCTACGACCTGAAGGCCGGACGGCCGTTGAGGACCATCCCGGCAGGCATCAATGAAATGGTCGGGGGAGAGCTCGAACTCAGCGCGGATGGGAAGGTGGTAGCCGTCGAGGGGCTCAGGCACCGGGTTGAGGTATGGGATGTGCGCAAGGGGCGCCTGCTGCGTGCAGTGACCATGGGAGATCCCGAGGAACTCAGCAATGCACAGAAGGGGCTGAGGGCCATGGCCCTCTCCTCGGACGGCCTTCGGCTTGCGACCGCGCAGGCAACATCCGGCACGGATCAGCTGCTCGTCAGCATCTTCGACGTCGGTACGGGGCAGATGGTCTCTGAGGGACTCACAGGATCCGACTCGGTACATTTCGGTCTTGGGTATGTGAAAGACAGCCACTGGCTGCTCGCAGTGGATGCAGCGGTGGGTTCGGTCCGGGTCCATGACCCTGTGCGTCGAGTCTGGAGTGCCCCCAAAAAATTGCGCGGGTATCCGGCAAGCCCCGGTGAGGTGGATGTGGACTTGACTTCCGGGGCGGAACAGGCCGCCATTCGGTCGGAGAACGGATGGGTGCGGGTCTGGGACCTCGTCACCGGGAAGCTGCTCGCCTCTTCTGCGGCGGACCTCCCCGACCGGATCGCGCTTCCCCGGCCCGACGTGCGCTTTCTCGTCGGCGCCCAGGGCGGGATGGTGACATTGCACGACCGGAAGCTGGGGCGTGACCGGGTGCTCGGGGCCTTCAGCTTTCCGGTGCAGAACCTAGCGGTCTCCGGAGACGGATTGTGGGTGGCTGCGGGCTCCGACGACGGAGCAATCTCCCTCTTCTCTACGGACTCGCGCCGGGACGGGGTGATGCTTCCCAACAGCGGACGACTGAAGGCAGGAGAGTTGTCCTCGGACGGAAGGGTTGCCTTCCGGGCTCTGCGAGGGAAGCCGGTGGACATCTGGGCGGTCGGAAAGGGCGACACGGGGCTGAAAAAGATGGGCCGGATACCGCAGACGGTGAGCAAGCTGGGGTCGATCGCCGTCGCAGTTACGTCCGATGGCACATACGCGGCGCTGCTCCACGACGGCGAGCTGACGACATGGAATCTCCGGACCGGGAGCCGGACGGGAACACCAGTGTCCTATGGCTCGATGGAGACGGGCTTCGGCGCGCAGCTCTCCTTCCTGGCGGATGACGTGCATCTGGCAGGTGTCTGGGACCAAGGAGTGCTGATCGTCGACTCGCGGACCGGAAAGGTCCGGCAAGTGGTCTCCAGAGACGCGGCTAACACCCAACTCGTCGTCAGTGGGGACGGCAGGCACATGTCGCTGTTGGACATGACCGCAAGCGAGGTCTCGGTATGGCGAATGACGGGTCCTGGGCGCATGGAGAAGGTCCGCACGGTGGGCTACAGCCTCGCCCGGGCCGGCGCTTCTGTGAGCCACGGTGGTGAGAAGGTGGCGGTGATGGCCGGGGACAATGCGATCCGTTTCATCGACGTCGGCTCGGGGCGGGTCACCGAGGGTGCGGTGCTGTCCCAGGTTGGGTACGGGCCTCTGGTCTTCAGCCGCGACACCAGGATCGCGGCTCGGGCGTTCAGCACCCGTGATGGTGCCGGGGTGCGGTTCTGGGATACGGGCAGTGGCGATGTGCTCGGGACCTGGCCGATGAAGCTACGGGCCCCCGGCGCCGGGGTGGCGCCCCGGGCGGACAGGCTCACCGGTGAGGTAGATCTGCAGCTTGCCCCCGCCCCGGAAGGGGGCTTTCTGGCCCTGGGTATCGACGGCTCCCTGGTCCGGCGCAGCCTGGACCCGGACGACTGGCGTCGGAACCTGTGCGCTCTGGCCCCTGATCCGCTGGCGAAAACCGAGTACGAACGGTATCTCGGTGATCTCTCGGTGGGCCGCCCCTGCCCGGCCTGAGGCTCCCCGCACCGGCTGGCGGGGGAACCCCGTCCGGCGCACCCTGGGAGGTGGACAAGGGTGGAGGTGGTCCGTCATGCACGCACAGACGCTCGTCGGGTGGCATGTCGAGATGGAGTTCCGGGAGGACGGTGACCGGACGAAGGCCGCCGCGATGGTCCGGCTGTCCGACGGGACCGAGATCAGAGGGCACGGGAACGCCCAGCGGCACCCCACGGACGCGGAGCAGTTGCGGGTCGGTGAGGAGATCGCCGGGGCGCGGGCGCTGATGGAGATCGCGTCGCAGCTGTTGCAGAAGGCACACCACGAGATCGACGAGGCGTCGGGGCGGACCTCGCATCCGCTGCGTTGATGCGCTGAACCGACCGGCCCGGTGTTGATCGTTTGTTTATCGGACATCGTTGTCGCGCTGTCACTCTCGGCGCATGCGACAACACAGACACAGACGTATACAGGGTGGGCGGCTGAGCGCGGCACTGCTGGCCGGGGCGCTGGGGGCCGTACCCGCGCAGGCCGCGAACGCGCCGGATCCCGGGGCGGTGCGGGCTGCTTCCGTACCGACCGGGCAGGCCGTCCATCTGCAGAACATCAAGAACGGCGCCCAGCTGGGGATCACCGCCACCGGGGGCGGCAATATCGCCGAGGCGCGGGCTCCCCAGGGGGACAACCACCACCAGGCGTGGGTGCTGGAGCGGACGCCGGGTGGGACGTATCTGCTGCGCAACAGCGAGTTGCGGAACTTCTGCCTGGTCCGGGATCCGGAGCCGCTGGCCGGCCTCTGCGACGAGCCCGGCGCCCCGTGGGACGTCCAGCGGATCGGGGACGGCGAGTACTGGATCAAGGAGCCGGGGGCCGACCGGTATCTGACCAGTTCGACGGAGATCAGCAAGAGTGAGAAGCAGGCTGATCTGAGGATGGGGACGGACGGGGACGACCGGGGGACCTGGTTCATGACGCCCGTCGACTGGCCCCGGCAGCCCATGCCGCCGCAGGACCGGCGGACGCTGGAGCATATGACGTATCTGACCGCCCACAACGCGATGATCAACTCGGAGGACGGTTACGACACCATCGCGCCCAATCAGCCGCACTCGATGGCACGTCAGCTCGCCGACGGCGTACGGGCGCTGATGCCCGACGTCAATGCGCAGGTGGTCCACGGGGCCATTCCGCTCTGCCACGGCGGGAGCTGCGGCGGCGGAATGCACCCGGGGAACAATCTGGAGGGGATGCTGCGGACTCTGAAGACGTTCCTCGACGCCAACCCCTCCGAGATCGCCTCCGTCTTCATCGAGGACCAGTCGAGCCTGAGCAACGAGGACTACGAGCGGTACGGGCTGAATCTCGTGCCGGGTGTGAAAGACCTGCTGTTCGTGCCCGACGACTCGGTCGTGCCCGACGGGCTGAAACAGGGCTGGGACGTCCACCGCAACGGCTGGCCGCTGCTCAAGGACATGATCGCCAAGAACAAGCGGCTGCTGGTCTTCTCCGGGCAGACGAAGCGGGAGTCCATCGGCTTCATGGCGGACCAGCGCTGGCGGGTCGAGAACCACTGGTCCATGGGCCCCGGTCTCGGCAACTCCGACTGGGCCTGCTACTCGCGCTGGGGAAACAAGCCGCTCGGCTCCCGGCCCGCCGGGAAGTTCCGGCCGCTGTTCTTCATGAACCACTTCCGCGATGTGCCGATGTCGCCGACGTACACGACGGACAACCGGAAGCTGACGCAGCGGGCCGAGAGCGTGTGCACCACTGCCGCCCGCCGCAAACCGAACTTCGTCGCCGTCGACCAGTACCGGGACGGCGACCTGTTCCCGCAGATCGCGAAGATGAACACGTACTGGTACCAGGAGCAGTCCGCGCCCGGATCCGACGGCGGCCAGCAGCCCGACCCGGGGACGCCCGCCGGTGACCCCTTTGACAACGGTGTCGACCGGCGCGGACCCAAGCCCGCCGCCGGTGTTCCCCATCCGTCCTGCCGCCCCGATGGGATGATCCCGACCGCCGGGACGACCGCCCGCTACTGCGACGTGTACGACAGGGACGGGCGGGAGTGGCTCGGCGGCGCCGGGCACGACCGGCGGATCGTCGGCTACTTCAACGCCACCCGCAACGGCACCGACGGCCGCCCCCGCTATCTGGTGAAGAACATCCCCTGGAGCCGGGTCACCCATATCAACTATGCCTTCGCCCGGATCGAAGGGAACCGGATATCCCTCGGTGACGAAGCCGCGGCGAACCATCCGGCGACCCGGATGACCTGGCCGGGTGTGACCGGCGCGGAGATGGACCCGGGGCTCCCGTACCAGGGCCACTTCAACCAACTGGCCAAATACAAGAAGCGGCATCCGCAGGTCAAGGCGTTGCTCGCGGTCGGCGGCTGGGCCGACACCAAGGGCTTCTACGCGATGGCCACCAACGCCGACGGCTCGGTGAACCAGCCCGGTATCGACGCCTTCGCGGACTCCGCCGTGGACTTCCTCGGCCGCTACGGGGCCGCGTTCGACGGTATCGACATCGACTACGAGTACCCGACGGCCATGCCAGACAGCGGAAACCCCGACGACTGGGGTGTCGCCAACCCCCGCCGCAAGGGACTCCAGGCCGGCTACAACGCGCTGATGAAGACCCTGCGGGAGAAGCTCGACCGGGCCGGTGAACTCCGGGCCCGCTACTACCTGCTGACCTCCGCCGCCTCCGCGTCCGGCCATCTGGTGCGCGGCTACGACGCCGGACAGGCCCTCGGCTATCAGGACTACGTCAATGTCATGACGTACGACCTGCACGGCTCCTGGAACCAGTACGTCGGCCCGCAGGCGCCGCTCTACGACGACGGGCGCGACGGCGAACTCGCCGCCGCCGGGGTCTACGACGCCGCCCGCAACCCCGAATACGGCAGGACCGGCTACTTCAACACCGACTGGGCGTACCACTACTACCGGGGCGCCCTCCAGCCCGGCCGGATCAACCTCGGGATCCCGTACTACACGCGCGGCTGGCGCGATGTGCAGGGCGGCACCGACGGACTCTGGGGCACCGCCCCGCTGCCCGACCAGAGCGGCTGCCGGCCCGGCACCGGCACCCGCGGCCTCTGCGGCAACGGAGCCGTCGGCATCGACAACCTCTGGCACGACACCAGCCGCGGCCGGGAGGTCGCCGCGGGCTCCAACCCGCTCTGGCATATCCGCAACCTTCAGAACGGCCGTACCGGGAACTATCTGCGGGCCTATGGACTCGACCCGGACGCCCCGCCGAACCGTCTCACCGGCAGCTACCAGCGCAAATACAGCAACGCACTGGAGTCGATGTGGCTGTGGAACGCCGAGAAGAAGGTGTTCCTGACCGCCGAGGACGAACAGAGCATCGACGCCAGGATCCGCTATGTGAGGGACAAGGGCATCGGCGGCGTGATGATGTGGGAACTCGCCGGTGACCTGGGCCGCGGCCCGGACGGCAGCTACGGCATGGGCCATGAGCTGACCAGCCGGATCGACGACTCCCTGCGCGGCGCGGGCGGCTATGTCAGGGAGCGGACCGACGGTACCGTCCCGCCCGACCAGGTCGTCGACGTCGGCGTCGAGTTCACGGACTTCCCGACCGCCGAGGCCGACCTCTGGCCCCAGCAGCCCAAACTGCGGATCACCAACCGCAGTACGAGGCCGCTGCCGTCCGGCACCGAAATCGCCTTCGACATTCCCACCAGCGCCCCGGCGCTGCTGAAGGACGACAACTGGCAGGAGCTGAAGGACGTGCTCAAGCCCGGTCACACCGGGCCCAACGCGGGCGGTCTGAAGGGCGCCTTCCACCGGGTGACACTGAAACTCGGCTACTGCGAGGGCGTTCCGGCGGGCGGCTCCCGCGATATCGGCCTCAAGTACTTCCTGCCGGTGACCGGGCCCGCGAACATCACCCTGAAGTTCGGGGACGCGGTGTACGGCTCCACCCAGGACCGCCGCCGCGGCGCCACGACCACCGAGCCCCCGGCCGGCGGTGGCACGGGACCCGCCTGCCAGGCGGAGCCCTGGAGCGCCGACCGTACCTACAACCCGGCCTGGGCGCCGTTCGCGCTCTGGCGCACCGGCGACGGCTACAGAATCCAGGACGTCAACAGCTCACTGGTCCTGGACCACCCGGGAAGCTGGGCCACCACCCATCTCGTCGGCTCCCAGGACGGCAACCGGAACCAGATCTGGAAGATCGCCCCGGACGGCTCCACCGGCCGCTTCCGGATCACCTCCGACAGCGGGGGCCGGGACCAGTGCCTGGGCGCGGACAGCAGGCTCGCCGAGCTGTCGGTGAAGAACTGCGACGGCAGCGCGGCACAGTCGTGGAGCTTCACCGACGACAAGGGCGCCCCGGTCGCGGGCATCCCGGCCGACGGAAAGCCCCACGGACTGCTGGCCGCGCGGGGCCATGCCGCCGAACCGCGCAACAGCGGCAACACGGTCCGTACCAAGGTGGTCGCGGGCGATCCGACGGGTGTGACCCGGACGGTCGTCTCGTACGGCGGCCACTGGTGGAAGGCCAAGTTCTGGACGAAGGGGAATGCGCCGGACGCGGCGGACGCCCGTAATCCGTGGACCAGGCTGGGACCGGCCTAGCCGCCGGGCCATGCGAAGGGGGCGTCACCGCGGTATGCGGTGACGCCCCTCTCGGCCGAAGGTGTCAGAGACGCTCGGGGGTACGGATCCCCAGCAGCGCCATGCCCTGCCGCAGCGTGCGGCCCGTCAGCTCCACCAGGAAGAGCCGGTTCTCGACCAGCTCCGGGGCGTTCTCCGAGCTGAGGACCTGGCACTTGTCGTAGAACGTCGTGAGATGGGACGCGAGCTGGTAGAGGTACGCGGCCAGCTTGTGCGGCTCGTACGAACCGGCGACCTCCGCGATCACCTCGCCGAACTGGTCGACGTGGAGCGCGAGGGCCCGCTCGGCCGGATGCAGCTCCAGCTCCGGGTGCGCGGCGGGCTTCGCGTCGCCCGCCTTGCGGAGGATGGACCGGATCCGGGCGTACGCGTACTGGAGGTAGACCGACGTATCGCCGTTGAGCGACACCATCTGGTCCAGGTCGAACTTGTAGTCCCGGACCGCGGACGTCGACAGGTCGGCGTACTTGATGGCACCGATGCCGACGTACCGGCCGTTCTCGACGATCTCCGCCTCGCCCAGGCCGACCTTCTCCGCCTTCTCCCGCACCACGGCCGTGGCCCGGTCGACGGCCTCGTCGAGCAGGTCCACCAGCTTGACCGTCTTGCCCTCACGGGTCTTGAACGGCTTGCCGTCGGCGCCCAGCACCGTACCGAAGGCGAGCTGGACGGCGCGGACCCCGTCCGGCAGCCAGCCCGCCCGGCGCGCCGTCTCGAAGACCATCTTGAAGTGCATCGACTGGCGGACGTCGACCACATAGATCAGATCCGATGCGCCCAGCTTGCCGACCCGGTCGCGGACGGCCGACAGATCGGTCGCCGCATAGCCGAAGCCGCCGTTGGACTTCTGGACGATCAGCGGGGTCGGCTCGCCGTCCGGGCCCTTGAATTCGTCGAAGAAGACACAGAGCGCACCGTCCGAGCGGACCGCGACCCCGGACTCCTCCAGCAGCCGGCAGGTCTCGGTGAGCATGTCGTTGTAACCGGACTCACCGACGATGTCCTCGTCCGCGATCTCCATGTCCAGCTTCTCGAAGACCGAGTTGAAGTAGATCTTCGACTCGTCGACGAACCGCTGCCACATGGCGAGCGTCGCCGGGTCACCGGACTGGAGGGCGACCACCCGGTCCCGGGAGCGGGCCTTGAACTCCTCGTCGGAGTCGAAGTGCGCCCGGGCCGCCTTGTAGAGCCGGTCGAGGGAGGACATCGCCTCCTCGCCGGAGACCTCCGCGCCCCCCCGGTGGTCCAGCTCGTGCGGGTGCTCCTCCAGATACTGGATGAGCATGCCGAACTGGGTGCCCCAGTCGCCGATGTGGTGGCGGCTGATCACCTTCTCGCCGGTGAACTCCAGGATGTTCACCATCGCGGCGCCGATGACGGCCGACCGGAGGTGGCCGACGTGCATCTCCTTGGCAACGTTCGGCTGGGCCCAGTCGATCACGGTCGTACCCGGGTCGGCCTTGAGGGCGACCCCGAGCCGGTCGTCGGCGGCACGGGCCGCCAGCGTCTCGGTGATCGCCGCGTCCGAGACCGTGATGTTCAGGAAGCCGGGGCCGGAGACCTCCACCTCCCGCAGCACCTCGTCACTCTCCGTACCCAGAGCATCGACGACCTTGACCGCCAGCTCCCGCGGATTGCCCTTGAGCTGCTTGGCGAGCGCCAGGATCCCGTTGGCCTGGAAATCGGCCCGGTCGCTTCGTCGCAGCAGCGGGTCGGCGGAACCGGCCTCCGGCAGGGCTGCCGAGAGGGCGTTCGCCAGACGCTGCTGCACGTTCGACGCGAGGGAAGGGACCGAGGCCATGAGCTTCCGTTTCTGGTGCTGGGGATCTGTGGCGTGCTGTGGTGCGGGGCCGCGTACGGAGACGGACCCCGGCAGCCCAGTGTCCCACGCGGCGGAGATCGTCCTCCCCTCGATAAACGGCGCGACGGGCGGTGGCTTCCGTCTGGGAGAATGGGCGGACCCGGTGCGGAGGCCGAGACGGGCGCCGCCGGGAAAGCCGACGTGGAAGAAGGGCGTAAGGACGTGCCGACCGTGGCTCAGAGCACCACCGAGACCGACTGGGTCTCCCGTTTCGCAGACGAGGTCATCGCGGATTCGGAGCGGCGTGCCCCGGGCAAACGAATCGTCGTCGCGTCCGGGATCTCCCCCTCCGGCCCGGTCCACCTGGGCAATCTGCGCGAGGTCATGACCCCGCACCTGGTCGCCGACGAGATCCGGCGCCGCGGGCACGAGGTCCGCCATCTGATCTCGTGGGACGACTACGACCGCTTCCGCAAGGTCCCGGCCGGCGTCGAGGGCGTCGACGAGTCCTGGGGCGAGCACATCGGCCGCCCGCTGACCTCGGTGCCCGCGCCGAAGGGGTCGCCGTACCCGAACTGGGCCGAGCATTTCAAGGCCGCGCTGATCATCTCGCTGGACGAGCTGGGCGTGGTCTACGAGGGCATCAGCCAGACCGAGAAGTACACCTCGGGCGCCTACCGCGAGCAGGTCCTGCTGGCGATGCGGCACCGGGCCGATATCGACGAGATCCTCGGCCGCTACCGCACCAAGAAGGGCGCGGGCGGTTCCGGGGGCAAGAAGCCGCAGCAGAAGCCGGTCGACGAGGCCGAGCTGGACGCGGCGGAGGGCTCCGGCGCGGCGGGCGAGGACGACGGTACGGGTTCGGCCGGCTACTTCCCGTACAAGCCGTACTGCGGAAGCTGCAACCGCGACCTGACGGTCGTCACCGCCTACGACGACGACACCACCGAGCTGACGTACCACTGCACCTCCTGCGGTTTCACCGAGACCGTCCGGCTGTCCGAGTTCGACCGCGGCAAGCTGGTGTGGAAGGTCGACTGGCCGATGCGCTGGGCGTACGAGGGCGTGGTCTTCGAGCCGTCCGGTGTCGACCACAGCTCCCCGGGGTCGTCGTTCCAGGTGGGCGAGTTCATCTGTCCGCTGTTCGGCTGGGAGCGGCCGATCGGCCCGATGTACGCCTTCGTCGGCATCAGCGGTATGGCGAAGATGTCGTCCTCCAAGGGCGGGGTCCCCACCCCGGCGGACGCCCTGAAGATCATGGAGGCGCCGCTGCTGCGCTGGCTGTACGCGCGCCGCCGCCCCAACCAGTCGTTCAAGATCGCCTTCGACCAGGAGATCCAGCGGCTGTACGACGAATGGGACAAGCTCGCGGCCAAGGTCGCGGACGGTTCGGCGCTGCCCGCGGATGCCGCGGCGTACAGCCGGGCCGTGCGCACCGCGGAGGGCGAGCTGCCGGCGACGCCGCGCCCGATGCCGTACCGCACCCTGGCGTCCGTCGTCGACATCACCGGCGGCCACGGTGAGCAGACCATCCGCATCCTCAGCGAACTGGACCCGGCGAATCCGGTCGGCTCCCTGGACGAGGTCCGGCCGCGGCTCGACCGCGCCGAGAACTGGATCACGACGCAGGTCCCGGCGGACGCCCGTACCGTCGTCCGCGACACTCCGGACGCCGAACTCCTCGCCTCCCTGGACACCGACGCCCGCCGCTCGCTGGAGCTGCTGGTGGAGGGGCTGGAGTCGCACTGGTCCCTGGAGGGCCTGACAACGCTGGTGTACGGCGTGCCGAAGGTGATGGCGGGCCTGGCGCCGGACGCCAAGCCGACGCCGGAGCTGAAGGTCGCGCAGCGGGAGTTCTTCGCGCTGCTGTACCGGCTGCTGGTGACGCGCGAGACGGGTCCGCGACTGCCGACGCTGCTGCTGGCGGTGGGGGCGGAGCGGGTGCGGAAGCTGGTGACGGGGTAGCGGCCGGGTCGCTGGTGTGAACGGGCGGAGGGCCCGGGGGCTGTGCTCCCGGGCCCTCCGTTGTGTGCGGTACGGGACAGCCCTTGGCCGAGTCGTGCGGTGACGACGACGCGTCGACGGGCCTGGTCCACTTGGGTCACGTGCGCGGACCCGTCGGGGCCGAAGTCCGCGGACGTCGGCAGTGGCAGTGGCAGCACCTATGACGGCGACTCCGTCGGAGGGCCCTCCAAGGAGGAGCTGTACTGGGCCAGCGACCAGATGAACCGGTCCTTGGGGGGGAGGGGGGCGGGCTCCGGCAAGGGCTGCACCGGCAACAGCTTCACCCCGGGCCCCCAGGTCCTGATGGCGGACGGCACGACCAAGCCGATCGAAGAGGTCGAGAACGGTGACAAGGCCGTCGCCACCGACCCGGAGACCGGCGAGACGGCGGTCGGGACGGTCACCGCCGAAATCAATGACGAGGGCACCAAGAAGATCGTCGAGGTGGTGATCGACACGGACGGCCTGAAGGGCACGGCCACGGCGACGGTCACAGCAACGGACGGACACCCCTTCTGGGGACCGGAGTTGCGGAAGTGGATCGACGCCACAGATCTGGCGGCGGGCAGTTGGCTCCGCACCGGGGCCGACACGCTGGTCCAGGTCACTGCTGTCGAGCGCCATACGGCTCGGGCGACGGTTCACAGTCTGATGGTCAGCGACCTGCATACGTACTATGTGCTGGCAGTTTCCACTCAGATCCTCGTCCATAAGTCCAGCTGTCCGAGGGGCAAGCCGACGGGTTCGCGGGCTCTCGGGGGTAGAATCGCGGGGAAACCAAGGGGGACGTGGCGCCCGCTGGCGGAGTTGCCGACGGGTTGGGTGTGACCGGGGTACGCGCCCAAGGCGGTAACGAGATGATCTTGAATCCCGAGTACTCGGTCCCCGTAATTCAGAGGAACGCGCGCACCGTTCGGCCCTGTTCTCGTATAGCTGCGACCAACGGACACGGAGCGCTGCGTGACGGGGTGCCGGTAAGAATTGCGTCACCAGCCGCAAAGCGGCGGTGATCAGCCCTCGGATGGTGATCTTCCTGGGCTGGGCGGCTCGTACACTGACGAAAATGGAGGACCACACGGCCACCGGGATCCGTGCACATCCGGCGCCCGTCTTGCGGCAGTACGTCGACTCGTATGTCGGCTTCGACCTCCGCGGGCTCCCGACGGGGGTGCACTGCGGCCCGCCGAGCCGCGCGCTCACTGCGGTGATCAGCCTGTCAGATCCTTTGGAGGTGGCAGCGGGCGTTGACGACGGGGCACCGGTCACCCGATTCGGCAGCGTGGCCGGCGGTCTGATGTGCCGGTCCGTCGCGATTCACCACGACGGACGCCAGCAAGGTGTTCAGGTGTCGCTGACACCGCTCGGGGCCCGGGCCATCTACGGCATGCCTGCCGCCGAGCTCGCCCACCGACTGGTCCCACTTGACGAGCTTCTCGGAGCGCTTGCCGTCGAGCTGGTCGACCGGCTCCGATCGGCGACAACATGGACGGCGCGGTTCACCGCGCTGGACGAATTGCTCCTTCGAGCTGTCGGCCGTGGCGCCTGCGGCGACCATATGGGCTGGGTGCGCCCCGAGGTAGCCGAGGCGTGGCGCCGCCTCGTCGCCGCGCGGGGTTGCGTCCAGATTGGTGCGGTCGCCGCGGAACTCGGCTGGAGCCGTCGGTACCTCACCGAACGGTTTCGCGGTGAGGTGGGCCTGTCGCCGAAGACCCTCGCCCGAGTCTTGCGCTTCGCGCACGCGCACGAACTGGCAGTGGCGCAGGACCCGCTCCCGTGGGGCGACGTGGCAACCGTCTCCGGCTACGCCGACCAGGCCCATCTCGTACGGGACTGGCGCGAGTTCACGGGCCGATCGCCGACGGCCTGGCGTCGCAGCGAAGTCCTTCTCGGAGCCGGGTAGCTGCCAACCGTCTGCCCTTCGCGCCGGCTTCTCTTCCCTTTTCTTCAAGACCGCCCGATCGCTGTCGTGGACGATCGTCGGCATGAGACTCGTCAACCACGAACGCAATGCCATGGACCTGCGGACCACCCCTGTTCACCTCGGACTGGGATCGAGAGCGAAACCCGTCGAGGGCTTCAGCTGGGACCCGGAGGTGCTCCAGGCCTACAGCGCCGCGGTCGCGGCAGACGGCGTCGAGGGCCGGATGGTGATGCTCTTCGAGGGCGACGGGCTCGGCGACCATTGGGAGAGCCACCCTGCAGGCGACGAACTGGTCGTTTGCCTCAGCGGGTCCGTGACAGTCACCCGCGACGTGGACGGGGTGTCCGACCGCGTTCTGCTCGGGCCGGGCGAGGCCACCATCAACCCGGCCGGGGTATGGCACGTGGTCGATATGGAGGGGCCGACGTCCCTCCTGGCCATCACCGCGACCCTCGGCACCGACCACCGTCCTCGGACCGACACCCGCCCGACCGAACGCGTCGGCACGCCCAGCCCGGAGGAAGCGCCGTGACGAAACGCATCGCGTGCCTCGGCGACAGCCTCACCCGCGCGCAGTTCAGCGTCGACTACCTGGATCTCCTCGGACGACGCCACCCTCCCGGTGACGTGCAGCTTGCCCGTTTCGGCGTAAACGGCGACTTCGCCTACAACCTCTTGCAGCGCCTCGATGCTGTCGTTACGAACCCATCCGATGTGATCACCGTGTTGATCGGGACCAACGACGCCCGAGCGAGCCTTGCCGGCTACCCCGTCGAGCAGGCCATGAAGCGAAAACAGCTCCCCGATCGCCCGTCGGCAGGCTGGTTCCAACAGTGCCTGGGAACCGTCGTCGCACGGCTGCGAGCGGAGACCGACGCGACGATCGGTCTGCTGTCGCTACCGGTACTCGGCCAACAACTCGACGGAGCAGCGGCACAGGCATCGCAGGCGTACAGCCAGATGATCGCCGAGATCGCCGCCGCCAACGAGGTGGCCTACCTTCCGCTCCACGAACGCCAGATCGAGGAACTGCGCCAAGCGGACCCGCCGCCGATTTCCTACCGGGAGGTGACGCCCGCAGCGGTCGTCGGCGTCCTCGTCCAGCACGCAGTGCTGCGCCGCAGCCTCGACACGATCTCGCGGCGGCGAGGTCTCGTGCTCACGACCGACCACATCCACCAGAACAGCCGCGGCGCCACCCATATCGCTGAGGTCATCGACGCCGGTCTGCTGACCCGGAGCGCGTAGCTGGTGCCGGCGCCCGGCCAGTCGGAGGCCATCTACCGCGCGGAGGTGGCATCCGGCCCACGCGGTCAACGCCTACGCCATCCGGCTCGTCCGGCTGCGTGACCACCGCGAGGGCACCTGGCGTACGGTCCCGTGGCGGCTGCTGTCGTCGACCGCGACCCCATTCGGCGAACCGGTGGCTCTGCCGATGACGAGGAGCAGCGGCTGCAGAGCTGAATCCGGACCCCATTACGAGCAGGAAGCCGCACCGGGCGCACCGTCAGGACATCTTCGGGCTGGTCTTTGCCGACCATGCCAAGGTCGCCCGCGTCGAGCAGAGGCCCACCCACCGTGGGCCATCACGCCAGGCCGGCAGCCATAGCCGAACGCCCAACCGAAGGCTCGGGACGTACCGCCGAAGCGGGATACGTCCGAACTTTCTCTATGCCTTCAAGGTGATTCGCTGACGCGGGTCGCACGGCACGGACGCCCCACGGCCCGCTCTCCGGCTCTGCCGCCGCGGCCTGGCCGGCAGCCCAGGCCGCACAGGGACAGCCCAGCGGACAATGTGGAAGCGGGGAAAGGCCGGACGCGCCAGCGTGGTGGCTCCAGGCCGACAGAGAGGGGGCGGTGGAGAGTTGGCCCGGGATGAAGGCCTGGAGGTGCGGCCGGTCGGCTCCGTGCGCTTTACCCACCTCCCTGGGGTGGGGCCCGCGTGGGTCGAAGGCCGGGGGCCACTCGTCAAAATTCGGGCAGGTCCAAAGCCTGCCCGATGTGCGGGGCCGACGCACGGTCCCTGGCCCTGCCCGACTCCAAACCAGGCAGGCCACCGGCCAGAGCTCACTCCAGTTGGCAAGTGAATCGGGACCGATTTCAGTGTCGTTGGTTTGTTCAAATGGTGCTGTCTATGGAGAAAGCGTGGCGATCACTGCTCGCATTACCTCAAAAATTTTGCAACAGTACGGGGATGAAGCCGATGCGGTCGCCTCCCTGTTGGAGGAGGTTGAGCTGGAAGTATTTCATCGGCCCGCGGAGGAGAGGTTCACTGCTGCTGTTCTGATCTTGGCGGATGGTAGCGTGGGAAAGCTCCTTGATGCGCTGAGGTTGATGGAGATGGATTGGCGCGATCTGCTTATTGCGGCCGATGTTGCTCAGGCTGATTGGTCATCGGTCCTGAATGATTTTTTCGGCGTGGACTCCTGAAATAATCCCAAGGCGCGGTGGGCGTTTTTGCTGGACGGGTGACCTTTGAACAATGCGAGAAGGGCGGCGGCCCCGGTTACGCAGGCGGCCTCGGGGCCTCTTCCCACTCCACCCTTCGGCCTACCGCCCCCTCCACCCCACGCACGACGCGCCCCGCCCCCGCCCGCGCGAGGCTGGAGCCATGAAGAGCGTCGTGGTGGAGATCGTCGGATGGTTCGTTTTGGTGCAGGGGGTCCTGGGAGCGGGCGGGCTGCTCTTCGGGGACGGGCCCTGGGGGGTTGTCCACCAGTACTGGGATCTGTCCGTCGCCGGGTACCTCGTGCTGCTGGCCGTGGGCATCGCGCTGGTCGCCGTCGTCGAGAAAGGCAAGGCCGGCCGCCGCAAGGGCTGAACTCAGGAGCCCGGGGCCCCGGGTCCGGCTCAGGCGATGTGTTCCGCCTCCAGGTCCGCCTCCATGCGCTGGCGGAACGAGGGCATCGCCTGACGGAGCAGGGCCGTGCTGCGCGGGTGGGTGATGCCGTGGACGTCGGTGAGGTGTATGGCGAGGACCTCGGCCTTCGGATAGTCGCCGTGGTCGTGCGCGTACGCCACGAAGACCGGGTACGCCGCCTCGTAGAAGGCTTCGACGTCGGCGGTGTCCTCCTGGGCGGCCTCCGGCAGCGGGAGTTCCGGCTCGTCGCGCTGCTCCGGGTCGCCCAGGATCCGGGTGCGGCCGCCGGGGCCCGACGGGATCCGGATCGGCTCGGCTTCCGGCTGCTGCTGTACGGGGGCCTGGCCCTGGTAGGCGGGGTCGTAGCCGCCCTCGTAGTGTTCGTTACGCGGGCTCTGCCGGAACCAGGGGCTGTTGGGGCCGTCGCCCTCCTCCGCGTACTCCTGGTACTCCTGATAGCGCAGGTACTCCTCGTACCGCTGGCGCTCGTACTCCTGGTACTCGCGGTACGCCGCCTCCGCCGCGTCGTCGGCCTTGGCCTCGGCCTCGTAACCGGGGCCCTCGGGTTCCTCCACGGGCTCGGCGTGCCCCGCCGGCTCCCCGCCCTCCCGCGCGCCGTCACGCGGCCGGGTGTGCGGCTCCCGGGGAGCGGGGTCGGGAACTGCCTTCTCCAGCACCACCGCCGGGGCGGGCGCCGCCGGCAGCTCCGGCTGCGCGGGCGCGGGCGGCAGCAGCACCGGCTCCACCCCGGCCGCGGCCAGCCCCGCCGCCGCGGTGTCCGCCAGCGGTACGCCGTACTTCGCCAGCCGCAGCGGCATCAGCGACTCCACCGGCGCCTTGCGCCGCCAGGCCCGCCCGTACCGCGCCTGGAGCCGCGCCTGATAGATGAGACGTTCCTGCTCCAGCTTGATGACCTGCTCGTACGATCTCAGCTCCCACAGCTTCATCCGCCGCCACAGCTTGAACGTCGGCACCGGGGAGAGCAGCCAGCGGGTCAGCCGGACGCCCTCCATATGCTTGTCGGCGGTGATGTCGGCGATCCGGCCGATCGCATGCCGGGCCGCTTCGACCGTCACCACGAACAGCACCGGGATCACGGCATGCATGCCGACACCGAGCGGATCCGGCCATGAGGCCGCACCGTTGAAGGCGATCGTCGCGACCGTCAGCAGCCACGCCGTCTGCCGCAGCAGCGGGAACGGGATCCGCATCCACGTCAGCAGCAGGTCGAGGGCGAGCAGGACACAGATGCCCGCGTCGATTCCGATGGGGAAGACAAGGGCGAAATCACCGAAACCCTTGCGCTCGGCGAGGTCGCGCACCGCCGCGTACGAACCGGCGAAACCGATCGCGGCGATGACCACCGCACCGGCCACGACCAGCCCGATGAGTATGCGGTGTGTGCGTGTCAGCTGCATCGCGGCCACCCGCGGTCTCCTTCCCGTGAGCCCAGGACCCTTGGCCGGATCGGGTACTGGACAAGCGTTCCCGTTCGGGCCAGGGCACAGCGTGGCACATGACGGCGGAGCCCGCGTCCCTCGGGGGGAGACGCGGGCTCCGAAGCGCACGGCGGGCGGGGCGATATGGGTGCCGGTGCGCGCTTCCGCATGCCGTGGAACCTCAGTTGCCGCCGGTGGTCGCCTTCTTCGTCGCCCCGTCCGCGGGCTTGGGCGACGACGCGGGCGGCCCGCCCGCCTTGTTCGCCGCGCCGACCGAGGCCACGGCCTCCTTCACGGCCTTGGTGGCGTCCGCCGATATCTCGCTGACCGAAGGTGACTTGGCGCCCGCCATGCCCGCGCCGTTGTAGGTGAGCGTCACGACGACATTGTCGATACGGGACACGATCGTCGTGTACGAGAAGTCGGCGTCGACCTTGCGCAGGGTGTATGTCACGGCTGTGGCCTCGGTGCCGATTCCCGCCGCAGGAGCCGACTTCAGGGCTTTGGCGTCCGCCACGGTCTTCGCCTTGGTGACCTCCTTGGCGTAGTTCTCCTTGGCGCGCTGCTCGCCGGTGGTCTTGAGCGCCTCCTCGGAGTCGTACCGCAGGAAGGAGACGTCCAGCCAGCGGTACTGCGTGCCCTTGAGGCCGTTGTCGTCGCTGCCCTTCCAGTGGCAGTTGGCCCGCGCCAGCGGATCGGCGGAGCGGCCCGCGGTGCCGGCCTTGGGGGAGGCGCCGGGCACCAGCTCCGTCACCGACTTCGAAGGCACGGCGCTGCAGGCGCTGGGCAGCTTCGCGAACTTCGCCGCGGCGACCGTCTCCGGCTTGCCCGGGTCCGCGCCGCTGCCGGAGCCGTCGCCCTCGCCCTCGGGGGCGGTCGACGCCGCGTCGGAGGCCTTGGCCTCGCCGGTCTCCTTCTTGCCGCCGTCGCCACCGCCGTCGCCGGAGTCCGACGAGCAGCCGGCGACGGCGAGCAGCAGCGGGAGGGCCGCGCAGGCGAGTATGCGGGTCAGTCGCGGAGCTGATCGGTGCATGGTTCCTTCAAGTCGTTGGTCGTACGGTCCGGCCCCGGCTCGGCTGCCGCCGGGCCCGGGGGCTTCCGGTTCTTCCTGCGTCGTCGGGCTTCCTGCGTCGTCCTGCGTCGTCCTGTGTCCGGCTGTGTCCGGTCTCCTGCCAGGCCACCGTACGCGGATCGGGGACCGGCGTGGGATGCCTGTGGACAACCGGGGGCCGGGCGCCACCGGGGCGGCGGCTGCGTCAGCTGCCGAACTTCCTGACCAGGCTCCGGGCCACGCTCTGCGCCTTGTCCTGGAGTTCCTTGCCGTCGGGCGGCTCGGCGGCGACGCCGGACTGCTCCACGTAGACGACCGTGACGATGACGTTGGATGTGCGGAACACCACGCTCACGGTCCGGCGCTGGGCGGTGGAACCGGCCCCCGGAGTGCTGGTCACGTCGTCGAGGAACGCGGCGTCGCCGAGATCGTCCAGGATCCGGCGGCCGGGCGGCTCCTCGGCCTCCTGCTCGCCGCCTGTGCCGGTGCTCGCCGACGCGGAGGTGGAGGCGGTGGCGGTGGCGGCGGCGGGCGGGCTCGCGGTCTGCGGTCCCGTACCGCCCGGGGCACCCGTCCCCGTCCCCGTACCCTCCGATGTGCCCGGTTCCGCCAGCGCCACCCCCGCCGCGAGCTGCTTCCCCTCGAACACCTTCTGCGCCCGGTCGTCGTCGCTGACCGCCGACGCATAGGACACGACCCGCTCGAAGTCGAGGCTGAAGGTCCGCGAGGAGTCGGGCGCCTTGGCCTCCCAGGAACAGCCGACCTTGCGGTCGGTGTCATAGGTGCTCATGGGTGTCCCGCGGAGGGCCTTGCCCTGCTGCTCATCCGGCAGCTCGGTCAGCCCCGGCAGCAGGTCCTTGAGCGTGGAGCGTCCGACGGAACCGCACGGTTCGAGGAGGTTGCGGTACTTGCCGGGGGCCGCGGAAACCGCCGTACCGGTGCCGGCCTTGGAGTTCACGGGACCCGTGGTGCCCGTGCCCTCACCGGTGCAGCCGGTGGCGAGTGCCGCGAGCGCCGTGAGTCCGCCGACGGCCGCCGCCGTGCGGCCGGTGATGCCTGAGATGCCGGTGGTGCCGGTGGCATACGCCCTGCGTCGCACGGTCCCGGGCTCCCTTCGTACAGGAAAAAACTGTTGCCGCCGAACAGCGGCCGGTGGACACAATGTCTATCGCACACGCGGTCGTGACGCCGCTCCGCTGGGTTCTGCGCGGGCGCCGGCGCCGATTCCGCGTTTCACTGATCTTGAGGATATTCCGGGGGACGGGGAGAAGGGGGACACCCATGTCGTACACAGAGGTTCCGGGGGAGCAGGTTCCCATCCGGATGTGGGCGGATCCGGCGGGCGTCGAGGACGTCGCCATGGCACAGCTGCGCAATGTCGCCACGCTGCCGTGGATCAAGGGGCTCGCGGTCATGCCGGACGTGCACTACGGCAAGGGCGCCACGGTCGGATCCGTGATCGCGATGAAGGACGCGGTCTGCCCGGCGGCGGTCGGAGTCGACATCGGCTGCGGAATGTCCGCGGTGAAGTCGTCCCTGACGGCCAACGACCTGCCCGGTGATCTCTCCGGGCTGCGGTCGCGCATCGAGCAGGCGATCCCGGTCGGCCGCGGGATGCACGGCGAGCCGGTGGACACGGGACGGGTGTACGGATTCGGGGCCACCGCATCTCCGGAGGGCTGGAGCGGTTTCTGGGACCGCTTCGACACCGTCGCCGACGCGGTGAAGTTCCGCCGCGAGCGGGCGCTCCAGCAGATGGGCACGCTCGGCTCGGGCAACCACTTCGTCGAGGTGTGCCTGGACGAGGACGGCGCGGTCTGGCTGATGCTGCACTCCGGCTCCCGCAATATCGGCAAGGAGCTGGCCGACCACCACATCGGTATCGCCCGCGGGCTCGACCACAACCAGGGCCTGGTCGACGCCGATCTGGCGGTTTTCCTCGCCGAGACCCCGGAGATGGGCGCGTACCGGAACGACCTGTTCTGGGCGCAGGAGTACGCCAAGTACAACCGCGCGATCATGATGGGCCTGCTCCAGGAGGTCGTCCGCGGCCGGTTCCGGAAGGCGAAGGTCACCTTCGGCGAGGTCATCTCCTGCCACCACAACTACGTGGCGGAGGAGCGGTACGACGGTATGGACCTGCTGGTCACCCGGAAGGGCGCGATCCGCGCGGGTTCCGGCGACTACGGGATCATCCCCGGCTCCATGGGCACCGGCTCGTACATCGTGCGCGGTCTGGGCAACGAGAAGTCCTTCAACTCCGCTTCCCACGGCGCCGGCCGCCGGATGAGCCGCAACCAGGCGAAGAAGCGTTTCTCGACCCAGGATCTGGAGGACCAGACCCGGGGCGTGGAGTGCCGCAAGGACAGCGGTGTGGTCGACGAGATCCCCGGCGCGTACAAGCCCATCGAACAGGTCATCCAGGCCCAGACGGACCTGGTGGAGGTCGTGGCGAAGCTGAAGCAGGTCGTCTGTGTGAAGGGCTGAGGGGGAGGGGCGGAGGCCCGGCGGGCGGGGGAGAGCCGCCCCTCGGCAAGGCGCATCGCGGGGCGTGTACGTTCCTGTATACGCCGCGGTGCATCGGGGTATGTCCGACGCCATGATCAGAGTCCCGGCCGAGGTGCGGGACCGTCTCGCCGTGATCGCCGTGGTCGCCGTGGTCGCCGAGTCCCGGGGCCTCTCCATCCGTTCCCTGGTGCAGGAGTTCGCCGAGGAGACGCTGACCGAGGGGGAGCGCCGGGAGCGCGCCGACCGCACCCGCGACTACCTCGCTGAGCACTTCGGTGTCCGCGTGACGGAGGAGGAGAGCGCCGCCATGGGCCGCAGGCTTCGCGACGCCTTCACCGGGTCCCCGGAGGACGCGGCGTGATCCTGCACCACCTCGTGCTCGACACGCCTGCGCTGCTCGCCCTCGCCGGTAACCGCCAGGTGTCCGCGCTGGTGCACCGGGCCGGCCTGGAGCCGGAAATGCGCCTGTGGGCTCCGGTTCTTTCGGTGCTCCAAGCGGATCGGGAACACCGGGGTCTCGCCGAGCGCATCGGCAGGCTGGACGTCATCCACACCGTCGACCTCGATTTCCCGGCCGTTCTCGCGGTCGCGGGCCTGTGCGGTGACGGTGTGCCCCCGGGGGTGGCAGCCGCATGCCATGCGGTCCGGCATCTGCCCGAATGGGGAGCGGCCGCTCTGGTGGCCACGGTCGAGCCCGAGGCGTACGAACGTCTCGGGGTACCGGTCTTCGACCTCGACCGCTGAGGCGTCCCCTCCCCGGTCGCCCCATGCCCCTCGGTCACAGCGCTGGATCTCCGCCCCGGGCACTTCGGCCGTTACGTTTCCGCCCGGCGCGCGCGGGTCACGCCTCCCGGTGGACCTTGGTGTTGGAGGCCTGGGCGCGGGGGCGGACGACCAGCAGGTCGATATTGACGTGGGAGGGGCGGGTGACCGTCCACACCACCGTGGCCGCGACGTCCTCGGCGGTCAGGGGGGATGCCACCCCCTCGTAGACCCGGGCCGCCTTCTCCGTGTCGCCGCGGAAGCGGGTCGTGGCGAACTCGTCCGTCTTCACCATGCCCGGCGCGATCTCGACGACCCGGACCGGGGTGCCGACGATCTCCAGCCGGAGGGTTTCGGCGATGACGTGCTCCGCGTGCTTGGCCGCGACATAGCCGCCGCCGCCCTCGTAGGCGCCGTGGGCCGCGGTGGAGGTGACGACGACGACCGTGCCGTCGCCGCTCGCCGTGAGCGCGGGCAGCAGCGCCTGGGTGACGTTCAGCGTGCCCAGGACGTTGACCTCGTACATCCACCGCCAGTCGGCGGGGTCGCCGCTGGCCACGGGGTCCGCGCCGAGCGCCCCGCCCGCGTTGTTGACCAGCACGTCGCAGCGGTCGAGCCCGGCCGCGAAGGCGTCGACGGCGGCTCGGTCGGTGATGTCGAGCGGGTGGACGGAGGCCAGATGCCCGGCGGCGGTCAGCTCCGCCGCCAGCTCCGTGATCCGGTCCGCGCGGCGGGCCACGAGTACGGTGTGGAAGCCCTCGGCGGCGAGTCCGCGCGCGGTGGCGGCGCCGATGCCGCTGCTGGCCCCGGTGACCACGGCCACGGGCGCGCTCCGCCGTCCGCCGCCGCCCGGCGCTGCGGTCTTGGCGGGAGGCGTCGCGGGGGTCGTCTCTTCGGTGGTCACAGTGGCCTCCTCGGGCGGGCGACGGCCGTACGGGGGTACGGATGCGCGGGGGATGCGGGGATATAAGGGGTGCAGAGGTGCGGGGGTACAGAGGTGCGGGGGTACGGGGGAGAGGCGGGGGTACGGGGCGGGAGCGCCCGACTCGCACGGGCGCCGGGCCGCAGGGGCGCGGAACCGCACGGGCACGGCGCCGCCCGCGGGTCAGCCGTTGCCGCGCGGGGCGTACATGATCACCGCCATACCCGCCAGACAGATCAGAGCACCGGTCACGTCCCAGCGGTCGGGGCGGTAGCCGTCGGCGACCATGCCCCAGGCGATCGAACCGGCGACGAAGACACCGCCGTACGCGGCCAGGATCCGGCCGAACTCGCCGTCCGGCTGGAGCGTGGCGACCAGACCGTACGCGCCGAGCGCGATCACGCCCGCCCCGATCCAGATCCACCCGCGGTGCTCCCTGACGCCTTGCCAGACGAGCCACGCACCACCGATCTCGAACAGGGCGGCCACGGCGAAGAGCAGGACGGAGCGGGCGACAAGCATGCGCACAGCCTGCCACGGGGGGCCGGGACGGGACGCGCCGAGGCCACGGCTAAAGCGGATATTCCAAGCCGAAAGGTATTTTTATCGGCATGGATGTGATGTCGAACGCCCGGCGGGCCGGGTCCCCGCCCCGGACGCCGCTCCGGTTCCGGTTCCCCTTCCAACCGCGGTCAGGATCGCCGTCGCCGTCGCCGCTCCGGCTGCCGCTCGCCGCCGCCACGGCACTTCTGCCGCTGCTCCCACTGCTGTCCGGGGCCGGTACCGCCACCGCCGCGGCCGCCGCCGCCACCGGTCCGGAGCCCGCGGCGACCGCCCCGGCCGTGCCCGTCGCCGATGTGGCCCACCACGGCTATGTCACGCTCACCGACGCCGGACGGCTCGAAGTCACCGTGGAATCCCGCAGCCACGGGCCCGCGAGTCTGACCGACGCCACGCTGAAGCTGTCCTTCTCCACCCGGCTCGCCCGCGGCCAGGCCCTGCCGGGGACCTGCGTCTGGGGTTCGGACCGGGTCGTGCTCTGCTCGACCGGAGCCCTCCGGGTCGGCGGTACGGTCCGCCGCACCGCGCTCGACCTGCGGACCTCCGGCACCCCCGACGAGGTGACGGTCAAGGTCGCCACCCACTGGAACGGTGGCGCGCACGACCGCGAGCCCCGGAACAACCTCCACGAGATCCTCGCCCCGGCCACCGGCGACGCCTACGCGTTCTGACTCGCCGCAGCGCCCGCGGCACCAGTCGGCCCGCGGATACACACACCGAATTGGGTACGCGTACTCACGCCCGGGGTTCGGTTCCTCCCGATGCTGGAACCATCAACGACCTCGGGGGAGACCGATGAACGCCCGCACGCTCTACCGCCTCGCCATTGCCAACATCGCCTCCGCCGCCTATCTCGTGATCGTCGGCGGATCCGTCGTCGTCGCCGCGGCGACCACTTTCCTCGTCCCGGACACCGGGCTGATCTGGGTGTGGCCCGCCCTGCTCACCGCCCCCACCAGCCTGTTCCTGGTGTCGTCGGTCGGCTCCCTCGTACCGGACGGGACCCTGTTCTTCTGGCCCGCCTACCTCGGCCTGGTCGCGGCCGGGGCCCTGGTGCAGTCCACCGCGCTGGGTCTCCTCTGGCACGGACTGCGGCGCGGCGCCCGCAGGCTGACGGCCTCCGCCTGACCCGGCCCGGCACCCCGGCCGGCCCGGATCCGGCCCCGAACCGCAGACACCCACCCCGCCCCGGTGCCGGCCCCGAACCGCAGGCACCCACCCCGCCCCGGTGCCGGCCCCGAACCGCAGGCACCCACCCCGCCCCGGTGCCGGCCCCGAACCGCAGGCACCCACCCCGCCCCGGACCCCGCCTACCGAGCCGCCCGCGGGCCGAACTCCGCCAGCGCCTCGTCGACGATGCCGACCAGCCGGGCGTGGTGGGCGCCCCGCCAGTAGACGCGGGAGCAGTCCGCGCACTGCGCGAAGACGTCGTACGTCCGCCGCGTGCCCTGCTCCAGTTGTTCCCGTACCGTCTCCTTGTCGGCCTCCACCAGGCGGCCGTTGCACGCCGTGCAGCGGGTCCAGGGCGCCAGCTCCGGGGCGAACCGCCCCAGCACATCGCGTACCTGCTCCTCCGGGCGGTCGCTGTAGACGTACGCCCCCGCCCAGATCTCCCGCCGCCGCAGCAGCCCCCGGTCCCGGGAGAGCAGGACCCGCCGCTCCCGTGCCGAGAGCGCCGCCAGCGCGGGATCACCGATGTCCTCGCTCTCGTAGGCCGCGTCCACGCCCAGCAGCCGCAGCCGCCGCGCCAGCGTGCCGAGATGGACGTCGAGCAGGAACCGCAGTGGAGCGCCCGGCACCTGCTGCGGCCGGATGTGGCCGAGAACCTCCACGCGTTCGCCCGCGCTCGGGATATGCGAGAAGGCGACCGTCCGGCCGTCGACCACGAGCCGTCCGGCCTCGGTGAGCGGAACACCCAGCGACTCGATGACGTGCCCGAGGGTGGAGGAGCCGTCGGTCATCAGCTCCGACGGCCCTTCCCGATGGGCCGAGGGGACGAAGAGCCGCAGCTCGGGGGCGACACTGACGTGGATACGCGGTCCGTTCACCCGGTCAGGATGTCACCGGCGGCCGCACCGGGGCATCCGGATTCTCCGACGTCCCGGCCTCCAATGTCGCGGCCTCGAATGTCCCGGCCTCCGACATCGCGGCCTCGGATGTCCTCCCGGACCGGATGTCCTGGTCTCCGACGCCCCGGCCCCTCCGACGCCCCGGCCCGCCGCCTTCCGCCCGCCGTTGACGCTCCGCCTCACACCCCCGCGGGCCCGTCCTCCGGTCTCAGGTCCAGCCGCCATTCGTTGGATCTGATCGGATTGCCCGGCGGATACTCGAACCCGACCTCGCCCCGAAGCTCGAATCCCACCTTCCGGCAGACCGCGTTCGACGCGGCGTTCGTCACCTTCGGATACGCGAGCAGATAGCGGAACCGGCCCTCGGCCCGCGCCGCCCCGGCCACCAGCCGGGTCGCCGCCGACGCCAGCCCGCGGCCCTGGAACGCTGTCAGGACCCCCCACCCCGCCTCGTACGCCGCCTGGCCGTCCGAGGTCGCGGTCTGCTCCCAGAAACCGACCGTCCCCACCCGCTCGCCCGTCGAGGCCAGCACGATCGCGTACATCCGGCCCTTGGCCGAGGGGTTCGCGGCCAGCGCCACATATCTGCGGTGCCGGGCGAGGAGCTTCTCCTCGGTCTCGGGCCCGCCCAGCTCCGTCATCAACTCCGGGGCGTTGGCAGCCCGGAGCAGCGGGAGATCCGACTCCGACCAGGGTTCGATCCGTACTGCCGCTCCTGTGGTCTCCATGACAGCCAGGCTAGAACGAGGGTCTGACAACGCCCCCGACCTGCCCTTTCACCCGCACCGGGGCCCCTCAGCCCCGCGCGCCCTTCGCAGCACCTCGACGACGCTGCCGAAGCTGTCCTGGCCGTGCCCCTTCGCCATGGCCTCCAGCATCAGCGTTTTCAGCAGCTCCGGCAGCCGGTTGTCCACGCCATGCGCCTCCGCCGCGTGCAACTGGTGCTCGACCACCGCGAGCTGGAGGTCGACGGCCGCGCCGTCCCCCGGATACCCGCCCTCGTCGACCTGGGCCGCGTACCGCCGGATGAAGGTGCTCACCGGCCCCGGCCGGCGGATCGCGACCTCGGTGCAGCCCACCGCCCGGGGCCCCTCGGCCCCGGCCACCGCCGTGCCGTGCAGCCCCCGGCCCCCGCGTTCGCCCCGACCGCCACCCGCCCGCGGCGCCGTAACAGGTTTCCGCCCCACGGCCCCGGGCCGCGCGCGGGGCGCCGTGAACCGTCACCGGGCGCTCCGGAAGGCAGCCGGTCATCAGGGGCGCAGGCTCGGTGAACCGGCGCCCGGGGTCAGCCGGGCCGGGCGTGCCGTCAGGGCCAGACGAGACAGTACGGCTGGTGCCCCGCCTCGTGCAGCCGGTGCGAGAAGTCCTGCCACTCGTGGAGCAGTTGGTAGACGTTGAACGCGTCCCGCGGTCCGCCCCGGTCGGGGACCGTGGACCAGATGAACGCCGCCGCGCCCACCGACTCCTCGCCCACGCCGCGCAGCGGGTCGACGACGGTCATGGGCAGCTTGACGACCGCGTAGTCGGGGTGGAGGACCACCAGCTCCAGCGGCGGGACCCGGTGCAGGGGCATGCCTTCTATGCCCGTCAGGACCATCGCGGCTATCGTCTCGGGTTTGATCTTGGAGAAGAGCCCGCCCATGCCCAGCTCGTCGCCGCCCAGCTCCTCGGGGCGCATCGAGATCGGGACTCTGGCGGCCGTCGCGCCGTCGGGTGCGCCGAAGTACTTGTACGTCACTCCCACCCGGGCGCTCCTGCCTGACATGGCGCCCGCGTCGAAGGCGTTCGCACGTGCGTTCGCATCTGCGTGCGCGTCCGGGTGGGGGTCGCCCGCGCCACCGCGCCGGTGTCTTCCCCGTCCGGTGGGCTCAGGGCCCCGGTCGCCGGTCCCCTCGCCCAGTCCGCCACCGCGATACATATCTCCACCCGACCACTCGCCGGCCCCGCCGTGCAACCCGATCATCGTGACAGTTGCCTCCCCCTCGGGCGAACGGTGAAACACCTGTCCGCGAGGAACGGCAGGGGCCTCTGACACCATGGATTCCATGAGTCTTCCCTGTGTGGCCCCAGTTTCGCAGATGCGAGGAGGCTGACGCCGTTTCGTAATACGAGGAGTACGCCCTCCTCCCTCAATCGTGGCCGAGATCAACCGTCCGACGGGCCTTCGGCCGCCCCCACCCTCGAATCGCAGATCAGGACAGAGTGGCCAAAGTGTCGTATCCATACGAAGCCCCAGTCTCCCAGGCGCTGTTCGACCGCGCCTCCGCCGTCACGCCCGGCGGCGTCAACTCTCCCGTGCGCGCCTTCCGTGCCGTGGGCGGTACGCCCCGGTTCATGGTGTCCGGCTCCGGCCCGTATCTGACCGACGCGGACGGCCGCGAGTACGTCGACCTCGTCTGTTCCTGGGGACCGATGATTCTCGGCCACTCCCGGCCCGAGGTGCTCGCCGCCGTCCAGGAGGCGGTCGCCCGGGGTACCTCCTTCGGTACGCCCGGTGAGGGCGAGGTCGCCCTCGCCGAGGAGATCGTGGCCCGGATCGCCCCCGTCGAGCAGGTGCGGCTGGTCTCCTCCGGCACCGAGGCCACGATGTCCGCGATCCGGCTGGCCCGCGGTTTCACCGGCCGCGCCAAGGTGGTCAAGTTCGCCGGCTGCTACCACGGCCATGTGGACGCGCTGCTGGCCGCCGCCGGATCGGGCGTGGCCACCTTCGGCCTGCCCGACACCCCGGGTGTCACCGGTGCCCAGGCGGGCGAGACCGTCGTGCTGCCCTACAACGACCTCGAAGCGGTCCGCGCGGCCTTCGCCGCCCACCCCGGCGAGATCGCCTGTGTGATCACCGAGGCGTCCCCGGGCAATATGGGCGTCGTCCCGCCGCTGCCCGGCTTCAACCAGGGCCTGAAGGACCTCTGCCGGGAGAACGGCGCGCTGTTCATCTCCGACGAGGTGATGACCGGCTTCCGTACCAGCAGGGCCGGCTGGTACGGCGTCGACGGCGTCGAACCGGACCTGATGACCTTCGGCAAGGTCATGGGCGGCGGCTTCCCGGCCGCGGCCTTCGGCGGCCGGGCCGATGTCATGGGCCGGCTCGCCCCCGCCGGACCCGTCTACCAGGCCGGCACCCTCTCCGGGAACCCGGTCGCCACCGCCGCCGGGCTCGCCCAGCTCCGGCTGCTCGACGAGGCGGCGTACGCGACGGTGGACGCGGTCTCCGCCGAGATCCGGACGCTGGTCACCGAAGCGCTGACCAAGGAGGGCGTGGTCCACCGGCTCCAGACCGCGAGCAACATGTTCTCGGTCTTCTTCACCGCCGACGAGGTCAACAACTACGACGACGCGAAGCGGCAGGAATCCTTCCGCTTCAACGCCTTCTTCCACTCCATGCTCGCGAACGGCGTCTATCTGCCGCCGTCCGCCTTCGAGTCGTGGTTCGTCTCCACCGCGCACGACTCCCGGGCCGTCGAGCGGATCGCCGCCGCCCTGCCCGCCGCCGCACGCGCCGCAGCGGAGGCCACGGCATGAGCGCGGAGGTCACGGCCGGGGCGCAGGCGGCCGCGGACGGACAGCGGGACGGCAAGCCCGTCCGTACCGTCGTCCATGTCCTCCGGCACGGCGAGGTGCACAACCCCGACGGTGTGCTCTACGGCCGCCGCCCCGGCTACCACCTCTCCGAACTGGGCCGGCAGATGGCGGACAAGGTCGCCGAGTCCCTCGCCGACCGCGATATCACCCATATCGTCTCCTCCCCGCTGGAGCGCGCCCGGGAGACCGCCGACCCGGTCGCCAAGAGCCACGGCCTGGACATCGCCGTCGACGACCGGCTGATCGAGGCGGGCAACGTCTTCGAGGGCAAGACCTTCGGCGTCGGGGACGGCGCCCTGCGCAAGCCGGGCAACTGGCGGCATCTCACCAACCCCTTCCGCCCGTCCTGGGGCGAGCCGTACATCGAGCAGGTCGTACGGATGATGGGGGCCCTGGACGCCGCCCGTGACGCGGCCCGGGGCCACGAGGCCGTCTGCGTCAGCCACCAGCTTCCGATCTGGATCGTCCGCAGCTTCGTGGAGCGCCGCAGGCTCTGGCACGATCCGCGCCGCCGCCAGTGCACGCTCGCGTCGCTGACCTCGTTCACGTACGAAGGAGACAAGATCGTCTCCGTCGCCTATACGGAACCGGCGCTCGACCTGGTCCCGCCGCATCTGCGGGCCGGGGCGAAGCCCGTCAAGGGCAAGTCGAAGGCCTTCGGGGCCTGACCCGTCCGGCGCGGAGCCCGGCCTGTCCGGGTGTCCGGGTGTCCGGGTGTCCGGGTGTCCGGGTGTCCGGGTGTCCGGGTGTCCGGGTGTCCGGGTGTCCGACGGAAATCCGGGGAAAAGGGTTCCCGAACAACCTCGAATGTTGATCGTCCGTCGACGAATGGGGCCGAAAGTCCCGGGGCCGGATGTGCGGAACGACCCGTACCTCCGGCCCCGCCGCATTTCGGGACCGAATTCAGGAACCGGCCCAACGCCCCCGCCCTCTCCTTATCTGTTCGTGGTGAACACGGGCGGACCGGAACAGGCGGGGACGATCGACATGCGTGACAACAACCGTGCGCCCATGAGCCGCAGGGGACTTCTGGGAGCGGGGCTCACCGTCGCCGCGGCGAGCGGAATCGCGGGCTGCGGAATCCTCTCCGGCGGAACCGGCCCAACCGGCCCAACCGGCGGAACCGGCGGAGAGGAAAGCACCGGCGGCGCCTCGGCCCAGAGCGGCCGCCCGGCACCCGCCGATTCGCCCTTCACCCGCCCCGCGAAGCCGATAGGCGACGGCTCCACCGCCGATACCGGCCCCCAGCCCAACCAGCCCCCGCCCCCGGTCAAGCTGCTGCCGGGACAGGCCCCGCCGCAATTCGTGGTCTTCTCCTGGGACGGCGCGGGCGATGTCGGCGACGGACAGTTCCCCCGCTTTCTCAAGATCGCCGAAGAGTACGACGCGAAGATGACCTTCTTCCTCTCCGGTATATACCTCCTGCCGGAATCGAAGAAAGATCTCTACCGGCCGCCGAACAACCAGGTCGGTGCGTCCGACATCGGCTATCTCGCCGACGCCCATATCAAGGACACCCTGAAGCTGCTGCGACAGGCGTGGCTCGACGGCCATGAGATAGGCACCCACTTCAACGGCCATTTCTGCGGCGACGGCCCGCGCTCCGTGGCCCGCTGGACGTCCGCCGACTGGGAGAACGAGATCTCCCAGGCCATGGACTTCGTCACCACATGGCGCACCCGCACCGGCTGGACCGATATCGCCCCGCTCCCCTTCGACTACCGCAAGGAACTCGTCGGCGGCCGGACTCCCTGTCTGCTGGGGCAGGACAAGCTCCTGCCGACCGCGAAGAAGCTCGGCTGGCGGTACGACGCCAGCTCGCCCGGCGGCCGCCAGGTCTGGCCCGTCCGGCGCAAGGGCCTGTGGGACCTCCCGCTCCAGTCGCTGCCCTTCCCCGGCCGCGGCTTCGAGGTGCTCTCCATGGACTACAACTTCATGGTCAACCAGTCCGGCTTCTCCTCCAACGGCGTCACCGCCAAACGCCCCGGGTGGCGCCAGCAGGCCACCGGCGCGTATCTGAAGGGCTTCGAACGCGCCTACCACGGCAACCGCGCGCCGCTCTTCATCGGCAACCATTTCGAGCAGTGGAACGGCGGTATCTACATGGACGCCGTCGAGAACGCGATCAAGGGCATGGCCGGGCGGAAGGACGTCCGCCTGGTCTCGTTCCGCCAGTTCTGCGACTGGCTGGACGTCCAGGACCCCGCCGTCCTCGCCAGGCTCCGCACCCTCGACGTCGGGCGGAAGCCGGAAGGCGGCTGGAACACTTTCCTTAAGACCGCCTGACAAAGGGCGCTCTGTCCCCAATGGGGTGCTTGCGGGCATGGAGGGGGGCCGGAAAGATCGCCAAATCCCCCATGCGAAACTTTTCACATGAGCCATCGCCGTGCACATCGCGCTGCCCTGACGGCCGCCCTGGCCGCTGCCGGGGCGCTCACCCTGTCCGCCTGCACCTCCGGCGGCACCTCCGGCGGCGGCGGGCAGACCAAGTTCGTCACCAGTACCGGCGGTATCTCCACCGTCGCCAAGGCGGACCGCAAGCCGGTCGCCGAGATCGCCGGCAAGACGCTCGAAGGGGAGCCGCTCGACGTCGCGGACTTCAAGGGCAAGATCGTCGTCCTCAATGTCTGGGGCTCGTGGTGCCCGCCCTGCCGGGCCGAGGCACCCGCCCTGGTCAAGGTCGCCAACGAGACCAAGGCGAACGGCGTCGAGTTCGTCGGGATCAACACCCGCGACCTCAACAAGAGCCCGGCGATCGCGTTCGAGAAGGACTACAAGGTCACCTACCCCAGCCTGTACGACCCCAAGGGCAAGCTGATCGTCGGCGGCTTCCCCGCGGGGACGCTCAATCCGCAGGCCATCCCCTCCACGGTCGTCCTCGACCGGGACGGGAAGATCGCGGCACGCGCCCTCAAGGCGGTCTCCGAGAAGGAACTCCGCTCCATGATCGACCCCCTGATCGCGGAGAAGTGACCCCGTGACGTACGTGGAGCCGGCGGTCGTCCTCGCGTCGACCGACATCAACACCACCGTGCTCGGCGGCACCCTGCTGCTCGCCGTGCCGCTCGCGGTCCTCGGCGGGCTGGTCTCGTTCTTCTCCCCGTGCGTCCTTCCCCTGGTCCCGGGCTACCTCTCGTACGTCACCGGGACCAGCGGCACCGATCTCGCCGACGCCCGCCGCGGCCGGATGCTCCTCGGCGCCTCCCTCTTCGTCCTCGGCTTCTCCGCCGTCTTCGTCTCGGGCGGCGCCCTTTTCGGCTACTTCGGTGCGACGCTCTTCGAGCACCAGGAGACCCTCACCCGGGTCCTCGGTGTGCTGATGGTGCTGATGGGCGCCTTCTACATGGGCGCGATGCCCTGGCTGACCCGTCGCGAGTACCGCTTCCACACCCGCCCGGCCACCGGTCTGGCGGGCGCCCCGATACTGGGCGCGCTGTTCGGCGTCGGCTGGACCCCCTGTATCGGCCCCACACTCTCGGCGGCCATGTCACTCGCCGCCGAGCAGGGCAGCGCGGGCCGCGGCGCCGCCCTCACCTTCGCCTACTGCCTCGGCCTCGGACTGCCCTTCATCCTCACCGCCCTCGCCTTCCGCAAGGCGCTCGGCGCGTTCGCCTGGGTGAAGCAGCACTACGTCTGGGTCATGCGGATCGGCGGCATCATGATGATCGCGACCGGTGTGCTCATGCTGACCGGAGTCTGGGACCTCATGATGCAGCAGGTGCAGGTCTGGACGAGCGACTTCACGGTAGGGATCTGACCTCCATGAGCAACACGGACACCCAGGGCCGCGACCGGGCGGCGCAGCCGCCCGACGAGGACTCCCGGGAGGCGGCGGCCGGAGCCCAGCTCTCCACCGCGCCCCGCGAGGAACTCCTCGCGACCCTCAGCAGCGGCCCGTCCCTCGGTGTCATCGGCTGGGCCCGCTGGTTCTGGCGCCAGCTCACCTCCATGCGGGTCGCGCTGATCCTGCTCTTCCTGCTCTCCCTCGCCGCGATCCCGGGCTCCCTGATCCCGCAGCGGATGGTCGACGACCTCAAGGTGCAGACCTGGAAGGAGAACAACGAGTTCTGGGCCCCGGTCTTCGAGAAGCTCCAGCTCTTCGACGTCTACAGCTCGGTCTGGTTCTCCGCGATCTACATCCTGCTGTTCGTCTCCCTGATCGGCTGCATCGTGCCCCGGTCGTGGCAGTTCGTCGGACAGCTCCGCGGCCGCCCCCCGGCCGCGCCCGGCCGGCTGACCCGGATGCCCGCGTACACGACATGGCGTACGGACGCCGAGCCCGAGCAGGTCCGCGAGGCCGCCCTCGCCCTCCTCAAGAAGCGCCGCTTCCGGGCCCGGATCGCGGGCGACGCGGTCGCCGCCGAGAAGGGCTATCTGCGCGAGGCCGGGAACCTGGTCTTCCACGTCGCCCTGATCGTGATGCTGCTGGCCTTCGCCGCCGGCCAGCTCTTCAAGTCCGAGGGCGGAAAGCTGATCGTCGAGGGCGACGGCTTCGCGAACACGCTCACGCAGTACGACGACTTCCGCTCCGGCGCCCTGTACGACACGGACAACCTCGACCCGTTCTGGTTCGACCTCAAGAGCTTCACCGCCACCTACGAGAAGAGCGGCCCCCAGAAGGGCACCGCCCGCACCTTCGAGGCGGCCATCCGCTGGGGCAAGCCGGGGAGCGCGGAGAAGGACGCGGTCATCGAGGTCAACAAGCCGCTGACCATCGACGGCTCCAAGATCCACCTGCTCTCGCACGGCTACGCGCCCGTGATCACCGTCCGCGACGGCCGGGGCAAGGTCGTCCTCGACAAGGCCGCCGTCCCGCTGCTGCCGGTCGACGGCAACATCACCTCCAGCGGTGCCATCAAGGTGATGGACGGCTACCGCGACAAGAACGGCAAGAAGGACCAGCTCGGCTTCAAGGCGTGGTTCGTGCCGACCTTCGGCAGCAAGGAGGAGCACGGTGGCGGGACCTCGGCCGCCAACCCGATGTTCTCCACCTTCCCCGCCCTCGACTTCCCCGTCCTCGCGGTCAACGCCTACCGCGGCAGCCTGGGCGTGGACTCCGGTCTGCCGCAGAACGTCTACCAGCTCGACACCCGCAAGCTCGTCCAGTTCAAGGACGAGAAGGGCGAGATCCTCAAGGCCCTGCTGATGCCCGGCGAGTCGATGAAACTCCCGGACGGCGCCGGTTCGATCACGTACGAGAGCACCGTCGAGTGGGCCAGCTTCCAGATCTCCGAGCGCCCCGGCAACGGCTGGGCGCTGGCGGGCGGTATCGCCGCGATCGGCGGACTGGCCGCTTCGCTCTTCGTCCAGCGCCGCCGGGTGTGGGTGCGGGCGGTGACCGGCCGGGACGGGGTGACCGTCGTCGAGATGGCGGGCCTCGGCCGCAGCGAGTCGGCGAAGCTCCCGGAGGAGCTGGGCGAACTCGCGGCGCAGCTGCACGACCGGGCCCCGTCGGCGCCGGACCCGGAGCCCGGGGAGAATGACGCGGAGCCTTCGCCCCCCGCGAAGACCACCGGCACCGACACCGGCACCGGCAGCAGCGACGCGGCCGAAAAGCCCGCCCCCACCGACCCCGACGCCGCCGCCGACCCTCACGATCCCGCAGTAACTTCCGAAGGGGCTGAGAAGTGAATCTCGCCGCCGCGACGAACGAGACCTTCGCCGAGTACAGCAATACGCTGATCTACTCCGCGATGGCCGTGTACACCCTCGCCTTCCTCGCGCATATCGCCGAGTGGATCTTCGGCAGCCGCAGCAAGGTCGGCCGTACCGCCGCCGCACTGACCGCGAACCGGCCCGCCGCCGGGGCCGCGGCCCCCGCGGTCCAGGTCCGCGGCAAGGACGGCAGCACCGCCGTCCTCGACAAGCCGAAGGTCGTGACCCGCTCCGCCACGGGCAGCCGGGACGTCCCGGACGGCCCCGGCGCCGCGGGCGGTACGGAGAAGGGCGATCTGTACGGCCGGATCGCGATCTCCCTGACGGTCCTCGCCTGGGCCCTCCAGACCGCGGGCGTCGTCGCCCGCGCGATCTCGGTGCAGCGGGTGCCGTGGGGGAACATGTACGAGTTCTCCATCACCTTCGGCGCGGTCGCCGTCGGCACCTATCTCGCGTTCCTCGCGGCGAAGAAGAACATCCGCTGGATGGGCCTGCTGCTCACCGGCACGATCCTGGCCGACCTCGGTCTGGCGACGACGGTCTTCTATACCGAGAGCGACCAGCTCGTCCCGGCCCTGGACTCGTACTGGCTGGTCATCCACGTCTCCACGGCCATCTTCTGCGGCGCGGTGTTCTACCTCGGCGCGGCGGGCTCGGTGGTCTACCTGTTCCGCGATTCGTACGAGGCGAAGCTGGCCCGCGGCGAGAAGCCGGGCGCCTTCGCCACCTCGGTCCTGGACCGCATGCCGTCAGCCGCGACCCTCGACAAGTTCGCGTACCGGGTCAACGCGGCCGTCTTCCCGCTCTGGACCTTCACCATCATCGCGGGCGCGATCTGGGCGGGCGACGCCTGGGGCCGCTACTGGGGCTGGGACCCCAAGGAGGTCTGGTCCTTCATTACCTGGGTCGCGTACGCCTGCTACCTCCACGCGCGCGCCACGGCCGGCTGGAAGGGCCGCAAGGCCGCGGTGCTGGGCCTGATCGCCTTCGCCTGCTGGCTGTGGAACTACTACGGCGTCAATATGTTCGTGCAGGGCCTGCACTCCTACGCGTAGCCCCCCGCCGCCTCCCGGAAGCCCGTGCCGCGTTCACCGCGGCGCGGGCTTTCGCGTCTCGTACGCACCCGTCCCCCGACCGCCTGGACCGCCTTCCTCAGCTACGCCGCCCGGCACTGACGACGTTGGCCGGTCCGCCCCTGGACAACCCGGGGGTGGACCGGCCAATGGTGGTACACCACTTCGGGGAGGAGAACGGATGGAGCAGGCGAAGTCGCAGCTCGTTGCTCAGGCGGCAGAGTTGCAGGAAATCGACGTCGCGGACCTGGTCGACCCGTCCGCGATCGTGCAGTCCGAGGACGTCGAGCAGGAGGAGTGCTACACGTTCTGAGGCCGCGGCCGGGCGCCCACATGGTTGCCCGGCCCAGAAGGAGTGACTGTGGCCGTCCATGTCTTCACCGGTCCCACCCTGCACCCCGGCGATCCCGCTCTCGCCGACTCCCGGTTCGTCCCACGACCGCCTATCGGGCACGGCGACCTCCTACGCCCCGGGATCACGCCCGATGACACGGTTCTGATCATCGACGGTGTCTTTCACCACGCTCCCGCCGTGCGGCACAAGGAGATCATCTGGACGCTGTCCCGAGGGGTTCGCGTCCTGGGCGCGGCGAGCATCGGGGCTCTGCGCGCCGCCGAACTGGCCAACTGCGGCATGGTCGGCGTGGGGGAGATCTACACCGCCTACGCCACCGGGGAATTGGCCGGAGACGACGAAGTAGCTGTCGCGCAGGCCGCTGCTCCGGATCTGTCCGCGTACAGCTGGCCCCTGGTCAACGTTCGGAAGGTGCTCCGCCTCGCAGTGAGTGAAGGAGTTATCGACCCGGAGGCGTCGGATCTGATCCTGGCGGAGCTGAAGAAGGTCTTCTATGCCCACCGTTCCCTCCGCGTTCTGTTGTCCACCGGCCGGAACTGCGGTGCACCGGCCTTCGGCTGGTGGCTGAAGGACCGGCTCCACGACGACCCCTACTTCGGCGATGTGAAACGTGCCGATGCCGTTCTGGCCCTGGAAACGGCTCTGAATCTCGACCGTGCGCCAAGTGCCGCACCCCCGACCGGTCTGGTCTGGAACACCCGGTGCTTTCGTCGGTGGCACAACGAGTTCACTGCGACACAGATGGACGGCTTCGTCCTGAAGACCCGGCACCGAGTGGCTTACCAGCAGATCTTCGACCCCGACTTCAAGAGCCTGTGGCACCGCTTTCTCCGCCGGGCGGAAGCTCAGCGGCTCGCGCCCGCCTTGGCCTGCGTGGCAGTCCGCCCCGATCTCGACCTGGCGCACCGGGCAACGGTGGACCTGCTCCTGCGCCATGAGACCCGGGCCGACCGGGCTGCCATCATGCGTTGCCTGAGGTCGAACGAGGAGAGGACCCGCACCCATCCCGGGTTCTTCCCCGAAGCGATCAGGGGCGAGATTGCTCGCACCGTTCTGTCCGCCGTCTGGTCGGTTTCTGGGAAGTTACTCGAAGGCGAGTCCTGGGAGCGCGGATTCCAGGGCGAGCGGGAAGCCGTCGATGCCGTCAAGCCGTTTGTTCTGGGAATTCTCAGGAACAGGGAGCAGGTATGAGCCGGGTCCTCTCCCGCGGAACCGTGCGGGCCCGGTCGCCGGAACAGACCTGGCGGGCCCTCGAACCGGAATTACCCCTGCTTGGAATAACCAGGGTTGCCGGACTCACCGGCCTCGACCATCTGGGAATCCCCGTGTGGACGGCCATCCGGCCGAACTCCCACACGCTGGTCACCTCGCAGGGCAAAGGGGCGGACGACACCCTGGCCCGGATCTCCGCCGTCATGGAGGGAGCGGAGCTGTGGCTCGTCGAGCAGCCGCTTCCCGTTGTCGCGCGCGTCTCCCACCACCGTCTCCGTCCGCCGTACCCGATGTCCGCCCTGCCGGTGAAGACTCGCCATGAGGGGCTGACGCGGCTTCCGCTCGACTGGACCGAAGGAAGAGGGCTGATCTCGGGGGCGGAGATTCCGGTGCCGGCCGATCTGGCCCGCCGCCGGGCCGAACACACTCCCGGGGCATTCGACGTCTTCCACGTCACCAGCAACGGTCTGGCCACCGGAAACACACGGGACGAGGCACTTCTCCACGCGCTCTACGAGCTGATCGAACGGGACACCCTGCACCGCGACCACCTCGGTGGCGGCGCGATGCGCGAGTTGGTCGATCCCGCCACGGTCACGGATGCCTACTGCTCCGGCCTCATCGGACGCTTTCTGGACGCCGCCATGTTCCTGGAGATCGCGCTGGTGCGGAATGCGTACGGAATCCCGGTCTGCGCCGCCTACATCTGGGCGGAGGACTATCCCGTGGTTTTCGCCGGGTCGGGCTGCCACCGGGACCCGGGCATCGCGCTCTCCCGGGCCTTGACGGAAGCCGCTCAGTCCCGGCTCACATGCATCGCGGGCACCCGGGACGATCTGGGGTCGCACGAGAACGCCTTCGCCTCGGCACCATCGCGTCCCGATCCGGCGGGACCGTACGACGGTGACTGGACACCGTTGACCGAGGCGTACGACGCGACGTTCGGGGAGTTCGCCACCGAGGTCGCTGCCGTCTCCGAGCGGGTGGCCGCGGTCACGGGCTACGAGCCGATAGCCGTCGACCTGCCATGGCGGCCTTCCTTCGCCGGGGTGAAAGTCGTCGGCCCCGGACTGGAGATGCGGATGACACGCTCCATTCCCCGTCCCGGCGTACGCCATGGCTGACGACCGCGTCCCGGACAGCGGGCCCCGCGGGGTCGCCGACGCATACGACGCGTTCCACCGTGGCCGGGCGTCAACACCACTGGTGGCCCGGCTGTACGCCCTGGCCATGGGCGACGACCACCCCGCGGAAATCCAGGCTTCCAGCTCCTGTGACTGGCCCCTCCTCGGGCTTCTGGTGGCCCGGCTCCGCCTCCGGCCCGGACAGCGGCTCGTCGATCTGGGATGCGGCACCGGAGGCATCGGTCTGTGGCTGGCCCGGGCCCATTCCGTACACCTGACCGGGATCGACATCTCGCCGGTGGCGATCGGACTGGCCGCAGCGCGCCGACCGTACTTCCTGCCCCCTGGCCGTGCCGACTTCCGCGTGGCGACCATGGAGCGGACGGGACTGCCGGACGGCTGCGCGGACGGGATCGTCTGCATCGACACCCTCGGCAAGGCCCAGAGCCCGATGGGGGCGCTGCTGGAGGCCCGGCGGCTGCTGAGGCCCGGTGGCCGGATGGCGTTGACCACTGCGAGACGCCACTCGGCTCCTTCGCCCTGGTCCGAGCGGGCGGCCGCCGTGGGACTGGAACTCGTCGCAGAGGACGCCCGGCCCGACGAACCCGCCATGTGGCGTCGGCTCTACCGGCTCTGGGCGGACCACGAGGAGGAACTCCGGCGGGATGTCGGCGACGCCCAGACGGACAGCATGATCCGCGAAGCCCGCAGATCGCTGCCGACCCTCGATGACCGCCGCGCGTTCCTCATCACCTTGAGGAGGGGGCCGGATCCCTCCGGGGAGCCGTACGCTACGGCCTGACAGCGCGATCCGCCCGCTGGGAAAGGACGTTCGTGGTGCCCACTCGTGTCGCCGTCTTCGGAGCTGGTTCCTGGGGCACGGCCTTTGCCGTGATCCTGGCCGACGCAGGGTGCGACGTCACGCTGTGGGGGCGTCGGCCCGGACTCGTACAGGCGATCAACACGACCCACCGCAATCCCGACTATCTGCCGGACGCCGAGCTTCCGTACAGCGTCAGGGCGACCACCGACGCGGCGGAGGCCGCGGACGGCGCCGGGATCGCGGTCCTCGCCGTTTCGGCCCAGCATCTGCGGAAGAGCCTGACGGCCTGGGCGCCGGTGCTCGCAGCCGACACGGTTCTGGTCTCTCTGATGAAGGGGGTCGAACTGGGCACCGACATGCTGATGAGCGATGTGATCGCAGACGTCACCGGCGCGGGGCCCGAGCGGATCGCGGTGGTTTCCGGGCCCAATCTGGCGGGTGAGATCGTGCGGCGTCAGCCCGCCGCGAGCGTCGTCGCCTGTGCCGATACGGCGGTCGCCGAGCGGCTCCAGCACGCCTGTCACACCCCGTACTTCCGCCCCTACACCAACACCGACGTCGTCGGCTGTGAACTTGGCGGTGCGGTGAAGAACGTGATCGCCCTCGCCGTGGGCATCGCGGACGGCATGGGGCTGGGCGACAACACCAAGGCCGCTCTGATGACGCGGGGGCTCGCCGAGACCGGCCGGTTGGGCGTGGCGATGGGCGCCAATCCCCAGACGCTCGCCGGGCTCGCGGGGATGGGGGATCTCATCGCGACCTGTTCGTCGCCGCTGTCGCGCAATCACACGTTCGGTGCCAACCTCGGGAAGGGGCTGACCGTCGCCGAGGCGGCGGCCGCGATGAAGCAGACTGCCGAGGGTGTGACGTCCTGCCGCTCGGTCCTCGACCTCGCCGAACGCCACGGGGTGGAGATGCCGATCGCCGAGACCGTCGTCCGGGTCATCCACGAAGGGGTCTCGCCGCAGGGGGCCGTCAAGGAGCTGATGTCGCGTTCGGCCAAGCCCGAGCTGCGCTGACGTCCCTACTTCTCGTCGTCCTTGGAGTCCTTGGGGTCCCTGGAGTCCTTCTGGTTCTTGGGCTTGTCCTTCCTGCCCTCGTCGTCCAGGGACTTCAGGAAGTCGGGGTTGTCGTCCGGGGCGACCCAGCCGCCGCCGCGGCGGCCGCCCGGGGAGAATGCGCCACCGCCGCCGTAAGCGGCCGTACGGCGCGGGCGGCCCGCGGCGAACCAGGCGATCGGGCCGAGGAGGACCTCGCCGAAGAGCAGGACGATGATCACCCAGACGATCCAGGGGAGGTTGCGGACCTCGTCCTTCGGGGTGTTCAGCACATCGATGAAGGCGTAGATCCACAGCGCCAGGACCAGAAGGAACGGCAGATACCGGAGCATGAGCGGGCGGTCCTTCGGCGAGAGGCGGCGGGGCGCGGGCGGGCCCCGGTGACGTGGCCAGGGTAGCCGGTACCGGATACTGGGGCCCATGGCATATGAGGATCTTCGTTCCCTGCTCAGGGCCCTGGAGCGCGAGGGAGACCTCAAGCGCATCAAGGTCGAGGTCGACCCGCATCTGGAGGTCGGCGAGATCGTCGACCGGGTCAACAAGGCGGGCGGGCCCGCCCTGCTCTTCGAGAATGTGCGCGGTGCGTCGATGCCGCTGGCGATGAACGTCTTCGGGACGGACCGCCGGCTGCTGAAGGCGCTGGGGCTGAAGTCGTACTCCGAAATCTCCGACAAGATCGGCGGACTGCTGAAGCCGGAGCTTCCGCACGGGTTCATCGGGGTGCGCGAGGCCTTCGGGAAGCTCGGCTCGATGATCCACGTACCGCCGAAGAAGGTGAAGGACGCCCCGGTGCACGAGGTCGTCCTCCAGGGCGACGACGTCGACCTCGACCTGCTGCCCGCGCTGTTCACCTGGCCCGAGGACGGCGGATCCTTCTTCAACCTGGGGCTCACCCACACCAAGGACCCGGAGACCGGGGTACGGAACCTCGGGCTCTACCGGCTCCAGCGGCACGACCGCCGGACCATCGGCATGCACTGGCAGATCCACAAGGACAGCGCCAACCACTACCAGGTCGCGGCCAGGCGCGGGGAGAAGCTGCCGGTCGCCATCGCCTTCGGCTGCCCGCCCGCCGTCACCTACGCCTCCACCGCGCCGCTGCCCGGCGATATCGACGAGTACCTCTTCGCCGGATTCGTCCAGGGCAAGCGCATCGAGATGGTCGACTGCAAGACCGTGCCGCTCCAGGTGCCCGCACAGGCCGAAGTGGTCGTCGAGGGCTGGCTGGAACCGGGGGAGATGCTCCCCGAGGGGCCGTTCGGCGACCACACCGGCTTCTACACCCCGCAGGAGCCCTTCCCCGCACTGAAGATCGACTGCATCACCATGCGGAAGCGTCCGCTGCTCCAGTCGATCGTGGTGGGGCGTCCGCCGACGGAGGACGGACCGCTGGGCAGGGCCACCGAGCGGTTCTTCCTGCCGCTGCTGAAGATCATCGTGCCGGACATCGTCGACTACCACCTGCCCGAGGCCGGCGGCTTCCACAACTGCGCGATCGTGTCGATCGACAAGCGCTACCCCAAGCACGCGCAGAAGGTCATGTCCGCGATCTGGGGCGCGCACATGATGTCCCTGACCAAGCTGATCATCGTGGTCGACAAGGACTGCGACGTCCACGACCTCCACGAAGTGGCCTGGCGGGCCTTCGGGAACACGGACTACGCCCGTGACCTGACCGTGGTGGAGGGCCCGGTCGACCACCTCGACCACGCCTCGTACCAGCAGTTCTGGGGCGGCAAGGCGGGTATCGACGCCACCGCGAAGTGGCCCGAGGAGGGCTACACCCGCGGCTGGCCGAACATGGTCGAGTCCGACCCCGGCACCGCGGCGCTGGTGGACCGGCGCTGGAAGGAGTACGGCCTGTGACGGCGGCGGATCCCGCCGTCGGCGCGCGCGCCGCGGATCCTGCGGCCGGGGGCAAGGTCAAGGCTTTCCTCAGGCTCGTGATGATCGAGCACTCGGTTTTCGCACTGCCCTTCGCCTATATCGCGTCCCTGACCGCCATGTACCAGGTGGACAGGAGCGTCCACTGGGTCGAACTGCTCGTGGTCACCGTGGCGATGGTCGGCATGCGGACCTTCGCCATGGCCTGCAACCGGATCATCGACCGCGAGATCGACGCCCGCAATCCGCGCACCGCGGGCCGGGAACTCGTCACGGGCGCGGTCAGCGTCCGGTCCGCCTGGACGGGCGCGCTGATCGCGCTGGCCGTCTTCCTCGCCGCGGCCGCCGCGCTGAACCCGCTCTGTCTGATGCTGGCCCCGCTCGCCGTCGTACCGATGGTCGTCTATCCGTACGGCAAACGGTTCACCGACTTCCCGCACGCCATTCTCGCCGTGGCCCAGGCCATCGGGCCGATCGGCGCCTGGCTCGCGGTGACCGGCTCCTGGTCCTGGGACGCGGTGATCCTCGGGCTGGCGGTCGGCATCTGGATCGGCGGCTTCGACCTGATCTTCGCCACCCAGGACGTCACCGCGGACCGTGCGGAGGGCGTCCGCTCCGTCCCGGCCCGCTTCGGCGTCCCGGCCGCCCTCCACGGCGCCCGCCTCTGCCATCTGGCGACCATGGCCCTGCTGGTCTGGTACGCCCTGGCGACGGACGCGGGGGCGTTCTTCTGGGTGGGCCTGGCGATCGTGGCGGCGGCCTTCGTCTACGAGCACACGATCGTCCGCCCGCACGATCTGTCCCGGCTGAACCGGGCGTTCTTCACCGTCAATGGGTTCATCGGAATTACGCTTTTCGTGTGTGCCCTGGCAGACCTGGTGGTGCGCGGTCTGACGGTCTAGCTAGCCTCCGGCCTACCATCGAGGCAGGACACGGGAGGTTGTCATGATGACGTCGGAGACCGATCGCCTGCACTCGCAGCTCAGCCGGTTCGAGGACATGTTCCCCGGCTATCGCACCGAGATTGTCGAGGGCAATATCGTGATGAGTCCCGTGCGCGCGTTCCACAACGACACGATTGTGCGTCTGTGGACTCAACTGGAACCTCAGTTGGGCGCGGAGTGGGGCCTGGTCAGTGATGTGGCAATGCCGTTCACCGACGAGGACGAGTTCTGCCCCGACCTCGCTGTGATTCCCGCTCTGGAGAAGAGCCGGAACCTCGCGGTGTACCCCGCCGATGTGGTTGAGCTGGCCATCGAGGTCGTCTCGCCTGGCAGTGTCCGCAACGACTACGAGGTGAAGGACCGGCACTACGCAGCCCGAGGCATTGCTGTCTACCTGATCTTCGATCCCATGAAGGGTGCCGTCGGTATCCGCTGGAACCCGGGTTCCGAGGGATATCAGGGGCGTGACACGGTCCCGTACGGGGGCCAGGTCACGGTGGAGACACCGCTGGGGAAGCTGGTTTTCGATACGTCGGTGCTGCTGTCCGACCCCGGCGAGTAGCCCCGCCCGGCCGAAGCGTACGGGTACGTCCTGACACATCGGCTATGACGGGCGCCGGATAGGCTCCCCGTGTGGAGCCAGCACAAGTGCCAGCACGAGAAGAGCCGGGGGACGGCGGCCGGCGGCCGTGGGTCGTCGGGGTGTCGGGTGCGTCCGGGACGCCGTTCGCCGCCGCCGTGCTGCGGGGGCTGATCGACGCCGGTGAGGCCGTCGATCTGGTGGTGTCGCGCGCGTCGCGGCTCACCCTGCTCGACGAGACCGGGATCGCCTTCCGGGACGCCCACTGGCAGGACGATCTGCGGGAGTGGCTGGCCCGCGGCGCGGACGGGAAGCCGCGGGCCTTTCCCGCGGCCGACCTCGCCGGTGTGCGCTACTGGAGCGCGGGCGATCTCGCGGCCGGGCCGTCCTCGGGGTCGTACCCCGTCAAGGGGATGCTCATCGTGCCCGCGTCCACGGCCGCCGTCGCCGGGGTGGCGCTCGGGCTCTCCAAGGATCTGCTCCAGCGGGTCGCGAGCGTGACGCTCAAGGAACGCAGGCCGCTGGTGGTGGCCGTGCGGGAGACCCCGCTCAACGGGCAGACCCTGCGGCACCTCGTCACCCTCGACGACGCCGGGGCGGTCGTCCTGCCCGCATCGCCCGCCTTCTACGCCGGGGCGGCCCATATCCAGGACCTGGTGGACTTCGTCGCCGGGCGGGCCCTGGACGCGGTGGGCGTGCCGCACACGCTCTACCGGCGCTGGGCGGGCGAACTCGGGTCCGCCGCCCGCGCGGACCGGCCGGGGCCGCCCGCCTGAGCACCCGGGTGCCGGCGCGGATCCGTACGCGGACCCGGGCACCGGGAGCGGCAGACCCGGACATCTTCAGGCATCACAGGGGCAGCCCCCTGCGTGCCTTAGTTTCACTCTGATACTCGCTGGATTGCTGAATATATGGAAGGCACCAGGTTTATGGACGCGGTCGACAGGCAGCTCATCCAGGCCCTACGCGAGAACGGCAGGGCCTCCTACGCCGAGCTGGGACGGCTCGTGGGCCTCTCCGGGCCCAGCGTCACCGACCGGATCAACCGGCTGGAGGCGGCGGGTGTCATCACCGGCTACCGCGCCACGGTGGACGCCGCCTCCCTCGGGCTCGGCGTCACCGCGCTGATCGGCATCTCCCTCTCCGACGCCGCCGACCACGAGGACGTCGCCCGCAGGCTGCGCGACCTCGACGAGATCGAAGACTGCTGGTTCATCGCGGGCGACGACTCCTACATGCTCAAGGTCCGCGCCTCCGACGTCGACGGACTGGAGAAGACCATCCGCCGGCTCAGCGGCACCCGGGGTGTCTCCCGCACCAGGACGACCATCGTCCTCTCCACCAAATGGGAGAACCGGGTCGGGGACCTGCCCGCCCGGGAGTGACCCCGGGGGCGGCCTCGGGACCGGCGCGGCGGGGGCACTCCCGCCGCCCGGGCGCGGGCCAAGTACCGTGGACGGGGCCCGATGGACGAGGCTCGACGGAAGAGAAAGTGGGAGGCGGGCGCATGGACGCTGGGCTCAAGCGCGAGCTGGAGGAGAAGGTCCTCGCCGGTGAGCGGCTGACCCGTGAGGACGGGATCGCGCTCTACGACTCGGACGACCTCGCCTGGCTCGGGGGCCTCGCGCACGAGGTCCGTACCCGTAAGAACGGCGACGTCGTCCACTTCAACGTCAACCGTCACCTCAATATGACGAACGTGTGCACCGCGTCCTGCGCGTACTGCTCGTTCCAGCGGAAGCCGGGCGAGAAGGACGCGTACACGATGCGCATCGAGGAAGCCGTCCGCCTCGCCAAGGCGATGGAGAACGAGAACCTCACCGAACTGCACATCGTCAACGGGCTCCACCCCAACCTCCCCTGGCGCTACTACCCGCGCTCGCTGTCCGCGCTGAAGGAAGCGCTGCCGAACGTCTCCCTGAAGGCGTTCACCGCCACCGAGATCCACCACTTCGAGACCATCTCGGGGCTCTCCGCCTCCGAGATCCTCGACGAGCTGATCGAAGCCGGGCTGGAATCCCTCACCGGCGGTGGCGCGGAGATCTTCGACTGGGAGGTCCGGCAGCACATCGTCGACCACAAAACCCACTGGGAGGACTGGTCGCGCATCCACCGCCTGGCGCACAGCAAGGGTCTGAAGACCCCGTGCACCATGCTGTACGGACATATCGAAGAGCCCCGCCACCGCGTCGACCACGTGCTGCGGCTGCGCGAGCTCCAGGACGAGACCGGCGGCTTCCAGGTCTTCATCCCGCTCCGCTACCAGCACGACTTCGTCGATATGAAGGACGGCAAGGTCCGCAACCGCCTCCAGGCGCGGACCACGATGGCCACCGGCGCCGAGGCGCTGAAGACCTTCGCCGTGTCCCGGCTGCTCTTCGACAATGTGCCGCATGTGAAGGTGTTCTGGGTCATGCACGGGGTGCAGACCGCGCAGCTCGCGCTCCAGCACGGCGCCGACGACATGGACGGCTCGGTCGTCGAGTACAAGATCACCCATGACGCCGACAACTACGGCACCCCGAACAAGCTGACCCGCGACGATCTGCTGGAGCTGATCCGGGACGCCGGCTTCCGGCCGGTCGAGCGGAACACGCGGTACGAGGTCATCCGCGAGTACCCGGGTCCGGACGCGGACCGCCGCGAGTCGCCGCAGCCGATGCGGATCTGAAGGACGGCCCGCCGATGACCCTCACCTACACCCTCGACCCGGTGGCCGACCGGGCGCTCCGCGACGGGGTGCTCGCGCTCTGGGCCGATGTCAGCAACGCGGGCGGCGCGGTCGGCTTCGTACCGCCCGTGACCGAGGACGACATACGGCCCGAGCTGGTACGGCACTTCGCCGGTATGGCGGAGGGGCGGATCCGGCTGCTCGTCGGGCGCGACGACGACGGGCGGATCGCGGCCACCGCCTTCTTCGCCTTCAACGGCCACCGTCTGATGACGCACTGGGCGTGGCTGTACACGGTCATGGTGCACCCCCGTCTCCAGGGGCGGGGCACCGGCCGGGAGCTGATGGCGGCCGTGGCGGAAGCGGCGCGCGGCTTCGACGGCATCGACGCCATCCGGCTCGGCTGCCGGGGCGGCCTCGGACTCGAAGACTTCTACGCCTCCTGCGGCTACAAGGAGGTCGGACGGGTCCCGGGCGCGATCCGGGTCGCGGACGGCGACGACCGCGACGACATCACGATGCTGCTGCCGCTGCGCTGAGCCCCGGGGCCCGGGGGCGCCCGGAGCCCGGCGCGGGCGGCCGCTCGGGCCGCTGTCCTGATCGAATTCGGTGCGTGCTTCACTGGGAGAGCACGTCCACACATGTCGCGTACGTGAACATCGCGTATGCGCGGAAGCAGGGAGAAGGGCACCGTGTCTGCGTCTGCCAAGTCTGCCAAGTCCAGTGCCGCGATCAAGTACACCGGCCTCCGTCTCGCCGTCTTCGCGGGATGTTTCGTGCTCGTGGCGGTCCTGGTCCAGTTCGGGATCCTGCCCAAGGGGCTCGGCGACGCCAACTTCGTCTGGGTGGTGCTGCTGGCGCTGGTGATCTCCGCGCCGCTCAGCTTCGTCCTGCTGCGGAAGCAGCGCGACGCGATGTCCGAGCAGATCGTCGGCGGTGTGGACCGGGCGAAGGAGCGGCTGCACGCGAACCGCACGCGCGAGGACGGTATCGCCTGACGCTCCGCCGCGCGGCGGGCGCCGCCGTATAAAACGCGTGTATCGCGCGCATATCGGATGTGTCACACATCCCGGGTGAGGATCTTGATACCTCGCCCGGGATGTCCGTGTTTTTACGGGTTAATACAGGTGATCGGCCGAGGATTCCGAGGGGATTCTCCACCCACGCCCCCAAGTAGACCTTTGAGGACCTCAAAGGGGCGGTGTTAATGTGTTCCGCATGCAGACATCAGTGCGCCTCCGCCATGCCGCGAGCATCCCGCTCGTGGCGCGCCTGCATGTCGATCTCTGCCGCTGTACGTCCGCGGTCTGTCACCGCTCGCACTGACCCCGGCATCCCCTTTCAGCGGCAGCCCCGACCTGGCCCTTCTCGCGCACGGGCGCCGCCTTCCGCTCACCCCTTCCGCAGCCATCACTGGAGTGTGTCCGTGTCCGCGAACACGACGTCCCCCGCCGACCGGGAGCCCGAGGCCCCCGCCGCCGGCTCCCGACTGCCGAGAATTCCCTTCTGGGCCCAGATCGTCCTCGGTCTGGTGCTCGGTGTGCTGCTCGGCTGGCTCGCCCGCAGCCAGGACATCTCCTGGCTGAAGGACACGCTGGAGCAGATCGGCGGGATATTCGTCCGGCTGCTGAAGCTGGCTGTCGCACCGCTCGTCTTCTTCGCGATCCTGGTGTCGATCACCAACCTCCGCAAGGTGAACAACGCCGCCCGGCTGGCCTCGCGCACGCTCCTCTGGTTCCTGATCACCTCGCTGATCGCGGTCGCCATCGGCATCACGATCGGCCTGGTCACCAACCCGGGCGAGGGCACCGGCCTGACGCCGAAGGACGGCAAGGCCCCGGAGAAGTCCGGTTCGTGGATCGACTTCCTGACCGGAATCATCCCGACGGACATCATCACGCCCTTCGCCGAGCTGAAGGTCCTCCAGATCGTCTTCCTCGCCGCCTTCGCCGGTATCGCCGCGCTGGCGCTGGGCGAGAAGGCCAAGCCGATCCTCACCCTCAGCGAATCCGTCCTGGAACTGCTCCAGAAGGCGCTGTGGTGGGTCATCCGCCTCGCCCCGCTGGGCACCGTCGGTCTGATCGGCTACGCCATCGCGGACTACGGCTGGGATCTGATCAGCAAGTACGCGACCTTCACCGCCGATGTCTACATCGGCTGCATCCTGGTCCTCTTCGGCGTCTACCCGCTGCTGCTCGCGACCGTCGCCAAGGTCAACCCGGTCCAGTTCTTCAAGGGCGCCTGGCCCGCCATCCAGCTCGCGTTCGTCTCCCGCTCCTCGGTCGGCACCATGCCGGTCACCCAGCGGGTCACCGAGCGTCTGGGCGTCCCGAAGGAGTACGCGTCCTTCGCCGTCCCGTTCGGCGCCACCACCAAGATGGACGGCTGCGCCGCGATCTACCCGGCGCTCGCCGCGATCTTCGTCGCACAGATCTTCGACGTGCAGCTCGGGGTCCAGGACTATCTGCTGATCGCCTTTGTCTCCGTGGTCGGCTCCGCGGCGACCGCCGGCCTCACCGGCGCCACCGTGATGACCACGCTGACCCTCTCCACGCTGGGCCTTCCGCTGGAGGGTGTGGGCCTGCTGCTGGCGATCGACCCGATCCTCGACATGATCCGTACGGCCACGAACGTGGCGGGCCAGGCACTGGTCCCGGTGATCGTCGCCGCCCGGGAGAACATCCTCGACCTCGACCGGTACAACTCGGCCAGCGCGTCCCCGATCGACGAGATCGCGCCGTCCGACGCGGAGCGCAAGGTTTCGATTCCGGCCCCCGCCTGACCCCGGCACCGCCCCGCTCCCTGCCCGCCGGGCCCCCGCTCTCCCCCTCACGGAGAGCGGGGGCCCGGTGCGTTTGCGGGGGTGCGAACGGGGCCCTTTGGCTCATTGGTGACCTTGTGGCGGCCCGTAGGCTTACCGCTGAGTAGCGGGGGCTGGTCATTCGGGGCCGCCGGGCGGGGGCGCCGGGCGGAGGGGAGCGGGGCATGGCTGCGGGTGCGAGCGGCGGGGCCCGGGGCGGGGCCCGCGGCGGAACAGGGGCAAGGCGGATGCCGCGGGCCGTACGCGAGCAGCAGATGATGGACGCGGCGGTACGGATCTTCGGACAGCGCGGCTACCGTGCGGCGTCCATGGACGAGATCGCCGAGCTGGCGGGGGTCTCCAAACCGCTCGTCTATCTCTATCTGCACTCCAAGGAAGAGCTGTTCACGGCCTGCATCCGGCGGGAGGCGCAGGCGCTGCTCGCCGCCGTGGCGCGGGCGGTGGAGCCGGGCCTGCCGGCGGACCGGCAGCTGTGGGCGGGGCTCACGGCCTTCTTCGCGTACGCCGCCGAGCACCCCGACGCCTGGTCCGTACTGCACCGGCAGGCCCGGACCCACGGCGAACCCTTCGCACGGGAAGTCGCCGCGATGCGCGACGAGATCGTCGCGTTCGTGGCGGTGCTGCTGGAGGCCGCCGCCCGGGAGGCCGGTTCGCCCGGACCGCCCGGGGAGCGCGATATCGCGGGGCTGGCGCAGGCCCTGGTGGGGGCGGCGGAGTCGCTCGCGGCCTGGGTCAACGAGAGCGGGACGGTCTCGGCGAAGGAGGCGGCGGCCACGCTGATGAACTTCGCGTGGGTCGGCCTCGGCGATCTGATCACAGGCGAACGCTGGTCCCCGGGCTGAGGTGATTGCCCCGGGGCCGCCGCCCCCGGGCATGATTCCCATGCATAACCGGCAAAGGTGATCAAACGCTAATAGGCTCCTCGTCTGTCATGCGGACGGCCCGCGGACGGCACGCCCGCGCCGACGGACGGAGACCGACAGATGGCGACCGATCAGCACCACGACCCCGGCGAAGCCTGCAGCGGCGGGCGCGCCGGATGACCGTCGCTCCGGAGCCGTCCCTCCTCACCGGACCCGCTGCCGGGCCCCGCGCGGTCTACTCCGGCGGCCCCGCGGCACCCGAACGGACCCTCCTCGACATCCTCGCCGCCACGGCCCGCGCCCACCCCGGCGCGCTCGCCCTCGACGACGGCGCGGGCCCCCCGCTCACATACCGCGCCCTGCTGGACGAGGTCGAAGCGGTACGCCGTCACCTCGCCGCCCGCGGAGTGGCCCGGGGTGCCCGGGTCGGCGTCCGCGTCCCGTCCGGCACGGCCGACCTGTACGTCTGCGTCCTGGGGGTCCTGGCGGCGGGCGCGGCCTATGTCCCGGTCGACGCGGACGACCCCGAGGAGCGGGCCCGGACCGTGTTCCGGGAGGCGGCGGTGGCGGGTGTGCTGGGACCCGGCCGGGCGCTCGCGAGCACGGGCGGCCGGGGCCCCGGGCGACCGGATCCGCCGATTCCGCCGCGGCCCGGCGACGACGCCTGGGTGATCTTCACCTCCGGTTCGACGGGCAGGCCCAAGGGAGTCGCGGTCACCCACCGGGCCGCCGCCGCGTTCGTGGACGCGGAGGCGCGGCTCTTTCTGCGCGGGGCGCCGCTCGGGCCCGGCGACCGGGTGCTCGCCGGGCTGTCGGTGGCCTTCGACGCGTCGTGCGAGGAGATGTGGCTGGCGTGGCGGCACGGCGCGTGTCTGGTGCCGGCGCCCCGGGCGCTCGTACGGACCGGCGCCGACCTGGGGCCCTGGCTGGCGGAGCGGGGCATCACCGCTGTTTCGACCGTGCCCACGCTCGCCGAGCTGTGGCCGCAGGCCGCGCTGGACGGGGTACGGCTGCTGGTCCTCGGCGGCGAGGCGTGCCCGGCCGAACTGGCCGGGCGGCTGGCCGTGCCGGGGCGGGAGGTGTGGAACACGTACGGCCCGACGGAGGCGACGGTGGTCTCCTGCGCGGCCCGGCTGACCGACGGCCGCGGGCCGGTGAAGATCGGGCTCCCGCTGGCGGGCTGGGACCTGGCCGTGGTGGACCGGCGGGGTGAACCGGTGGCGCCGGGGGAGAGCGGTGAGCTGGTGATCGGCGGCGCGGGACTGGCGCGCTATCTGGACCCGGCCCGCGACACCGCTGCCTACGCCCCGCTCCCCGCGACCGGCTGGCCCCGGGCCTACCGCTCCGGCGATCTGGTCCGGGCCGACCCCGGAGGACTGGTCTTCCTGGGCCGCGCCGACGACCAGATCAAGATCGGCGGCCGCCGGATCGAACTGGGCGAGATCGACGCCGCGCTGCGGTCCCTCCCGGATGTCACGGCCGCGGCGGCGGCCGTCCGCACGACACCCGCGGGCACCCGGGTCCTGGTGGGCTACGTGGTCCCGTCGGATCCGGTGGTCCCCGTGGTCCCGGCTACCCCGGCTGGCCCGGCTGACCCGGCTGGCCCGGCCGGCCTGGGTGCCCCGGGTGCCCTGGGTGCCCCGGGCACGTCGGGTGCCCCGGCAGCCCCGGCAGCCCCGGCAGTCTCGGCGGCCCCCGCTACCCCGGGCATGTCGGGCGCCTCCGCCGGGGTGCGTGGCCGGAGGGCCTCCGGGGACCTGTACGGCCCGGCCGCGCGGGGCGCGTCCGGCGAGGTCCCGTACGGCCTCGGCAGGCCGAGCGACTGCGCCGGTTCGGCAGAAGCGCCGCCCGCCGACGGCCCCGCCCACGACGCTCGTCCGGTGCCGGATCTGCCCGGACGCTCCGGTGCCACCGGCCGGAAGACGGCTGCTCCGGCACCGCCCGCCCCGGGCGCCCCAGGGCGCACCGGCTCCCCCGGCCCCGGGACGCCCGCCGTGGGGCTCGGCGGTGCACCGGATCCCGGGACGCCCGCCGCGCGGCTCGGCGGCGCACCGGACCCCGTCGCGCCCCCCGCCGAAGCCCCCGGATTCGACGTGGCCGCCGCCGTCGCCCGGCTGCGGCAGGTGCTGCCCGCGGGCCTCGTGCCCGTGCTCGCCGTCCTCGCCGAGCTGCCCACGCGTACATCCGGCAAGGTCGACCGGGACGCCCTGCCCTGGCCACTGCCCCCCGGGGCCGGGCCGGAGCCCCCGGGGCCCGGCCTCACCCCCACCGAGGCGTGGCTCGCCGCGCAGTGGGGCGAACTCCTCGGGGCGGCCCCCCACGACACCGCCGCCGACTTCTTCGCGCACGGCGGCGGCAGCCTCGCCGCCGCGCGGCTCGTCTCCCGGATCAGGGAGCGGTACGGCACCGGCTCCGTCGGCGACATCTACCGCAACCCCGGCCTCGGCGCACTCGCCCGCTTCCTCGACCAGCCCGCCGACGGCAGAAGGCGCGACGAGCGCCCCGGCCCCCGGACCGTGCCACCGGTCCCGCACCGCGCCCGGACGGTGCAGCTCGCCGTCCTGCCGCTGCTGCTCACCCTCGGCGGGCTGCGCTGGGCCGTCGTCGCCGCGGCCGCCGCGAACATCATCGGCGCCGGGCCCGGATTCTCCTGGTGGTGGATCGTCCCCGGCTGGCTGCTGCTCGCCGGGCCGCCCGGCCGGATCGTGATCGCCGCGGGCGGCGCCCGGCTGCTGCTGCGCGGGCTGCGCCCCGGCTCGTACCCCCGCGGCGGATCCGTCCACCTCAGGCTCTGGGCCGCCGAGCGGCTCGCCCAGCTCTGCGGCGCCGGACAGCTCGCGGGCTGCTGGCTGGTCTACTACGCCCGCGCCCTCGGCGTCCGCGTCGGCGACGGCGTCGATCTGCACTCCCTGCCGCCCGTCACCGGACTGCTGCGGCTCGGCCGGGGCGCGGCCGTCGAACCCGAGGCCGATCTCGCCGGACACTGGCTGGACGGCGACCGCCTGCACATCGGGGCGGTACGGATCGGAGCCGGCGCCGTCGTCGGGGCCCGCAGCACCCTCTTCCCCGGCACCCGGATCGGCAAGCGCGCCGAGATCGCGCCCGGATCGGCGGTGACCGGCACCGTACCGGCGGGGGAGCGGTGGTCCGGGGTGCCCGCCATCCGCACCGGACGGGCCCGCACCCGCCGGTCGGCCGGCCCGCGCCCGCCGCGCCGGGCCCGCTGGACCGCCGTCTACGCGCTGACGTCCGTCCTTCTCGGTCTGCTGCCCGCCGCCGCCGCGCTCCCCGCGCTGCTGGTGCTCCGGTACGCCCCCGGGCCCGCTGTCGGCATCGTCCCCGCCACCCTCACCGGCCTGGCCGCGTACGCCCTGCTGATCCTGGCAGGGGTACGGGCGCTGGGCGCCGGGCTCCGCGCGGGCAGCCACCCGGTCCACGGGCCCGCCGCCTGGCGCGCCTGGGCCGTGGAGCGGCTGATGGACACCGCCCGCGCCCAGCTCTTCCCGCTCTACGCCAGCCTCGCCACGCCCGGCTGGCTGCGGGCCCTCGGGATGAAGGTCGGCCGGGGCGTCGAGGCCTCGACCGTGCTGGCGCTGCCCGGGATGACGACGGTCGGCGACGGCGCGTTCCTCGCCGACGACACCATGATCGGCTCCTATGAGCTGGGCGGCGGCCGGCTGCGGATCGCCGCCGCCCGAGTCGGCAAACGGGCCTTCCTCGGCAATTCGGGCATGACGGCGGCGGGCCGCCGGGTGCCCAAGCGCGGTCTGGTCGGTGTGCTGTCGGCCGCGCCGAAACGGGCCGAGGCGGGCAGTTCCTGGCTGGGGATGCCCCCGATGAGGCTGCCGCGGACCCCGGAGGCGGGCGACCGGAGCCGTACCTACGCACCCCCCGCACGGCTGCGCTGGGCGCGGGCCGCCGTCGAACTCTGCCGGATCGTGCCGGTGCTCTGCTCGGCGGCGCTCGCCGTCGCGGGCGTGTTCGCGTTCGCGGCGCTCGCCGGGGCGTACGGGATCTTGGCCGCGGCGGTCCTCACCGGTCCGCTGCTGGCCGTGGGCGGGGTGCTGGCCTGGGTGGTCACGGCCGTTGCGAAATGGCTGCTGGCCGGCCGGTTCCGGGCGGGGGAGCATCCGCTCTGGTCGGGGTTCGTCTGGCGGGGCGAGCTGGCCGACACCTTCGTGGAGGTGCTGGCCGTGCCGTGGCTGATCGGAGCGGCGGGCGGCACCCCGCTGATGAACCTGTGGCTGCGGACCCTCGGCGCCCGGGTGGGCCGCGGCGCCTGGTGCGAGACGTACTGGCTGCCGGAAGCAGACCTGGTCAGCGTCGGCGCGGGCGCGAGCGTCAACCGGGGCTGTGTGCTCCAGACCCATCTCTTCCACGACCGGATCATGCGCCTGGGGCCGGTGGAGCTGGGCCCGGGGGCCACCCTCGGGCCGCATGCCATCGCCCTGCCCGGTTCGGTCGTCGGCGCGGGCGCGGTGGTGGGCCCGGCGTCCCTGGTGCTGCGCGGTGAACGGGTCCCGCCGGGCACCCGCTGGCTGGGCAACCCGATCGCCGCCTGGCCCGACCGCGCCCGGCGGGCCGGGGGAGCGGAGGCCGGGGGCCGGGACCGGGCGGGAAAGCCCGGGGCCCGACCGGATGAGGACGGCCGGAGAGCCGGTTCGGCCCGGGCGGGCGGGGGGCCGTGAGTGACCAGGAGACTCCCGGGCGGCCCCACCCGGCCCGCCGCGCCCCCGTAACAAAGCAGCCGTCCCGGCCGTCCCGTCCGCACCCACCGAAGGCCACGGCGTGAGCGACTCCTATCTCCCCCAGCACGGCGACGACGGCTACCGCGTCACCGCCTACGACCTCGACCTCGAATACATCCCGCACACCGGCCGGCTCGCGGGCCGCGCCGGGGTATCCGCCGTGGCCTGCCGCAATCTGCCCGTCGTCGCCCTCGACCTCGGCCCCTTCAAGATCCACAAGGTGCTCGTCGACGGCCGCCGCCCGGCCCGCTGGACCCACCGGGCCGGAAAGCTGCGGATCACCCCCGACCGGCCGCTCCCGGCGGGCACCGCCTTCACCGCCGAGGTCCGCTACCAGGGCGTACCGCAGCCCGTCCGCACCCGGGAGTGGGGCGAACTGGGCTGGGAGCAGCTCGACGAGGGCGCCCTGGTGGCCTCCCAGCCGCACGGCGCGCCGTCCTGGTTCCCCTGCAACGACCGGCCCGACGACAAGGCCGCGTACCGGATCGCGATGACCGCGCCCACCCCGTACACCGTGGTCGCCAACGGACGGCTGACCTCCCGCACCTCCGGTTCGTCCACGACCCGCTGGGTGTACGAGCAGACCGCGCCGATGGCGACCTATCTGGCCACGGTCCAGATCGGGCCGTACGAACGGGTACCGGTCCCCGGCCCGGACGCCGGCCGGGTGCCGCAGTCCGCCGCCGTACCGCGCCCGCTGCTCGCGCGGTTCGCCCATGACTTCGCCCGCCAGCACCGGATGATCGCCCTGTTCGAGGACCGTTTCGGCCCGTACCCCTTCGACGAGTACACGGTGGTGGTGACCGCCGACGACCTGGACGTCCCGGTCGAGGCGGAGGGGCTCGCCGTCTTCGGCGCCAACCACGTCGACGGCGCGCGCGGCAGCGAACGGCTGATCGCCCACGAACTGGCCCACCAGTGGTTCGGCAACAGTCTGACCGTCGCCGACTGGCGGCATATCTGGCTGAACGAGGGGTTCGCGAAGTACGCGGAGTGGCTCTGGTCCGAGGCGTCCGGCGGACCGTCCGCGGCCGTGATGGCGGCCCGCTCCCGGGCCGTGATCGCCCGGCTGCCGCAGGATCTGCGGCTGGCCGACCCGGGGTTCCGGCGGCTCTTCGACGACCGGGTGTACGAACGGGGCGCACTGACGCTGCACGCGCTGCGGACCGTGGTCGGGGACACGGTGTTCACGGCCCTGCTGCGGGAGTGGACGGCGGTCCACCGGCATGGGCTGGTGACCACGGAGGGCTTCACCGCGCTTGCGGAGCGTCACGCAGGCCCGGGGGTGCTGGACGGCCTGTTCCGGGAGTGGCTGTACGAGAAACGCCTGCCGGAGCTGCCGTCCCCGGGGCCCGGGCCGGGCCCCGTCCCGGACCCCGCGCGGCCGTCCCGGAGCAGAGTTCGGCCGACCGGATGAAAATGACCGAAAATTTAGCGGAACTTTCCATTCCGGGGTCCGGGAATTCTCCGGATATTCCCGGGCGGGGCTCGCCGCGGTGGGCCCCGGCGGGCCCCGCCCGGGAAAGGCAGAAGCCCCGTTCCTTGCGGACGGGGCTTCTTGGGTACTGCTTAAGTCGGACGCGATCGCCGACGCCCTGGCATTAGGCCGGGGTGACGTTCTCCGCCTGCGGGCCCTTCGGGCCCTGAGTGACGTCGAAGTTCACGACCTGGTTCTCCTCCAGGGAGCGGAAACCAGCCGCGTTGATCGCGGAGTAGTGGACGAAGACATCCGGGCCGCCGCCGTCCTGGGCGATGAAGCCGAAGCCCTTTTCAGCGTTGAACCACTTGACGGTTCCGGTAGCCATAAGCCCTCCTTGGGCCAAAGGGTTGCCCTGCTCCAGAACCTGCAAACAAGTCTGAAAACTACAAAAGCCTGCGGGTTACATGCTCCGCAGGCTCTGTACTGCAAGGGAAACCAAACTGCAACTTGCGTTGAGCGTAGCACGCAGGGTCCGGGCAGCGGTAGAGGTGAAGATCACGTCACCCGGACGCTTGAAACCGTCCTCCATTCGCTGACGCGCCCCAGCTCACAGGGGGGAGCCCGGCCGGCCCCGCACGGGGCGAGCGCCGGGGAACACCGGGGGCTGCGGCGGGGCGGGGGTGCCGCGGCCCCGCCCCGGCGGGCAGCGCGGAACGCCGCGCCGTACCCGGCTCGCCTCCGGCCGCCCCGTCCGGCCGGTACCGGGCCCCGGCGGCTAGCCTCACGTTGTGGACATCCCAGAGGACCGCACGGAAGACCGGGGGCGTCATCAGCGCCACGACCGCCGGGACCGCCCGGAAAGCGCTGCGGGCGCCGAAAGCGCCGGTGCGCCCGTCTCCCCGGCGGCCGACCCCCTCGCCGCCGGCCGCGGCCGGGTCCGGCCGCGCGTGGGCCATATCCAGTTCCTCAACTGCCTGCCCCTCTACTGGGGGCTGGCTCGCACCGGAACGCTCATTGATTTCGATCTGACGAAGGACACCCCGGAGAAGCTCTCCGAACGCCTGGTGCGGGGCGAACTCGACATCGCGCCCATCACCCTCGTCGAGTTCCTGCGCCACTCCGACCGGCTCGTGGCATTCCCCGACATCGCGGTGGGCTGCGACGGGCCCGTGATGTCGTGCGTCATCGTTTCCCAGGTCGGCCTGGAAGAACTCGACGGTGCCCGGGTCGCCCTCGGCTCCACCTCCCGGACCTCCGTCCGCCTGGCGCAGCTGCTGCTGGCGGAGAGGTTCGGCGTCGCCCCCGACTACTACACCTGCCCGCCCGACCTCGGGCTGATGATGCAGGAGGCGGACGCGGCCGTCCTGATCGGCGATGCCGCGCTGCGGGCCTCCCTCCACGAAGCCCCGCGGCTCGGCCTCCGGGTCCACGATCTGGGGCTGATGTGGAAGGAGTGGACCGGACTGCCGTTCGTGTTCGCGGTCTGGGCGGCCCGCAAGGACTATCTGGCCCGGGAGCCGGAGGTCGTCCACGAGGTCCACCGGGCGTTCCTCGACTCCCGCGATCTGTCGCTCCAGGAGGTCGTCAAGGTCTCCGAACAGGTGTCCCGCTGGGAGGCGTTCGACGCGGAGCTACTGGAACGGTACTTCCGGACCCTCGATTTCCGTTTCGGTCCCGACCAGTTGGCCGGGGTCCGCGAATTCGCCCGCCGCACCGGCCCGACGACCGGTTTCCCCGCCGATGTGGCGGTCGAACTCCTCGGCGCGCCACGGAGGTAGCCCCCGCCCCCGCCGCCCCGCATTGCCCGCCCGGCCGCCGCCTTCCGCGGCACCGGCGCCTCCGTGACCGCCCCGAGGCCGTCCTCCGCCGCGCGGACCGACCCCGGCGGGCCCACGGAGCGACCCCGGCGGTCCTCCCGGGGCGGTCCGGGAGGCCTCCGCCCCCCTGGCGTAGGCTGGACCGGCCCGTCAGAGCGCCCGTACCCGATCCGGACCCGACCGGTCCGCCGCCGTACGAGCCGAGAAGAACCGCCGAAAGGTGACACCCGGTGACCGAGAAGGCCGACCTTCAGTCCGTGCTGGACCGTGCAGCCGACGGCGGGCGCATCACCCCCGAGGAGGCGCTCGACCTCTACCGGTCCGCGCCGCTGCACGCGCTCGGCCGGGCCGCCGACGCCGTACGCCGCCGCCGCTACGCCGGTACGGAGCACATCGCGACGTACATCATCGAGCGGAACATCAACTACACCAACGTCTGCGTCACGGCCTGCAAGTTCTGCGCCTTCTACGCGGCTCCCAAGGACACCGCCAAGGGCTGGACCCGCGATCTCGACGACATCCTCCGCCGCTGCGCCGAGACCGTCGAACTGGGCGGCACCCAGATCATGTTCCAGGGCGGCCACCACCCCGACTACGGCGTCGAGTACTACGAGCAGCACTTCTCCGCCATCAAACAAACCTTCCCCCAGCTGGTGATCCACTCCCTCGGCGCCTCCGAGGTCGACCATATGGCCCGGATCTCCGGCGTTTCGGTGGAGGACGCGATCCGGCGGATCCACGAGGCGGGGCTCGACTCCTTCGCGGGCGCGGGCGCCGAACTGCTGCCCGCCCGGCCGCGGCAGGCCATCGCACCGCTGAAGGAGTCCGGCGAACGCTGGCTGGAGATCATGGAGACCGCCCACGGTCTGGGCGTCGAATCCACCTCCACCATGCTGATGGGCACCGGCGAGACCAACGCCGAACGCATCGAGCACCTGCGGATGATCCGGGACGTACAGGACCGGACCGGAGGCTTCCGGGCCTTCATCCCGTACACGTACCAGCCCGAGAACAACCGCCTCAAGGGCCGCACCCAGGCGACGCTCTTCGAATATCTGCGGATGATCGCCATCGCCCGGCTCTTCATGGACAATATCGCCCATATCCAGGGTTCCTGGCTGACCACCGGCAAGGAGGTCGGCCAGCTCTCCCTCCACTACGGCGCGGACGACCTCGGGTCGATCATGCTGGAGGAGAACGTCGTCTCCTCGGCCGGTGCCAAGCACCGCTCCAACCGCCAGGAGATCATCGACCTGATCCGCAAGGCGGGCCGGGTCCCGGCCCAGCGGGCCACGACGTACGAGCACCTCCTGGTCCACGACGACCCGGCGAACGACCCGGTCGACGAGCGGGTGGTCTCCCATATCTCCTCCACCGCCATCGAGGGCGGTACGGCCCACCCGGAGCTGAAGCTCCTCCCCGTCACCTCCTGACGGCGGCCGGCCCGTGCTGACGATCCACACCGCGGAGCTGCTGCTGCCCGGTGGCGGGCTGCCCGCTGTACCCGGCGGCGCCGTCGCCGTCCACGGCCGGGAGATCGCGGCCACCGGCAGCTACGAGGAGGTCGCCGCAGCCTGCCCCGGGGCCCGGGTCCGCCGCTGGCCGGGGGTGCTGACACCCGGACTCGTCCACCCGTACGGCGCCGAACTGCTGGACCGGGCCTACCATCCGGACCCTCGCGAAGCGGACGAACTGGGCACCGAACCCCTGCCCGCGGCCGGGACCTCCGCGCTCGGCGCCCTGGCCATGGACGAAGCCCGGTGGGGCGCGAGCGCCCGGCGCGGGGCGCAGCGGCTGCTGGCCCACGGCGTCACCGCGATCGGCGGCACCCCGCGGCGGGCGGCCGTCGCGGATGCGGTGGCCCGTACCGGACTGACGGTCCTGCCCGCGGGCGGGACCGCGGCGCCCGCCGCCACAAAGTGGACCTTCCGGGCACCGGCGGGGGCGTACGCGGGTGTCCTGGACGCCCGGGGCGTTGGGGAGCGGGCGGACCTCGCGGTCTTCGACGGCCCCGGGGACGGTGCCGGATGCCTGGCGACGGTCCTCGCGGGCAGGCTGCTCCACCGGCGGCGCTGAGGCAGGTCCCGGCGCCGCGGACGGAACGGCTCGTACCCCGCCTCCCGGCCCCCCGCGGACCGCGCGGCAGAATGGGAGGCGTGAACCGAGCCTCCTTGGACAAGCAGCCGCACGAAGTCGCCTCCATGTTCGACAAGGTGGCGAAGAACTACGACCTCACCAACGACGTCATCTCGCTGGGCCAGGACCGCTACTGGCGCAAGCAGGTCGCCGCCGCGGTCGCGGCCCGCCCCGGCGAGAAGGTGCTCGACCTGGCGGCCGGTACGGGCACGTCCTCCCTGCCGTTCACCCGCGCCGGAGCGTTCGTCGTCCCCTGCGACTTCTCCCTCGGCATGCTCACCGAGGGCAAGAAGCGCAACCCCTGGCTTCCGCTGACGGCGGGCGACGCCACGAAGCTGCCGTTCCAGGACGGCGTCTTCGACGCGGTGACGATCTCCTTCGGGCTCCGCAACGTCCAGGACACCGATGCCGCGCTGCGCGAGCTGTACCGGGTCACCAAGCCCGGCGGACGGGTCGTGATCTGCGAGTTCTCCCATCCGACCTGGGCGCCGTTCCGGACGGTGTACGAGGAGTACCTGATGCGGGCGCTCCCGCCGCTGGCCCGCCAGGTCTGCTCCAACCCCGAGGCGTACGAATACCTCGCGGAGTCCATCCAGTCCTGGCCGGAGCAGCCCGAACTGGCGGCGCTGCTCCAGAAGGCGGGCTGGACGAAGGTGGCCTGGCGCAATCTGTCGGGCGGCATCGTGGCCCTGCACCGGGGCACCAAGAACTAGGCCCTGTCCGGGCGATCTTGTCGGGCCCGCGACGACAGCTACGGCACTCCCCCTGGGCCTGGCGGCCCGGGTGGTACCCCCACGCTGCGTTGTCGGACCACGCAAGTACGTCCAGTACGAGCCGTGGACCTCCGCCTTGCGATGCACCGCATCTGACGCCGCGGGCTGATCCTCGAAGATCGCCCGGACAGGACCTAGACGCGGCCCGGGGCCCCGGGAGACGGGCGGCGCAGGGGCGGAGGAACTGCACGATCCCGCCCGCGCCGCCCTGCCCCGCCCCGCCGCCGCCGTCACGCCGCCGTATCCGCCCCCAGCGCCCCCAGCTCCAGCCGGAACGTGTGCCCCCAGCGGTCCGTCCCCGGGACGGCGTACCGCTCCGCCTGCCGCATGCCCAGCCGGCGCGTCACCGCTATCGACCGCTCGTTGCGGTGGTCGACCATGGCCACGACATCCGGCACGCCCGCCGCCCGTACCCGCTCCAGCGTGGTCCGGGCCGCCGCCGTCGCACAGCCCCTGCCCCAGGCCCGGCGCGCCAGCCGCCAGCCGATCTCGATCTCCCCGTACGGCCCGAAACCCTGCTCGGACCACGGCTGGGCGCCGGTGAAGCCGATCACCGCACCGTCCTCGTCAAGCACCGTCCACAGACAGAAGCCCCGTTCGGCGTCGTGCCGCCGCTGGCGCGCCGTCAGCTCCTCGTAGTACGACAGCTCGGCCGCCCGCCCGCCGTGGAACGCCATGACCTCGGGGTCGGCGAAGATCCGGTGCCATGCCACCGCGTCCTCGTCGGTGGGGACGCGCAGGCGCACGGCGGGAAGGAGGGTGCTCATGAGGGGGAGCCCTTCGGTCGGCTGATCGGTACGTCCACATAGACTGCCCATGTCCCGTGCCGTTCAGCACGCCCAATTCCGAGACTCGGGAGAGACCAGCCGTGACGCAGCCCCTCACCGAACACTCCGCGGATGTGATCGTCGTCGGGGCAGGCCCGGCCGGCGCGACGACCGCTTACTACCTGGCCAAGGCGGGACTGGACGTCCTCCTGCTGGAGAAGACGGCCTTCCCCCGCGAGAAGGTGTGCGGTGACGGACTGACCCCCCGCGCCACCAAGCAGCTCGTGGCCATGGGCATCGACATCTCCGAAGAGGCCGGCTGGCTGCGGAACAAGGGTCTGCGGATCATCGGCGGCGGGGTCCGGCTCCAGCTCGACTGGCCCGAGCTGGCCTCGTACCCGGACTACGGACTCGTCCGCAAGCGCGACGACTTCGACGAGCAGCTCGCCCGGCAGGCGCAGAAGGCCGGCGCCCGGCTCTACGAGCGGTGCAACGTCGGCGCGCCGATCGTCGACGAGCGGACCCGCCGGATCACCGGTGTCCACGCCAAGCTCGGCGAGGAGAAGACGCCGGTCACCTTCCACGCCCCGCTCGTCGTCGCCGCCGACGGCAACTCCTCCCGGCTGTCGCTGGCGATGGGCCTGCACCGGCGCGAGGACCGCCCGATGGGCGTCGCCGTCCGCACCTACTTCACCTCCCCGCGCCACGACGACGACTATCTGGAGTCGTGGCTGGAGCTGTGGGACCGGCGCGGCCCCGGCGAGGACCGGCTGCTGCCCGGCTACGGGTGGATCTTCGGCATGGGCGACGGCACCTCCAACGTCGGCCTCGGCGTCCTCAACACCTCCGACTCCTTCAAGGAGCTGGACTGGCGCGAGGTCCTCAAGGCCTGGTGCGCCTCGATGCCCGAGGAGTGGGGCTACACCGAGGAGAACATGACGGGCCCGATCCGCGGCGCCGCCCTCCCCATGGCCTTCAACCGCCAGCCGCACTACACCCGCGGACTGCTGCTCGTCGGCGACGCGGGCGGGCTGGTCAACCCGTTCAACGGCGAGGGCATCGCGTACGCCATGGAGTCCGGGCAGCTCGCCGCCGAGGTGATCGTCCAGGCCACCGCACGCGCCACACCCGCCCAGCGCGAACTGGCCCTGCACCGCTACCCGAAGATCCTCAAGGACACCTACGGCGGCTACTACACGCTGGGCCGCGCGTTCGTGAAGCTGATCGGCAACCCCACGATCATGAAGCTGGCGGCCCAGCGCGGCCTCACCCACCCCATGTTGATGCGTTTCACGCTGAAGATGCTGGCCAACCTCACCGACCCGACCGGCGGGGACGCCATGGACCGGATCATCAACGGCCTGTCGAAGGTGGCTCCGAAGGCCTGATCATTCAAGGCCCGGCCGCTCGGCGGGGAGCTGAGCGGCCGGCTCGGCATTCGTCGTCACACGTTGACGATCTTCACCTTCGGCGAGCCGGGAAGCTCCTCGGCGGCCTTGCACAGTGCCGGGATGTGCGAACTGTCGGAAGTGACGAGCAGTACCGGGGGAGTGCAGAGTGCTGCCGTGGCCACCACGAGTGCGTCCACGAGGCATTCGTGCCCGTCGAGGCCCGAGGCGTCCAGCAGCTTTGCTGCGGTGTCCGTCACCGCGTCGTTGACGGGTTTCACGTCGAACCGGGACAGCAGGAACTGGAGTCGCCTGGCGGCTTCTCCCGTTCGGCGCACTTCCAGGGGCGTCAGTGCGGACAGCGCAACGCGTCGGCCGCTCTGCTGGGCGACCTCGATACGCGCACGCATCCCCTCGTCCCCGTCGACGTGCAGCGAAAGCCCTTGGGCGTCCAGGACGAGCGTGCCCTCGCTCTTTGCCTTGATCTTGAGGCGCTTGCTTACCACTCCTGCTCCGCCTGCCGCCGAGCTTCGGCCGAGACGGGGCCGAACGCCTTGCGGTCGGCGCTCACGACCTCGCGAAGCTTCTGTGCGGCGAGCCACTCCTCCAGCGCTTCGGCCACAACGGAAGAGAACCCGCTCTTGCCGGCGCGCTCCTCGACTTCCTTGATCAGTGACTGGGCGAGCGACACGGATCTCTTGCCGGCCCGCTCGGCGGCCTGGGGTGCTACGTGGCTGCTCATACCTAAAACGTAACACCGCTGGTAGGAAAATTCTCGCCCGACGGCTGCGCCCGTGGAATCAGTCCGTGGAATCGAGGTGGCTCCGAAGGCCTGATCCGGGCAGCGGGGCCGGGCTTGACCTTCACACCGTGTGAAGGCGTCGACTGACGGCGTCACTCCACGAAAAGAGGTCCGTCCATGGCGCCGCCGACCCACTCCTACACGGGCTCCGGCCCGTACTGCTACACCCACTCCCTCACCATGGCGGCGGGGGCCGATACCGGCCGGCCCCTGCCCCCGCCGGCCGTCGTGGAGACCCTCACCGGCTCCGCCTTCGGCTTCCAGCTCATCGGCGGGGCGCTGCCGCTGTTCGATCCGTACGCCTGGGACCCCGAACTCGGCCTCGGCCAAGCCGTCGCCCTTCTCGGGCTGGAGTGCGAACGCACCTCCGGGGGCACGCCGGACGAGGCGCTGGAGCGGCTCCGGGCGGCAGCCGCGCGCGGGCCGGTGCTGGTGGGGCCGGTGGATATGGGGCTGCTGCTCTACCGGCCGGGGACACCCGAACCGGGACAGGGCGACCACTATGTGGTGGTACTGGATATCGGCTCCGACGGTACGGTCCTGCTCCACGATCCCGAAGGCTTCCCCTACGCCACCCTCGGCGCCCCCGCCTTCCTGGCGGCCTGGCAGGCGGACGCCGTGCCCTACACCGACGAGCCGTACATCATGCGCTCCTCCTTCGTCCGCGAACGCGACGTCAGCGGCGAGCAGGCGCTTCGGGACTCCCTGCCACTGGCGGCGCGGTGGCTCGGCGGCCGGGACGATCTGCCCGTTGCGCCCGGGACACTCGGCGCGGCGGCGGGGGTCGCGGGCTTCGCGGAGCTGGTGAAGGCCGGACTCGAACCCGGACTCCGCCTACTGCTCCAGCATTTCGCGGTACGGGTCGGAGCGCGCCGGGCCTCCGACGCGGCCGACTGCCTGGCCCACCTCGGGCTCACCGGGGCCGCCGGGACCGCCCGCCAACAGGCGAGGCTGATCGGCGCGCTCCAGGGGCCGGTCGTGACCGGGGACGACGCGGCGCTCTCCGCCGTACTGGAGCGGCTGGCCCCGACGTACGAGGAGTTGCGGGCGGCCCTGGAACACGCGCGGTGAGAGCCGGGGCGCGCGGTTCACGGGGACGCGCGCCCCGCGGATCACCTCTCGATACGGTCGCGGAAGTTGAAGCAGCCTTCCAGCTCCGCCGTCTGGAGCCCGCCCGCGACATCCACGGAGAGCACCGCGAACGCCATCCGGTGGCTGTCCCACTTGTCCGTCACCCGGTCGATGGTCAGCCGTACCGGCACCCGGGTCTGGGCGACCTCCCGCCGCAGCGACAGCTTCATCGAGGTGACCACGATCCGCTTACGGGCCTCCGGCAGAGCCACCTTGGGGAGCGTGGCGAGGGCCGGGACATGGTCGTTGGTGTAGGCGTAGAGCATCGACGCGAGGGTGTGGTACGAGACGATCTGCGCCAGGATCGACCCGTGCAGCACCGGCCGGTACGGCGCCCGGTCGCTGACGTCCGACGCCAGGTCGACATCGAACACCCCGTGGTACGCGTCTCCGTCGTAGCTCATATCGGTGGCGGCCCACGGGGTGTGGCACCAGGCGGCGGCGAGGTCGTCGTTGATCTCCAGAAAACTCGGCAGGGCACGCACGGCGGTCACCTCTCGGAGGGTGTGACTGACGACGGTCGGACCGCTGGTCTACCCAGCCGGAGCGGGGACGGACCGGACGCGCCGGGCGAACCACCCGATCCGGGGAGCGCACGGGGCAAGCAGGGCCATACAGTGCCCCGTTCGACGCCCGGCGCGCCCCACCGGCTCCGGTAGCCGCAGAGCGGGACCGTGGCGGGCGGGCGCACCGGACGGCCGTTACTGACCGAGAGGTAAGCAACCACAGAGAAGTCAGTACTTGTCCGGTGTGCGGCCTAGGCTGGCGTGATGAACCCCGAACCCTCCGCGGCCCCGCCGGGCTCCGCGCTCCCCCCGCCGCCGGACGTGGCGCCCTATCTCACCGGGCTGTTCTCCCTCGAAGGCCGCACCGCGTTCGTCACCGGCGGCAGCTCCGGAATCGGCCGGGCGATCGCGGAGGCACTCGCGCGGGCCGGGGCGGGCGTCGTCCTCGTGGCGCGGCGGGAGGCGGAACTGGCCGCCACCGCCGACGCGCTGACCGCGCTCGGCTGCCGGGCCGCGTGGGTGAGCGCCGACCTCGGTGACCGGGAGGCCCTGCGGAGTGCGGCGGAGGAGGCCGCGGCCGTCTTCGGTGAACCGGACATCCTGGTCAATGCCGCCGGAATCAACCTCCGTCCGCCGATGGGTGAACTCACCGACGAGGAGTGGGACACCACCCTGGCGGTCAATCTGGCCGCGCCCTTTCTCCTCGGCCGCCGCTTCGGCCCCGGGATGGCGGAGCGCGGCCACGGCCGGATCATCCACATCAGCTCCCAGCAGGCGCATCGCGCTTTCGTCCGGAGCGGGGCCTACGGGGTCTCCAAGGGCGGGCTGGAGTCGCTGGCCCGTTCACAGGCGGAGGAGTGGTCCCCGTACGGCGTCACGGTCAACACCCTGGTGCCCGGCTTCGTCCTGACCCCGCTGAACGCCCGGCTCGCCGACGATCCGGAGCAGGTCGCCCGGCTCGCCGCCCGCACGATGACCGGACGGAACGGGTTGGCGGAGGACTTCGCGGGGGCCGCCGTCTTCCTGGCGAGCGGCGCCTCGGCCTATCTCACCGGGCAGTCGGTCTTCGTGGACGGCGGTCTGTCCGTCCACTGAAGGCGCGCGAAGACGCCCGAGGTCCGTGGCTCCGCCCCGAGCGGGGGAGCCACGGACCTCGGTGGGCCACCGGATGGTGTCCGAAGCTCAGAGCACCCGGACCGCGCCGGTCGCCGGGTAGCCCGACAGATCCTGGATGACGACGCCCTTGCGCGGGTTGGCCGCGTCGAGGTACTTGCCGTCACCGATGTAGACACCGGTGTGGTACGCGTTGCCCTTGGCACCCCAGTAGAGGATGTCGCCGACCTTGAGGTTGCCGGTGCCGACCTCGGTACCGGCCCTGGACTGGTCCGCGGCGATACGCGGCAGCTCGATGTTCGCCTGGCGGAACGCGGCCCGCACCAGGCTGGAGCAGTCCCAGGAGTTGGGGCCGGTGGCGCCGAGTACATAGGCGTCGCCGACCTGCGCCCTGAGGAAGCTGATGACGGCGCCGACGGAGCCCGAGGCCTTCGTGGACGAGTTCGAGGCCGAGGGCGCCTTCTCGTTGGACGCGGCGAGGGACGTACGGGCGGCGTCACGCGAGGCCCGCTCCTCCTCGGCGCGCTTCTTGGCCTCGGCCTTCTCGGCCTCCGCCTTCCGCAGGGCCTCGGCCTTGGCCGTCTTCGCCGCCTTGGAGGCCGCGGCGGCGGCCGAGTCCTCGCTGGACTGCAACTGCTGGTCGAGCGCCACCTGCTGGGTGGTCACGGTGGACTGCTCGACGACATGGGAGAGGGACGATGCCACGTCGAAGGCGGGCATTTCCATGGTCTCGGTCACCGGGTCGGCGTGGGCCGTCCCGGCCGCACCGGCCACGGCGATGGTGCTGAGGACGCCACCGGCAACCCCCGCCCGGAGCGCGACGACGGGGGCGCTGCGCTGGCGGGGCTTGCGGTGGCTGGGTATGTGAGCGGTGTGGGGCATGAGTACACCGTTATCAGTCGTACATACTTCCCATCAAGAAACGTGGGTTGCGACACAGTTGTGGACAGAAATCGCCAAGACGCGCCCCGTCGAAGCCCATTGACGGCTTAACGGTCAATACGGACATTCGCTCTCCCGTCCGTGAGCATGCGGTTTCTATGAATAGTCCGAATTGCCTGCCGCCTAGCATCTTGATGCCCGGATGGCCAAGCCCGCTTTTCCGTGGAGAGGTTGCCTGTGGCGCAGGTCACAGACCGATCGGTTCCAGCCGTCGTCGGTCCCTGGGTGGTGGCCGAGGACGGTCGAGGGCGGGCCGGGGGCGGCGGGGCCCCGCCCCGCTCCGCCGGCTTTGCCGACAGAAGTTCGTGAACCCGCGCACGCATTTGCACCGCGGCTACGCGCCGTGACCGTATGGCGCCGCGGCGGGCCGGATGAAGGCCCGCCGGGATGTCGTACCCCCGCCACCACCGCCGGGCCGGGCAACGGATCCCGCGCCGGATCCGAGCCGTCCACTTCTGTCCATGACGGTCCCCTCCCGAGTGAGGCGGTACCGATGTGCAGCCTTTTAGCACCCGAAGCGGTCCATCGCCAATTTGCCCGAATGGCCGTGTGCTTGATAGAGGGTCACCGCTCTCACCAGCGAGAACGACAGTCTATGTGACACGCCGTGATGCCCTGCGCGCTTCCCGTGCGGAGATCGCCCCCAACCCGTGCGCAAGATCGCCATCCGGGTGGTGGAGATCACAAAGGCGATGAGTGACCCCGTGTCGCAGATCACAGACCGACGGGCATAAGATGCGGGGCAGCCGGGCTTGTGAACTGCCTCACATGTACGCGATCTTCGAGGCGGTCAGCAGCCGAACGGCCCGGTGCGGTCCACGGTCAGCGACGACTGGAAGGAGCGAGGAGGGTGAATGCCTATGTGCCCATCCTTGTACTCGGCGCCCTGGGGGCAGGGTTTGCGATCTTCTCCGTGGTCATGGCCACGCTGATCGGCCCCAGGCGCTACAACAGGGCGAAGCTCGAAGCGTATGAGTGCGGTATCGAGCCGACCCCCACACCGGCAGGCGGCGGCCGCTTTCCGATCAAGTACTACCTGACGGCGATGCTCTTCATCATCTTCGACATCGAGATCGTCTTCCTCTATCCCTGGGCCGTCAGCTTCGACGCCCTCGGTCTGTTCGGTCTCGTCGAGATGCTGCTCTTCGTGCTCACCGTCTTCGTCGCCTACGCCTATGTCTGGCGTCGCGGCGGCCTGGAATGGGACTAGGGGCTAAGGGGCACCCATGGGACTCGAAGAGAAGCTGCCGAGCGGTTTTCTGCTGACGACCGTCGAGCAGGCCGCGGGCTGGGTGCGCAAGGCATCCGTCTTCCCGGCCACGTTCGGACTGGCCTGCTGCGCCATCGAGATGATGACGACCGGCGCCGGCCGCTACGACCTTGCGCGCTTCGGCATGGAGGTCTTCCGCGGCTCGCCCCGCCAGGCCGATCTGATGATCGTCGCGGGCCGGGTGAGCCAGAAGATGGCCCCTGTCCTGCGCCAGGTCTACGACCAGATGCCCAACCCCAAGTGGGTTATCTCCATGGGTGTCTGCGCCTCGTCGGGCGGGATGTTCAACAACTACGCCATCGTGCAGGGCGTCGACCACATCGTCCCCGTCGATATCTATCTGCCCGGCTGCCCGCCGCGCCCCGAGATGCTGATCGACGCGATCCTCAAACTCCACCAGAAGATCCAGACCTCCAAGCTCGGGGTCAACGCGGAGGAAGCGGCCCGCGAGGCGGAGGAGGCGGCGCTGAAGGCGGTGCCGACGATCGAAATGAAGGGTCTTCTGAGGTGAGCGACGCACGCACGGCCGCCGGGCCGCAGACGACAGTGAAGGCCGCACCTCTGAGCCGTGCGGGCGGAGAAGCTCACGAAAGGGCTGCACAGTGAGTGACGTACCCAATCCCGAGAAGGAGCTCAGCGAGCAGAACCTTCCGGGACAGCGTGGTGAACACGGCGAGGAGATCCGCGTCCAGCGCGGCATGTTCGGCGCCGACAACGGTGGTGACACCTCCGGGTACGGCGGGCTGATCCGTTCCGTACGGCTGCCGGGCCCGGCCACCCGCCCCTACGGCGGCTACTTCGACGAGGTTGCCGATGAACTCGAAGGCGCCCTCGAAGAGCAGGGCATCGTCCCCGAGAACGCCATCGAGAAGACCGTCGTCGACCGGGACGAGCTGACCTTCCATATCGCCCGGGAGCATCTGCTGGCCGTCGCCCGCACCCTGCGCGACGACCCCGCCCTCCGGTTCGAGCTGTGCACGGGGGTGAGCGGAGTGCACTATCCGGACGACAAGGGCCGGGAGCTGCACGCCGTCTACCATCTGCGGTCGCTCACCCACGGCCGGCTGATCCGGGTCGAGGTGTCCGCACCGGACGCCGACCCGCATGTCCCGTCCCTGGTCGCCGTCTATCCGACGAACGACTGGCACGAGCGGGAGACCTACGACTTCTTCGGGCTGATCTTCGACGGCCATCCCGCCCTCGCCCGGATCATGATGCCGGACGACTGGCAGGGCTTCCCGCAGCGCAAGGACTATCCGCTCGGCGGCATCGCCGTCGAGTACAAGGGCGCCCAGATCCCGGCTCCTGACCAGCGGAGGTCGTACTCGTGAGCACATCCTCAGCCGCCTCGTCCGCCGCGCGCGAGACCACCGAGGGGCCGGTCTACACCGTCACCGGCGGCGACTGGGACGAGGTCGTCGAGACCGCGGCCAAGGCGGACGACGAGCGGATCGTCGTCAATATGGGCCCGCAGCACCCCTCCACCCACGGAGTGCTCCGGCTGATCCTGGAGATCGACGGCGAGACCGTGACCGAGGCCCGCTGCGGTATCGGCTACCTCCACACCGGCATCGAGAAGAACCTCGAATTCCGCACCTGGACGCAGGGCACCACCTTCGTCACGCGCATGGACTATCTGACGCCGTTCTTCAACGAGGCGGCGTACTGCCTGGCCGTGGAGAAGCTGCTCGGTATCGAGGACCAGATCCCCGAGCGCGCCGATGTCATCCGGGTCCTGCTGATGGAGCTGAACCGGATCTCCTCCCATCTGGTGTGCATCGCCACCGGCGGTATGGAGCTGGGCGCCACCACGATCATGATCTACGGGTTCCGGGACCGTGAACTGGTCCTCGACCTCTATGAGCTGATCACCGGCCTGCGGATGAACCACGCCTATATCCGCCCCGGCGGACTCGCCCAGGATCTGCCGCCCGGCGCGGTCGACCAGCTGCGCGAGTTCGTGAAGACCATGAAGAAGAACCTGCCGCAGTACGACGCGCTCGCCACCGGCAACCCCATCTTCAAGGCCCGGATGCAGGACGTCGGCCATCTCGACCTCACCGGCTGTATGGCCCTCGGCGCCACCGGACCGATCCTGCGCGCCGCCGGGCTCGCCCACGATCTGCGCAAGACCGACCCCTACTGCGGTTACGAGACCTACGAGTTCGATGTCCCGACCGCCGACACCTGCGACTCCTACGGCCGGTTCCTGATCCGGCTGGAAGAGATGCGCCAGTCGCTGCGGATCGTCGAGCAGTGCATCGACCGGCTCGCCCCCGGCCCGGTCATGGTCGCGGACAAGAAGATCGCCTGGCCTGCCCAGCTCGCCCTGGGGCCCGACGGTCTCGGTAACTCCCTCGACCACATCAAGAACATCATGGGCACCTCCATGGAGGCCCTGATCCACCACTTCAAGCTGGTCACCGAGGGCTTCCGGGTCCCGCCCGGCCAGGTGTACGCGGCGGTGGAATCCCCCAAGGGGGAACTCGGCGCCCATGTCGTGTCCGACGGCGGCACCCGCCCCTACCGGGTCCACTTCCGCGATCCGTCCTTCACCAACCTTCAGTCCATGGCGGCGATGTGCGAGGGCGGCCAGGTCGCCGACGTCATCGTCGCCGTCGCGTCCATCGACCCCGTGATGGGAGGCGTCGACCGATGACGGCCCAGTCGTCGAACCCGGGGGTGCAGCTCGGGATGCCCAAGCTCCCCGCACCCGACTACCCGGCCGAGGTCCGCACCCGGCTGGAGACGGACGCGCAGGAGATCATCGCCCGCTATCCCGACTCCCGCTCCGCCCTGCTGCCCCTGCTCCACCTCGTGCAGTCCGAAGAGGGGTACGTCAGCCGGACCGGGATGCAGTTCTGCGCCGACATCCTCGACCTCACCACCGCCGAGGTCACCGCGGTCGCCACCTTCTACTCCATGTACCGGCGCCGGCCCTCCGGGGACTACCAGGTCGGTGTCTGCACCAACACGCTCTGCGCGGTCATGGGCGGCGACGCCATCTTCGAGACGCTCAAGGAGCACCTCGGCGTCGGCAACAACGAGACCACCGACGACGGCGCGGTCACGCTGGAGCACATCGAGTGCAACGCGGCCTGCGACTTCGCCCCCGTCGTGATGGTCAACTGGGAGTTCTTCGACAACCAGACCCCCGAGTCCGCCAAACAGCTCGTCGACGACCTGCGCGCCGGACTCACCGTCGAACCCACCCGCGGCGCCCCGCTCTGCTCCTTCAAGGACACCGCGCGGATCCTCGCCGGCTTCCCCGACGAGCGCCCCGGAGCGGTCGAGGCCACCGGCGGCGCCGGACCGGCCTCCCTGATCGGGCTCCGGCTCGCCAAGGGCGAGGGGCTGCCCGCCAAGGTGGTCTCCCCGCGGCCCGGTGGCACCGATCCGTCCGCCTCCGGCCCGGCACAGCCCCCCGCCGGACCGGCCATCGAGGAGGGGGAGTGATGACCTTGTCCACCGAATACGGCGATCAGGCCGGAGCCGGAACCGGCGGGGAGAACAGCCCGGAGAAGCTCCTCGCCCCCGTCCTCTCCGCCTTCTGGGACGACGCCCGCTCCTGGACGCTGGACACCTACCGGCGGCACGAGGGCTACGAGGGACTGCGCAAGGCCCTCGCCATGACACCCGACGAAGTCATCGCCTACGTCAAGGACTCGGGCCTCCGCGGCCGCGGCGGCGCCGGCTTCCCCACCGGAATGAAGTGGCAGTTCATCCCGCAGGGCGACGGCAAACCCCACTATCTTGTTGTCAACGCCGACGAATCGGAGCCCGGGACCTGCAAGGACATCCCGCTCCTCTTCGCCAACCCGCATTCCCTCGTCGAGGGGATGATCATCGCCTGCTACGCGATCCGCTCGAACCACGCCTTCATCTATCTCCGCGGCGAGGTGGTGCCCGTACTCCGCCGGCTCCACGAAGCGGTACGGGAGGCGTACGAAGCTGGCTACCTCGGCAGGAACGTCCTCGGCAGCGGACTCGACCTCGACATCACAGTGCACGCGGGCGCGGGCGCGTACATCTGCGGTGAGGAGACCGCACTGCTGGACTCCCTGGAAGGACGGCGCGGCCAGCCCCGGCTGCGACCCCCCTTCCCCGCGGTCGCCGGACTGTACGCATGTCCCACTGTGGTCAACAACGTCGAATCCATCGCATCGGTTCCCGCGATCCTCAACCGGGGCAAGGACTGGTTCCGTTCGATGGGCAGCGAGAAGTCCGCGGGCTTCACGCTCTACTCCCTCAGCGGCCATGTCGCCAACCCCGGCCAGTACGAGGCCCCCCTCGGGATCACCCTGCGCCAGCTCCTCGACATGAGCGGCGGAATGCGCCCCGGCCACCGGCTGAAGTTCTGGACCCCCGGCGGCTCATCCACCCCGCTGCTGACCGAGGACCACCTCGACGTACCCCTCGACTACGAGGGCGTCGGCGCCGCCGGGTCCATGCTCGGCACCAAGGCCCTCCAGTGCTTCGACGAGACCACCTGCGTCGTCCGGGCCGTCACCCGCTGGACCGAGTTCTACGCCCACGAGTCCTGCGGCAAGTGCACCCCCTGCCGCGAAGGCACCTACTGGCTCGTCCAGCTGCTGCGCGATATCGAGGCCGGCCAGGGCACCGCCGCCGACCTCGACAAGCTCAACGACATCGCCGACAACATCAACGGCAAGTCGTTCTGCGCCCTCGGCGACGGCGCCGCGTCCCCGATCTTCTCGTCGCTCCAGTACTTCCGCGAGGAGTACGAGCGGCACCTCGACGGCCGCGGCTGCCCGTTCGACCCCCGCAGGTCGACCGTCTGGGCCGACCGGAACCCCACCACCACGGAGGTGAACGCATGACGGTGACCACCAGCGCTCCCTCCGGGGGCGACCAGGTCCCGGTGCCGCCCGAGGATCTCGTGACGCTGAGCATCGACGGCACCGAGATCAGCGTCCCCAAGGGGACCCTGGTCATCCGCGCCGCCGAACTCCTCGGCATCGAGATCCCCCGCTTCTGCGACCACCCCCTCCTCGACCCGGCCGGCGCCTGCCGCCAGTGCATCGTCGAGGTCGAGGGCCAGCGCAAGCCGATGGCGTCCTGCACCATCACCTGTACCGACGGCATGGTCGTCCGCTCGCAGCTCACCTCGCCCGTCGCCGAGAAGGCGCAGAAGGGCGTGATGGAGCTGCTGCTGATCAACCATCCGCTGGACTGCCCGGTCTGCGACAAGGGCGGCGAGTGCCCGCTCCAGAACCAGGCCATGTCCCACGGCGACACCGACTCCCGCTTCGACGGAAAGAAGCGGACGTACGAGAAGCCGGTCGCGATCTCCACCCAGGTGCTGCTGGACCGCGAGCGGTGCGTGCTCTGCGCCCGCTGCACCCGCTTCTCCAACCAGATCGCCGGCGACCCGATGATCGAACTCATCGAGCGCGGCGCCCTCCAGCAGGTCGGCACCGGCGAAGGCGACCCCTTCGAGTCGTACTTCTCCGGGAACACCATCCAGATCTGCCCGGTCGGCGCGCTCACCTCCGCCGCGTACCGCTTCCGCTCCCGCCCCTTCGACCTGGTCTCCTCGCCGAGCGTCTGCGAACACTGCGCCGGCGGCTGCGCCACCCGCACCGACCACCGGCGCGGCAAGGTGATGCGCAGGCTGGCCGCCGACGACCCCGAGGTCAACGAGGAGTGGATCTGCGACAAGGGGAGGTTCGGCTTCCGGTACGCCCAGCGGCCGGACCGGCTCACCACCCCGCTGGTCCGCGGCGACGACGGTGAACTCGCGCCCGCGAGCTGGCCGGAGGCGCTGGCCGCGGCCGCCGCGGGACTGACCGCCGCCCGCGGCCGGGCCGGAGTCCTCACCGGCGGCCGGCTGACCGTCGAGGACTCCTACGCCTACGCCAAGTTCGCCCGGGTCGCCCTGGACACCAACGACATCGACTTCCGGGCCCGCGTCCACTCCTCCGAGGAGGCCGACTTCCTGGCCGCCCGGGTGGCCGGCCGCGGCCGTGACCTCGACGGCAGCGGAATCACCTACTCCGTACTGGAGCAGGCACCCGCCGTCCTCCTCGTCGGCTTCGAGTCCGAGGAGGAGGCGCCCGGCGTCTTCCTCCGGCTCCGCAAGGCCCACCGCACCCGCGGACAGCGGACCTACGCCCTGGCCACCCACGCCACCCGAGGGCTGACCAAGGCGGGCGGCACCCTGCTGTCCGCCGCGCCCGGCACCGAGACCGAATGGCTGGACGCGCTCAGCGGCAGCGTCGGACTCGAAGGCGAAGGCGAACGGGCTGCCGCCGACCTCCGCCGCGACGGCGCCGTGATCGTCGTCGGCGAACGGCTCGCGGGCGTCCCCGGCGGGCTGACCGCCGCGGTCCGTACCGCCACCGCCACCGGCGCCCGGCTGGTGTGGATCCCGCGCCGGGCCGGGGAGCGCGGCGCGGTGGAGGCGGGCGCGATCCCGTCCCTGCTGCCCGGCGGCCGCCCGGCCACCGATCCGCGGGCCCGCGAGGAGACCGCCGAGGCCTGGCGGGTACGGGAACTCCCGCACGGCTACGGCCGCGACACCGGCCAGATCATCGAGGCCGCGGCCACCGGCGAACTCGCCGCACTCGTCGTCGCCGGGGTCGAGGCCGCCGACCTGCCCGACCCGGCCCGCGCCCGCGCGGCCCTGGACGCCGTCGGCTTCCTGGTCTCCCTGGAGCAGCGGCCCACCGAGATCACCCGGCGGGCGGACGTCGTCCTCCCCGTCGCCGCCGTCGCCGAGAAGGCGGGCACCTTCCTCAACTGGGAGGGCCGGGCCCGGCTCTTCGAGGCGGCGCTCAAGCCCGAGCAGATGACCCGCAGCCTCGCGCCCGGCGACGCCCGGGTGCTGCACATGCTCGCCGACGCCATGGACATCCACTTCGCCCTGCCCGATCTGAAGGCGGTACGGACCGAGATGGACCGCCTCGGCGCCTGGACCGGCCCCCGGGCGGGCGAGCCCATCGAGGCCTCCCAGCCCCTGCCGCGCGCCGGCGAGGGCGAGGCGGTACTCGCCGGGCACCGGCTCCTGCTCGACCAGGGCCTGCTCCAGCAGGGCGACGACGCGCTCGCGGGCACCCGGCACGCCGCCGTCGCCCGGCTCTCGGCTGCCACCGCCGCCGAGACCGGGGTCAAGGACGGCGACGAGCTGACCGTCACCGGACCCGCCGGCTCCGTCACCCTGCCCCTCGAAGTGACCGAGATGCCCGACCGGGTGGTGTGGCTGCCGCTGAACTCCACCGGCGGCGGCGTCGCCTCCGACACCGGGGTGCAGCCGGGCCGCCTGGTCAGGATCGGCCCCGCCGCCGCGGCGGCGACGGATGCGCCGGAGGTGCGCTCATGACCGGCCCGACGCTGAACGTCATCGCGGCCGAGGACCTGTCGATGTTCGGGCGCGACCCCTGGTGGCTGATCGTCATCAAGGCTGTGTTCTGCTTCGCGTTCCTGATGCTGACCGTGCTGTTCTCCATCGTCTGGGAGCGCAAGGTCGTCGCCTGGATGCAGCTCCGCATCGGCCCCAACCGGCACGGCCCCTGGGGCATGCTCCAGTCCCTCGCCGACGGCATCAAGCTGATGCTGAAGGAAGACGTCATCGTCAAGCGCGCGGACAAGGTCGTCTACGTCCTCGCGCCGATCATCGCCGCCATCCCGGCGTTCATGGCGATCGCCGTCATTCCGTTCGGGCCCTCGGGCAACGAGGTCTCCATCTTCGGGCAGCGCACCACGATGCAGCTGACCGACCTGCCGATCGCGATGCTGTACGTCCTCGCCATCGCCTCGGTCGGGATCTACGGCATCGTCCTCGCGGGCTGGTCCTCCGGCTCCACCTATCCGCTGCTCGGCGGGCTCCGCTCCTGCGCCCAGATGATCTCGTACGAGATCGCGATGGGCGCCGCCTTCGCCTCCGTGTTCCTCTACTCCGGGTCGATGTCGACTTCGGCGATCGTCGAGGCACAGGCGGACCGCTGGTTCATCGTCCTGCTGCCGGTCTCGTTCATCATCTACGTCGTCACCATGGTCGGCGAGACCAACCGGGCGCCGTTCGACATGCCCGAGTCCGAGGGCGACCTGGTCGGCGGGTTCAACACCGAATACAGCTCCATCAAGTTCGCGATGTTCATGCTGGCGGAGTACGTCAACATGGTCACCGTCTCCGCCGTGTCCGTCACCCTGTTCCTCGGCGGCTGGCGCGCCCCCTACCCGATCTCCACCTTCTGGGAGGGCGCGAACCACGGCTGGTGGCCCCTGCTCTGGTTCGTCATCAAGGTGCAGCTGCTGCTCTTCTTCTTCATCTGGCTGCGCGGCACGCTGCCACGGGTCCGCTACGACCAGCTGATGAAGCTGGGCTGGAAGGTCCTGATCCCGGTCTCGGTGGTCTGGCTGATGCTGGTCGCCACCGTGCGGGCGCTGCGGAACGAGGACTACGACTTCCAGCAGATCCTGCTCTACGTGGGCGGCGCGATCATCGCCGTACTGCTGCTCTCCTTTATCGCGGACCTGTTCCGCGGAGGGAAGGAACGGCAGGCCGAGGCCGCGGCGGCGAAGGAGCCGCCGGTGCCCTTCGACCCGATGGCGGGCGGCTATCCCGTACCGCCGCTGCCCGGACAGAGCCTGCCGCCGGTGCCGCGCAGGCGGCCGAGGCGGGAGCGCGAACTCATTGTCAGTGGCGGGGTCAATACTGTGAGTGACGGTCCGGACGGCGGACAGGCGCATGACGGAAAGGAGGCCGACGGTGTCTGAACGAGCGGAGAACTCCCCGGGTTCGGAGCTGCCGGAGGTACCGGAGGGGACAACGGGCGCTCCGGGACCCTCGGACCCGGGCCAGGACCCGGGCGAGAGGTTCCTGAATCCGGTCGCCGGCTTCGGCGTGACCTTCAAGGCCATGTTCAAGAAGCGGCTGACCGAGCAGTATCCGGAGCAGCAGAAGGTCACCGCGCCGCGTTTCCACGGCCGGCACCAGCTGAACCGCCATCCGGACGGTCTGGAGAAGTGCATCGGCTGCGAGCTGTGCGCCTGGGCCTGTCCCGCCGACGCCATCTACGTCGAGGGCGCGGACAACACCGAAGAGGAGCGTTACTCCCCGGGCGAACGCTACGGCCGCGTCTACCAGATCAACTACGCCCGCTGCATCCTCTGCGGGCTCTGCATCGAGGCCTGCCCGACCCGGGCGCTGACGATGACGAACGAGTTCGAACTGGCCGACAGCTCCCGCGAGAACCTCATCTACACCAAGGAGCAGCTCCTCGCCGGTCTGGACGACCGCATGGTGGACACCCCCCACGCCATCTACCCCGGTATGGACGAACAGGACTACTACCGGGGCCTGGTCACCGAGGCCGCCCCCGGGACGGTCCCCCAGGTCGCCGTCTCCAAGGGGGAGAAGGGCGAGGAGGTGGACGCATGACAGGCCTGCGTACGACCGGGCTCGACCCCGCCGGTCTGACCTCCCTGGCCGCCGCGTCGACCACCTCGACCGGCGAAGCCGTCCAGTTCTGGATCCTCGGCACGGTCGCCGTCATCGGCGCCCTGTGCACGATCCTGATGCGGCGGGCCGTGCACAGCGCGCTCTGCCTCGCCGGGACCATGATCATCCTCGCGGTGTTCTACCTCGCCAACGGCGCCTACTTCCTGGGCGTCGTCCAGATCGTGGTCTACACCGGCGCGATCATGATGCTGTTCCTCTTTGTCGTGATGCTCGTCGGCGTCACCGCCGCCGACTCCCTGAAGGAGACCCTGAAGGGGCAGCGCTGGCTCGCCGCGCTCTGCGGACTCGGCTTCGGCGTCCTGCTGATCGCCGGTATCGGCAACGCCTCGCTCCAGACCTTCAACGGCCTCGGCACGGCGAACGCCGCCCACGGCGGCAACGTCGAGGGCCTGGCCGCGCTGCTGTTCACCAAGTACGTCTTCGCGTTCGAGATCACCGGCGCCCTGCTGATCACGGCCGCCGTCGGCGCCATGGTCCTCACCCACCGGGAGCGCACCGAGCGCGCCCTGACCCAGCGGGAGCTGGCCGAGCAGCGGGTCCGCGAGGGCAAACACCTGCCGCCGCTGCCCGCCCCCGGTGTCTACGCCCGGCACAACGCCGTGGACATCGCCGCCCTGCTGCCCGACGGCACCCCTTCCGACCTCTCCGTCAGCCGCACCCTGCGGGAGCGCGGTCAGATCCGCGATGTGTCCGCCGAGGCCATGGCCGACCTCAAGGCGCTGGAGCAGCGTTCCGAGGAGCGGCTCGGCCGGGAGCCCGGCAATGTCGCCGTCGCCGGCCGCGAGTCCGCGGCCGGGCAGGGCACCGCCCGGGACTCCGACGCCGACGGACGCGACCGGGACGAAGAGGAGGCCAGTCGGTGAATCCGGTCAACTACCTCTACCTCGCCGCTCTGCTGTTCACCATCGGCGCGGCCGGGGTCCTGATCAGGCGGAACGCCATCGTGGTGTTCATGTGCATCGAGCTGATGCTCAACGCCTGCAATCTCTCGCTGGTCGCGTTCTCCCGGATGCACGGCAATCTCGACGGCCAGATCATCGCCTTCTTCACGATGGTCGTCGCCGCCGCGGAAGTCGTGGTGGGGCTCGCGATCATCGTGTCGCTGTTCCGTTCCCGCCACTCGGCCTCGGTCGACGACGCCAGCCTGATGAAGCTGTGAGGGGCTGAATCGTGGAGAACCTGATTGCGCTGCTCATCGCGGCGCCCCTGTTCGGAGCGGCGGTGCTGCTCTGCGGCGGCCGCCGGCTCGACCGGGTCGGCCACTGGATCGGTACGGTGCTGTCGGCCGCGTCCTTCGGGGTCGGCGCGGTGCTCTTCGCCGAGATGCTCGGCCGCCCCGCGGACGACCGGCTGCTGCACCAGAAGCTGTTCAGCTGGATCCCGGTCGAGGGCTTCCAGGCGGATATCGCCTTCCAGCTCGACCAGCTGTCGATGACCTTCGTGCTGCTGATCACCGGTGTGGGCACGCTGATCCATATCTACTCCATCGGCTATATGGAGCACGACGAGCGCCGGCGCCGCTTCTTCGGCTATCTGAACCTCTTCCTGGCGGCGATGCTGCTGCTGGTGCTCGCCGACAACTACCTGCTGCTGTACTTCGGCTGGGAGGGCGTCGGCCTCGCCTCGTACCTCCTGATCGGCTTCTGGCAGCACAAGCCCAGCGCGGCGACCGCGGCGAAGAAGGCCTTCCTGGTCAACCGGGTCGGTGACATCGGCCTCTCCATCGCCATCATGCTGATGTTCACCACCTTCGGCACCTTCGCCTTCGCCCCGGTGCTGGCCTCGGCCGACGAGGCGGGCTCCGCGACCCTGACCGGTATCGGGCTGATGCTGCTGCTCGCTGCCTGCGGCAAATCGGCGCAGGTGCCGCTGCAGTCGTGGCTCGGGGACGCGATGGAGGGCCCGACCCCGGTCTCGGCCCTGATCCACGCGGCGACCATGGTGACCGCGGGCGTCTATCTGATCGTCCGCTCCGGTGCGATCTTCAACGCCTCGCCGGACGCCCAGCTCGTCGTCGTCATCGTCGGCGCGGTCACCCTGCTCTTCGGTGCGATCGTCGGTTGTGCCAAGGACGACATCAAGAAGGCCCTCGCCGGGTCCACGATGTCGCAGATCGGCTACATGATCCTGGCGGCCGGGCTGGGCCCGATCGGCTATGTCTTCGCCATCATGCACCTGGTGACGCACGGCTTCTTCAAGGCCGGGCTCTTCCTCGGCGCGGGCTCCGTGATGCACGGCATGAACGACGAGGTCGATATGCGGAGGTACGGCGGCCTGCGGAAGTACATGCCGGTCACCTTCGTCACCTTCGGTCTCGGCTATCTCGCCATCATCGGCTTCCCCGGTCTGTCCGGCTTCTTCTCCAAGGACATGATCATCGAGGCGGCGTTCGCCAAGGGCGGCACCGAGGGCTGGATCCTCGGCGGTGTCACTCTGCTCGGCGCGGCCATCACCGCCTTCTACATGACCCGGGTGATGGTGCTGACCTTCTTCGGCGAGAAGCGCTGGCAGCCCGACGACAAGGGCGAACTGCCCCATCCGCACGAGTCCCCGAAGACCATGACGATCCCCATGATCGTGCTGGCCTTCGGCTCGGTGTTCGCCGGCGGCTTCTTCAGCATCGGCGACCGCTTCGTGCACTGGCTGGCCCCGGTCACCGGCGAGAGCCACGGCAATCCGCCGGTCAGCGCCCTCACCGTCACCGTCTCCACGGTCGTGGTGATGGTCGTCGGCGTCGCCATCGCCTGGGGGATGTACGGACGGCGGCCGGTGCCGGTCACCGCTCCCCGCGGTTCGCTGCTCACCCGGGCCGCCCGCCGCGACCTCCTCCAGGACGACTTCAACCATGTGGTCCTGGTCCGCGGCGGCGAGCACCTCACGCGTTCCCTGGTCTATGTCGACCACACCCTGGTGGACGGTGTCGTCAACGGCACGGCGGCATCCGTCGGCGGGCTCTCCGGCCGGCTGCGCAAGCTCCAGAACGGCTACGTCCGCTCGTACGCCGTCTCGATGTTCGGAGGTACGGCGGTGCTGATCGCCGCGACCCTGCTGATGAGGGCGGTGTAACTGCGATGTCCTTCCCGCTCCTTACGGCGACGGCGGTGGTCCCGGCAGTCGGGGCGATCGTCACCGCCGCCGTGCCCGCGGCGCGCAAGGAGGCAGCCAAGTATCTGGCGCTGCTGTTCTCCCTGGCGACGCTGGCGCTGGCGGCGATCGTCCTGGTCCGGTTCGAACCGGGCGGGGCGCGCTATCAGCTGACCGAGTCCCACAGCTGGATCGCCGACTTCGGCGTCCGGTACGAACTGGGTGTCGACGGCATCGGGGCCGTGCTGATCGCGCTGACCGCGCTGCTGATCCCCTTCATCATCGTGGCCGGCTGGAACGATGCCGACCCGGTGGAGACCGGCAACTCCCGCTGGCGGCCGACGCAGGGCTTCTTCGCCCTGATCCTGATGGTCGAGGCGATGGTGATCCTCTCCTTCGAGGCCACCGACGTCTTCCTCTTCTACATCCTCTTCGAGGCCATGCTCATCCCGATGTACTTCCTCATCGGAGGCTTCGGGGACCGGGCGCACCAGGGCACCGACGAGAACGCGGCCGCCCAGCGGTCGTACGCGGCGGTCAAGTTCCTGCTGTACAACCTGGTCGGCGGGCTGATCATGCTGGCCGCGGTGATCGGGCTCTATGTCGTCGCCGGGAGCTTCTCGCTCTCGGAGATCGCCGAGGCCAGGGCCAGTGGCCAGCTCGATATGGCCACCAACACCGAGCGACTGCTCTTCCTCGGCTTCTTCTTCGCCTTTGCCATCAAGGCGCCGCTCTGGCCGCTGCACACCTGGCTGCCCAACGCGATGGGCGAGTCCACCGCACCCGTCGCCGTGCTGATCACCGCGGTCGTCGACAAGGTCGGCACCTTCGCGATGCTCCGCTTCTGTCTCCAGCTCTTCCCGGAGGCATCGAAGTGGGCCACTCCGGTGATCGTGGTGCTGGCGCTGGTCAGCATCGTGTACGGGGCGCTGCTGGCGGTCGGCCAGCGCGATATCAAGCGGCTGGTGGCCTATGCCTCCATCTCGCACTTCGGCTTCATCATCCTGGGCATCTTCGCGATGACCTCCCAGGGCCAGTCCGGGGCCACGCTCTACATGGTCAACCACGGCATCTCGACGGCCGCTCTGATGCTGGTCGCCGGATTCCTGATCTCCCGGCGGGGTTCGCGGCTCATCGCGGACTACGGCGGAGTGCAGAAGGTGGCGCCGGTGCTTGCGGGCACCTTCCTGATCGGCGGTCTCGCGACCCTGTCCCTGCCGGGACTCGCGCCGTTCGTCTCCGAGTTCCTGGTGCTCGTCGGAACCTTCTCGCGCTATCCGGTCGCCGGGATCGTCGCCACCTCCGGCATCGTGCTGGCCGCGCTCTACGTTCTCGTCCTCTACCAGCGGACGATGACCGGCCCGGTCAAGGAGGAAGTCCGGAACATGCCCGATCTGCGGCCGCGTGAACTGGCGGTGATCACCCCGCTGATCGTGCTGCTGCTCGTCCTCGGTGTCTATCCGAAGCCGCTGACGGAGATCGTCGACCCGGCGGTCGAGCACACCCTGTCCGACGTACAGCAGAAGGACCCCCGGCCGGAGGTGGAGGCCAAGTGAGCCCGACATCTGTCCACACCCTGTGGGCGACGGCGGCCGAGCCGATCGACAAGATCAAAGCGCCCGATATCGAGTACGGCCAGCTCGCGCCGGTCCTGATCGTCGTCGGCGCGGCGATCGTGGGACTCCTCCTGGAGGCGTTCCTGCCGCGCAGGGCGCGCTACTACGCCCAGGTGGGGCTGGCCTCGGTGGCGCTCGTCTCCGCCTTCGCCGCCGTCATCGCCCTCGCCGAGGGCGGCTACGGCACCTCGAAGGTGAACATCGCCGCCATGGGCGCGATCGCGATCGACGGCCCGACGCTCTTCCTCCAGGGCACGATCCTGCTGGTCTCGCTGGTCGCGGTCTTCACCTTCGCGGAGCGCAAACTGGACCCCAGGGCCCACGGCAGCGAAGTGGACTCCTTTGTCGCCCAGGCCGCGTCCGTCCCCGGCAGTGAGAGCGAGAAGGCGGCGGTCCGGGCCGGTTTCACCACCACCGAGGTGTATCCGCTGGCGCTGTTCGCGGTCGCGGGCATGCTGGTCTTCCCGGCCGCCAACGATCTGCTGACGCTCTTCATCGCGCTGGAGGTCTTCTCCCTCCCGCTCTATCTGCTCTGCGCGCTCGCCCGGCGCAAGCGGCTGATGTCGCAGGAAGCCGCCGTCAAGTACTTCCTGCTCGGCGCGTTCTCCTCGGCGTTCCTGCTGTTCGGCATCGCCCTTCTCTACGGGTACGCGGGCTCCGTCTCGTACGCGCGGATCGCCGACGTCGTCGACGGCAGCGTCCGCACGATCGACCCGGCGCTCGCGGACACCATGGGCAACGACGCTCTGCTGCTGATCGGTTCGGCGCTGATCCTGATGGGCCTGCTCTTCAAGGTCGGCGCGGTCCCCTTCCATATGTGGACCCCGGACGTCTACCAGGGCGCCCCCACCCCCGTGACCGGCTTCATGGCCGCGGCGACCAAGGTGGCCGCCTTCGGCGCCCTGCTCCGCCTGATGTACGTGGTGCTGCCGGGCCTGAAGTGGGACTGGCGGCCGCTGCTGTGGGGCGTGGCGATCCTGACCATGCTGGCGGGCGCGATCATCGCCATCACCCAGACGGACATCAAGCGGCTGCTGGCGTACTCCTCCATCGCCCACGCCGGGTTCATCATGGCCGGTGTGATCGCGGTGTCGCCGGACGGAGTCTCGTCGGTCCTCTTCTATCTGGGCGCCTACTCCTTTGTGACGCTCGGCGCGTTCGCGGTCGTCACCCTGGTCCGCGACGCGGGCGGCGAGGCCACGCATCTCTCCCAGTGGGCCGGTCTCGGCCGGCGCTCACCCCTGGTGGCGGCGGTCTTCGCGGTCTTCCTGCTGGCCTTCGCCGGAATCCCGCTCACCTCCGGCTTCTCCGGCAAGTTCGCGGTGTTCAAGGCGGCGGCGGAGAGCGGCGCCGGGGCGCTGGTCGTGGTCGGTGTGATCTCGTCCGCGATCGCCGCGTTCTTCTACATCAGGGTCATCGTGCTGATGTTCTTCAGCGAACCCCAGCCGAACGGCCCCACAGTCGCGGTCCCTTCGAGCCTGACGGTCGGCGCCATCGGCATCGGTGTCGCGGTCACCCTGGTTTTGGGCGTCGCCCCGCAGTACTTCCTGAACCTGGCGAGCCAGGCGGGCGTCTTCGTCCGCTGACGGAGCCGCAGCATACGCCCGGGGCCGGGCTCCTCGCCGAGGAGCCCGGCCCCGGGCGTTGCTCTGTGCGGCTCAGCCGCGGCGGGAGCGGCGGGGGGTGATCTCCGTGAGGTCGAGGTCGACCGGGAAGGGTACGGAGACCTTCAGCCGGTCGTGGAAGATACCGGTGGGCACGTACTGCCCGGTGGCGGGCTCCCTTTCGAAGACGTACACCACCGCGCGGCCCTCATCGTTCTCCACCCGCCAGTAGTGGGGGATTCCGGCGCGGGCGTATTTGAGGGGCTTGGTCTCGCGGTCCCGGCTGATGGACTCGGGGGAGACGACCTCGACGGCGAGGAGGACGGACGAGGCGGGGAGCCGGCTCTGGGCGTGGCCGTCGACGGTCTCGGCTTCCACCACGATCACATCCGGTTCCAGCCGGTTCTGGCCGTCGATGTCGATCGTGAACTGCGGGACGACCTCGTAGTCCTCGGGTGCGAGAGACATCAGCTTCCACTCGATGAAGCTGATGGCCCGTGCGTGGAACAACCTCTGCGTACTCACGAAAACAAGGCTCCCGTCGATCAGCTCCGTGTGCGGAGGCAGGTTCGGAAGCGTGTCCAGGTCGTCAGCGGTCCAGCCGTCGACGGGTGGCACGGGCCAGCCCCGTTCGGGCTGAGGTGCCTCGGGTTCGACGCTCATCAGTGCTCCCATGCGACGGAGTCTCGCCGGTGCGATCAGGTTATCCGGCTGGAAGGGAATGAATCCCCTCCGAACGGGTGAACGAATAAATGGTGTTGACGCCGCCCGGTCAGAGCGACGGTGTGATACGGCCCGTGACCTCGCCCAGGCCGACGCGGGTGCCGTCCGGGCCCGGGGACCAGGCGGTCAGGGTGACCGTGTCGCCGTCCTCCAGGAAGGTGCGGGTGCCGGAGGGGAGGGCGAGGGGGTCGCGGCCGTTCCAGGTCAGTTCCAGGAGGGAGCCGCGCTGGTGGAGTTCCGGGCCGCTGACCGTGCCGGAGGCGAAGAGGTCACCGGTGCGCAGGGAGGCGCCGTTGACCGTCATATGGGCCAGCTGCTGGGCCGCCGTCCAGTACATGCCCGCGAACGGCGGTTCCGCGATCACATGGCCGTTGACCGCCACGGAGATCCGGATGTCGAAGCCGCCCGGCTCCTCCTCGGCGGAGTCGTCGAGATACGGCAGGGGCGGGACGTCCCGGGCGGGCGGGGCGGTGCGGGCCGCGTCCAGGGCCTCCAGCGGGGTGACCCAGGCCGAGACCGAGGTGGCGAACGACTTCCCGAGGAACGGGCCCAGCGGCACGTACTCCCAGGCCTGAATGTCCCGCGCCGACCAGTCGTTGAGCAGGGAGAGGCCGAACACGTGCTCGCGGAAGTCCGCGAGCGGCACCGGGCTGCCCTGCGCGGTCGGGGTGCCGACCAGGAAGGCGACCTCCGCCTCGATGTCGAGCTTCACGGACGGCCCGAAGACGGGCGCCGGATCGGCGGGCGCTTTGCGCTGGCCCCGGGGCCGTACGACCTCCGTCCCCGAGACCACCACCGTGCCCGCCCGGCCGTGGTAACCGATCGGGAGGTGCTTCCAGTTGGGGGTCAGCGGTTCGCCGTCGGGGCGGAACATCCGGCCCACGTTGGTGGCGTGGTGCTCGCTGGCGTAGAAGTCGACGTAGTCCGCGACCTCGTACGGAAGGTGGAGCGTGACACCGTCCAGCGGGTGGAGCAGCGGCTCCACTTCGGCCCGGTGGGCGGGGACCGTCACCCAGGCGGTCAGGGCCCGCCGGACATCGCGCCAGGCGGTACGTCCCGCCGCGAGCAGGGGGTTGAGGGTGGGGCGGTCGAGGAGCGCGGCATAGGGGGAGCCGAGGGCGAGAGCGGCCGCTCCCGCGTCGAGCACGTACCCCCCGATCCGGACGCCGATCCGGCGGCGCTCCGGTTCGGCGGGTGTGGTGAAGACGCCGTAGGGGAGGTTGTGCGGACCGAAGGGATCGCCCTCGGCCAGGTCGAGCGGGCTCTGCTCGGTCACGGTGCCTGCCTCGCTTTCCATGCTGCTCTCGGCGTTCGCGGATTCGCGATTGCGGGTCACACGTTACGTGGGGGACGCACGGGACCGGCAGGGCCTATTCACCCCGTCATTCGGGGGAAACGTTTCACCCAGGTGCGGTGGAAAACGACCTCCCCGCGCGACGGCCCGCCGCCGCGGTGTTCCCGGCAGATCACCTCGTCCTCGGCGACGAAGTCCGCGGCGTCGCAGGAGAGGACCGAACGGGCCTCAACGGTGATGTCCCAGCCCTGTTCCGGCCGGTGGAAGCGGAGCGTCCGGGCCGTCTCGGCGCGGGCGGACAGCGGATCGTCCGACCGGACCGACCGGATCTCCCGGGCGTCCTCGAAGACCTCCAGACCGTCCGGGTACACGCGGCTCGCGCCCTCCGCGCCCCAGGGGCGGGGATCGGATTCGAGCCGTCGTTCATCCGTACCGAAGTCCCTGGTCAGGGTCCGTTCAGGACGGCGTTCGGCAGGGGCGGTGAGCGGGGCGGGCGAGATCACGCCGAGGGGTTCGACGTGTTCCGCCGGGCCCGGGGGCGGGGCCGCCGCTTCCGGGGTGCCCCCGTACAGGGGAAGGTCGAGCCGGGAACCCTCCGGAAGGAGGACGAACCCCGCGTCCGAACCGGGCGCGGGCCAGACCCAGGGCCAGTAGGCGGAGGACACCGCGAGCCGCAGCCGGTGCCCGGACGGCAGCGCGTACCCGGCCGCGGCGAGCGCGAACGACACCTCCTCGGTGCCGCCCGGGGTCCAGGCGCGGGCCCGTTCGGGCCCGTGGCGGGCCGCCAGGTTCAGTACGCCCCGGGTGATCAGCGCGGCCGAACCGTCGGGCGCGAGATCGCACAGCCGTACGGCGACCTGCCCGTTCGGCACGTCCATCCGCAGCCGCAGCGTCACCCGCGGGCGGCCCAGGACGGTGACGCCGTCACCCGGGACGGGGAATTCGAAGCACACGGAGCGCGCGTCCTCCTCGCGCTGATCGGGCGGCAGATCCGCCCTCCGGCCGGTCTCCGAGAGGGGTCGGCCCGCGTCGGCACCGGTGTGCTGGGGGGAGACGACGGGCACGGGTGCGCCCCGGAGGGCGTACGGCACGATCCGGACGGCCGCGGAGAGCGGGCCGGGTACCGCGAACCAGCCGCCGGAGGGCCCGTCTTCCGCCGCACCGGGGCCGATCGGCCGGACGAGAAGCGCGGGCCCGGTGTCGTACCCGCTGCCCGGGCTTGGGCCCGTATCCCGCAGATACCGCTCCCACCAGCGCAGCGTCTCGTGGAGGAAGCCGATCGCCGGGCCCGGACCCGGCTCGTCCGGATAGTGGTGGGCCCAGGGCCCGATCAGACCGCGCACCCGGTCGGCGGGCAGGGTCTCCAGCAGCCGGAGCACGGTGTCGCGGAAGGGGGAGTACCAGCCGCTCACGGCCAGTACCGCGGCCCGTACCGCACCGGGCGCCGGCCCGGCACCGGGACCCGGGCCGGGGCCCGCCGCGGGCGGTGACCAGGTGTTCCAGTGGTCGTCGCGGAGCTGGTGCGCCAGAGCGCCGTACAGCGGCGGCTCCACCGCGGCCGTCCGGGCCGCCCACCGCTCGCGCCAGTGGTCGCCCGCGTACAGCGGATCGGGAGGTGCGCAGAGCGCGGCCAGCAGAGCCGTGGAGCGGGCGGTCAGGGCATCGGCCGCAACCGCGCCGCCGGTCAGGGCGCCGTCCTCGTGGTACGGGTCGAGACTCGCGTCGACCGCGACGACCGCCCGGAGCGGGCCGGGTGCGAGTGCGGCCGTCCGCAGGGCGATCCCGGCACCGGGGCCGAGACCGAACATACCGATCCGGCCGTCGCTCCAGGGCAGGCCGGCCAGCTGCTCGACGATCTCCGCGGCATCCGCGGCATCGGCCGCCGCGGCTCGGGCGAGTGAGTGCCCGGAACCGCCCCAGGGTCCTGTCGGCAGGCCCTCGCCCGAACCGTGGCCGCGGGCGTCGACGCGTACCGAGGCATAGCCGTGGGCCGCGTAGAAGGGGTGGCGTCGGGCGTCACGGGCCGCGGTCGCATCGGTGAGCCGTTCGGGCGCGTATTCGAGGAGGACGGGGGCGGGTCCGCCGCTCAGCGGGCGCCAGACACGGGCGTGGAGGCCGGTGCCGTCGCGGAGGGTGATACGGAGGTCGTCGCGGCGGATGTCGTACGGACCCGGACCGGCGCCGGGCGCGGTACGGCCGGCCGGTTCGGGGGTGTACGGTCCGGGGGCGTACGTGGAGCGGGTGCGTGCGGCGCTGGTACGCGGGGGGTTGTTGTGCGGGGTGTGGTCGTACGGTTCGGAGTACCGGCTCATGGCGGGGCCTCGGGGCGCTGGTACGGCGTGCCCGGCGGCGGTCCGGGGCCGTGGGACGGGCCTCGGGGCGGGGCGGCGCGACCCGTTCCGGCGGCGCCTCCGGGACCGGCCCGGAGCCGTTCACCGGTACGTTCACGGCTGCCGTCGCCGATACCGCCGAAAGGGCTCACCTCTGGTCGTATCTACTGATCACGAACATACCGGCGGCGGCGGGAAGGCGCCCACGGTGATCCAAACACGACCGGATACGCTGACTTGAGTGAATCCGGAGACACATCGACAATCCGTGTGATTATCAGCAGACAGGAGACCCCTCGTGACCGTCGTCGGGCCGTTCGGGCTGAGCGTGCGGGACCAGGCTCTTGAGGCCGATGTCCAGAACGGACTGTCGTCCGTGGAAGCGGGTCTGCTCGAAGCCACCAAGAGTGAGGTGCCCTTCATCACGGAGGCGGCACAGCACCTGGTGCGGGCCGGGGGCAAGCGTTTCCGGCCGCTGCTCGTGATGCTGGCGGCCCAGTTCGGCGACCCGCACGCACCCGGAGTCGTACCCTCCGCCGTGGTCGTCGAGCTGACCCATCTGGCGACGCTCTACCACGACGATGTGATGGACGAGGCGGACGTCCGGCGCGGGGTGCCCAGCGCCAATGCCCGCTGGGGCAACTCCGTCGCCGTACTGACCGGTGACTTCCTCTTCGCGCGGGCCTCCCATATCCTCGCCGATCTCGGCCCCGAGGCCGTCCGGATCCAGGCCGAGGCGTTCGAGCGGCTGGTCACCGGCCAGATCCTGGAGACCGCCGGTCCGCGCGACGGCCGTGATCCGGTGGAGCACTACCTCGACGTCATCGGCGGGAAGACGGGATCCCTGATCGCGGTCTCCGGCCGGTTCGGCGCGATGACGTCCGGCGCGGACGAGGGCGTCACGGACATCCTCACGCAGTACGGGGAGCGGCTCGGCGTCGCCTTCCAGCTCGCCGACGACGTCCTCGACATCGCCAGCGACTCCCACGAGTCCGGCAAGACGCCGGGTACGGATCTGCGCGAGGGCATCCCCACGCTGCCGGTGCTCCATCTGAGGGCCCGGGCGGCGGCCGAGGGACGGCCGGAGGACCTCGAACTGATCGCGCTCCTCGACGGCGATCTGACGGACGACGCCCGGCACGCGGAAGTCCTTGCGGGGCTGCGGGCGCACCCGGCGCTGGAACGCGCCCGGAGGGACACCGTCCGGTACGCCGAAGAGGCGCGCGCCATGCTGGCGCCGCTGCCGGAGTGCTATGCGAAGGCCGCGCTGGAAGAGCTGTGCGACGCGGTGGTGCACCGCGCGGGCTGACGCGCGGGGGCCGCAGGCCGGGCGGGCGCGCCCCGTACGGCAGTGGCCCGTGAGTGCCGGGGCCGGGCGATCCGTATGACAGGGGCGTGAGCCCCGGGGCCGGGCGGCTTGTACGACGGAGCCGTGAGCCCCGGGGCCGGGCGGCCTGTACGACAGGGGCCCGGCACGATCCGCCGGAGGCGGCCCGGGGGCAGGCGCGGCCCGGGAAATGGTGGTCTGCCGTTCCGCCGTCCGGGCGGTCAGACTGAATCCATGACCTCCACGAGGACCTCCCCCACGGCGGACCCGGCCACCGACCGACTGCTCGCCCGCTTCACCGAGGAACTGCGGTCCGTGGTGCAGCCGGTCGCGGTCTGGGCCCACGGTTCGGTCGCGGCCGGCACGGACTACCGCCCCGGCCGCTCCGACCTCGACCTGATCGCGGTCGTCGAACGGCCGTGCACCCGGCGGGAGGAGCGGAAGCTCACCGCGTTCCACCGGGGCCTGGAGACCGCGGGGCCGCTCGCCGAGAGGCTGCACTGCAGCTATGTCCCGGCCGCCGAGCTGGGCGATCCCCGGCGCTCCCATCCGACCTGGGCCCACCGGGAGCTGTTCCGGCGGCCGGTCACCCCGGTGACCCGGAGCGAACTCCACCGCTTCGGGCTGGTACTGGCCGGGCGGCCGGTGGGCGAACTCCTCCCGGAGGTGCCGGAGCGGCAGCTCCGCGAGTACATCGTGCGCGACTTCAAGGACTACTGGCTGCCGCACCTCGACGACGAGAAGCTGTTCCACGCCGATGTCTGGGTCGACTTCGGGATGCTGACCCTCGCGCGGGCCGTCGTGACCCTCAGGGACGGCCGGCTGATCACCAAGGCGGAGGCGCTCGGAGTGCTGGCCCGGCTGGGTGCCCCGGCCGCCGTGGTGGCGGACGTACGGCAGCGGCGGTACGCGGCCGAGCCGGTCCGGGCCTCGGACGAATGGCGGGCCCGGCGGGCCGGGCTGGCACTGGAGTTCCTGCGCCCCCGGGTCCGCCGGATAACCGCCGGGACAACCGCCGGACAAGGCCGGGTCTGAGGGAAACCTCGGGGAAGGACCACTCGACGGGGGAGGCCGGGACGGACACCGTCATCCCTCAGCAGTACTCCCAATTGATCCCGCGGATTGACGCCCCTGCGCCGGTGTTTTGGTCAGATGGAACCACTGCTCGACACGTGAGCACGTGACCACGGAGGTACGCCACACCATGGCCCCGAACGACGACAGCGCACAGAACGGCCCGGAGACCGGGGAGCCCGGCACCCGCCGCCGCCGCGCGGCGCGTTACGCCCTTCCGGTGGCGGTCGCCGGAGTCGCGGCGGCGACCATAGGGCTGGTCCCGGCCCTCGCCGCTTCCGGCGACCCGGACCTGCCGGAGATCAGCGCCCAGGAGCTGATCGAGAAGATCGCGGCCTCCGACACCCAGCAGTTGTCGGGCTCCGTGAAGATCAGCACGAATCTGGGGCTCCCCGGTATTGCCGAGGCCGCGGGCTCCTTCCTCTCGGGCGGCGGAAGAGGCGGAAGCGGCGGCCCGGGCGGGGGTCCCGGTGGCAGGGACGGCGGCGAGGGCTCGTCGGCGGCTCCGGACGCCAAGCTGGCGCAGCTCGCGACCGGTTCGCACCTCCTGCGGGTGGCGATCGACGGCCCCGAGCGCCAGAAGGTGTCGATCGTCGAGAAGACCTCCGAGTACAGCCTGATCCGCAACGGCGACGAGGTCTGGGGCTACGACAGCGCCTCGAACGAGGTCTTCCACCACAAGGGCGCCGGGAGCGGTGCCGGGAAGGCGGAGAGCGGCACGGAGAAGCGTGCTGCCGCGCCGAAGGAGCTGCCGACGCCGAGGGTGCTCGCCGAGGAGGTGCTGAAGGCCGCCGAGGGGACCACGTCCGTCACGGTCGACGGCACGGCCAAGGTGGCCGGGCGCTCGGCGTACCAGCTCGTCGTCGAGCCGAAGCAGAGCGGTTCGACGATCGGCTCGGTCAGGATCGCGGTCGACTCGAAGACGGGGACGCCGCTGAAGTTCAGCGTTGTCCCGGCTGCCGGGGGCAAGGCCGCGCTCGACATCGGCTTCACCAAGGTCGACTTCTCCGCCCCCGCCGCCTCGACCTTCGACTTCGACCCGCCCAAGGGCGCGAAGGTGAAGGACGCGGAGGAGCTGCGGAAGGAGGCCGAGAAGGCGGGCGGGGCCGCGGAGAAGGAGGGCCACGGCTTCGGCGGTCCCGGTGGCTTCGGCGGGCTGGGTGACCTCGGTGGTTCCGGTGGCCCCGGTGACACGCAGGTGATCGGCGAGGGCTGGACCGCCATCGCGAAGATCGGCACCCCGGGCGGTGCGGACAAGAACGCGCCCGGGATCGGCGCGCTGCCGCCGGAGGCCGACAAGTTCCTCGGCTCCCTCGGGGACTCGGTGAGCGGGAAGTTCGGCTCGGGCACGGTCTTCAAGACCCGCCTGGTGAATGCGCTGCTGACGGACGACGGCACTGTGTACGTGGGTGCCGTCACCAAGGACGCGCTGGTGAAGGCCGCGAACGCCGACCGGTAGCGAACGGACGGCTTCAGGAGGGACGGGTGGGTCGTCCGGCCCCGGTGCGGAACCGCGCCGGGGCCGCAGCGCGCTCCGACCCGTACCACCCGGTGTCCGGGCGTACGGTGGGCGGGACGGGCCGCCCCGCCGGACGCGGCGGGACCCGGGGAGCGAACCGGGGCGACGGCGGAGACTACGTGGGACGGTGGCCTGCGGCGGAGGGGACAACGGGGGGAGCGGAATGACAGCGGTCATCGAGACACAGGGGCTCACCAAGCGCTATCGGGGCGGGCAGCTCGCCGTCGACCGGCTGGACCTGGCCGTGCCCGCCGGCAGTGTCTTCGGCTTCCTCGGCCCGAACGGCTCGGGCAAGACCACCACCATCCGGATGCTGATGGGCCTGATCGAACCGACCGCGGGCCGGGCCACGGTGCTCGGCGCGCCGATGCCGGCGGCGGTCCGTACAGTCCTGCCGCAGGTCGGCGCGTTGATCGAGGGCCCCGCGCTCTACGGCTTCCTCAGCGGCCGGGAGAATCTGCTGCGGTTCGACGCCGCGGACCCCACCGCCGACCCCCGCACCCGGCGCGCCCGGGTCGCGGAAGCGCTGGACCGGGTGGGCCTGGCACCGGCCGCAGAGAAGAAGGCCAAGGCGTACTCCCTCGGGATGAAACAGCGCCTCGGGCTGGCCGCGGCCCTGCTGCGGCCCCGGCGGCTGCTCGTCCTCGACGAGCCGACCAACGGACTCGACCCCCAGGGCATGCGGGAGATCCGGGCCCTGGTCCGGGAGCTGGCCGCCGACGGTACGACCGTCTTCCTCTCCTCCCATCTCCTCGACGAGATCGAACAGGTCTGCACCCACGCCGCGGTGATGGCCCGCGGCAGACTGCTGACCCAGGGCTCCGTGGGGGAACTGGCGGCGCGGGCCAGGGGGCGGCTCGCCGTGCTGACGCCCGACACCGAAGAGGCCGCCCGGGTGCTCAAGGAGCGCGGGATCACCGGGGTCGCCGTCGATCCCGGCGGCGGCCGGGTCGGCGGAGATCCGCCGGGCCCCGGCGCCGAACTCGCGGAACTGACCGCGGCGCTGGTCGCGGCAGGGGTGCGGGTGCGCGGGTTCGGGGTGGAGCGGGCGTCGCTGGAGGACGCGTTCGTGGCGCTGACGGGGGAGGGATTCGATGTCGCGGGCTGAGATCGGCGGAGAAGCCGTGGAACCGGTGGAGACCGGGGCGGCGGACGCGGGGAAGGCGGACGCGGGGAAGACAGATGGGGGGAAGGCGGCCGGGGTGGACGGTGCCGCGAGCCCGTCCGGGGTTGGGGCTGCCGGGGTGTCTGGTGCGGTCGATACCGTCGATACCGTCGATACGGTCGGTGCGGTTGTGGGCGTGCTGTGGACGCTCGGTCTGTTCCGCTCGGAGCTGCTGGTCACCCTGCGCCGCTGGCGCACGATCGCCCTGCTCGGTGTGCTCGCTGCCGTACCGGTGCTCATCGGTATCTCTGTACGGATCGAAACCGGCGGCGACGGAGGGGGCGCCGGCGGTGGCGGGGGCGGCGAGGCGGGGCCCGCCTTCGTCTCCCAGATCACCAACAACGGCCTGTTCCTCGTCTTCGCCGCACTGGCCGCGACCCTGCCGATGTTCCTTCCGATGGCGGTCGGGGTCGTCGCGGGCGATGCCGTCGCGGGGGAGTCCGCCGCCGGCACCCTGCGCTATCTGCTGGTCGCCCCCGCCGGGCGGACCCGGCTGCTGCTCGCCAAGTTCGCGACGGCCGTGGTGTTCTGCCTGCTGGCAACCCTGGTGGTGGCGGTCTCCGCGCTGGTGGTCGGGGCGGTGCTGTTCCCGCTCGGGGACGTCACCACGATCTCGGGGACCCGGATCTCGTTCGGGGAGGGGCTGGTGAGGGCCGGAGCGGTGGCCCTGGTCGTGGCGCTGTCGCTGGCAGGGGTCGCCGCGCTCGGCATCTTCGTCTCCACCCTGACCGGCAGCGGGATCGCGGCCATGGCCACGACCGTCGGCCTGGTGATCACCGTACAGATCCTCGCTCTGATCACGCAGTTGGACGCCATCCACCCGTATCTGTTCCCGAACTACTGGCTGTCGTTCTCGGATCTGCTGCGGGATCCGGTCCACTGGTCCGAGATCCAGAAGAACCTCGGGCTCCAGGCGCTGTACGCCGCGGTGTTCGGATCGGCGGCGTGGGCGCGGTTCACCACGAAGGACATCAGCGCCTGACAGCCCAGGGGTGCCGGTCCGGGGCTGTACCTGTACCTGCCCCTGCCCCGGCCCCGGACTCGGACCTGCATCCGGACTCGGACCTGGACCTGGACCCGGACCGGACCGACCCGGACCCTGCCCCTGATCGGGCTGGTGTTTCAGCCCTTGCCGGAAGGCCCGGGGCCGGACATGGCCGCATGCGCGCGCCGAGTCGGCACACGCATGCGACCTGTGGGGGGTGGCGGGTTCCGGAGCGGCGCCTACCGGGCCGCGGCCGGGGCCCTGGTCAGAAAGTCAGCTTCCAACTGTTGATATAGCCGGTGTCCTGCGGGCCGACATCCTGGACGCGCAGCTTCCAGTCACCGTTGGCGGCCTCGGCCGAGGCGTTGACGGTGTACGTCGCGATGACGTTGTCGGCAGAGTCGCCACTGCTGGAGTTCTTCAGCCGGTACGCCGTCCCATCGGGGGCCAGCAGGTCGATCACCAGGTCACCGCGGTAGGTGTGCCGGATGTCCACGCCGACGGAGAGCGCGGGCGGGGCGTTGCCGGTCCGGCCGGAGACGGTGACCGTGGAGGTGACGGCCGCGCCGTTGTCCGGGACGGAGACGTCGGCGGTGTTCTCGTAGACGTCGCCGGGCGGGACGACCACCCCGGTGCCCAGGGTCCAGACCGCATGGGCGACGGCGTCGCTGTTGCGGTCCAGGGCGGTGTCGTTGATGTTCGCCGTGGTGTCGCAGGAGGAGTGGTAGCAGCGGTCGAAGGCCTGGCCCGCGGTGCCGCCCCACTTCTGGACCTGGGCGGCGGTCTTGATCCGGCCCGCTCCGGTGAACAGCCCGCCGACGCGGATGCCGACGTTCTTGAAGGAGGCGTGGTCGGAGCGGCCGTCGCCCTCGGTCTCGATTTCGGTGGCGACGCCGAGCCCGCCGAAGAAGTCCTTGAAAACCTTCTCCAACTCGACGTCGTCGTCGTAGACGAAGTAACCGGGGTTCGGGGACCCGATCATGTCGAAGTTGAGATAGGACGAGATCCTGGAGCGGTCGGCGGCCGGAAGGCTGTTGACGTAGTAGCGGGAGCCGACCAGTCCGACCTCCTCCGCGCCCCACCAGCCGAACCGCAGGTGCTTGGTGGGCTGGAGGCCGGCCCGGGAGACCGCGAGGGCCGTTTCGAGTACGGCGGCGGAGCCGGAGCCGTTGTCGTTGATCCCGGCGCCCGTGGTCACGGAGTCCAGATGCGCCCCCGCCATGAGGACCTGGTTGGTGTCTCCGCCGGGCCAGTCGGCTATCAGGTTGTAGCCGGTGGCGCCGCCCGAGGTGAACTGCTGGATGGTGGTGGTGTACCCGGCCGCGTCCAGCTTGCCCTTCACATAGTCCAGGGAGGCGCGGTAGCCGGGGCGGCCGTGGGCGCGGTTGCCGCCGTTCGCCGCGGCGATCGACTGGAACTGGGTGAGGTGGCCCTTCACATTGGCGAGGGGGATATCGGGCGGGGCGAGGGCGGCCGCCGCCGTGGTCGTTGTCGTTGCCGTGGGGACGGTGGGGGCTGCGGTGGCCGGTGCCGTGGCCGCCGGGGAGGCGGCGGCGAGCAGTCCGGCCAGGGCTATCGCGGCCCCGGCGAGGGTACGTCCGGGTCTGCCGGGCAGGCTGGGTACGGCAATTCTCATGTGGGGGCTCCGGAGCTTCCGTACGGGGACAGGACGGAACGAACGAGCCGCACCGGAGTGGCGGATTCCGGGGCGTTGGAGCGGGTGGTGCGCGGTGCTCAGAGTCCGGGAGAGCCCGACGGACCGTCAAGGGCGGAAACCGGTCAGTCGTGTTCGTATACAGAACATCGATGATCCCAGAGCGGTCGATTTCCTCTAGGGAACTCTCATCTGTGAACGACCTCGTCCGGTCTTGTCTGCTCTCTTCCGCCCTCGGTACGGGGGGCGGGTGGGCGGGGCCGGACCACGGAGGACTCGTTCCCCTCGGGGAGGGGCTGTGGTCGTCCGGATGCTCTTCGCCTCGCCGTAGGGGTCGTCCGGGCCGTACGGGTCGTCCGGATGACGGACGGCGGCGCAATCCCACCGAGGGCTGCCGTACCGCGACGACCGGGAGCGGTTCCGGCCGGCAGGCGGAAGGTGCCGGGGCAGAACGCGATACCACGGGAGGCACCGATGCGCCGGAAGGCACCGATGGGGCGGAAGACTTCGATGCGCCGGGAGGCGCCGATGGGGCGGAAGGCGGTCGAACGGGCAGGGAACGGCGTCGGGGAGAACGCCGGTCCTGGTGCGCCCGCTTCCCGGCCGCACGCACGCACGCAGGCGTTACGGGGCCGGGGCAGCGGCGTCTTGGAGCGGTGGCCGCATCGGCGGCGGCTCCGGAGCCGGATCAGCCGCGGAGGATGCGGCCGTCCTTGTCGGTGCGGTCGTTGCTGGTGAGGAAGAGGATGCCGTCGATCAGCGCCCAGACACCCAGGCCACCGCAGGTCAGGAGCTGGGCGACGCCCATGCCGACGTTGCCGACGTAGAAGCGGCCGACACCGAAGCCGCCGAGCAGGATCTGGAGGACACCCGCGACGATCTTCGACTTGTCGGAGTAGGGGCGGCCGTGCTGGTCGTAGCCGTGCGGGGCGTCCGGGGTGGGGACGGTCATGAGGAATCTCCTGGATGAGCGGAAGAACGAAATCCGGAATGAAGCATTCCGGTCCAGGGGGGCGGAAAGCGCCGCAAAGAACCCATGCGAAATGCCCCCCTTGTCAGGGCAGGTTAAAGGAGACGTAAGTGCGGACGCAGGTCGGGTCGAACAATCGTGCCCGTTCTGTGATCAACCGTGGATGTGCGGAGTGCGTCGTATCGCCTTCGCGACCCTCGCAACCGTGAACGGCGGCGCCCGCCGGATCAGACGGTGTTACGGACCACGGTCCATGCCACGGCGGTCGACAGGACCAGGACCTGCGCCCGGCCGCTCAGCCGGAGCCGCCAGCGGCGTCCGCGCAGCCCCTCGAACGCCCACTTGCCCAACAGTGCGAGCGCGAACGGCGCGACGAGGAGCAGCAGCCGGTTGTCCGCCCAGGCGGCGGTGATATCACCGTGCATCAGGTCGTACACCATGCGCGTGCCGCCGCAGGCGGGGCAGAGCAGCTCGGTCGCCAGCCGGAACGGACAGCGGGGGAGCCACTGTCCGGGCTCGTGAGGGTTGGTTCCGTACAGATAGACGGCGCCCGCGGCCCCGGCGGCGAGCAGCGCCAGCGGGGCCGTCGCCGGATGCCGCAGGGCACGCAGCGCGGCCCTCGGGCCGCGGTTGCCTCCGGCCCTGTCGTTTCCCTGCCTGCGGTCGTTTCCGGTCGTGTCGCTTCCCGGGCTGCGGTTGCTTCCGGTCGTGTTGCTCCTCGCGCCGTGTTTGCCTCCGGCCGTATCGCTCTTCCGGTCGCGGTCGCTTCCCGTACCGCCCGGCGCGTGATCGCCTGCTGAAGACCGCACGGTCAGTCTCTCCGGGTTCCGTGCGGTGCCTGTGGGGCCCGTGCCGTCCGGGGCGGCTCCACCGGCTGCGCCTCACGGGAGTCGTACGCCTCACGGGCCGCCGCGATCTCGTTCTGATGCTCCTCGGTCCAGGTCACCAGCGACCGGATCGTGGTGTGCAGCGTGCACCCGAGTGCCGTGAGGGCGTACTCGACGCGCGGCGGTACGACCGGATGGACCGTACGGCTCACCAGCCCGTCCCGCTCCAACTGGCGCAGGGTCACCGTCAGCATCCGCTGGCTGATCCCGTCGATCTCGCGGCGCAGCTCGCTGAAGCGCACGACCCGGCTGTCGAGCAGCGCGATGACCAGCAGCGACCACTTGTCGGCGACCCGGTCCAGGATCTGCCGGACCTCGCAGTCCCCACGGGTGTCCCACTGGAAGGGATCCGGATCGCCGTCGTCGTCGAACTCGGTCACTCCCAAGTAACCAGGTGACGTCAAAGTGCCTCCTTCCGCAGGCCGCCATGGTGCCGGAAGATCGGTGTGGTTACAAGAGGGAACCGACCCTCGTGTCGGTAACCGTCTTCCTCTGTTCCTGCCTCTCGGTTCCTGTCTCTCCGTTCTCGCCCCGGCGGCACCGCCGTCTCTTCGGCATGCCCCGATGCACCCCAGCCGCCCCTTCCGGAGCCAGCCCATGCCCTCGTCCCCACGCGTCGATCCCGCCGATCCCGTCCCCCTTGCCGCAGCCTCTCCCTCGCCTTCTCCCTCACCCTCGTCCTCTCCCTCCTCTCTCTCCGCCTCGGCGGCCCGGCCCCCGGCCATGTCCGGACGCGCCAGGGCGCTGCTGTTCGTCCTCTGCGGCACGGTCTTCCTGGAGGGCATCGACGTCGCGATGCTCGCCGTCGCCGTCCCCGTGATCCGGGCCGACCTCGGGCTGTCCACCGGCACGGCCGCCTGGGTGGTCAGCGGTTACGTCCTCGGGTACGCGGGCTTCACCCTCCTCGGCGGACGCGCCGCCGACCTGCTGGGCCGGCGCCGGATGTTCCTGCTCTGGCTCGCCGTCTTCATCGCCTTCTCCGGGCTCGGCGGCCTCGGCACCGAAGGCTGGATGCTGATCGTGTCCCGCTTCGTCACCGGCGTCGCTGCCGCGTTCCTCACCCCCGCCTCCCTGTCGGTCATCACCACCTCCTACGAGGAGGGCCCGCAGCGCAACAAGGCGCTGATGATCTACGCGTCGACCTCGGGGGCCGGGTTCGCGCTCGGCCTGGTCATCGGCGGGCTGCTCACCGAAGTGGGCTGGCGCTGGGTCTTCTTCGCGCCCGTCGCCCTCGCCGCACTGATGCTGGCCGCCGCGGTCGGGCTGCTGCCCGCGGACACCGCACCGCCGCGTACGGCCGGATTCGACGTCCCCGGTGCCGTCGCCGCGGCCGCGGCGATGCTGCTGCTCGTCTACGGGGTCGTCCGCCTCGAACACGGCCCGGCGGACTGGGGGCTCACCCTCGCCGCCGTGGGCGCCGGGGCCCTTCTGGTGGCGCTGTTCGTCAGGATCGAACGCCGGGCCGCCGTACCGCTGATCCGGCTCGGCATCCTGCGCAATGTTCCGGTCGTCCGGGCCGACGCAGGAATGCTCCTGTTCTTCGGGGCGTTCTTCGGCTTCCAGTTCATGGCCACCCTCTACTTCCAGGAACTGCGGGGCTGGTCGTCCCTGAAGACCTCACTCGCGCTGCTGGCCATGTGCATCGAGGTGTTCATCGCCCCGACGATCACCCCGCGGCTGGTGAACCGGTACGGCACCGGCCGGGTGATCTTCGGGGGCTTCCTGGCCGCGATCGGCGCCTATGCCCTGTTCCTTCCGGTCACCGAGGACTGGGCGTACGCCGCCATGCTGCCCTCGTTCCTGCTCACCGGGATCTCCTTCAGCCTCGGGTACGGACCGCTCACCATCGCCGCCACCGACGGTGTCGCCGCCGGGGAACAGGGGCTGGCCGGGGGACTGCTCCAGACCGCGATGCAGTTCGGCGGAGCGGTCGGTATCTCCGCGGTCACCGCCGTCTACGGCCTGGCCGGAGGAGACGCCCGGATCGAGGCGTTCCGCGCGGGGCTGGTCGTACCGCTGGTCATGGCGGTACTGGGAGCGCTGCTGGCGGCCACCGGGCTGCGGGGCGGCAAAGCGCGAACAAGGCGGTGACGGCAGGGGAGGGGCCCTGCGGTGGAGGGGCCTGCGACGGCGGGGCCGGGGTGCGGATGCGGCTCCTCCGCTGACCGGGCGCCCGGGGGTCGGCAGCCTGTCGTCCGCGCTGCGATGAATGTCACGTCTGTACGTTCTTGTCCGGCGCTTACGGTGGGACGATGGACCATCCCCCCTCCTCGTCCGGCCCGGGACCGGCCGCCGACTGCCCGCTGGTGGGCGTCGTGGCGTCCTATCTGCCCCGGCTGGCGGAGTTCGCCTTCGATCCGGGGCTCGTCGCCGCCGTCGATCAGCATGCCGCGAGCGTGCGGGACGCGCTGGTGCCCCGGCAGCGGAGCGGCCGGGGCACCAGCTCCGGGAGCCGTACCCGTACCGGATGGGCCGTCTCCGAGGCCGTACGGAGGGAAGACCTCGCCGACTACGTCCTCGGGTTCACGGACTGGCTCGCGGAGACGGAGTGGACCGAGCCGGTCGGACACGACTTTGCGTCGCTGCGGCTCACCGCGGTCTGCTGGCTGGTGCGCGAGCACGATCTGCTGTCCCGGTGAGCCGCGGCGCGTACCGCCCGGCGAACCCCGGGGCGCCGGGCCGGACCGGGCCTTCGTCCGCATCGCCTCCACCGTCTACATCGGGTCGAACGGGCCCTCGTCGTCCCGGCGGCCCGGTCCGCCGGAACCCTGCCGGCCTGTAGTGCCCGGGGTCGTACGCGCCCCCGGCGCGGGCTGCCCGGACGCCGCGTCCGCCCGTCCCTGCTGATAGGCGCTGATGCTGTTGGCCGCCCCGGAGGACTCCGCCTCGGCCCGCGAGAGCCAGTTCTCCCAGCGCGAGCGCATCGGCCCGATGAGCCCGCCGCCGACACCGACGATCAGAATGCCCGCGACCGTACCGAGTACGGCGAGCAGCAGCGGGCCCGTGATCGCGGTGGCGATCCCCGCCTGGCCCAGTGCTGCGATCGCGCCGAGCGCCACGATGAACGCCCAGGCGACGGTGGCGAGGACCTTGCCGTACGAGGTGCCGCTGAGAGCGTCGTTGATGATGTCGCGCACCGCACGGGCGATGGCCATCGCCACTACCACGATCACCAGCGCCACGATGGCCTTCGGCAGCCAGGCGACCACGGCGTTGATCATCACGCTGATGGGGTTGGGGCCGAAGACCCCGAACGCCAGCTGAAGCACGATCAGCAGCAGCCCGTAATAGATGATCTTGGTGAGGATGCCGGTGGCGTCATAGGAGGAGTTGCGCAGGGCATGGGCCGTGCCGCTGCGTTCGGCGAGCTTCTCCGAGCCCACCTTGCGCAGCAGCTTGTCCACCACCCGGGCGATCAGTTTGGCGATGAACCAGCCGATGATCAGTACGGCGAGGAAGCCGATGAGCTTGGGTATGAACCTGGCCACCGCGTTCCAGGCCTCGGAGAAGCCCGCGCCGAAATCGACGGAAAGGGCCAGGGGCTGGTGCTGGGACATGTCCGCACGCTCCGTCCGCTGACGGCCCCGGACGGCCCGGGACGCCTTCCTCCGGTCGTAACACCGGAGGCGCGCGGCGGCCCGGGGCGGACGGGCGGGGGTGCGCCGCTCGGGTGACGGATTGGGCCACTGCGGTGGGACCCGGCCGCACTCCGGTGACGGGTGGGGCGGGGTGCCGGGCCGGGTGGATTCAGGCGGTGGATCCGGTACGCGGCGGTTGCGCCGCCCCTGCCGCCGTGGCGGCCTCCGCGGCCCCGTCCGTGGATCCTGTGGTGGCTGTGGTGGCTGTGGTGGCTGTGATGGCCGTGGCGGTGAGGGCGGTCCCGGCCGGTCCGGCGGCCGTCGCGGGCTCCGTGGGCTGCGGACGAGCCGTATCGGACCCGCCCGGCCGCAACTCTCCACCACGCTGCTGCCCGGCCCGGCCCATCCCGGCCCGCCGTTCCCCGGTCCTCTGCGCCCCCGTCTTCTGCTCCCCGGTCCCCTGCTCTCCCGACCCCCGCTCCGCCGTCCGGAGCTGCTCCGCGCGGGCCCGCGTCCGCCGGGCCGTCCGCAGGGCGTCCCAGGTCAGTACGGTCAGCGCCAGCCACACCAGCGTGAACCCGGCCCAGCGTTCCGCGGGCATCGACTCGCGGAAGTACAGCACTCCCAGCAGGAACTGGATGATCGGGCCCAGATACTGGAGCATCCCCAGCGTCGACAGCGGGACCCGGATCGCCGCGGCGCCGAAGCAGATCAGCGGTACGGCGGTCACCAGGCCGGTCGCGGCGAGCAGCAGCGCGTGCCCGGTGCCCTCGTGCCCGAAGGCCAGCCCGCCCTGCGTCGCCAGCCAGATCAGATAGCCCAGGGCGGGGACGAAGAGGATGGCGGTCTCCGCCGCCAGCGACTCCAGCCCCCCGATGTTGATCTTCTTCTTCGCCAGTCCGTAGACCGCGAAGGAGAAGGCCAGGGCGAGGGAGACCCACGGCGGCTGCCCGTAGCCGATCGCCAGGACCAGAACCGCGGCAACGCCGATGCCGACCGCCGCCCACTGCACCGGACGGAGCCGTTCCTTCAGCAGGAGGACGCCCATCGCGATGGTGACGAGCGGATTGATGAAGTAGCCCAGGGACGCCTCGACCACCCGGTCCGCGTTCACCGCCCAGATGAAGACGCCCCAGTTGACGGAGATGACCACCGCGGCCACGGAGACGAACCCGAGCTTCCGGCCGTCGCGCAGCAGTTCGCGTATCCACTGCCACCGCTTCAGAGCGAGCAGCGCCAGCGCCACGACGACCAGCGACCAGGTCATCCGGTGGGCGAGGATCTCGGTGGCACCCGCAGGTTTCAGCAGCGGCCAGAAGAGCGGGACCAGGCCCCACATGGCGTAGGCGCTGATCCCGTACAACAGCCCCGCTCGCTGCTCGCCGTCCGCTGACACTGAGACCTCCCGCCCCCGCCGCGCTGTACGCACCTCTGTACGTCGCCCGTGCGCCTGTCCGCATACTGCCGCCGACGACGGTACGCGCATCGGCCCCGAGCTGTCATGCCCGTATCGGCATACGGTCATGACCGGAGCGCGGGCGCTCAGGATCCGGGGCGGAGCATGGCGGCCGGGCCCTGGTCGGACCCCGGCGGCCGCCGGGCCGGGGCAGCGGAAACCGCCCCCGGCCGCGAGTAGGCGGCAGGGGGCGGCTCCATCGGACCGAACGGGTCCGGCGGGCTGTCGGGGCGGATCAGCCGACGACGGTCCAGGTGTCGTTGCCCGCGAGCAGCGAAGCCAGGTCGCCCTTGCCCCGCTGCTCCACGGCCTGGTCGAGCTGGTCGGCCATGAGGGTGTCGTACACCGGTCGCCGGACCGAGCGCAGCACACCGATCGGGGTGTGGTGGAGGGTGTCCGCGTCCGCCAGCCGGGAGAGCGCGAAGGCGGTGGTCGGCGAGGCGCTGTGCGCATCGTGGACCAGGATCCGGGGCTCGTTCTCCGGGGTGACCTCGACGACTTCCAGATCACCCGTCGCCTGGTTCCGGACGACGCCCTTGGCGCCGTCGGCGCCGAAGCGGATCGGCTCTCCGTGCTCCAGCCGGATCACCGCCTCCTCGGCCTGCTGCTTGTCCTTGAGGACCTCGAAGGCGCCGTCGTTGAAGATATTGCAGTTCTGGTAGATCTCCACCAGCGCCGTGCCCTCGTGGTCGGCGGCGGCACGCAGGACCGAGGTGAGGTGCTTGCGGTCGGAGTCGACGGTCCGGGCGACAAAGGTGGCCTCCGCGCCCAGCGCCAGCGACACCGGGTTGAAGGGGGCGTCCAGGGAGCCCATCGGGGTCGACTTGGTGATCTTGCCGACCTCGGAGGTGGGGCTGTACTGGCCCTTGGTCAGACCGTAGATCCGGTTGTTGAACAGCAGGATCTTCAGATTGACGTTCCGCCGGAGGGCGTGGATGAGGTGGTTGCCCCCGATGGAGAGCGCATCGCCGTCACCGGTGACCACCCAGACGCTCAGATCGCGGCGGGACGAGGAGAGCCCGGTCGCGATGGCCGGCGCCCGGCCGTGGATGGAGTGCATCCCGTAGGTGTTCATGTAGTACGGGAAACGGGAGGAGCAGCCGATCCCGGAGACGAAGACGATGTTCTCCTTGGCGAGGCCGAGTTCGGGCATGAAGCCCTGGACGGCCGCGAGGATCGCATAGTCACCGCAGCCGGGGCACCAGCGGACCTCCTGGTCCGACTTGAAGTCCTTCATGGACTGCTTGGCCTCGGCCTTGGGCACCAGGGAGAGCAGACCCGAGGCGGCGCCGGTCCCGGGGGGCACCGCCCCCGCGGCGGCCGGAGCCGTCGGCGCGGTCGCGGGATGCGCGGCGGTCTCAGTCATCAATGGCCTCCTTGAGAACCGTGGCCAGCTGCTCGGCCTTGAACGGCATGCCGTTGACCTGGTTGAAGCTGTGCGCGTCGACGAGGTACTTCGCCCGGATCAGGGTGGCGAGCTGCCCCAGGTTCATCTCCGGAACCACCACCTTGCGGTAACGCCCGAGTACCTCGCCCAGGTTTCCCGGGAAGGGGTTGAGGTGACGCAGATGGGCCTGCGCGATCGGCGCGCCCGCGGCGCGCAGCCGGCGGACCGCGGCGGTGATCGGGCCGTACGTCGAGCCCCAGCCGAGCACCAGGGTGGTCGCGCCGTCCGGGTCGTCGACCTCCAGATCGGGCACGGCGACTCCGTCGATCTTGGCCTGGCGGGTGCGGACCATGAAGTCGTGGTTGGCCGGGTCGTACGAGATATTGCCCGTGCCGTCCTGCTTCTCGATGCCGCCGATCCGGTGTTCGAGGCCGGGGGTGCCGGGCACGGCCCACGGGCGGGCCAGGGTCTCGGGGTCCCGCTTGTAGGGCCAGAAGACCTCGGTGCCGTCGGCCAGTTCGTGGTTGGGGCCGGTGGCGAGGCGGACCCGCAGATCGGGCAGCTCGTCCGGCTCCGGGATCCGCCACGGCTCGGAGCCGTTGGCCAGATAGCCGTCCGAGAGCAGAAAGACCGGGGTCCGGTAGGCCAGGGCGATCCGGGCGGCGTCGATGGCCGCGTCGAAGCAGTCGGCGGGGGTGCGGGGGGCGACCACGGGCACCGGCGCCTCGCCGTTCCGCCCGTACATCGCCTGGAGCAGATCCGCCTGCTCGGTCTTGGTGGGCAGACCGGTGGAGGGACCGCCGCGCTGGATGTCCACGATCAGCAGCGGCAGCTCCAGGGAGACCGCCAGACCGATCGTCTCGGACTTCAGCGCCACACCGGGGCCGGAGGTCGTCGTCACCGCGAGCGCCCCGCCGAACGCGGCGCCGAGCGCCGCGCCGATCCCGGCGATCTCGTCCTCCGCCTGGAACGTCCGCACACCGAAGTTCTTGTGCTTGGACAGCTCGTGGAGGATGTCGGAGGCCGGGGTGATCGGGTAGGAGCCCAGATACAGCGGCAGATCCGCCTGCCGGGCGGCGGCGATCAGCCCCAGCGAGAGGGCGAGGTTGCCGGAGATGTTCCGGTAGGTCCCGGTGGGGAAGGCCTTGGTGGCAGGCGCCACCTCGTAGGAGACGGCGAAGTCCTCCGTCGTCTCGCCGAAGTTCCAGCCGGCCCGGAAGGCGGCGATATTGGCCTCGGCGATCTGCGGCTTCTTGGCGAACTTGGTCCGCAGGAAGCTCTCCGTGCCCTCGGTGGGGCGGTGGTACATCCAGCTCAGCAGTCCGAGCGCGAACATGTTCTTGCTGCGCTCGGCCTCCTTGCGGGAGAGCCCGAAGTCCTTCAGCGCCTCGATGGTGAGCGTCGTCAACGGCACCGGGTGGACGTTGTAGGCGTCGAGGGTGCCGTCTTCCAGCGGGGAGGCCTCGTAGCCGACCTTGGCCATCGCCCGCTTGGCGAACTCGTCCGTGTTGACGATGATCTCGCCACCGCGCGGCACATCGGCGAGGTTCGCCTTGAGGGCGGCCGGGTTCATCGCGACCAGCACATTGGGGGCGTCGCCGGGGGTGAGGATGTCGTGGTCGGCGAAGTGCAGCTGGAAGCTGGAGACGCCGGGCAGGGTTCCGGCAGGGGCGCGGATCTCGGCCGGGAAGTTCGGCAGCGTGGAGAGGTCGTTCCCGAAGGAAGCGGTCTCGGAGGTGAAACGGTCTCCCGTGAGCTGCATACCGTCGCCGGAGTCGCCCGCGAACCGGATGATCACCCGGTCCAGCTTGCGGACCTCCTTCACCGGCACCGCGCTTTCACCGGCGGCCGGGGCGGTGTCCGCTTCGGCCGCGGAGGCGCATGGTCCACCGACAACCGTCTCGCTGGCGTCGCCGGCCCCGCTGACCCCGTCGGCCTCGTCGGCATGCTCGGCTGGGCTACTGACCTGGCTGGTCACTGAACTGGACCTCCCTTGAGGCGGCTGCTGGGGCCGGCCGTCCCACTGGCCGTTCCTCGTGCAACCCTACGTCGGTAAGGGTCACCTTCCCCGTGCCGCTCATATGCTGGACTGGAATGTGAGACGCCTCTTTGTCCTGGTCTGTCATATTTCACCCCGCCTCGGGGGCTGACCGGGCCGGACACTCCCGGCTCGTACTTTGGTAGTAGGACCCGTCTCCCCGTGCGGTATCTGACGGGCTATCAGTTCGCTAGGAATTGAGATAGGTGAGCACGGCCAGCACCCGGCGGTGATCCCCGTCACTGGGGGAGAGCCCGAGCTTCTGGAAGATGTTGCTCACATGCTTCTCGACCGCGCCCTCGCTCACCACCAGCTGCTTCGCGATCGCCGAATTCGTCCGCCCCTCGGCCATCAGACCGAGGACCTCCCGCTCCCGCGGTGTCAGTTTGGCCAGCACATCCTGCTTCCGGCTGCGGCCCAGCAGCTGGGCCACGACCTCGGGGTCCAGTGCCGTCCCCCCGCCGGCCACCCGTACCACCGCGTCCACGAACTCGCGGACCTCGGCCACCCGGTCCTTCAGCAGATAGCCCACGCCCCGGCTGCTGCCCGCCAGCAGCTCCGTCGCGTACCGCTCCTCCACGTACTGGGAGAGGACGAGGACTCCTATGCCCGGATGGTCCCGGCGCAGCCGCACCGCCGCCCGGACCCCCTCGTCCGTGTGTGTCGGCGGCATCCGCACATCGGCCACCACCACGTCCGGCAGCGTCCCCGCCGCGGCCAGGTCGCTCACCGTCTTGACCAGCGCGTCCCCGTCGCCCACCCCGGCGACCACATCATGGCCGCGATCGGTCAGCAGCCTCGTCAGCCCTTCGCGGAGCAGCACCGAGTCCTCGGCGATGACCACCCGCACCCTGTTGTCTGCCACCACAGCCCCGTTCCCCCACACATTCGATCCATCCCGGTCCGTCTGCTTGCGACCACCAGCATCCCAGTATCGGGACGGACCCGGGAAAGCCTGTGGATAACTCACCGGCTCAGGGGGAACCGGGGGCCGGAGAAGAACGGACCAGGGGGCAAGGTGCGTGGTGCCGCTGGGGCGAGGGTGAGGGCCTGCGTACGGAAGGGGCGGGTACCTTACGGGTCCGTACGCCAGAAAGCCGGTGCCCCCCCGCCGCGCCGACCGCACGGCGATGCACCGGCTCAACGGCCGCTCCCCCGGAGCGGTCCCTGAACAGGCGGCAGCCGGGGGAGCTCCGGAGCCCGGGGGAGGCGCTGGAACCAGGGGCGACCGCCGGGTCATTCAGCCCCGCAGCCCCGCAGCCCCGTAGGTCCGTAGGTCCGGCGGGCCCCGCAGCCCGGTTGCCCGGAAGTTCCGCGGTCCCCACGGGCTCCGCGGCCCTGCAGTCCCGGCCGCCTTGCCCTGCTGTTCCGCTGTCCCGCGCGGGCGGGCACGGGTTCCGCGTGGCCGGGCACGGGTCCTGCGCGGGTGGGCGCGGGTCCCGCGCGGCCGGGCACGGAGCCCGGCAGTGGCCGGCCCGCCGGGGAGCGGCAGCACGGGCGGCGGCCCGATCACCGGCATCAGCGCAGCGGCCGGGCCCGCCGGGGGAGCGGCGGGCGCCGGGCCTCCCCGGACCTGGCGCGACCGACGCCCCGGATGACCCCGGCGAGATACAGCGAACCCCTGCCCCTGCGGTTTCTGCGGTTCCCACGGCACCGGGTCCGGCCCGCGGGCCGCAGGCCGGAGGTCACCCCCGCCAGGGCAGCTCCGCGGTCACCATGGTGGGCCCGCCGGCCGGGGAGTCGACCGCGAGAACGCCGTCGACCGAGTCCAGCCGCTCCGCCAGCCCTGCGAGCCCGCTGCCTGCGGTCACATCGGCACCGCCCTGTCCGTCGTCGCCGACCTGAATCATGAGCCGGTTCTCCGACCGCCACACCTCGACGGTCGCCTTGCGGGCCCGGGAGTGCTTGCTGACGTTCTGCAGAAGCTCCGAGACGGTGAAGTAGGCGATGCCCTCGATCGCCGCGGCCGGCCGCGAGTCCAGATCCACGTCCACCGCCACCGGGACGGTGCAGCGGGAGGCGACGGAGGAGAGCGCGGCGTCGAGTCCGCGGTCGGTGAGGACCGCCGGATGGATGCCACGGGCCAGATCGCGCAGCTCCTGAAGTGCGATCTTGACCTCGCCGTGGGCCTCGTCGACCATCGCCGCCGCGGCGTCCGGGTCCTCCAGCAGCTTCTCCTTCGCCAGCCCGAGGTCCATGGCGAGGGCCACCAGCCGGGCCTGGGCGCCGTCGTGCAGATCACGCTCTATTCGGCGCAGGTCCGCGGCGGCGGTGTCGACCACGATCCCCCGGTCCGACTCCAGCTCCACCACCCGCTCCGCCAGCTTCGACGGGCCCAGCAGCCCCGAGACCATGATCCGGTCCACATAGGCGAAGCCCCGGATCAGCCATGCCGAGACCAGCACCGTCGCCAGACCGGCCACCGAGGTCACGGCCATCTCGAACGGTGTGTCCAGGAACAGCTCCGTGTCCTTGCCGTCGCCGTAGAGCATGATGCCCGGCTGGTCCCAGTAGGTCGGAAACATCCACCGCCACAGCGGATACAGCAGCAGCGACCAGCCCGTGACCCAGGCCGTCAGTACGACCGTGAAGGAGGTCACCGCCCATGGGAAGTGCAGCAGTGAGTAGAGCAGCTGCCGCCAGGACGACCCGCTCTTGAGCACCGCGCCGATCCACGACATCAGCCCGTTGCCACGCGGCCGCAGCGGTTCCGGCGAGTCCACGTCGAGATCGAGCAGCAGCCGGGCCCGGCTCCGCTCCAGGGCCCCGAAGGCCCGGCAGCCCGCGAGTGCGGCCGCCAGGACGGGAACCCCGACAAAGGTGATCAGCAGCCCGGCGCTCAGCGAGACCGTCGTCACCGTGAAGGTGAAGAAGATGATGCTGACCGGCAGGCTCAGCATCACGTACCAGAACTCGCGCCACGTCCGCCCCTCGAACGGCGCGCGCAGCGCCGACGGCACGATACGACGGCGCTCGACGTGCCCTTCGTACCGCTGCATTCGATCTTCCGTTGCCATCGGGTTCGTTCCTTCTGCGATGCGGGCTGCGGTCATGAATCCAGGATGCTTCTCCGCCGACCGGGCCGACCATGGTGTTCGGGGGCCTCTTCAAAGGGGGGTTATCCCCACCCTGCCGGCGGGGCGGCCCTACCCCCGCCCACTCGTCGCCCTGCCCGCCTTCCCTGCGGCCGGCATCGCGTTCCGGTCACGCCACGGGATCTCCACCGTCACCGTCGTCGGACCGCCCACCGGGGACTCCAGCACGAACAGCCCGTCCACCGCCCCCAGCCGCTCCGCGAGGCCCGCCATGCCCGTCCCCCCGTCCAGCCGGGCACCGCCCTTCCCGTCATCCGTGACCTGGATCATCATCCGCCCCTCCACTCGCCATACATCGACGGCCGCCTGTCGCGCACCGGAGTGCTTGCTGACGTTCTGCAGAAGCTCCGAGACGGTGAAGTAGGCGATGCCTTCGATCGCCTCCGCGGGCCGCTCCGCAAGATCGACCGAGACCGCCACCGGGACGGTGCAGCGGGAGGCGACGGAGGAGAGTGCGGCGTCGAGTCCGCGGTCGGTGAGGACCGCCGGATGGATACCGCGGGCCAGATCGCGCAGTTCCTGGAGGGCGAGTTTGACCTCGCCGTGGGCCTCGTCGACCATCGCCGCCGCGGCGTCCGGGTCCTCCAGCAGCTTCTCCTTCGCCAGCCCCAGCCCCATGGCGAGGGCCACCAACCTGGCCTGGGCGCCGTCGTGCAGATCACGTTCGATCCGGCGCAGGTCCGCGGCGGCGGTGTCGACCACGATCCCCCGGTCCGACTCCAGCTCGGCGATCCGCCGCTCCAACTCGTCGGACGGCGAGAGCAGCCCCCGTACCATCGCGCGGTCGGCACTCCCCAGACCGCGGGCGAGATAGCCGAGCACAGGCCAGAGCGCCAAGAGCCCCAGCAGCGTGATCGCGAATGTCACCACGCCCCAGGGCAGCCTTATCAGGCAGTACAGCACCGCACGCCAGCCGACCGGATCCTTCAGGGCCGCCCAGAGACGGCCGAAGAACCCGTCGTCCGGGTGCGCGCCGCGCAGCGGGCTGGGCTCGTCGATCCGTACCCCCAGCAGACCGCGCGCCCGCGCCCGCTCCGATCTGCCGATCAACCGCGCCCCGGCCAGCCCCGTCGCCAGCACCGGTAGTCCGATCACCGTCACGGAGAGCGCCGTGCCCACGAGGATCGTGACGATCACGTAAACGAAGTGCAGCAGCGACAGCGGCAGATCGGCGAGGAGATGGGCGACCTCCTTCCAAGTGCGCGCGTCATAGGCGAGGCCCGGTGACGGCAGCCGCTCCGGCCCGCGGTCCGGCCCATGCCCTGACCCGTTCCGCGGCTTGTCCTTCGGCCCTTCCTTCGGCCGTTTCTTCGGTCCGTCCGTCGGCTTGTCCTTCGGCCCGTTCTGCGGCCTGTCCTGGGGTGCGCCCTTCGGCCCGGACGAACCGGGCCTGGCCCGGTGGCCCCACCCGTCGGCGGCCGCGGGGCGCCCCTTTTCGGGGCGGGACGCGGAATCGCCGGAAGACCCCTGCTCAGGGCCTCCGGCCGGGTGGGATGAGAGATGTCCGGCAGTCATAACCGTCAGCCTGCCCGGCCGGGCCACCCGGCGCCATGAGGGTAGGTCGCCGGATAAGGGTAGGGATAACCCCACCCTGGCCGACGCGACTGCTTACCTTGCTTTTAACAGGGCCTAGACTCCCGTGCGTGCGGAACGTGGTTTCCGTGTGTTTTCACAGTGGACGAGGTCAGGGAGCGAGGGCAGAGGTGCCGGAACCGACCGTGGTGGGACTCGCGGCGGAGCGGGCCGACGACTACTTCGCCGGTTACTCGGCAGTCGGGTTGCTCGCGCTGATCGGCGTGATCTTCGTGGCCGTCGCCTTCGGCGCGGGACGCCTGCTGCGGCCCGTCGTCCCGACCCCGGAGAAACTGCTCACCTACGAATGCGGAGTCGACCCGGTCGGCGAGGGCTGGGCGCACACCCAGGTCCGTTACTACGTCTACGCGTTCCTCTACGTGATCTTCGCGGTCGATTCGATCTTCCTGTTCCCCTGGGCGACGGTCTTCGCCGCGGCGGGGTACGGCGCGACGACTCTTGTGGAGATGTTCATCTTCCTCGGCTTCCTTGCCGTGGGCCTGCTGTACGCATGGAAGAAGGGCGTCCTGACATGGACGTGACCCCGCCCCACTCCGGCGCGCCGGAACCCTCCGGAACACCGGAATCCTCGGGCACCTCGGAATCCTCGGGCACCACGGAGTCTTCGGGTCCGCCGGAGTTCACCGGTCCGCCGGAGCCTTCCGGAGAGCGGCCGGATCCGGTCCTCCTCCCGGAACCCAAGCGGTTGGGGGTCCTCTCCAGGCTCGCCCCGGAACCCATGAAGGTCGTCCTGAACTGGGGCCGCCGCTACAGCCTCTGGGTCTTCAACTTCGGGCTCGCCTGCTGCGCGATCGAGTTCATCGCCGCGTCGATGTCCCGCCACGACTTCATCCGGCTCGGTGTGATCCCCTTCGCGCCCGGCCCCCGCCAGGCCGATCTGATGATCGTCTCGGGGACGGTGACGGACAAGATGGCTCCGGCCGTGAAGCGGCTGTACGAGCAGATGCCCGAGCCCAAGTACGTCATCTCCTTCGGTGCCTGCTCCAACTGCGGCGGCCCGTACTGGGACTCGTACGCGGTCACCAAGGGCGTCGACCAGATCATCCCCGTCGACGTGTACGTGCCCGGCTGCCCGCCGCGGCCCGAGGCGCTGCTCCAGGGCATCCTGAAACTCCAGGAGAAGATCGCCCAGGAATCCCTCGGCGAGCGTTACGCGGAGAAGGCCCCGGTCCGGCCCTCCGCGGCCCAACTGGGCAGCACGCTGGTCGCCCCGCCCGCGCCGGGTGGGTCGTCCGCGCCGGGTTCCGCGGAAGGCGGTGCCTCGTGACCGCCGCATACGACCGCCTCCCCGACGCGGCCGCCGTGACGGAGCTGTTCGGGCCCGAGGCCACGGCCGAATCCGCGTACGACCTGCTCACCGTCGACGTACCGGCCGCAATGTGGCTCGACGCCCTGGAAACCGCCCGCTCCACCCTGGGCTGCACGTACTTCGACTGGCTGAGCGCCGTCGACGAGCCCGGCACCGGCTTCCGGGTCTGCGCGCACCTCGCGGCCCTCCCGGACGCGCCCGGCGGCCGGGTCCGGCGGCTGCTGCTGCGCACGACGGTTCCGCACGAGGATCCCGTACTGCCGTCCGCCGTGGCGGTGTACGCGGGTGCGGAATGGCACGAGCGCGAGACGCACGAGATGTTCGGCGTCGGCTTCACCGGCCATCCGCACCTCGCCCCGCTGCTGCTGCCCGACGGTTTCGAGGGCCATCCGCTGCGCAAGGACTTCGTCCTCGCGGCCCGGGTCGTCAAGGCCTGGCCCGGTGCGAAGGAACCGGGTGAGTCCGGAGCGGGGCACGGCGGCCCCAAGCGGCGGCAGATGCTGCCGCCGGGTGTCCCCGACCCCAACGAATGGGGCCCGCTGAAGGGCCAGTTGCCCCCGGCCCCGGCCCGCCCCGCCCGTACGCCCCGTACGACGGCGGCAGCCGGTGAACGGCCCGTGCGCCGTGCCCGCACGGCCGGTGAGGGCTCCGCGAGCCAGGCACCGGGCGCGGCGGAGGGCCCGGCGGCCCCGCGCCGGTCGCGCAGCGCGAGTGAGGGCTCCGCGAGCCGGCCCACGCCGTCGGCGGAGCCCGCTCGGGAGACGCCCGTTCCGGAGACGCCGCCCCGTCCGCCGCGCCGCTCGCGCAGCGCCAGCGACGGCTCCGTCAGCCAAACCCCGGACGGCGGTACGGACGCCACCGCCCCCGCGGACGCCACCGAACCCTCCTCCACCGCAAGCACGCACCCCGCCCCGGCCCCCGGTACCCGCCGCGACCGGGCCACGGAAGACTCCGGTACGGAGCAGTCCGGCCGCCCCCGCGGTACGGACGCCCCCTGGCACCACGCCCGCCCCGCCTTCGACGACACCGCGGCCGCGGAGACCCCGGAACCCGGCGCCCGCACGACCGCATCGGAACCGGGACCGAAAACGGCACCGGAACCGGAACCGGCATCAGAACCGGCACCGGAACCAGCATCGCCATGGGAACCGGAACCAGCATCGGAACCGGCCCCGGGCGCCGCACCGGCGACCGAAGCCGCCCCGCCCGCCCCGCCCGCCGGTCCTGGCACGGGCCCCGAGACCGCGGCACCCGAACCGCAGGGCGGGCCCGCCGGCGAAGCGTCCGGCACCGGAAGCGCCGACGACGCGCCCCGTGCCGAACCGCGGCCCGCCGAGGCCCCGGAAGCTCCCTGTACCCCCTCCCGTAAAACCACTCCACCGCACCGGACCGCACCCGACGAGGGTGACGGGCCTGACGACACCGCCGGAGGCGACCCCGCGTGAACGACGCCCTCGACGTCGCCGTCCGCCTGCTGGTCGTCTTCGTCGTCTTTCTGACCTTCCCGCTGATCATCGGCCAGACCGAGCACAAGGTGATGGCGCATATGCAGGGCCGACTCGGTCCCATGTACGCCGGCGGCTTCCACGGCTGGGCCCAGCTCGTCGCCGACGGGGTGAAGTTCGCGCAGAAGGAGGACGTGGTCCCGGCCGGCGCCGACCGCCGGGTCTTCCAGCTCGCGCCCGCCGTCGCCCTGCTGCCCTACCTCCTCGTCCTCGTCGCGATCCCGATCGGCCCCGGCGAGGGCGCGGTCGGCCAGGTCGTCGACGCGGGCATCTTCTTCGTCCTCGCGATCATGGGCGTCGGGGTCCTCGGCTCGCTGATGGCGGGCTGGGCCTCGGCCAATAAGTTCTCCCTCCTCGGCGGGCTGCGCACAGCCGCCCAGCTGCTCGCCTACGAACTGCCGATGCTGCTCGCGGCAGCGTCCGTCGCCATGGCGGCGGGCACGGTCTCCCTCCCCGGCATCCTGGACGCCTTCGAGTGGTGGTGGCTGCCCTGGCAGATCACGGGCGCCGTCGTCTTCTTCGTCGCCGGTCTCGCCGAACTCCAGCGCCCTCCCTTCGATATGCCGGTCGCCGACTCGGAGATCATCTTCGGGGCGTACACCGAGTACACCGGACTGCGGTTCGCGCTCTTCCTCCTCGCCGAATACGCGGGGATCGTGGTGCTCTGCGGACTGACCACCGTCCTCTTCCTCGGCGGCTGGCACGGCCCGATGGGCGCCGACGGACTCGGCTGGGTCTGGACCCTGCTCAAGACCGCGGTCCTGGCGTTCGTCGTGATCTGGCTCCGGGTGTCCTATCCCCGGATGCGGGAGGACCAGCTCCAGCGGCTCGCCTGGACCGTCCTCGTCCCCCTCGCCCTCGCCCAGATCGCCCTCACGGGCATCGTGAAGGTGGTGATCTGACCGTGCCCCCGATCCCCGGCTCGGGCCTGGCCAAGGGCCTCGCCGTGACCCTGCGCACGATGATGCGCAAGTCCGTCACCGCGCAGTATCCGGAAGTCCAGCCCGATCTGCCGCCCCGTACCCGCGGCGTGATCGGCCTGTTCGAGGAGAACTGCACGGTCTGCATGCTGTGCGCCCGGGAGTGCCCCGACTGGTGCATCTACATCGACTCCCACAAGGAGACGATTCCGGCGGTTGCGCCCGGCGGCCGCGAGCGCAGCCGCAATGTCCTCGACCGGTTCGCGATCGACTTCTCCCTCTGCATGTACTGCGGTATCTGCATTGAGGTGTGTCCCTTCGACGCGCTGTTCTGGTCGCCGGAGTTCGAGTACGCGGAGACCGACATCCGCGAACTCACCCACGAGCGCGACAAGCTCCGCGAGTGGATGTGGACGGTGCCCGCGCCGCCCGCCCTCGACCCCGCGGCCGAGGAGCCGAAGGAGATCGCGGCGGCCCGTAAGACGGCGGAGAAGCAGGCTGCTTCCCGCGCCCAGGAGTCCACCACTCCCGTATCCGCTCCCGAAGCCCGCCCCGGCCCCGGCCGCAGCGAAACCGACCCGGACCGTCCCACCGGCCCCGGCCGCGGCGAAACCGGTCCCGGCCGCGGCGACACCGGCCCCGAACGTGGCGAGACCCGCCCCGACCGCCCCGCCGGTCCCGGATCCGCCGGACCGGCCGACCCGCCGCCCGGCGAAGGAGGTACGGCATGATCCCCTTCGCCGCCGCCGCACCCCAGGGCTTCCTCTCGCCCACCGGCGTCGAGATCGCCTTCCTCCTCGTCGGCCTGGTGACCCTCGGCGCCGCCGTCATGACCGTCACCACCCGCCAGCTGATCCACGCCGCCCTCTGGCTGGTCGTCGCCCTCGGCGGCCTCGCCGTCGAGTACCTGCTGCTCACGGCCGAGTTCATCGCCTGGGTGCAGGTCCTTATCTACGTCGGTTCCGTCGTCGTCCTCCTCCTCTTCGGACTGATGCTGACCAAGGCCCCGATCGGGCGCTCCCCGGACGCCGACTCCGGCAACCGGGCGGTGGCCCTCGCCGTCGCCGGAACCGCTGCGGCCGCCCTGGTCTGGGTGGTCGTGGACGCCTTCCGCACCACGTGGATCGACCTCGACGGCCCCGCCCAGGGCTCCACGGCGACCGCGGGCGAAATCCTCTTCCGACACTGGGTGCTCCCCTTCGAAGCCCTCTCCGTCCTGCTCCTCGCGGCACTGGTCGGCGCGATCGTGCTGTCCCGCAGACACAGCGACGACCCCGGCAACACCAGCGCTACCAGCAACCCCGGCGGAACCAACGTCACCAGCCCCACCGGCAACACGGGCCCCACCAGGCCCACAGCCGCCACCGACGCCGCCAGGAACACCGACGCCAGGAACACCGACGCCGCGAGGAACACCGGCACTGCGAGGAACATCGCTCCCGGCCCCCAGACCCCGCCCGAGGCCCGGACCCCGCGCCGCCGCGCCGGCGGATCCGCCGACGGCACGGTGACCGAGGGGGGGAACTGATGCATCTCGCCTACCCCGCCGTACTCTCCGTCCTCCTCTTCTGTACCGGCATCTACGGCGTCCTCGCCCGCCGCAACGCGATCCTCGTCCTGATGTCCGTCGAGCTGATGCTCAACGCCGTCAACCTCAACCTGGTCGCCTTCGACGTCTGGCTCCGCGACGCCCTCCACTCCGGCCAGGCCCTCACCCTCTTCACCATCGCCATCGCGGCCGCCGAGATCGGCATCGGCCTGGCGATCGTGCTGATGGTCTACCGCAACCGCGGCTCGTCCGACATCGACCGGCTCCGCGACACCGCCGAGCACCCCGACGGCCCCGGCGATTCCGGGTACGACCCCGACCACCCCGACGCGGCCGCCACCGCCGACGCCCCGGCGACGCAGAAGGCCGAGGCCACCGCGTGACCACCATCACCCTCGCCGTCCTCGTCCCCCTCCTGCCCTTCCTCGGAGCTGTCGCCGGACTGCTGCTCGGCCGCACCGCCCCCGGCTTCGTCCGGCCCCTGGCCGTGCTGCCGACCCTGGCCGCGGCAGCCCTCGCGGCCGTCGTCGCCGTCCGGCAGGGCGGCGAGGAACCGATCTCCGCGGCGACCCGGCTCACCCCCACCGGCTCCGTCCCCATCGACCTCGCCCTCTACCTCGACGGCTTCGCGGTCCTCGTCGCCGTCCTGGTCGGGGTCGTGGCGTCCTGCGTGCAGATCTACTCGACCGCCTATCTGCGCGACGACCCCCGCTACCCCTCCTACGCCGCGCTCGTCTCCCTCTTCACCTCCGCGATGCTGCTCGTCGTCTACTCCGGCGACCTGATGGTGCTCCTGGTCGGCTGGGAGATCATGGGCATCTGCTCGTACTTCCTCGTCGGCCACTACTGGGAGACCCCCGAAGCGCGGGCCGCGTCCCTGAAGGCCTTCCTGGTCACCAAGCTCGGCGATGTCCCCTTCCTGATCGGTCTGTTCGCCCTCGCCACCGATGCGGGCACCTTCCGGATCACCGGCATCCTGGACACCGTCGCCACCGGCGGCCTGGACCACCCCACCCTGGTGGCGCTGCTCCTCCTGGCCGGCGTCGCGGGCAAGTCCGCACAGTTCCCCCTGCACGTCTGGCTGCCCGACGCGATGGCGGGCCCGACCCCCGTCTCCGCGCTGATCCATGCCGCGACGATGGTCGCCGCCGGTATCTACTTCATCGCCCGGCTCCTCCCGGTCTTCGCCGCCTCCGCCGCCGCGCTCACCGTGCTGGCCGTCATGGCCGCCGTCACCATGGTCGGCTCCGGTCTGGCCGCCCTCGCACAGGACGACATCAAACGCGTCCTCGCCTACTCGACCATCGGCCAGCTCGGATACATGGCGGGCGCCCTCGCCGTCGGCGACCGTGGTGCAGCCGTCTTCCACCTCCTGTCCCACGGCGCCTTCAAGGCACTGCTGTTCCTCGCCGCCGGAGTGGTCATCCACGCAGCCGGCACCAATTCCCTCGCCGCGATGTCCCGGACGAGCGGCCTGTCCCGCCGCGCCCCGGACGCCTACTGGACGATGACCGTCGCCCTTCTCGCGCTCGCCGCCATCCCCCCCTTCGCGGGCTTCTTCTCCAAGGAAGCCGTCCTCGTCGCCGCCGAACACACCGCGCTCGGCGAATCGGGCACCGCCCCCGGCGCCGCGGGCTGGACCGTCCTGATCGCCGGACTGGTGACCGCCCTCCTCACCGCCGCCTACGCGACCCGGCTCTGGCTACTGGCCTTCCGCGGCCACGGCCCCGAAGCCCCCGACCGCGGCCGGGAACCCCTCGCCATGACCTCCGTCCTCTGGCTGCTCGCGATCCCCTCCCTCGGATTCGGCATCACCTTCGGCTGGTTCGACGGCTGGTTCGACGACCAGGGGCTGGCCCCCACCGTGACCACCGCCGTCCTCGGCACCGGCACCGCCGTCATCGGCGGACTGCTCACCTACGCCGCCTGGCGCTCCCTGCGCTCCCGCGCCGGGGTACTTCCGGACCGGGCCATCGCCTCAGCCCACGCGGCCCACCCCGACGCCCCGCCGTCGACCGTCGAAGCCGAAACCATCGCCGCCCACGCCCCGGCCTACGGCTCCGTCGCCGCCGCCCCCGACCCGGCGGACCCCGGCCGGCTCCTGCTCGGCCCACTCCACCGCCACGCCGCCACCGGCTTCCACCTCGACGCCGTCTACCACACGCTGTTCGTGCGACCCGTCCTTGCCGGCGCCGAGTTGGTCCGCTTCCTCGACCGCGAGGTGATCGACACCTACGTCCGCGGTACGGCCCTTGCGGCGAACGGCCTCGGACGGCTCGTCCGCCGCGCCCAGACCGGCAACGTCCAGACCTATGTGAGCTGGCTGCTCGCCGGCAGCGCGGCCCTGGTGATCGCGGCCGTCGCCCTCTCCACCACGAACGCGGGGTCCTGAGCCGTGATTGATATCAGCGAATCCGTGATGCAGGCCCTTCTCGCGTTCATCGTCGCCGTCCCCCTTCTCGGCGCCGCCGCGGCCCTGCTGCCCGCCCCGCCGGGCCTGCGCGGCCGCAGCCCCGAACAGGCCGTACTCCGCCACGGCGTCACCGTCACCGGAGCCGTCCTCGCCGCCGCCGTGATCCTCGCCGCGGGCTTCGACCACGACCAGCCGTCGAGGATGCAGGCGACCACGGACATCAGCTGGATCCCCGCCCTCGGCGTACGCATCCACCTCGGTGTCGACGGCATCTCCCTGCCCCTTCTGCTCCTGACCGCGCTACTGACCTTCCTCTGCGCGCTCTACACGTACTTCAAGCCGCCCTCCGGGCCCTCCCCCAAGGCGTTCGTGGCGCTGCTGCTCGTCCTCGAAACGGGCACCCTCGCCACCTTCGCGGTACTCGACCTGCTGCTGTTCTTCCTGGCCTTCGAGACGGTGCTCATCCCGATGTACTTCCTCATCGCCCGCTGGGGCGGCGAGGAGCGGCGGACCGCCGCCTGGAAGTTCATCCTCTTCATGCTGCTCGGCTCGGTCGTCATGCTGCTCGGCTTCCTGCTGATCGGCCTGAAGACCGGCACCTTCGACATGGTGGCACTCGCCACTGACAACGGCCGGGGACTCAGTGCGTCCACGCAGGTCATCGCGGTTCTGGCGATCGGCGTCGGCCTCGCGGTGAAGACCCCGATGTGGCCGCTGCACAGCTGGCTGCCCGCCGCCCACACCGCCGCCCCGACCGTCGGCTCCGTACTCCTCGCCGGAGTCATGCTGAAAATGGGTACGTACGGCTTCGTCCGGATCGTGCTCCCGGCCGCGCCCGACGGCATGCGGACCTTCGCGCCCTACCTCGCCGCCTTCGCCGCCGTCGGCATCGTCTACGGATCCCTCGCCTGCCTCGCCCTCGCCCGCAACGGCGCCTCCGGCGACCTCAAGCGGCTGATCGCCTACTCATCCGTCGGCCACATGGGCTTCGTCCTCCTGGGCATCGCCACCATGACCCCGACCGGAGTGAACGGCGCCCTCTTCGCCAACATCGCCCACGGCCTCATCACCGGCCTGCTGTTCTTCCTGGCCGGAGCGGTCAAAGACCGGTACGGCACCGCCGACCTCGACACCCTCGCCGGGGCCACCGGCGCCGCGCTCTACGGCCGCACCCCCCGCCTCGGCGCCCTCCTCGCCTTCGCCGCCGTGGCCTCCCTCGGACTCCCCGGCCTGGCCGGATTCTGGGGCGAGATGCTGGCGCTCTTCGGCGCCTTCGACCCGGCGGAGGGCCTCAACCGTCCCGCCTTCCTCACCTTCATGGTGATCGGCGGCTTCGGCACCCTCCTCACCGCCGCGTACCTCCTGATCGTCGTCCGACGCGTCTGCATGGGCGTCCCCGCCCCCGCCGGACCGGACACCCGGGCCGTACCGGACGTCCACGGCTACGAGCTGGCCGTGTGGACCCCGCTCGTCGCCCTCACCGTCCTCGCCGGACTCTGGCCCGCGGTCCTCCTCGGCCTCACCGACCCGGCCGTGCAGAAGCTCCTCTCGGGAGGCTCGTCGTGACCCTCGCCACCCCCATCGCCGCGGACGCAGGGGTCGCCAGTCTCGTCCAGAACGTCGACTGGGTCACCATCGCGCCGCCGGTCATCGCGGCCGTCACCGGACTGCTGATCCTCGTCGCCGACCTCTTCGTCCCCGCACACCGCAAGGGCCTCCTCGGCCTCGGCGCCCTCGCGGGCCTGCTCGCCGCGATCGCCGCCCTCGCCCCGCTGCGCAGCGGCGACAACCGGACGTTCTGTCTCACCACCGACCCCACCACCTGCAGCTACGTCGCCGACCGCTTCACCCTGGCCATCCAGCTCCTGGTACTCGGCGGCGCCCTGCTGACCGCGCTGCTCTCCCTCCGCGAGACCCGCCACCGGCTCCCCGCGGGCGAGTTCTGGTTCCTTCTGCTGTCCTCCGCGGCCGGAGCCGCCCTGCTGCCCGCCTCCCGCGACCTCGCCACCCTCGTCGTCGCCCTCGAAGTGGCCTCCCTGCCCGCCTTCGCCCTCGTCGGACTGCGCCGCGGCGACCGCCGCTCCAGCGAGGCGGCCCTCAAGTTCTTCCTGACCTCGGTCACCGCGACCGCCGTGACCCTCCTCGGCGTCAGCTTCGTCTACGCGTCGGCCGGCAGCCTCCACCTCACCCGGATCGCGACCGCGAACGTCCCCGGCGAGCTGGACACCCTGGCCAGGACCGGCGTCGCCCTCACTCTCATCGGCTTCGCCTTCAAGACCGCCGCCGTCCCCTTCCACTTCTGGGTCCCCGACACCTACGTCGGCGCACCCCTGCCCGTCGCCGCCTATCTGTCGGTCGTCGGCAAGGCGGTCGGCTTCTCCGGACTGATCCTCGTCGCCGTGATCGCCTTCCCCGGATACGCCGACGTCTGGGGCCCGGCGATCGCCGTACTCGCCGCCCTCACCATGACCGCGGGCAACGTCGCGGCCCTGCGCCAGCGCGCCGACCGCCCCCTCAGCGCCGTACGCCTGCTGGCCTGGTCCTCCGTCGCCCAGGCCGGCTTCCTCCTGGTACCCGTCGCCGCGGCCGGATACTCCAGCGACGACCAGATCGGCTCCACCGTCGCGTACGCCCTGATGTACGCGGTCGTGAACCTCGGCGCCTTCGCGGTCGTCGCGCTCGTCGCCCGTACCCACCGGCTCAACCGGATCTCCGACTACCGGGGGCTGTACGCGACCCGTCCGCTCACCGCCCTGACCATGGGTTTCTTCCTGCTCTGCCTGGCCGGGCTGCCGCCGGGCATCATCGGCCTCTTCGCGAAGGTGACGGTGTTCTCCTCGGCCGTGGACGCCGGTCTGGGCTGGCTGGCCGTCCTCATGGGCATCAACGTCGCCCTCGGCCTCGTCTACTACCTGCGGTGGACCGCGGTCCTCTTCCGCACCCCCGCAAACGCCCCCGCCCCCGCCCCGGCCCCCGGAACCACCGTCACCACGACTGCCACCGCGACCGCCGCCGTGCCCGCCCCCTTCGCCGTCGCCCTCGCCCTGACGGCCACCGCCGGAATCCTCCTCTCCGGATACCCCCAGCTCGTCCTCCGGTTCGCGGCGACCGGCCTCTTCTGAGCGGTACGTCCCGCCTCCGCTCACCCGATCGGACCGCACCGGTGCCCGGGGCGGCCGGGGAACTCGACCCCTTCGCCTCGCGTTGACCAGTACAGAAGGGTCCACTGGAGGGTGGAGCACCACCAGTAAGGGGTTCCCCTGCCGCACCATCTGGAGGGCGTACCGTGCACCGCCGGCACAACGGGCTGAAGACCGCCGTACTCCTCGGGGGACTGTCCGCACTCATCCTCGTCATCGGCAGTTTTTTCGGCCGTACGGGACTGATCGTCGCGCTCTTCGTCGCGCTCGCCACCAACGCGTACGCCTACTGGAACAGCGACAAGCTGGCCCTGCGCGCCATGCGCGCCCGCCCCGTCAGCGAATTCGAGGCCCCCGCGCTCTACCGCATGGTCCGCGAACTCTCGACGGCCGCCCGCCAGCCCATGCCCCGTCTGTATATTTCCCCCACCCAGGCACCGAACGCCTTCGCGACCGGCCGCAATCCGCGCAACGCCGCCGTCTGCTGCACGGAAGGCATCCTCCGCATCCTCGACGAACGCGAACTGCGCGGAGTCATCGGCCACGAGCTCAGCCATGTCTACAACCGCGACATCCTGATCTCCTCGGTCGCCGGCGCCCTCGCCTCCGTCGTGATGTTCCTGGTGAACTTCGCCTGGCTGATCCCCGTCGGCCGCTCCGACGACGACGGCCCCGGACTGCTCGGCATGCTGCTGATCATGATCCTCGGCCCGGTGGCGGCCGCCATCATCCAGCTCGCCGTCAGCCGTTCCCGGGAGTACGAGGCCGATGCCTCGGGCGCCCGGCTCACCGGCGACCCGCTCGCCCTCGCCAGCGCCCTGCGCAAGCTGGACGCCGGGACCAAGCAGCTTCCGCTGCCGCCCGAGCCCCGGCTGGAGACCGCGAGCCACATGATGATCGCCAACCCTTTCCGCCCGGGCCGGGGCGCCAAGCTCTTCTCCACGCATCCGCCCATGGCCGAGCGCATCGCCCGACTCGAAGAGATGGCAGGTAGGCAGCCATGAAGACCGTCCTCAACATCATCTGGCTCATACTCTGCGGCTTCTGGATGTTCCTCGGCTATCTGCTCGCGGGCGTCCTGCTCTGCATCACGATCATCGGCATCCCCTTCGGCATCGCCGCCTTCAGGATCGGCGTCTACGCCCTCTGGCCCTTCGGCCACACCGTCGTCGACCGCCCCGACGCGGGCGCCCCCTCGTGCGTCGGCAACGTCCTCTGGCTGGTCCTGGCCGGCTGGTGGCTGGCCCTCGGTCATATCGTCACCGGCGTCGTCCTCTGCCTGACCATCATCGGTATCCCGCTGGGCCTGGCGAACTTCAAGCTGATCCCGGTCTCCCTGATGCCGCTCGGCAAGGAAATCGTCCCCACCGACCAGCCCTTCGCCGTCCGCTGACTCCCGGACCCTCACCACCCGCCGCCGGCCCCGACCTGCGCGCCGAGGGCGTTCGATCCCGTCTTCCTCACTCGAACGGGTGTATTCACCCGAGTGCGGGATAGAAGCCGGTGAGGAACACGTTGACCAGGGTGTAACAGACGCGCACCACTCGACCGACCGCTCGCAACCCCCCGCCGGTCATCCGGCGTCATCGCCTGCGAGAGACCGCGGAATCGCGCCGCCACGACAGGGCGCGCCATATGGACGGAAGGAAGTTCACAGCATGAGCGTTCTCGGCTGGATCGTCCTCGGGCTGCTCGCCGGAGCCATAGCCAAGCTGCTGCTGCCGGGCCGCGACCCGGGAGGCCTGATCATCACGACCCTCCTCGGTGTCGTCGGTGCTTCCCTGGGCGGCTGGATCTCTGCCGAGTTCTTCGACCGGTCCATCAGCAAGCAGTTCTTCGACGGGCCGACCTGGCTGGCGGCGATAGGCGGCTCCCTGGTGCTGCTCGTCGGATATCGGCTGCTCTTCGGCCACTCCCGCTCCCGCTGACACCACCCTCGTCGGCCGGCCGCCCGGCCACCGGGGTCAGCCGGTCCCCGACAGGCCCGTCTCGCGCAGGGTGATGTTCAGCCGCCCCGTCCTCAGCCCGCACCGGGGATCGGCCGTCCCGGCATACACCTTCGGCACCCCGTGGTACGCAAACCGAGAAGGCCCGCCGAAGACGAACAGGTCTCCGGATGCCAACTCCACATCGGTATAGGGCCTTCCCCGGGTCTCGGTATTGCCCAGCCGGAAGACACAGCGGTCCCCGATGCTCAGAGAGACCACCGGAGCCCCCGACCGCTCTTCCTTGTCCTGGTGCATCCCCATCCGGGCGGCGCCGTCATAGAAGTTGATGAGCGCCGTGTCCGGGGTATAGCCGGCGGTCTCCGCGCCGGTCGCAGCATCTGCCGGTCCATCCCTGCCCGCCCCGACGCCGTACGCCGCCGCCAGCGCCGAACGGCTCCACTCCACCAGCCAGTCCGGGAGATCGGCGACCCGGGCGCCGTTCACATCATCGGCGGTACGGCTGTATCGGTACGGCTGCCAGTGCCAGCCGAGACACACCGTCCGCACCGACATCACACCGCCGCCGGGAAGCACGGTACGGCGCAGCGGCACCGGGCCGCGCGCCCAGTCCCGACAGGCCTCGACCAGCTCCCGCTGCCGCTCCAGCGACAGCCAGCCCGGCACATGCACCGCGCCGGGTGCGACCACTGCCGGTTCCCTCGGAAAGAGTTCCCAGGCTCCTTCCCCTGCGCCCGGCTGCGCAGGGGAGCCTCCGAGGCCCCGGATCCCCCCGGACCGCGCACTCATGACACCGGCGCGCCCTCAAGCACCAGGAGGTGTTCCTTGCGCTCCAGCCCCGCCGCGTACCCCCGCAGTCCGCCGTCCGCCCCGACGATCCGGTGACAGGGCCGGACCACCAGCAGCGGATTGCGCCCGATAGCGGTACCCACCGCGCGTACGGCCGCGCCCGAGGCACCGATCTGCCGGGCGATCTCCCCATAGGTGGTGGTCGTCCCATGCGGAACGGCGTCGACCGCCCGCCAGACCCGTCGCTGGAAGTCGGTGCCCTCGTCCGCGTACTCCACGGCGAAGCCGGTCAGCCTGCCGTCGAAGTACGCGGCCAACTGCGCGGCGATCTCCGTAAAGGCACCGGGTTCGTGACGCCAGCCCTCCTGCACGGTAGCGGCGCCCTTCTGCTCGGGCAACGACAACGAGACCAGCGCGGTCCCACCGGGAGCGGCGGCCGACTCCACGCCGACCAGCAACAACTCCCCGAGCGGGCTGTCGAGGCTCGCCCAGAGCCTGGGGGCTGCCGGGTCGGCGGGCGGGGACGCTGCGGCGGGGGTCGCCGTGGTGATGGCCATGGCTCGGTCCTCTCCTCGGAGCGACGGTGACTGCTGTACGCCTTCGAGTCTGCGCCCCGAGAGCGCCCCGCGCCGGCGGGAATCGGACATCACGCCCACAGTCGCCCACCACCTGTCTCCTGCCCCGACGCCCCGCACCCGGCGGGTCAACGGCCGGGCGTGCGTCCGTGTGTCCGTCGGCGGTCCCGGTGCGGCGGGGCAGACGGCACACGGCCGTATGCCCGGCCGCTCGGTTCAGCGATAGTTGACGAACTGAAGCGCGAAGTCGAAGTCCTGGCCCTTCAGCAGCGCGATCACGGACTGGAGGTCGTCCCGGCTCTTGGAGCTGACCCGCAGCTCCTCGCCCTGCACCTGTGCCTTGACGCCCTTCGGGCCCTCATCGCGGATGATCTTCGCGACCTTCTTGGCGTTCTCCTGGCTGATCCCCTCCTCGATGGAGGCGAAGATCTTGTACTCCTTGCCCGAGAGCTGCGGCTCGCCGGCGTCCAGGACCTTCAGCGAGATCCCCCGCTTGATCAGCTTCGACTGGAACACATCGAGGATCGCGGAGACCCGCTCCTCCGAGTTCGCCTGCATCAGGATCTTCTCGCCGGACCAGGAGATGGAAGCTCCGACGTTCTTGAAGTCGTAGCGCTGGGAGATCTCCTTGGCGGCCTGGTTGAGGGCGTTGTCGACCTCCTGCCGCTCGACCTTCGAGACGATGTCGAAACTGGAGTCGGCCATGTGCTGTGGCTCCTTGTATCGAGATGCGGAATCACGCGGCCCGGCTCCCGGACCACGCGGGCAAGCCTACGGGCTGCCCCGGCCCCGAGGGCTGATCAATCCGGTGGCGGAGCACCCCTGCACATCGGGTATCGTTTACGTCGTCGCCACAGAGAACTGCACGACAAGCAGTCTCCGACGACCCCTTCGGGGCCGGGCGATTTCCCATGGCGGTGTGCCCGAGTGGCCAATGGGAGCGGACTGTAAATCCGTCGGCTTAGCCTACCCAGGTTCGAATCCTGGCGCCGCCACGTGAAGAAGGACCCCCGTCCAGTGACTGGACGGGGGTCCTTCGCGTTCTCCCGGACGCCGGACGCCGGACGCCGGACGCCGGACGCCGGACGCCGGACGCCGGACGCCGGACCTCGCCCCGACCCGGTGCGAGAGGCCGAAGGCCGGAGGCCGGGCCCGGGTCAGTCGGCCAGGCGGAAGGCGAGTTGGATCTGCCACCTGTTCATATCGGGTTCCACCCGGGGGTCGGTGAGATAGGACTCCAGGCGGCAGCCCCAGCGTTCCGCGCCGTCGGCCAGCGGAGTCATGTCCCAGGTCAGGCCCTCGCGGTCGGCCCAGGCGCGCAGGGCCGTGACGGTGTCGAGGAGGCCGTCCGGGTGCCCGGTGCGGACGACGGTGGCGTACCGCCCGGCCGGGAGGCTCCCCGCCCGGATGTCCCGTTCGGGGGCCACCGGTGACGTCAGCGGGATCCCGGCCTCGACATCGGACTCGCCGGCCATATCGACCGTACGGAAGCGGAAGAAGGGCGCCCCCGCGAACTCCGCCCCCTGCGCGGCCGCCCAGCCGATCAGCTCTCCGAGGCGGTCGGCGATCACGGCGAGGTGCTCCATGCGGACCGATGCCCGGACGCAGACGTAGAACTGCTCGGGTTGGTCGACGATTTCGGGCCGGAACCCGGGGGCTGCGGTGCTGCTGTCGGAGTTCACGAGAGGTGGAACCTTCCGGAGGCCGCGGGCTCGTCGCCCGCGGCCGTGGACAGGACGGAACCGCGAGGGGATCAGTTGCCGGCGATATCGCGTACGGCGACGCCGACCGGCACCGAGCCGCTGATCAGCTCCAGGGTCAGCCCGGCCGTCGCCGGAGTGTCGAGCAGTTCGGCGATGACCGCCGCCACATCGTCCCGCGGCACCGCTCCCCGGCCTGTCGACGCCGTCAGCCGGACCAGTCCGGTCCCGGCGTCGTCGGTCAGGGCGCCGGGCCGCAGGATCGTCCAGTCGAGACCGGACCGGGCCCGGACGTCGTCGTCGGCCGCCCCCTTCGCCCGCAGATAGGCGTCGAACTGGCCGTCCCCCTCGTGCCGGGCATCGGCCCGCATGGACGAGACCACCACATGACGGCGTACCCCGGCCCGCTCGGCCGCGTCCGCGAACAGCACGGCCGCACCGCGGTCGACGGTGTCCTTGCGGGGGATCCCGCTGCCCGGCCCGGCGCCCGCCGCGAACACCGCGGCATCGGCGCCCCGCAGTACCGCGGCGACCTCGTCGACCCCCGCCGACTCCAGGTCCAGTACGACGGGTTCGGCGCCGGCGTCCCGCAGTGCGGCGGCCTGTTCCGGTGAGCGGATGACGCCCACCACTTCGTGTCCGCCCGCCGAGAGCAGCCGCTCCAGTCGCAGGGCGATTTGACCGTGTCCTCCAGCGATCACAATGCGCATGCCACGACCGTACGCCGGAAGGCCGCGCCCCGCCCGGCCGCGCCGATTCCTTCACCGGCCCGTGTGCCGCCCACAACTCCGTCTCGCCGCGGCCCGCGCTCTGCCCGGACCGCCCCTGCGGAACCCCGTCTCCGGATGATCCGTCCGCGCCGCGGCTACGGGCGGCCCTGGCGCGGCAGCTCCAGGGCGACCGCGACCGCCGAATCGCAGTACTCACGGACGGCGCTGGTACGGGCCACCACCCGGCCCCGGTGGATCACGATCCTGCTGTACGCCAGCGACAGCACGCCCGCGATCCGCTCCCCGCGCACCGCCAGCAGCTCGGCCGGGAACCCCGCCTCCACCCGTACCTCCGGCAGGCCCATCGCCTCCCGCGCGGCCGCGGCCACCGTCGCGTACGCGTCCTCCGCCCGCAGCCCGTCCCGGGACGCCAGCAGATAGGCGGCCTCCAGCGGATCGCCCCGCCCCACCGGGTTCGACACGTCCCGCAGCGCCCCGCTGCCCGCGGCCACCCGCACCCCGGCGGCCCGCAGCAGCCGGACGGGCGCGCTGCCCCGCTGCTCCATCGCCCCGCAGCCGCCCTGCGGCAGACAGACCACAGTGATCCCGGCCGCGGCCAGCTGGTCCGCGGCCCGGGCGGCGACCTCGTGCGGCAGCAGGGCGAGCCCGGCACAGGGGCCGATCGTCACTCCGGGCCGTACCCCGCCCGCCATGGCCGCCAGCCGCGCCAGCCGGGCCGGATCGTCGCCGCGGGTGTGCAGATCGACCGGGCAGCCGTGTTCGGCGGCGACCTCCAGCAGCGCCTCCACATAGCCCGCCGGGTCCGGATCGGCGTCCGGACAGCCACCCACCACCGCGGCACCCATCTTCAGCGCGTCCCGGAGCATCACCAGCCCGTCCGCGCCCGCCAGCCCGGTCAGCAGCCGGGGTACGGCCACCGCCGTCAGATCGGTCAGCCCGCGCAGCGAACGGCGCGCCTGGAGCACCGCCTCCAGCGGTCCGAGCCCCTGTACGTCCCCGATCCGGACGTGCGAGCGGAGCGCCGTCGCCCCGTGGCCGAGCTGGAGCAGCGCGGCTTCGGTGGCCCGTCGCTGGACATCGTCGGGTTCGTACGAGACGGGGCCCGGCGAGTCGGCGGTCAGCGCGGTGTCGCTGTGGCCGTGGGGTTCGGCGGGCGCGGGCAGCAGCAGATAGCCGCCGAGGTCGACGCGGGCGCAGTGCGGGGCGAGGCTGCCCGCCGTGCCGACCGCCTCGATCCGCCCGCCGCTGAGCCGGACGTCGACCGTGCGGCCGTCCGCCAGCCTGGCGCCGCAGAGCAGCAGCGCGGAGGGGTCGGCGGTGGCGCCGTCGGGAGGCCGTGGCTGGCTGTCGGGCATGGCGCTCCTGTGCAGTGCAGGTGTAGTCGGCCCCTGGGGGATCTCCTGTGGATCGCCTGTGGATCGGGCCGACCGCATGAGCTGACAAAGCGGGACGGGCTGAGCGGGACGGGCTGAGCGGGCTGGGCAACGGGGGAGGGAGAGGGGAGGGGGGAAGAGCACGCAGTGCGGTTCGAGCCTAGGGGCGGCGGGGGCCCGCTTCGAGGAGGAGCGGAATAGTCGTACCGGCGTGGCCACGGGTGGCGTACGGGACGGGGTGGCGCGACACGCGGGGGCCGGAGTGGTGGTGCGGCGGCCGGCAGGGGCCCGGAAAGCGCCGTCGGGTGGGCGCGCTCAGCCGGGCCGCCCCGGCGCTGCGGAGCCCGCCGTGGGCAGGCCGCGGCAGGGCAAGCGCGCCCCTGCGGATCTCCTTGACGACCTCCCGCCGGCGGTCGGCGCATGATCGGTGACCGACGCGGAGCCGGGGTGGCGAAACGGATTTGGGCGAACGGCGACCGACCGTGTAATGTCTTCATCGCTCGCCCCAATAGCTCAGTCGGTAGAGCGTCTCCATGGTAAGGAGAAGGTCTACGGTTCGATTCCGTATTGGGGCTCTGATGCCAGAGTTCCCCGCCCCTTCGAGGGCGGGGAAATCCGGTATCGCAGCGGTGTAGCTCAGTCGGTAGAGCAAGCGGCTCATAATCGCTGTGTCACCGGTTCAAGTCCGGTCACCGCTACACACGGTAGCCGATTGCGGGGTCGGTCCTTCGATCGGCTACCCTTTCATGCGTTCGTCATAATTTCCCATCCGTCCAAGGAGCACTCACGTGGCTGCCACCGACGTCCGCCCGAAGATCACGCTGGCCTGCGTGGAGTGCAAGGAGCGGAACTACATCACCAAGAAGAACCGGCGTAACAACCCGGACCGTCTTGAGATGAAGAAGCACTGCCCGCGCTGCAAGGCGCACACTGCGCACCGCGAAACGCGCTGAACCAGGCTCGTACACGAGGCCGTCCCCGTCCGGGGGCGGCCTCGTGTCGTTTGATCATCGCGTGCCTGAGCAGCGCGGGTCCGCAGCAGCGCGCGTTCGGAACGGTACGTACCGACGATCCAGGTACCGGCGATCTACGGGCCGGAGAAGTACGGGCTGAAGGTGTACAGGCCGAAGGTGTACGGGTCGGACCACCAGGTACCCGAACAGCGGCCCGTTCCCGAGCGGCACGGTCCGGAGAAGCGCGACCGCGGACGCGTGTACCGCGAAACAGAGCGGTGTGTGGGGAACGCCACGTTGCCGGTACGGCAAGGATGACGGCGCGCGATCATGAGACCACCGGCGGCCGACTGCCGTGGCCGACGGCTACACGATCATTCGCGGCAGACCATTTCAGGAGGGAGAGCCAGCCGATGGCGCTCGACCAGTCCTTCGTCGGGCGGAGTTATCCGCCCACCCCGCCCTATGAGGTCGGCCGGGAAAAGATCCGCGAATTCGCGGACGCGGTCGGGGACGCCAATCCCGCGTACACGGACCCGGAGGCCGCGCGGGCGCTCGGCCACGACGATGTGATCGCCCCGCCGACCTTCGCCTTCGCGATCACCTACCGGGCCGCGGGCGAGGTATTGCGCGATCCGCAGCTCGGTCTCGACTACAGCCGGGTGGTGCACGGCGCGCAGCGTTTCGCGTACACCAGGCCGGTACGGGCCGGGGACCGGCTCTCCGTCGTCTCCACCATCGAGAGCATCAAGTCCATGGCGGGCAACGATGTGCTCGACATCCGGGGCGAGGTGCACGACGAGTCCGGTGAGCACGTGGTGACCGCATGGACCAAGCTGGTGGCGCGCGGCGCCGAGGAGGCGTGATGGCGGCGAAGATCTCCTTTGCGGACGTCGAGGTCGGGACCGAACTGCCGGCCGGGTCGTTCCCGGTGGACCGGGCCGTACTCGTCCGGTACGCGGGCGCGTCCGGTGACTTCAACCCGATCCACTGGAACGAGGAGTTCGCGCGCGAGGTCGGGCTGCCGAACGTGATCGCCCATGGCATGTTCACCATGGCCGAGGCGATTCGCGTGGTCACGGACTGGGCCGGTGACCCCGGGGCCGTCGTGGACTACTCGGTCCGGTTCACCAAGCCCGTCGTCGTGCCCAACGACGAGAAGGGCGCGCTCGTCGAGGTGAGCGGGAAGGTCGCGGCCCTGCTGGAGGAGAACACCGTCCGGGTGGATCTCACCGCGGTCAGCGACGGGAACAAGGTGCTGGGCATGGCCCGCGCGGTGGTCAGGCTGGCCTGATCCTCGCCCGCCCCGCCGGACCCGAAGGCGAAGGCGGAGGCGGCGGCGGGACAAAGGGCGCTCTCCTGCGGAGGGCGCCCTTCGCGTCTCGGTGCCGGGGTGTTCGCCTCCCTTCGGAGGCGGGCCGGCGCCGACGGGTTGACGAGTTAGTAATTGGTTACTAACTTACTCTCATGGTCAGAATGAGCGCGGAGGAACGGCGCGAGAGCGTCGTCCGGGCGGCGATCTCGGAGTTCGCCGTCGGTGGGTACAACGGCACGTCGACCGAGGCCATCGCCCGGCGCGTCGGGGTCTCCCAGCCGTATCTCTTCCGGCTGTACAAGAACAAGCGTGAGCTGTTCCTCGCCGCGACCCACCGCTGTATGGAAGACATGGTCGCGGTCTTCACCGAGGCCTTGGAGGAGTCGCCGGAAGGCGACCCCGAGACCGTGATGGCCGCCGCGTACTTCCGGCTGATCGGCGACCGCGAGAAGCTGCTGATGCAGATGCAGGTCTATGTGGCGGTGGCGACCGCCGAGGCCGCGGGGGACGCCGAGTTCGGTGAGACGGTACGGCGGGGCTGGCTGGAGATCTGGGATCTGGCGAGCGGCGCCCTGGGCGGCGACCGGGAGCATATCGGCCGGTTCATGGGCTACGGGATGCTGATCAACACCCTGGTGTCCCTGGGCTTCCCCGGCGATCACCGCGTCTGGCAGGGCTGCTTCGATATGACGCCCGGCTCCGTCGCGGAGTAGCGGCACAGGAGCGTGCGGAACGTTCCCCGTACGACTCCGTGAAGTTGTACGACTCCGTACGACCGGGTACGGCCCGCATGGCCCCGTAACTCCGTACGACTCCGTACGGTTCGCACGACTCCGCACGACTCCGTAGGCCCCCGTGCACGGCCTGTACGGCTCCGCCCGTACGGCATTCCGGTACGACACGTCCCGGATGGCGTACGCCGGAAAAAGTTAGTGATCCATTACTAAATATTTGCCTTCGAAGAAACCCTGGGGGAAACGTGGAGCACACGGCACACCGGAAGTGGCAGCCACAGGAGAACCACCCGGAAACGACGGCGGACGTCCGCCGCGGCGGCGTGGGCTGGACCCTGCTCATCACCTGCGTCGCCGGATTCATGGCCTCGCTGGACAATCTCGTCGTCACCACGGCCCTGCCCGCCATCCGCTCCGACCTCGGCGGGGGACTAGCCGAGCTGGAATGGACGGTGAGCGCCTACACCCTCACCTTCGCCGTCCTGCTGCTCTTCGGCGCCGCACTCGGCGACCGCTTCGGCCGCCGCCGGCTCTTCATGGTCGGCCTCGGCATCTTCACCGCCGCATCGGCGGCCGCCGCGCTGGCCCCCGGAATCGACGGACTGATCGCCGCCCGGGCGCTCCAGGGCGTCGGCGGGGCGATCATGATGCCCCTCACCATGACCCTGCTGACCGTCGCGGTCCCCGCCGCTCGCCGCGGTGCCATGCTCGGCATCTTCGGCGCCGCCAACGGACTCGCCGTCGCGGGCGGCCCCCTCGTCGGCGGTGCGCTCACCGAACACCTGTCCTGGCAGTGGATCTTCTGGCTGAACGTGCCCATCGGAGTTCTGCTGCTGGTCCTCGCCCGGCTGCGGCTGGCCGAGTCGTACGCTCCGGACGCCCGCCTCGACGTCCCCGGCACGCTCCTTGCCAGCGGCGGCCTCTTCGGCATCGTCTACGGACTGATCAACGGCCATGTCGACGGCTGGACCAGCGTCCCCGTCCTGGGCTCCCTGACCGCCGGGGTGCTGCTGCTCGCCGCCTTTGTCCGGCACGGAATGGTCGCCGCCCGCCCCCTGCTCCCCATGCGCCTCTTCCGCGACCGCGGCTTCGCCGGGATCAACGCGGCGTCCGCACTGATGTTCCTGGGGATGTTCGGCTCCATCTTCCTGCTCAGCCAGTTCCTCCAGGGGGTTGTCGGCTACTCGCCGACCGAAGCCGGACTCCGGATGCTGCCGTGGACCGCGATGCCGCTGCTCGTCGCGCCCCTCGCCGGCCTGCTCTCCGACCGGATCGGCGGGCGGCCCGTCGTGGCCGCCGGACTCGCCCTCCAGGCCCTCGGGCTCGCCCTGTTCGCGCTGGTCCTGGAGCCCGGGGTGAGCTACCCCGCCCAACTGCCCGCGCTGATCGTCAGCGGAGTCGGCATGGCCCTCTTCTTCGCGCCCGCCGCGAGCGTGGTGATGTCCAGCGTCCGCCCCGGCGAGCAGGGCATGGCGTCCGGGGCGAACAACGCGCTGCGGGAGGTCGGCGGCGCGCTCGGGATCGCCGCCCTGGGCGCGGTGTTCGCCGCCCGCGGCGGCTACGGGTCCCCGCAGACGTTCGTGGACGGAACCGTCCCCGCACTGTGGATCGGCGTGGCGGCGGTGGCCGTGGCGGCGGTGGCCGCCCTGCTGATCCCGGGCCGCCGGGGCGTCGCCGCCGAACGGGAGCCCGAGCAGGAGACGGGCAGCCGGTCCCCCGAGCGGGAGCGGGCCGGAGTCTGACCCCGGAGTCCGACCCCGGAGTCCGACCCCGGACCCGGTATCCGACTCGGACCCTGACCCTGACCCCGACCCCGAGCCGGGGCGCGAACCACACCGGTCCGCGCCCCGGCTCCCTTACGCCGCCCCGGCCCTCCTGCGCCCCCGGGATGCACAACGCTCCGGACCCCGTTCCGTACCCTTGTCCGCGTGCAGGAACTTCACGACGCCCCCCTCGCCCCCCTGACCACCTTCCGGCTCGGCGGCCCCGCCACCCGGCTCCTCACGGCGACCACCGACGACGAGGTCGTCGCGGCGGTCCGCGAGGCGGACGAGACCGGGACACCGCTGCTCCTCATCGGCGGCGGCAGCAATCTGGTCATCGGCGACAAGGGCTTCGACGGCACCGCCCTGCGGATCGCCACCTCCGGCTTCCGGCTCGACGGCACCCGTCTCGAACTCGCGGCGGGCGAGGTGTGGACCGACGCCGTCGCCCGCACCGTGGCCGCCGGACTCGCCGGCGTCGAATGCCTCGCGGGCATCCCGGGCTCCGCCGGCGCCACGCCGGTCCAGAACGTCGGTGCGTACGGCCAGGAGGTCTCCAGCACCATCACCGAGGTGGTCGCGTACGACCGGCACCGCGGCGAGACCGTCACCCTCACCAACGCGGAGTGCGCCTTCTCGTACCGCCACAGCCTCTTCAAGGAGCACCCCGACCGCTATGTCGTGCTCCGGGTCCGCTTCCTGCTGGAGGACGCGGAGGGGCTCTCCGCGCCCGTCCGGTACGCGGAGACCGCACGCGCCCTCGGTGTCGAGGCCGGCGACCGGGCGGAGCTGGGCGCGGTCCGTGCCACCGTCCTCGCGCTCCGCGGCGGCAAGGGCATGGTCCTCGACGCGGACGACCACGACACCTGGTCCGCCGGATCCTTCTTCACCAATCCGATCCTCGACGACACCGCGTACGAGGCGTTCCTCGGCCGGGTCAGGGAGCGGCTGGGCGACGGTGCCGTGGCGCCGGCCTACCCGGCGGGGGAGGGCCGCACCAAGACCTCCGCGGCCTGGCTGATCGACCGCGCGGGCTTCACCAAGGGATACGGCAGCGGCCCGGCCCGCATCTCCACCAAGCACACCCTGGCCCTGACGAACCGCGGCGGTGCCACCACGGAGGACCTCCTAGCCCTCGCCCGCGAGGTCGTGGCGGGCGTCCGCGAGGCTTTCGGCGTCACCCTCGTCAACGAACCGGTCACGGTCGGCGTCGACCTCTGATCCGCAACCCCCGGCCGTAACCCCGGACCCCGGACCCCGAGCCCCGAGCCGTACGGACAGTCCTGTACGGCTCCCGGCTACGGACCGGCCAGCCAGGCATCCACCCCGGCCAGCAGCTCCCCGCGCACCGGCTCAGGGGCCGCCGACGCCTCGATGGACTGCCGGGCCAGGGCCGCCAGCTCGGGATCGGTGAATCCGTGGTGGCGCCGGGCCACCTCGTACTGCGCCGCCAGCCGGGAGCCGAAGAGCAGCGGGTCGTCCGCGCCCAGCGCCAGCGGTACGCCCGCCTCGAACAGGGTCCGCAGCGGGACGTCCTCGTGCTTGTCGTAGACACCGAGCGCCACGTTCGACGTGGGGCAGACCTCGCAGGCCACCCCGCGGTCCGCGAGTCTCCGCAGCAGCCCGGGGTCCTCCGCCGCGCGCACCCCGTGACCGATCCGGGAGGCCCGCAGATCGTCCAGACAGTCGCGTACGGAGGACGGGCCCGCCAGCTCGCCGCCGTGCGGCGCCGCCAGCAGCCCGCCCTCCCGGGCGATCGCGAAGGCCCGGTCGAAATCGCGGGCCATGCCCCGGCGCTCGTCGTTGGAGAGCCCGAAGCCGACGATGCCCCGGTCCGCGTACCGTACGGCCAGCCGGGCCAGGGTCCGGGCGTCCAGCGGGTGCTTCATCCGGTTCGCGGCCACCAGGACCCGCATCCCGAGCCCGGTCTCCCGGCTCGCCGAGTCCACCGCGTCCAGGATGATCTCCAGCGCCGGGATCAGCCCGCCCAGCATCGGCGCGTACGACGTGGGATCGACCTGGATCTCCAGCCAGCCCGAACCGTCGCGGACGTCCTCCTCGGCCGCCTCCCGCACCAGCCGCTGGATGTCCTCGGGGGATCGCAGACACGAACGGGCGATGTCGTACAGCCGCTGGAAACGGAACCAGCCGCGCTCGTCGGTGGCCCGGAGCTTCGGGGGCTCGCCGCCGGTCAGCGCGTCGGGCAGATGGACGCCGTACTTGTCGGCCAGTTCCAGCAGGGTCGAGGGCCGCATCGAGCCCGTGAAGTGAAGATGCAGATGGGCCTTGGGGAGCAGACCGACGTCACGTACACGTTCCATCCTCGGATCCTGCCGCAAGCGCGGCCGCTCGGCAGCCGTATTCCCTGATCGGGCGCTTGCCCGAACGAAAAAACGGCCCCCGGCCCGGGGAATCCGGGCCGAGGGCCGTCCGTACGGCCGCGGGGCGGGTCAGGCCTTGGCCTCCGCCAGCAGCTTCTGGATCCGGGACACGCCCTCCACCAGATCGTCGTCGCCCAGGGCGTACGACAGCCGCAGATAACCGGGGGTCCCGAAGGCCTCACCCGGGACGACAGCGACCTCGACCTCGTCGAGGATCAGCGCCGCCAGCTCCACGGAGCCGGCCGGGCGCTTGCCCCGGATCTCCTTGCCGAGCAGGTCCTTCACCGAGGGGTAGACGTAGAACGCGCCCTCCGGCTCCGGGCAGACCACGCCGTCGATCTCGTTCAGCATCCGCACAATGGTGCGGCGGCGGCGGTCGAAGGCGGTCCGCATCTCGGCGACCGCGTCCAGATCACCGGAGACCGCGGCCAGGGCGGCGACCTGGGCCACATTGGACACGTTCGACGTCGCGTGGGACTGGAGGTTCGTCGCGGCCTTGATCACGTCCTTGGGGCCGACGATCCACCCCACGCGCCAGCCGGTCATGGCGTACGTCTTCGCCACCCCGTTCACCACCAGGCACCGCTCGCGGATACCGGGCACCACGGCGGGCAGCGAGGTGAACGAGGCGTCGCCGTACACCAGGTGCTCGTAGATCTCGTCCGTCAGCACCCACAGGCCGTTCTCCTCGGCCCAGCGGCCGATCGCCTCGGTGTCCTCACGGCTGTAGACGGCGCCGGTGGGGTTGGACGGGGAGACGAAGACGACGACCTTCGTCCGCTCGGTGCGGGCGGCTTCGAGCTGCTCGACGGAGACCCGGTAGCCGGTCGTCTCGTCGGCCACGACCTCGACCGGGACACCGCCAGCGAGCCGGATCGACTCCGGGTACGTCGTCCAGTACGGGGCCGGGACGATGACCTCGTCACCCGGGTCCAGGACCGACGCGAACGCCTCGTAGATCGCCTGCTTGCCGCCGTTGGTCACCAGGACCTGGGCCGGGTCGACCTCGTAGCCGGAGTCCCGCAGCGTCTTCGCGGCGATGGCCTTCTTCAGCTCGGGAAGACCGCCGGCCGGGGTGTAGCGGTGGTACTTCGGGGTCCGGCAGGCCTCGACGGCCGCCTCGACGATGTAGTCGGGCGTCGGGAAGTCGGGCTCGCCCGCGCCGAAGCCGATCACCGGGCGCCCGGCGGCCTTGAGGGCCTTCGCCTTGGCGTCGACGGCGAGGGTCGCGGACTCGGAGATCGCGCCGATGCGCGCGGAGACCCGGCGCTCGGTGGGAGGGGTTGCAGCGCTCATACGTCCATGGTCCCAGACGCAGAATCGGTGCTGCACATCCGTTTCGCACCCCGGACGGCGGGGTGGGGGACGGTATCGGGAAGAGCCGGCCGGGTCCGGCCCCCGGCCTGCGAAGAAACGATCAACCAGAGCTTTGCAGGTGGGCGACAAGAACCGCTGGGGCGTTGTCTGTTCGACGTCGGCCCCGCGACCACGTACACTCACTCGTCGTTGGCCCCTCACGGACCGCTGCACCGGAACCATCCGGGATGCTGTACGTTGGGGAAGTCACAAAGGGTCGTAGCTCAATTGGTAGAGCACTGGTCTCCAAAACCAGCGGTTGGGGGTTCAAGTCCCTCCGGCCCTGCTACACACACACCTTCGCCAGGATGTGTGCGCATGTACGCAGATTCATTGAACCGCCGTGCGGCTCCACCGGGCGCGGCACGGCCACGACCCGGGAATCAGGTGAGAGAAAGTGACGGACGCCGTGGGCTCCATCGACACGCCTGATGCCGAAGACGCGACTTCTCAGGAGAAGCCGCGCAAGGGCGGCAAGCGCGGCAAGAAGGGCCCTCTCGGCCGTCTCGCGCTCTTCTACCGGCAGATCGTCGCCGAGCTCCGCAAGGTCGTCTGGCCCACGCGGAGCCAGCTGACGACGTACACGACCGTGGTCATCATCTTCGTCGTCATCATGATCGGCCTCGTGACCGTGATTGACTATGGGTTCCAGGAAGCCGTTTCGTACGTCTTCGGCTGATCCCGCGAATAAGGGCGGCGTCACCGGGTGCGTACCGGGGCGGCGTCCTTTCCGCATGTTCCACCCATCTGTATCCAGGAAGAAGCAGCCACCGTGTCTGACCCGAACCTGAACGAGGCCGTCGAGCCGGACGACGCGAGCTTCGAGTCCGTGGAGTCCGCCGAGGACGAGCTCGACATCGTTGAGGCTGCGGACTCCGTCGACCCGGACGAGGCGGAAGCTGCGGACGAGGCCGCCGGTGAGCCGGCCGAGGACGCCGCGCTGCACGTCGAGGCCACTGACGCCGACACCGACGCTGACGACGGCACCGAGACGGAAGCGGACGCCGCCGAGGACGAAGAGGTCGCCGAGGCCGAGGAGCCGGTTGACCCGATCGCCGCACTCCGCGAGGAGCTGCGCCTTCTCCCGGGCGAGTGGTACGTGATCCACACCTACGCCGGGTACGAGAAGCGGGTCAAGGCCAACCTGGAGCAGCGCGCCGTCTCGCTGAACGTCGAGGAGTTCATCTACCAGGCCGAAGTGCCCGAGGAAGAGATCGTCCAGATCAAGAACGGCGAGCGCAAGAACGTCCGCCAGAACAAGCTTCCCGGCTATGTCCTGGTCCGGATGGACCTCACCAACGAGTCCTGGGGCGTCGTCCGGAACACACCGGGCGTCACCGGCTTCGTCGGCAACGCCTACGACCCGTACCCGCTGACCCTGGACGAGATCGTGAAGATGCTCGCTCCGGAGGCGGAGGAGAAGGCCGCCCGCGAGGCCGCCGAGGCCAAGGGCGAGCCGGTGCCGTCCCGCAAGGTCGAGGTCCAGGTGCTGGACTTCGAGGTCGGCGACTCCGTCACTGTCACGGACGGCCCCTTCGCGACCCTCCAGGCGACGATCAACGAGATCAACGCCGACTCGAAGAAGGTCAAGGGTCTGGTCGAGATCTTCGGCCGGGAGACCCCGGTCGAGCTGAGCTTCGACCAGATCCAGAAGAACTGACACAGAGCTTCCGACCAGGTCAGGACCGCCCTTCACGGGGGTCCTGACCTGTCGGTTTTTAACCGTCCGGCTATACCCGTTATCGTTGGGCGGTATGCCTCCATCCGGATGATCGGGTGGAGTGCTGAAAACTCTCACTAGGACCCGGAGAGAGCAATGCCTCCCAAGAAGAAGAAGGTCACGGGGCTTATCAAGCTCCAGATCCAGGCCGGCGCGGCCAACCCGGCTCCGCCGGTCGGCCCGGCCCTGGGTCAGCACGGCGTCAACATCATGGAGTTCTGCAAGGCCTACAACGCCGCGACCGAGTCGCAGCGTGGCATGGTCGTGCCGGTGGAGATCACGGTCTACGAGGACCGTTCCTTCACCTTCGTCACCAAGACTCCGCCGGCCGCGAAGCTGATCCTCAAGGCCGCTGGTGTGGACAAGGGCTCCGGCGAGCCGCACAAGACCAAGGTTGCCAAGCTCACCCGCGACCAGGTCCGCGACATCGCCACGACCAAGATGCCCGACCTGAACGCGAACGACCTGGACGCCGCGGAGAAGATCATCGCGGGTACGGCTCGTTCCATGGGCATCACGGTCGAGGGCTGACGACCGGGCGGTACATCGCCCCGGGACGTTACCCCGGGAAGGCTTCGGCAGAACGCCGCAGCCGCCCCCTGACCTTTCGGTGGTAGGGCCAAGCGCTGGCCCGCACCACGACTCCACACCTGAAACACAACAGGAGCAGAAGTGAAGCGCAGCAAGATTTTCCGCGCCGCGGACGCCAAGATCGACCGGGAGCGCCTGTACGCGCCCCTGGAGGCCGTCCGTCTCGCCAAGGACACCTCGTCCACCAAGTTCGACGGCACCGTCGAGGTTGCCCTGCGTCTGGGCGTCGACCCGCGCAAGGCCGACCAGATGGTCCGTGGCACCGTGAACCTTCCGCACGGCACCGGCAAGACCGCCCGGGTCCTGGTCTTCGCGACCGGTGACCGTGCCGAGGCCGCGGTTGCCGCGGGCGCCGACATCGTCGGCTCCGACGAGCTGATCGACGAGGTGGCGAAGGGCCGTCTGGACTTCGACGCCGTCGTCGCCACCCCGGACCTCATGGGCAAGGTCGGCCGTCTCGGCCGGGTGCTCGGTCCGCGTGGTCTGATGCCGAACCCGAAGACCGGCACCGTCACCCCCGATGTCGCGAAGGCCGTGACCGACATCAAGGGCGGCAAGATCGAGTTCCGTGTCGACAAGCACGCGAACCTCCACTTCATCATCGGCAAGGTGTCGTTCGACGAGACCAAGCTGGTGGAGAACTACGCCGCGGCGCTGGAGGAGATCCTCCGTCTGAAGCCGTCCGCCGCGAAGGGCCGCTACATCAAGAAGGCGACCCTGACCACGACGATGGGCCCCGGCATCCCGCTGGACTCCAACCGCACCCGCAACCTCCTCGTCGAGGAGGACCCGGCCGCCGTCTGATCAGACGCCGGCCGCGGGTTCGCGCAGGGTTGACACCGGTCCCCGTGCCTCTTCGGAGGCACGGGGACCGGTGCGTTCCCCGGCTGTTGCCGTACCCGGATATAGCTGTCGGTGCCATGGGTTACGGTTCGAAGAGTTCACGGAGAAGACATCAAGAGGAACAAGGGCGGGTCATGAACAAGTCCATACGGAGGCGTGCGGGCCTCTCCCTGACGGCCGTTGCCGTGATCGCCGCGGTGTCGGCGTGCGGTGGCGAGGACGCGAAGAACGGCGCCGGGACCAAGCTGCAGTCCGGTGCCCAGCTGACCAAGGTGCTCAAGGCTTCGTACACGAAGACCGAGGAAGCGAAGTCCGCCAAGGTCGACATGGTGATGACCATGCCGGACTCGAAGGAGCTGGGCGGCGGCGGGGAGATGAAGCTCTCCGGTGTCATGGGCTGGGACCCGACGCTGATGGACATGACCATGTCCGGCGACGCCTTCGCGGCGGCCCCCGGCGCTCCCGAGCAGATCCGCATGATGTGGCTGGACAACGTCATGTACCTGGATGCCGGTGCCGAGCTGGCCAAGCGGATGGACGGCAAGCGCTGGCTGAAGATGGACGTCGGTGCCGCGGCCGAGATGTCCGGTGACGCGGCGCTGCAGAAGCAGATGACCAATGGCCTGGACAATATCGACCAGAGCCCGGCCGAGCAGCTCGCCCTGCTGCTGGAGTCCAAGAGCATCAAGCACGCTGGCCCGGTGAAGCTGGACGGCGTCGACACCCAGCACTACAAGGGGACCATCTCCGTCGCGGAGCTGGTGGCCGCCAACGAGTCCATTGTCCTCGACAAGCGCGAGCGGGCTCGGCTCGTCAAGGATCTGAAGGAGGCGGGTATCACCTCCTACGACGCCCAGGTCTGGGTGAACAAGAACGGTCTGCCGGTGAAGACGGACATCTCCATGAAGACCAAGGAGGGTCCGATCTCCATGGTCACCAACTACTCCGACTACGGCGCCAAGGCATCCGTGACGCCCCCGCCGGCGGACCGGACCTTCGATCTGGCGCAGATGCTCAAGAAGGCCGCCGAGGCCATGAAGAAGGCCGGTGCAGGCCTGTAAAGGACCGTCTCCCGCCCCGGTCCGGCGCCCGTGCCGGGCCTCGTCGTCTCCCGTCCGCTGTCCGGACGGGAGACGATTTGCTTCCGGACAAACCCGTCGCGTACGCTTCCCGAGAAGCCAAAGACCGCTGGTTGTTGCCGCGTACTCGTCAGAGGATGCGGCGGCCGAAGGATCCGCTAGCTGCGGACGACCTGCGCAGGTGACTGTGGAGAAGCTCCCGGATTCCATCCGGTCGAGCTACGCCCCGTGCGCCTGCGCCGGGGCGTTTCGTTTTGCCCAGTTCCTCCTTCGGGTCCGCGCGGTCCTCATCACCCGGAAGGAGGCCGACGCTCATGGCAAGGCCCGACAAGGCTGCCGCGGTAGCCGAGCTCGCGGATCAGTTCCGCGGTTCGAATGCCGCTGTGCTGACCGAGTACCGGGGTCTCACCGTGGCCCAGCTCAAGCAGCTGCGCCGTTCGCTCGGTGAGAACGCCCAGTACGCCGTGGTGAAGAACACGCTGACCAAGATTGCGGCCAACGAGGCCGGGATCTCCTCGCTCGACGACCTGTTCAACGGTCCGACGGCGGTTGCCTTCATCACCGGTGACCCGGTGGAGTCGGCGAAGGGTCTTCGTGACTTCGCCAAGGACAACCCGAATCTGATCATCAAGGGCGGTGTCCTTGATGGCAAGGCGCTGTCCGCCGATGAGATCAAGAAGCTCGCGGACCTCGAGTCCCGCGAGGTTCTGCTCGCCAAGCTGGCGGGCGCCATGAAGGGCAAGCAGACTCAGGCTGCCGTGCTCTTCCAGGCGCTCCCGTCGAAGCTCGTCCGCACCGTGGACGCGCTCCGTGCCAAGCGCGACGAGCAGGGCGGTGCCGAGTAATTCGGCTCGCGTATTGACCACCGCCCCGTGCGGGGGTCGCAGCGGGCCGAACGTACGCCCGCCTCTATGTACATCCGGCACCAGCCGAATTAGTGGAAGGACGCCATCATGGCGAAGCTCAGCCAGGAAGACCTGCTCGCGCAGTTCGACGACATGACCCTCATTGAGCTCTCCGAGTTCGTGAAGGCCTTCGAGGAGCGCTTCGACGTCACCGCCGCCGCCGCCGCGCCGGTCGTCGTCGCGGGTGGCGCTGCCGGTGGCGACGCCGCCGCCGTCGAGGAGCAGGACGAGTTCGACGTCATCCTCACGGGTGCCGGCGAGAAGAAGATCCAGGTCATCAAGGTCGTGCGTGAGCTGACCTCCCTGGGTCTGAAGGAGGCCAAGGACCTCGTGGACGGCGCCCCGAAGCCGGTCCTCGAGAAGGTCGCCAAGGACGTCGCCGAGAAGGCCGCCGAGTCCCTCAAGGGCGCGGGCGCGGCTGTCGAGGTCAAGTGACCCTCCAGCCGTAGCAGCCGCTCCGAACGGCGTTCCGACGCCGTGAGGACACTGTGAGGCTCGTCTCGTCTTCCGTCAGGACGTAACGGGACACCTTCGAAGGGCGATCACCCAACCGGGTGGTCGCCCTTTGTCGTACCGTGACGGCCGGCTCGTGGCGGCTTGCACCGGGGGCTGCGACGAGTATGGTGATCATCTCCGTGCACCGCGCCGGCCCGGGACCCGGGTGAGGGCGGTGTCCCACGGTGGCGGAGGGTGCGCCGTGTGTCCGGGCAGTGACGGTTCCGGCCGCAGGTCCGGGGCAGGGGGCCTTGACGAACCGCACGCAGCGCGCAATTCTCAGGACGCGTCGTCACAACCGATCCGGATCCGAGGCATGGATCGGTGAACGAGTGGGAAGTATTGACGTGCGCCTCCCGGGCGCGAGGGCGTAGCGGAGATGAGAACAACGAGGGCAGCGAGGGTCTCGAAAGCCCGCACTGGACATCAGTGTGCCAAGTGGCTACACTGACCCTTTGCGCTGCCTGTTAACTGCCTCCTGCCCGTCACCAGGGGCATCCCCTCGCATGAGCACAGTGGGCCGAGCCTCCCCTGACCTGGGGTTTCTCAGTCCTTGTCCGGCTTGGGACCGGTACGCGCGTAGTGAGTCCGAGCCCTCGGAAGGACCCCCTCTTGGCCGCCTCGCGCAACGCCTCGACCGCGAATACGAACAATGGCGCCAGCACCGCCCCGCTGCGCATCTCCTTTGCAAAGATCAAAGAGCCCCTTGAGGTTCCGAACCTCCTCGCGCTCCAGACCGAGAGCTTCGACTGGCTGCTCGGCAATGCCGCGTGGAAGGCTCGGGTCGAGGCGGCCCTGGACAGCGGACAGGACGTCCCCACGAAGTCCGGTCTGGAGGAGATCTTCGAGGAGATCTCCCCGATCGAGGACTTCAGCGGGTCGATGTCGCTGACTTTCCGCGACCACCGCTTCGAGCCTCCGAAGAACTCGATCGACGAGTGCAAGGACCGCGACTTCACCTACGCCGCGCCGCTCTTCGTCACGGCGGAGTTCACCAACAACGAGACCGGCGAGATCAAGTCGCAGACGGTCTTCATGGGTGACTTCCCGCTGATGACCAACAAGGGCACCTTCGTGATCAACGGCACCGAGCGTGTCGTCGTATCGCAGCTGGTGCGCTCGCCCGGTGTCTACTTCGACTCCTCCATCGACAAGACGTCCGACAAGGACATCTTCACCGCCAAGATCATCCCGTCCCGGGGTGCCTGGCTGGAGATGGAGATCGACAAGCGCGATATGGTCGGTGTCCGTATCGACCGCAAGCGCAAGCAGTCCGTCACCGTCCTGCTGAAGGCGCTCGGCTGGACCACCGAGCAGATCCTGCAGGAGTTCGGCGAGTACGAGTCCATGCGCGCCACCCTGGAGAAGGACCACACCCAGGGCCAGGACGACGCGCTGCTCGACATCTACCGCAAGCTGCGTCCGGGCGAGCCGCCCACGCGTGAGGCCGCCCAGACGCTGCTGGAGAACCTCTACTTCAACCCCAAGCGCTACGACCTGGCCAAGGTCGGCCGCTACAAGGTCAACAAGAAGCTGGGTGCGGACGAGCCGCTGAACGCGGGCGTCCTGACCACCGACGACGTCATCGCCACCATCAAGTACCTGGTGAAGCTGCACGCCGGCGAGGTCGAGACGATCGGCGAGAACGGCAGTGAGATCGTCGTCGAGACCGACGACATCGACCACTTCGGCAACCGCCGTCTCCGCAATGTCGGCGAGCTGATCCAGAACCAGGTCCGTACGGGTCTCGCCCGTATGGAGCGGGTCGTGCGCGAGCGCATGACCACCCAGGACGTCGAGGCGATCACGCCGCAGACCCTGATCAACATCCGGCCGGTCGTCGCCTCCATCAAGGAGTTCTTCGGCACCAGCCAGCTGTCGCAGTTCATGGACCAGAACAACCCGCTGTCGGGGCTCACCCACAAGCGCCGTCTGTCGGCGCTCGGCCCGGGTGGTCTCTCCCGTGAGCGGGCCGGCTTCGAGGTCCGTGACGTGCACCCCTCGCACTACGGCCGCATGTGCCCCATCGAGACGCCCGAAGGCCCGAACATCGGTCTGATCGGCTCGCTCGCCTCGTACGGCCGGGTCAACGCGTTCGGTTTCGTCGAGACCCCGTACCGCAAGGTCGTCGACGGCCAGGTCACCGACGAGGTCGACTACCTGACCGCCGACGAGGAGGACCGCTTCGTCATCGCCCAGGCGAACGCCACGCTCAACGACGAGCTGCGGTTCGCCGAGGCCCGGGTGCTGGTCCGCCGCCGTGGCGGCGAGGTCGACTACGTCCCGCCGGCCGAGGTCGACTACATGGACGTCTCGCCGCGCCAGATGGTGTCGGTCGCGACCGCCATGATCCCCTTCCTGGAGCACGACGACGCCAACCGTGCCCTCATGGGCGCGAACATGATGCGCCAGGCCGTTCCGCTGATCACGGCCGAAGCGCCGCTGGTCGGTACCGGCATGGAGTACCGCTGCGCCGTCGACGCCGGTGACGTCATCAAGGCCGAGAAGGACGGTGTGGTCCAGGAGGTCTCCGCGGACTACATCACCGTCGGCAACGACGACGGCACCTACACCACCTACCGGGTGGCCAAGTTCTCCCGCTCCAACCAGGGCACCTCGGTCAACCAGAAGGTCATCGTCGCCGAGGGCGACCGGGTCGTGGAGAGCCAGGTCCTGGCCGACGGTCCGGCCACCGAGAACGGCGAGATGGCGCTCGGCAAGAACCTGCTCGTCGCGTTCATGCCGTGGGAGGGCCACAACTACGAGGACGCGATCATCCTGTCGCAGCGCCTCGTCCAGGACGACGTCCTCTCCTCGATCCACATCGAGGAGCACGAGGTCGACGCCCGTGACACCAAGCTCGGCCCCGAGGAGATCACCCGGGACATCCCGAACGTCTCCGAGGAGGTCCTCGCGGACCTCGACGAGCGCGGCATCATCCGGATCGGTGCCGAGGTCATCGCCGGTGACATCCTCGTCGGCAAGGTCACCCCGAAGGGCGAGACCGAGCTGACCCCCGAGGAGCGGCTGCTCCGCGCGATCTTCGGTGAGAAGGCGCGCGAGGTCCGTGACACCTCGCTGAAGGTGCCGCACGGCGAGACCGGCAAGGTCATCGGCGTCCGCGTCTTCGACCGAGAGGAGGGCGACGAGCTGCCGCCCGGCGTCAACCAGCTGGTCCGGGTCTACGTGGCCCAGAAGCGCAAGATCACCGACGGTGACAAGCTGGCCGGCCGCCACGGCAACAAGGGTGTCATCTCCAAGATCCTGCCGATCGAGGACATGCCGTTCCTGGAGGACGGCACCCCGGTCGACATCATCCTCAACCCGCTCGGCGTCCCGTCCCGGATGAACCCGGGACAGGTCCTCGAAATCCACCTCGGCTGGCTGGCCAGCCAGGGCTGGAAGGTCGAGGGCAACGAGGAGTGGATGGAGCGGCTGAAGGCGATCGGCGCGGACGACGTCCGCCCGGGAACCAATGTCGCGACCCCGGTCTTCGACGGCGCCCGCGAGGACGAGATCGCCGGTCTCTTCGAGTCGACGATCCCCAACCGCGACGGTGACCGCATGGTCCTGCCGTCCGGCAAGGCCCGGATGTTCGACGGCCGCTCCGGCGAGCCGTTCCCGGACCCGATCTCGGTCGGGTACATGTACATCCTCAAGCTCCACCACCTGGTCGACGACAAGCTGCACGCCCGGTCGACCGGTCCGTACTCGATGATCACCCAGCAGCCGCTGGGTGGTAAGGCCCAGTTCGGTGGCCAGCGGTTCGGTGAGATGGAGGTGTGGGCGCTGGAGGCTTACGGCGCCGCGTACGCCCTCCAGGAGCTGCTGACCATCAAGTCCGACGACGTCACCGGCCGAGTCAAGGTCTACGAGGCGATCGTCAAGGGCGAGAACATTCCCGAGCCCGGCATCCCCGAGTCCTTCAAGGTGCTCATCAAGGAGATGCAGTCCCTGTGCCTCAACGTGGAGGTGCTGTCCTCGGACGGTATGTCCATCGAGATGCGCGACACCGACGAGGACGTCTTCCGTGCCGCGGAAGAGCTCGGCATCGACCTGTCCCGGCGCGAGCCGAGCAGCGTCGAAGAGGTCTGACGGGTGTCCGGCCGGGATCACCCCCGTGGTGATCCCGGCCGCTGCCCCGGACCCCGTACAGACCACCTTGAGACACAACCCTGAGAGGGATTGACGCATAGTGCTCGACGTCAACTTCTTCGACGAGCTTCGGATCGGCCTGGCCACCGCTGACGACATCCGCCAGTGGTCGCACGGCGAGGTCAAGAAGCCCGAGACGATCAACTACCGCACGCTCAAGCCCGAAAAGGACGGACTCTTCTGCGAGAAGATCTTCGGTCCGACCCGGGACTGGGAGTGCTACTGCGGCAAGTACAAGCGCGTCCGCTTCAAGGGCATCATCTGTGAGCGCTGCGGCGTCGAGGTGACCCGCGCCAAGGTGCGCCGCGAGCGGATGGGCCACATCGAGCTGGCCGCCCCCGTGACCCACATCTGGTACTTCAAGGGCGTTCCGTCGCGCCTCGGATACCTGCTGGACCTCGCGCCGAAGGACCTGGAGAAGGTCATCTACTTCGCCGCGTACATGATCACGTTCGTGGACGAGGAGCGCCGCACCCGCGATCTGCCGTCGCTGGAGGCCCATGTCTCCGTCGAGCGCCAGCAGATCGAGAACCGCCGCGACGCCGACCTCGAAGCCCGCGCCAAGAAGCTCGAAGCCGACCTGGGCGAGCTGGAGGCCGAGGGCGCCAAGGCCGATGTGCGCCGCAAGGTGCGCGAGGGCGCCGAGCGCGAGATGAAGCAGCTGCGCGACCGCGCCCAGCGCGAGATCGACCGTCTCGACGAGGTGTGGAACCGCTTCAAGAACCTCAAGGTCCAGGACCTGGAGGGCGACGAGCTGCTCTACCGCGAGCTCCGCGACCGCTTCGGCACCTACTTCGACGGTTCGATGGGCGCCGCCGCGCTCCAGAAGCGTCTGGAGTCCTTCGACCTGGACGAGGAGGCCGAGCGCCTCCGCGAGATCATCCGGACCGGCAAGGGCCAGAAGAAGACCCGTGCGCTCAAGCGCCTCAAGGTCGTCTCCGCGTTCCTCCAGACCAGCAACAGCCCCAAGGGCATGGTGCTGGACTGCGTTCCGGTCATCCCGCCGGACCTGCGTCCGATGGTGCAGCTCGACGGTGGCCGCTTCGCGACCTCCGACCTCAACGACCTGTACCGCCGCGTCATCAACCGCAACAACCGTCTGAAGCGTCTGCTCGACCTCGGTGCCCCCGAGATCATCGTGAACAACGAGAAGCGGATGCTCCAGGAGGCCGTCGACGCGCTGTTCGACAACGGCCGCCGCGGCCGCCCGGTCACGGGTCCCGGCAACCGCCCCCTGAAGTCCCTCAGCGACATGCTGAAGGGCAAGCAGGGCCGCTTCCGCCAGAACCTGCTCGGCAAGCGCGTGGACTACTCCGCGCGTTCCGTGATCGTCGTCGGTCCGCAGCTCAAGCTGCACCAGTGCGGTCTGCCGAAGGCCATGGCGCTGGAGCTCTTCAAGCCGTTCGTGATGAAGCGCCTGGTCGACCTGAACCACGCGCAGAACATCAAGTCGGCCAAGCGCATGGTCGAGCGCGGCCGCACCGTCGTGTACGACGTCCTCGAAGAGGTCATCGCCGAGCACCCGGTGCTGCTGAACCGTGCGCCCACGCTGCACCGCCTCGGCATCCAGGCCTTCGAACCGCAGCTGGTCGAGGGCAAGGCCATCCAGATCCACCCGCTCGTCTGCACCGCGTTCAACGCGGACTTCGACGGTGACCAGATGGCCGTCCACCTGCCGCTGTCGGCGGAGGCCCAGGCCGAGGCCCGCATCCTGATGCTGTCCTCGAACAACATCCTCAAGCCGGCCGACGGCCGTCCCGTCACCATGCCCACCCAGGACATGGTGCTCGGCCTCTTCTTCCTCACCACGGACGAGGAGGAGCGCGAGGTCCGCGGCGAGGGCCGGTCCTTCGGCTCGACCGCCGAAGCGATCATGGCGTTCGACGCCCGTGAGCTGTCCCTCCAGGCCAAGGTCGACATCCGCTTCCCGGTGGGCACCATCCCGCCGCGCGGCTGGACGCCTCCGGCCGACGAGGACAACGAGGGCTACGGCACCTCGTGGCAGCAGGGCGACAGCTTCCGGCTGAAGACGACGCTGGGCCGTGCGCTCTTCAACGAGCTGCTGCCCGAGGACTACCCCTTCGTCGACTACTCCGTCGGCAAGAAGCAGCTCTCCGAGATCGTCAACGACCTCGCCGAGCGCTACCCCAAGGTCATCGTGGCGGCGACGCTCGACAACCTGAAGGCGGCCGGCTTCTACTGGGCCACCCGCTCCGGCGTCACCGTCGCCGTGACGGACATCGTGGTCCCGGAGGCGAAGAAGGAGATCGTCGCCTCCTACGAGGCCAAGGACGAGCGGATCCAGAAGCAGTACGAGCGCGGTCTGATCACCAAGCAGGAGCGCACGAACGAGCTGATCGACAACTGGACCCGCGCGACCAACGAGGTCGCCGACGCGATGAACGCGAACTTCCCGAAGACCAACCCCATCTTCATGATGGTGGACTCGGGTGCTCGCGGAAACATGATGCAGATGCGTCAGATCGCCGGTATGCGTGGTCTGGTGTCCAACGCCAAGAACGAGACGATTCCGCGTCCCATCAAGGCGTCGTTCCGCGAGGGCCTGTCCGTGCTGGAGTACTTCATCTCCACGCACGGTGCCCGTAAGGGTCTCGCCGACACCGCCCTGCGTACCGCCGACTCGGGTTACCTGACCCGTCGTCTGGTGGACGTCTCGCAGGACGTGATCATCCGCGAGGAGGACTGCGGCACCGAGCGCGGTCTGAAGCTGCGGATCGCCGACCGCGGCGCCGACGGTGTGCTGCGGAAGACGGACAACGTCGAGACGTCGGTCTACGCCCGGATGCTCGCCGAGGACGTCGTCATCGACGGCCGGGTCATCGCGCCCGCCAATGTCGACCTGGGCGATGTGCTCATCGACGCGCTGGTCGGCGCGGGCGTGGAGGAGGTCAAGACCCGCTCGGTCCTGACCTGTGAGTCCGCGGTCGGCACCTGTGCCTTCTGCTACGGCCGTTCGCTGGCCACCGGCAAGCTGGTCGACATCGGTGAGGCGGTCGGCATCATCGCCGCCCAGTCCATCGGTGAGCCCGGTACCCAGCTGACGATGCGTACCTTCCACACCGGTGGTGTGGCCGGTGACGACATCACCCAGGGTCTGCCGCGTGTCGTCGAGCTGTTCGAGGCCCGTACGCCCAAGGGTGTCGCCCCGATCTCGGAGGCGGCCGGCCGCGTCCGGATCGAGGAGACCGAGAAGACCAAGAAGATCGTCGTCACCCCGGACGACGGCAGCGACGAGACGGCCTTCCCGATCTCGAAGCGTGCCAAGGTCCTGGTCCACGAGGGCGACCACGTGGAGGTCGGGCAGCCGCTGACCTTCGGTGCGACCAACCCGCACGACGTGCTGCGGATCCTCGGCCAGCGGGCCGTCCAGGTCCACCTGGTCGGCGAGGTCCAGAAGGTCTACAACTCGCAGGGCGTGTCGATCCACGACAAGCACATCGAGATCATCATCCGGCAGATGCTGCGCCGGGTGACGATCATCGAGTCCGGCGATGCGGAGCTGCTGCCGGGCGAGCTGGTGGAGCGGTCGAAGTTCGAGACCGAGAACCGTCGTGTGGTCACCGAGGGCGGTCACCCCGCCTCCGGCCGTCCGCAGCTGATGGGTATCACCAAGGCCTCGCTGGCCACCGAGTCGTGGCTGTCGGCGGCGTCCTTCCAGGAGACGACCCGGGTGCTCACCGACGCGGCGATCAACGCCAAGTCGGACTCCCTGATCGGCCTCAAGGAGAACGTCATCATCGGTAAGCTCATCCCGGCCGGTACGGGTCTGTCCCGCTACCGCAACATCCGGGTCGAGCCGACCGAAGAGGCCAAGGCCGCGATGTACTCGGCCGTCGGCTACGACGACATCGACTACTCGCCGTTCGGCACCGGCTCCGGCCAGGCCGTTCCGCTGGAGGACTACGACTACGGTCCGTACAACCAGTGAGTAGCCGCGGTGGCCCGGCCCTGACCGGCTGAGCCACCGCGTCCACAAACGAGTCGAAGGGCGGTCACCCCGTGCGGGGTGACCGCCCTTCGTGTTCTGCCGGCTCAGCGGCCGGTGAGCTGCCAGACCGCGGTGGCCAGACCGGCGCTCGCGGTGAGCGCGGCGATACTGGCGAGGGGCCAGCGGGCGCGCTCCAGGGAGTCCAGCCGGGATTCCATATCGGCCAGTTGTTTGTCGGTCTGGTCGCTGCGCTGGACGAGCAGCGCGAGAGAGCCGTCGACCCGGGCGAATCCGGCTTCCAGGGTGCCGCGGAGCCGTTCCAGCTCTACGGCGACACCGATTCCGGCCCCGGCGCCCGGCGGGGTGCCGGGGTCAGCCCCGGCCATCTGCGGTGCCCTCCGGAGCGGGCTCGGGGCGGTATCCGCCGAGCCAGGAGGGAAGCAGCCGCTGTACGGATACGAGCGCCATGACCCTGGCCAGTGCGCCCGATACGGCCAGGGCAGTGGCCACCCAGGGCAGGGTGGCGGGCAGCCCGGACGCGTCGACGATCGCGGGCAGGGCGACGGCGATACCGACCGCGGTCTGAAGGACCGTACGGGCGGTCCGCCGGGCGGCTTCGGACATTCCGCCTCCTTGAGGTGCGGGGGCCACCCGCCGGGGTGGCCCGGGTCTTACGGGGTGTGGGGGACCTTCAGGGCGTTCCAGGAGGCGGCGCCGGGCCAGCCGTCCGCGTCGGCGCCCCGGAACCCGAGCTTCCGTTGCCAGCGGGCGTAGGAGCGGCGGTCCGCGTCGCCCCAGCGGGGGCCCGGCCCGACCGCGTACTCCCCACAGCCCTCGGCCAGCAGCCTCCGCCCCATGGCGGTGATCACGGGGGAGCTGGGGGCGGCCTGGAAGAAGGCCGTACCGGGGAAGGGGTGGTGGCGGGGGCCGGCGGGCCCGGTCGGCTTCGCCCCGAGCCGCCGCGCGATCCGGTCGCGCATGCCGGGCATGGTGAAGCCGCGGGGGTCGATCTTCCGGTCCGTCCACTCCAGATGGCCGATGACGCTCTTCGCGGTCCAGCCGTGGGCGCGGCAGAGCGCGGCGGACGCCCGTTCGACCGCGTCGAGCTGGGCGGCGGGCCAGGGGTCCTTGCCGTCGCCGCGGTTGACGCATTCGAAGCCGTAGAAGTGGATGTTCCCGTCGACGGCGCCGGAGCTGCCCTGGTGGTGTCCCGGCGGCGGCGGGCGGGTGCCGTAGCTCTCGTCCGCGACGGCCCGCAACACGCGGGGGTCGCCGCCGCCCGCGTGGTTGGCGCGGCCGTTGCCGACCAGATGGACGCTGCCGTCCTTGGCGATCACGGCATGGCAGAGGGGGCCGGGCAGTGCGGCGTGGCCCCGGAAGCACAGGTCGACGGAGGCTTCGGTGCCGGAGGTGACGGTGTGGTGGACCATCACTCCGTGCACCGGGCCGAAGGCTCCGGCGCGGTTGCGGTGGTTGCCGCGCCAGCCGGGGCGTTCGACGACCGTGAGGCCTTCGGCGCGCAGCGCGGCGACCAGACGGTCCGCGGTCAGCGGGGTGGCCATGGGATGTCCTTAACGACGGTACGGATAGGAGCCCGGCCCGGGGTCCGGTGCGGCGGCCCGCGGCGGCGGGGGAACGGGGCAGGGCGAAGCGGCGGGCGGGAGCCGCAGCTCGCCGCCGGGGGCCGCGGTGGTGGTCGTGCTCCCGGGTTCCTGCGGCGTTTCGGGGGCGGCGGTCATGACTGGCGGCCCTCCGCGTAGAGCACGCCCACGGCCGCCTTGCCGCTGCCCGCGGCGACACGCCCTTCGACGTAGAGACTGCTCCAGTCGTACGCGGCTCCACCGTGCACGGCGGTCACCTCCTCGGTGAAGGCGGCGCCGGTCGCCGTGACGACCGGGCCGAGCCGGACCGTCGTCCCGTCGGCCGCAAGCAGGCGGACCCGGGCTTCGACGGTGGTGCCGGGGTCGGCCTGTACCCAGACCCCGACGGCGATCCGCGGGTGCTGGAGGTACATGCCGCCCTGGAGGACCCGGGTCCACTCCGCCGAGGTGACGGCGGTCGGCGCCGGATAGAGCGGGATCGGGATGTACGGGCGGGCCAGCCCGCGGCCGGAGGCGTCGTCGGCGAGGACGACGTTCCCGGCCCGGTCCCGGGCGCTCAGGGTCTGGCGGCCGTCCCCGGCGCCGTACAGGCCGAGGGCGAGGGTGCCGTCGTCGCGGCGGATGAGCACGCCCTGCTGCTGGCTGCCGTCCTCGTTGACGCCGATGGAGCCCAGCGCGGCCAGTTCGGCGTCGGTGGCGTCGCGGACGCTGATCCGGCCGGCGTCGGCGACGGTCAGCGGGTTGGTGACCATTGTCAGCGCGGGCCGGGTGCCCGCCGCCAGCGACACCCGGTCCAGCCGGCGGCGCAGATCGTGGATCAGGTCGATGAGGTCTTCGGGGAGCATGGGCATCAGCGGCGCTCCAGAAAGAGTTCGGCGGTCTCCGGACGGCCGCGCTGGGGCGGGGCTATCTTGATTCCGACCACGCGGTAGCGCCCATCGAAGCCGTCCGGGTGCCATTCGTCGGTGATCCGGAGCCGGACGGTCCGGCCGAGCAGCTGCGGCGGTACGGGGATACGGTCGTCGAGGCGGACGGTGACCTCGGGGATGACGACGGTGCCCCTGGCCCTGCGGAGCAGCATCACGGCGTGCCGCTCCAGTCGCCAGGGCCAGATGACCTGCGGAAGGTCGGCGCTGAGGTCGATCTGGGGCCAGCCCTCGGCGATCAGCTCATGGTCCGGGACCACCCGCGAGACGATCTGGCGGGCTTCCTGGCTCGCGTTCCGCTCGATGGTGCCGCCCCGGACCCGGGCGTGGGTGCCGCCGCGGGTCGCGTCCCGGGGAAAGGAGTAGCCGAGGATCGAACCGGGCCGGTCGAGCACCAGATCCGCGCCTTCCCGCTCCAACTGGGGGCTGCCCAGCCGGAGACGCTTCTTCCGTTGTCCGGTGCCGGGGTCCCGGGTGACCTCGATGTAGTGTTCGAAGCCGTGGTCGGCGTCGGCGATCTCCCGCAGCGCGTCGTCGACGACGATCTCGTCGGTGGACCGCCAGGAGACCTCCAGCGGTTCCCCGGACTTCTCCTCGCCCACGATGACGCCGATATCGCCGCCCGGGGAAGCCTGCATGTAGTTCCACAGGTCCCGGGCGAAGGCGAGTTCGTCCTGTTCGCCCACGGAGACGAAGTCCCGGCGGATGCGCCGCCGGGCGGCGTAGGAGTCGAAGGTCGAAGCCTGGATGGTGAGGGACATCGTCCCCTTGTCGTCCGAGGTGAGGGTGGTCGTCCAGAGGATTCCGCCCCACCACAGATCGCCGCCGCGCTCCAGGTAGACCGCGGTCCGGCCCTCCTGGAGGGCCTGGGCGCGGGCGGCAGTCGCGGCGTCGGGGATCGGCAGCGTGCCGGTGAGGGAGCCCACCCGGCCGATGTAGTCGTCGACCTGGACGTCGCGCAGCGGGAGGGAGTCCAGGACCCGGTCGGTCCGCAGATCGCAGAACAGCACCCGGTAGGGGCTGACGGTGGTCATGCCGAGGTCGCCGCTTCGTAGGTGCCGCTGCCGACGATGTGGTCCCCGTTCGTCCAGGCCCAGGGGAAGGCGGCGTCGATGATGCCGATTCCCGGGGCGGCGCCGCGCGCCAGACCGGAGCTGAGTTCGATCTCGAACCAGTTGGCGCCGGTGATCCGCATCCGGCCGACGCCGCGGTCCGAGGGCTTGGCGGGCAGCGGGGTCGGGACGGCGACGTGGTGCAGTTCGGCGAAGCCGATGCCGTGCGTGTGCCGGGCGGTCGAGGCCACCGGCAGGCCGAACCGCCAGTTGGTGGTGCTCGACTGGAAGTTGGTGGTGCTGCCGAAGACCACCCGGAAGGTGAAGTGGACGGTCAGGCCGTGCTGGACGTACCAGCAGTCGTGGGTCCAGTTGCCGGGCACCGGATTGGTGCCGCTCGCCACGGTCCAGGTCGGTGTCCAGGGCCGCCAGGCCTGCGGCCGGGGGTAGGTCTCCCAGACGCCGTTCGGGCCCCCGGTCCACCGTTCCAGCCGGTCGCCGCTGTCGCGGTACTGGCCCTTGTACCAGCCGTTGAATCCGCCGGTGGGCACGATGCCGCCGAGCGCCGCGGTCGGGTAGCGGCGGTTTTCGACCGCGGTGGCCCAGTCGATGTGCCCCGCGTTCCGGGCGACCGTGACCGTGAAGAGCGGCAGCGTATTGGGCGGTGCCGCCGGCTCCTGCGGACCGGTGACGGCGGTCACCCCCTGGATGACCTTGATCACGGCACGGGCGGCCCCCGAGGCATCGTACGGATTGTCCTCGATGGCCAGCACGATGCGGTCCTTGCGCGAACCGTCCGGGGAGCTGGGGGCGAGGGTCACGGTCTCGTCCTCGGTCACCACGACCAGATAGGCGCCCTGCCGGTCTCCCGTCTGGACGACGGCGCGACCGGGCATGATCTGGCACTGGAACGCACCGAGACCCTTGAGTTCGAGCCCGCCGGGGAGCACGCCGCCACGGGAGGTCAGCGCGCCGACGGGGGTCAGCAGGGCGGAGGTGGCCAGCCGGGTGTCTTCCGGTGTCTGCCCGGTGGGGGCGTGCCAGACGGTGCGAATGGTCATGGGGTACTCCTCTGGAGGTCGTGGAGGTCGGTGCGACGGGCTGCGGAAGTCACCATTCGGCGCTGCGCCAGCCGACGGCGAGGGTCGCGGCGGTCGTCGACGAACGCGGCCGGTAGGCAACCTCGTTGACGCCGGGCTCCAGCGTGAACAGCTCCTCGGGGGTGCTGTCGGCCGCCGCGGTGTACCGCCGGGAGGCGGTCTGGTTGAGCGTCACCGCTCCGTCGGACGTGTCGATGGTGAGGACGTCGTCCTGGCCCAGGTCGATGAGGTAGCGCAGGGTGCGCCCGGTCCGCCGGTTGGTGATCACGGGGTGGGAGCAGGGGCCGCTGAGAGTGAGGACCGGATGGCTGGGCGCGCTGCCGTCGTTGACGACCACGAGATCGCCGGCCACGGACGGGGCGCCCCAGTCCAGGGGCCAGCTCAGCGGCCAGCTCAGACCGGGCGACGGCTGGGGCGCCCCGGTGATCAGGGAGCGGGCCTCGACGGAGTAGCGGCGGGGGTCGGTGGCCACCCATTGCACGGTGACCCGACCGGTGCCCTGGGCGAGCAGATTGCGGTCGGCGGGCAGTACGCGCTGGCTGATCCGGGCCCGTACGGCGAGCGTCTCGCCGTGGATCCGTACCGCCAGCCACTGCTCGGTGTGGCGGAGCCCGAAGGCGCGGCGCAGGGTGCGCAGGGTGTCGGCCGGGTCGGTGCCGGGCGCGGGCAGCAGCCAGATCTGGCCGCCGATCCGGCGCGGGCGGGCGTACTGCGTGCCGGGCCAGGAGCCGTGGGTGGTCGGACGGTCGGCGTCGGTGGTGTCGGCGTCCGGGAGGTCCTCCCAGCCGGTCAGTCCCTGGCGGTCGATCTCGTACGGGGTGCCGGGGCCGAGCAGCAGATCGCCCCACTGGATCTGCCCGTCGAGGCTGATCAGCGAGGCGGGGGAGGAGTCGGTGCCGATATCGGAGTTGAGGGGCGGGGCGGGTGTGGCCATGGGGCCGTCACCTCCGGTGCGGAGTCTGTGGGCGGCGCGGCGGTGCCCGGTGCCGCGCGGTACGGGCCGGGCCGGGGGCTACGCGGCGCGGGCGAGGAACAGCAGCTCGTCGGCGATCTCGTACGCACCGGCACCGGCGGGCTCGTGGAAGCTCTCCACGTGGCGGGGCCGCCGTACGGTCCGCGCGGTCCGGCCGTCCGGTTCCGCCGCCCGCAGTCCGGCGACGTCACCGAGTGGGGTGATGGAGCCCGGGAGGGCGCCGTGCGGCGGGCTGACCAGGCCGCCTTCGGCGAGGAAGCTGGTGATCTTCTTGCCGATGGCCTTGGGGTCGAAGAGCTTCTTGAAGTCGATGTTCTCCCAGGCGTCGATCAGCCATTCGGCGAACTTGCCCGGGATCTGGAGGATTCCGCCGATGGTCCCCAGGCCGTTGCCGACCGCGTCGGCGATGCCCTTCAAGGCGTTGACCGTGGCGTTCTTTACCTTGTCGAATTCGGGCGGGATCTTGCGGTCCAGCCAGTCGGCGACCGGTTTGACGACAGCCTTGATGCCGTCCCAGGGGTCCTTGAAGAGCTTGATGAGGCCGCTGGTCGCCCGTCCGATGCCGTCGCGGGCGGCGGCGAAGCCGTTCTTGACGTCGGTCCCGATGGAGTTGACCGGGTCCACGATCCGCTTGCGGACGAAGTCGATTCCGTCGGCGACCGCGGTCCGGGCCTTGCCGATGATCGGGAGGACGTGCTTCTTGATCCACTCGAAGCCCTCGCGGAGCTTGTCGAAGCCCTTCTTGACGAGGCGCTGTCCCGTTTCCGAGTTGAGTGCGAAGTCGATGATCAGGTCGATGATGAGGACGACGGCGATGGCCGCGCCGCCGAACGGATTGGACTGCATGGCGACGGAGATCCCGACCATGGCGACGGCGCCCGCGGCCAGCCCGATGCCGAGCCCGGTGAGCAGGGGGGACATCACGCTCATGACCGCGCCGAGCGGGTCGACGATCTTTCCGAAGCCGCCGCCGCTGTCGGCCAGGCTCTTCGCCGCCCGGCCGGACGACCTGGACCTCTCACGGGTGTTCTTGAGCTGACCGGCGGCGATACCGGAGTTCCGGCCGACGGCCCTGACCGGGGCGATGGAGGGAGTGGCCCGGGATTTGAGGTCGGCCACCGCCGCCCCCGCGTTCCGGGCCGCGGTGCCGACCTTGTCGGCCGCGCCCCTGATCCCGCCGATGCGCTGGACGGCGGTCCTGACGGCGCCGACGGACTGGTTGTGCCGGTTCCGCAGGGTGTTCATCGGCGCGTCGACCCCGGCGAGCGGATGACCGCCGCGGGGAGCGGCGATCGCGCTCATCCGCGGGCCTTCGCCAGGAACATCAGCGCCTTCGCCGTCGACCGCGGGTCGGTGGTGGGCGCCGCGTGGTAGTGCTCGATATGGAACCCGGGCCCCGCGCCCGCCCGGGTGCGGGCGTTCAGCGCGGTGTGCCGCAGCAGCCGGTTCAGCTTGGACAGCGGCAGTACGGCTTCGGCCTCACCGGCCTCGGCGATGATCGCCGGCACACCCCCGGCCCGGGGCGCCACCACACCGCCCTCGGCCAGTCTGGGGATCCTCGGGATGTCCGGAATCCCCTTGCCGCCGATGCCCGGAACCCAGTCGGGGACCCTGAAGTCAAAGGAATTGACCTTGCCGATGGCGCTGTTGACGATGTCGATGACACCGTTGATCGGGCTCTTGACCGCGTCCTTGATCTTGCCGAAGGTCTTGCTCGCGGTGTCCTTGAGGCCTCCCCACTTCTTCCCCAGCTCGTCCTTGACGTGCTTGAAGACCTCGGGGACCTTCTTGACGAAGTCGGCGACGGGCTTGATATGCCCCTTGATCTTGTCCCAGATGTCCTTGACCTTGTCCCGGGCCGCCTTGAGCGGGTCCTCGATCCGCTTCTTGACGTTGTCGAAGCCGTCCTTGACGGACTTCCGGATCTTTCCGACGATGTCCGAGACTTTCTCCCGGGCCTTGTCGAACGTGTCCTTGACGCTCTTGCCGAAATTCTTGATGATCGGGCCGACTTTTTTCCACACATCGTCGATGACCTTCTTGACGGCGTCGAAGGCCTTCTTGAGGATCTTCCGCATGCCCTCCGATTCGGTCGCCATCTGGACGACCTTCTCGATGAGCGGCATAAAGAGTTCCAGCAGACGGGTGAAGATATTGCCCTTCATGGACTTGTTGAGCCCGTCCATGCCCTTCTTGGCGTTGTCGGCCCCGCCCTTGAACTTGCCGATGTTGGTGCCGCCGGTCTGACCCGACTTCCCGGCCTTGGTGACGGACTTCTCGGCACTGTCGGCCCGGTCCTTCAGGGTCTTCAGCTCCGAAGCGGCGCTCTTGGCCGCGTCCCGGAGCTTCTTGACCCCGCCTTCGCTGTTCTGTGCGCCGTTCTTCAGGGTTCCGGCGGCGCGGTTGGCGTCGTCGGACTTCGTCTTGAAGTCCTTGAGCGAGCTGTTGGCGCTGTTGAGCGCTTTGACCAGAGACATGGAGGTCTCCTCTGCGTGGGAATGTTCCGCGCTCGGCGGTTCAGGCCAGCGCCCGGGTCAGGGCATCGACCTGCCGCTGGAGGCCGTCCAGGGACGGGGGGCGGGCCGGGCCGTCCTGGGCACGGCGGGGCTGGCCGTTCTCCCGGCGGGCGGCGTGGGAACCCTGGCGGAGCCTGTCCTCCAGCTTGTTCAGGCGTTTGTTCAGATGCTGGCGCTCCAGGGTGTTGAGGCGCTTCCTGATGTTGACGAGCTCGTGTGCGGCCCGGTCCATGGGGGTTCGCAGGGTCTGGTTCGGGCCGAGCGAACGGTTGTCCCGCTGGACCATTTCCCGGCCTGCCGGCCCAGGATTTCTGGCCCGGATCTTTGCGCCCCGCCTGCGCATGACAGGTGTGAGAACCCTCTCGTAGAGGGGGCGTTTGATGATGTTGTTAACCTGGGCAGTGAGGTCGACGAGGGCCAGGTCGATCTTGAAAAACATGGCTCCGAGCACGGGCCAGAGAAGGAGCTCCCACTCCTTGTACCATCCATCCTTGATTCCGAATTTATCGGAAGTTACCTGGTCGACATATTTCTTGGTGGCAAGCTCGTCCTTGTTTTTGAAGCCCAACGCCTCCGGTCGGGCATCGGAGATATGTAGAACTGAAATGAGGGACGAGGTTTCGGCCTTTCCCTCCAGTGCTTGCCGGATTTCGTGGATCTGTTGGTCCACGGATTTTCTGTTGTCTGCCATGACTGCTCCCGTGGGTCAGCCGAAGAACCGCGCCAGCTCGGCGGGGCCGGGCGGCGTCGTGGAGGCGGTCGGTGGTGGGGGCGCCCCCGGAGCCGAGGAGCCCCCGGAGCCCTCGACCGGATCCGGGGGAGGCTGCGGCCTGGGCACCGGTTCCGGTTGCGCGGGCGGGTCCTCGGAGTTGACGCAGACGTACATCCAGTTGGCCGCCGCCAGATGATCGACCACTGCGGCCAGCAGATAGTCCGTCACGGACCACTCCGCCACCTCGCCGTTGATCTCCCGGCTCACCGCGCTGTCGGCAGGCAGATGTTTGACCAGTGCCGTCAGCCTGCGCGAGGAGAGTTCACCGCGGTGCCAGTCGAGCAGGTCGAGGTGGTAGTACCGCAGCAGATCGGCTTCGAGCGCCTCGGCGTGTTCGTCGACGAACTCGACGAGGCTCAGTCTTCCCCCAGGCCGAGCCCGGTCTCCTTGCCGTACGCGTTCAGGACCGCGGCGATGTCCTGCATCGTCACGTCGTGCCGCGCGAACCGCTCGAACTGCTCCTTGCCCATCAGCAGCGACAGCAGCCCGTCGACGTCGTTGTCGTCCAGCTTCTGCATCGCCTTGGCGGTGGTCCGGGTCAGCTCGGTCGGCAGGTCGAAGGTGTCGCCGTCGATGCCGAAGGACCAGATACGGCCTGCGGCCTCCTGGCGCTGGGCGCGGGCCGCGTTGACGTCGAAGTTGGCCATGGGGGTTCCTCCTGAAAGGGAAAGCGGATGGGGGTTGTGCCGGGCGGGGCCGGTCCCTCCGACGGGCCGGCCCCGCCCGGGGCAGAGGTGTTACGGAGTGACGGGCGTCGCCGCGTACGCCGGGTCCTTCATGTAGAAGGTGGCCAGCGGGGCGGTCGCGCCCTGGGACAGCGCGGTGAAGGTGACCCCGAGCGACGCCGCCGACTTGCGGGCGAGCTTCACGTCGTCGGCGGCCGTCACCTGGCCGCGGGGGATGACGAACCGGTAGGTGATGTCCTTGCCGTCGGTGAACTCCAGACCGAGGGCCCGCTCGTCGAAGGTCGGGCCGTCCGGGATGTCCAGGCTGAAGACCCCGGTGTTGGTGCCGACCGGCTTGACGTCGCCCTTCGAGCCGCCGATGAAGAACGGCAGGGTGTTCTCGTTGAACTGGAGCATTGCGAACTTCAGGGTGAGGTCGCGGTCCGAGTAGACGAAACGGGCCGGGCTGATCGCCTGCCAGGTCTCCACCGGGTCCAGCTTGTCCTTCTTGGCGAAGGTGACACCGTCGGTCGTGGTGTAGCCGAGGTCCGTCCAGGCGTTGCTCCAGTCGCCCGCGGGGTTGGCGGAGAAGGTGGTCGGCGCGGCCGCGCCGACCGCGCCGACGAGGACGCGGCCGGTGCCTGCGACGCGGATCTCGGACGAGTTGTTCGACATGAACACTCCTTGTGTGTGATGGGTGCCCGGGGCCGTGGACGGTCCGGGCGGGGTGCCGCGGATACGGCACAGGCCCCGCCCGGAGGGGGCGAGGCCTGGTCTGTGGGTGGGGGGAGAGGGGGTGGGTCAGCTGGTGCGTACGGTCATCCGCAGGACGCACTGGTAGCGGTTGGCCCCCGCGTACACGAAGTCCGGCTGCCACCGCGGCCCGTCGGCCTCGCTGACATCGGTGATGACCGAGGTGCCGAGGGCCAGTCCGCGGGAGCGGAGCAGTACGGCGCGTGCCGCGTTGGTCAGGACGTGCGCGGACGTCTTGTCCGGCCCGTAGACCTCCAGTTCGATCAGCGGCTGGTCGACATGGAGGTCCTCGACCCAGGCGCCGCCCCGGCGGGAGACGATGACGGCCCGCTGGGTGCCGTTGAATCCGGCGGGCGGGCTCTCGTCGACGACCGCGCCGCCCAGCTCGGGCCGGTTGCGCAGCAGGTCGACGACGATGGCCTCGATATCGGGGAAGGTGCTCGGGACGGGTGTGCTCATGGCGGTTTCACTCCTGTTCGTACGAGCGGGTGCGGTGCGCACGGTGCGCGGGCGGGGTGGGCACCACCGCGTGCCCTGCGAGCTGCGGGCGGGGTCTGCGCCACCGTGCGGGTACGGCGTACGGATGGGCGCCACCGCCTGCGTTCGGCGTGTGTACGGCCGTTCCGGCGGCCCGTCCCGGCGGGAACCGGCGGAGAACGGCGGCGGAGCCGGGCCCGGGAGGGAGATCCGGAGGGATACGGGCACAGCTCCGCCGCTGCACCTATCGTGATCGACTGCGCGCGAGAGCGCAACTAATTCGTGCGGGCGCGCACAGAAAAGAGGCGGCCACCCCGTGCTGGGGTGGCCGCCTCTTTCCCTTCGGGGTGGGCAGGGCCGGATGCGGGCGTACGGTTCGGCGCGGGCGCCGGATGCGGGGGCTGCGAGCGGCCGGGGCCGCGCGAGGCGGACGTACCCGGGGCGGGGCCGGGGGGCCGCCCCGGTCCGCCGGGGCCGCCCGCGGGCGCGGCCGTATGCCGCGGACGGGCACCTGGCCGTGGGTCTCCCGGGGGCTCCGGGGGCGCGCCCCGGGCGGCCGATGGTCACGGCGCCCATCGGCGGGGCCGGGCGCCGGGCGGGCCGGGGTCGCCCGGAGCCGTACCCCTCGGACGACGCGCGGGCGCGGACCGTCAGCGGCGTCTGGTGGCGCGTTCCGCCGCGAAGACGTCCTCCAGGCGGTAGAGCCCGGCGCGGCCCCGGCGGCCCGCCGGGGCCAGCTGCCCCAGCTGGACCCACTTGCGGATGGTCGCCGGAACGACCCCGGCCTCCGCCGCGGCCAGCGCGCCGGTGATCAGCGGCCCCGCGGCCGGAGCGGACCGCTCCGCCGGGCCCGGGGCCCGTACCGCCGCGGTCATCGGCGGACGCCTTCCGCCGCCGCGTCCATCGCCGCGGAGACCGTCCGCCAGTCCGTGCCGGGCGGGGTTCCGGGCGGCGGGCCGCCGGCCGACTCGTGCCAGGTGTGGCGGTACGCCGGATCCGTACCGCAGAGGCACTCCGCCGTCCCGCAGCGGCAGCCCGGGTTCACACAGAGCACCGCGCGGCGGTCCGGGAAGGCCCGCAGCGATACCGAATCGCACCAGGGGCAGCGTCCGCCGACCCGGACCACCGGCTCCGGATCCCCGAGCGCCCGGCCGCACCGGCCGGTCATCCGCCGGGCCTCGTCGCGTACGTGCTCCGCGAGATCGGGGTGGGCGTCGACCTCGTCCAGCAGGGCGGCGATCCGGGCCAGCCGCTGCGGCACCCGGGCATGCCGGGGGCGTCCGAGCCGGAGCCGGTCGTGCACCGCCTCGTCGAGTTCGACGACGCCGTCGGTGATATCGCGTACGGCGTCCGAGACGTGCAGCCGCAGCGGGGCGGACGGCCCGCCGGACGGGCGGCGTCCGGCCCCCGGCACGGACGGCGAGCGCCTGCCGGGCGCCAGCTCCGTCAGCAGTTCGGGGAACCGGCGGTGGAGCGTTTCGATGTAGACGGCTGCGTCCTGGGTGGCCGTGTTCAAGGGTGCCTCCTGCTGGTGGACCTCGTGTGCCTCGTGGACTCCGACGGGCGTCCGGGGCCGGGTGGGGTGCCTACCGCACGGCCCGTAGCGGACACCGGGGATGCGTTGGCTTCGGGTACGTCCGGGTAAGGGGAAGTGAATGCGCGGGTCACGCCGGTCGCGCCGGCCCGTCGGCGGGGCTGCCCTCCGAGGCAACGTGCGATGGCGCAACATAATGGCCGCGTAGCCGCACCAGTCGTCCGTTACGCCAGAGGCGCCCGGCGCTGACACCGTCGAAGTAGCTTTCGGCCGGGGCGACCGACTCCTCGCAGCGGCGGGCTACCGGACAGCGTCGGCACGCTTCCAGTGCAGGTCGGGCCTCTGCCTCTCGGCGGGCGAAGACGATCTGCGGCGGCAGTCCGGCACAGGCGGCCGCGGTGCGCCACCGCGGCGAGGCAGGCGATTCGGGCACGGGCATACGGCGCCTCCAGGCGTACGGCAAGACTGTTGCGACTCCGCACGGTGGCATGTTGCGAGTGCGCCCGCAACTAACTTGGATACCGGTCCGCCCGTGGGGCCCGAAGTGTCAGGGTGTGGGAGTGCGCAATCACGTAATTCCTTGCGCGCAAGCGCGATAGTCTGAGGGTCGCTTCGGAGGGAGGCGACCCGAATATGACAGCCAGTGGCCTGGAACCGTTCGCCACCTGGATCGAAGACCTCATCCGCCGCCGTGGATACGACATCGACAGCCCGCGCGGCGGAGGCAAATCGCGGCTGGCCGACGAAGCCGGAGTGCACCGCGCCGCGATCACCCGGCTGCTCCAGCGGCAGTCCATGCCGGACCTGGAGACGACCCGGCGCCTCGCCCAGGTGCTCGATGTGCCCGTACGGGACATGCTCATCCGCTCGGGCCGGCTCACCGAGGACGATCTCCCGCTCCCGCAGACCCCGGAGGCGGGGGCCGCGGCGGTGCCGGGGGAGCGCCGGCTGACGCTGGAGGAGGCCGCCGCGGGGTTGGGCGTGCCGGCCGACCAGCGGGAGATGTTCATCCGGGTGGCGGGCCAGTTCCTGCCCCCCGAACCGGCGAGACGGCGCGCGCCGATCGCCAAGGACTGAGGCGGGCCCGGGTCGCGGGGTGCCGGGGTGGCCGCCCGCCGGGACGGAGGGCCGGGGAGCCCACCCCTCGCCCGGCCCGGTGCCGAGTCCTGCCGTACGGCACCTGAGCGGGCCCGGCGCGTACGGTTGCCGGCTCCGGCGGCCTTCCGGCGCGGCCCTTCCGGAAGCCGACCGGCCCGGCGCGCCCCGGCCCCGGGGCGCCCCGGGGCCGCGGCCGCAAGCAGCGCCGTCCCGCCCGCAGAGCCGGGGCCCTCGGTCCCCGCTGCGGGCCATCGCCGGTCGACGCGGCTCCCCCCGGCGCCGGTCGGTCCGGCGCGCCCCGCGGCGCAAGGCCCGGCCCGGAGCGTCCGGAGCGCGCGGTACCGGCTTCTCCGGGCGCCCGGTCCGTGGCGCGGGGCCCCAGTGCCCCCGTAGGCCCCACTCGCCCGCGTAGGCCCGCCCACCCCGCCGGGCGAGTGCGTCCCCACCGCCCCCGCCCGCCCCCACCGCCCCCGCCCGCCCCCACCGGCCAGTGCGTCTCCGCCGGGCCGGTGCGTCGCGTCCCCGCCCGTCCAGTGCGCCCCGCCGGGCCCGCCCGCTGTCGTCCCGGCGGCCGGGTCGCCCACACCGCGCGGAGAGCCGGGCTCCGGGGCTTCCCCGTCCGGCCGAAACCGGCTGTCAGTAAGCTGTCACCACCTGTTCCCCCGCATTTACGCAGGCCGGACACCCGTACGACGCGGGACCGGGCACACGGGCGTCCCCCGGGGCGTTCTCGTCGTACGGCACACGGGCAGGCGGTCAGTGGACGACGGGGGTGAGGCGGGCATGTCCGAGCGCGAGCGTTCGGCGGGGCGGGCGGCGGCGGCCGCGGCGGCTGCGGCGTCCGCACCGTCCGCCTCCCGGCTCCCCGGCACCCCGCCCGACGAGGACATGGCCGGACTGCTCGCCCTGGTCGGGCGCCTGCTGGAAGCCCACTCCCCGGACCGGATAGCCGTGCTGCTGTGCGAGGAACTCGACCGCAGGGAGGTCGAGGCGTACGCCATGGGCTGGCGGGACGCCGCCGCCGAGTACGCCCCCGCTCTGGAGGAGGCGCTCGCCGCGGCCGCCGGCCGCCCGCTCCGGCTCGTCGACCGCACCCCGGGACAGGCCGCCGTCATCCCCTTTCCGCAGGGCTTCCAGGGCCCGTCGGGGCCCGGCGCCGGCCACGGGGACACGGGGGAGGGCCGGACCGCGGAACGGGAGCCCGCCAGGGGGCGGCCGAACCGGGGCCGCCGCCCCCGTACCGGAGTACCCGACCGGGGCGGCGAGCAGCCCGGGGACGCCGAGGAAGCCAAGGGTGCCAAGGGCGCGGAGGGCCCGGCGCCGGAACGGTCCGGCGGTTCCCTGCCCGAGGCGGACGGGACCGCGCAGCCCCGCCCCCAGCCCGCCTTCGCCGCGAAGCGCCGCACCTCGAAGGTGCCGACGATCCCCCCGCTCGGGACGGTCCGCCGCCCGCCGCGCGAACCGGAGCCACCCGCCGGAACGCCCCCCGGGGACACCCCGGCCGGGGATCCGGACCGCCCCGGGCCGTAAGGGCCGCCAGCCCGGTACGGCGACGGGCCCGGCCCCCTCCGGGAGCCCCCGGCCCGGCCCGGCCCCGTACCGCTCCGTGATCGGCCCCAAGGGGGAGTTCCGCGGCATCCCGCGAGGTCCGGACCGCGTGGGCATTTGTTTTGACCCAGGTCCGTGCGATAGGTACGCTCAGACCTTGTGCCTGGGGTGTGCCTGGGCTCCTGTGCGTGTCCTCAACCGCATATGAGCCCCTCGAACGGCCACCGCAATCTGCGCCCTCTCCGCTCTGCGGAGGAGCCCCGCAGCTTCGACACACCCGACCGCGTGGGTCGGTGACGTTTCAGGTTAGTTTCACGATCGGCACACAGAAACCGGAGAAGTAGTGCCTACGATCCAGCAGTTGGTCCGCAAGGGCCGGCAGGACAAGGTCGAGAAGAACAAGACGCCCGCACTGGAGGGTTCGCCCCAGCGCCGCGGCGTCTGCACGCGTGTGTTCACGACCACCCCGAAGAAGCCGAACTCGGCGCTCCGTAAGGTCGCGCGTGTGCGTCTGACCTCTGGCATCGAGGTCACGGCCTACATCCCGGGTGAGGGACACAACCTGCAGGAGCACTCCATCGTGCTCGTGCGTGGTGGCCGTGTGAAGGACCTGCCGGGTGTTCGTTACAAGATCATCCGCGGTTCGCTCGACACCCAGGGTGTCAAGAACCGCAAGCAGGCCCGCAGCCGCTACGGCGCCAAGAAGGAGAAGTAAGAATGCCTCGTAAGGGCCCCGCCCCGAAGCGCCCGGTCATCATCGACCCGGTCTACGGCTCTCCTCTGGTGACGTCGCTCATCAACAAGATCCTGCTGAACGGCAAGCGCTCCACCGCCGAGCGGATCGTCTACGGCGCCATGGAGGGTCTTCGCGAGAAGACCGGCGCCGACCCGGTCATCACGCTGAAGCGTGCGCTGGAGAACGTCAAGCCGTCCCTCGAGGTCAAGTCCCGCCGTGTCGGTGGTGCGACCTACCAGGTGCCGATTGAGGTCAAGCCCGGCCGCGCCTCCACCCTCGCGCTGCGCTGGGTCGTGGGTTACTCCCGCGCCCGCCGCGAGAAGACCATGACCGAGCGCCTCATGAACGAGCTGCTGGACGCCTCGAACGGCCTCGGCGCTTCGGTCAAGAAGCGTGAGGACACGCACAAGATGGCCGAGTCCAACAAGGCCTTCGCGCACTACCGCTGGTAGTCGCTACCCCCATCGAGACCGAGAGAAGACTGAGCCATATGGCCACCACTTCGCTTGACCTGGCCAAGGTCCGCAACATTGGGATCATGGCCCACATCGACGCGGGCAAGACGACGACCACCGAGCGCATCCTGTTTTACACCGGTGTGAGCTACAAGATCGGTGAGGTCCACGACGGCGCTGCCACGATGGACTGGATGGAGCAGGAGCAGGAGCGCGGCATCACCATCACGTCCGCCGCGACGACCTGCCACTGGCCGCTCGAGGACGTCGATCACACGATCAACATCATCGACACCCCGGGCCACGTCGACTTCACCGTCGAGGTGGAGCGTTCGCTCCGCGTCCTCGACGGCGCCGTGACCGTCTTCGACGGTGTCGCCGGTGTCGAGCCGCAGTCCGAGACCGTCTGGCGTCAGGCGGACCGCTACGGCGTGCCGCGTATCTGCTTCGTCAACAAGCTCGACCGCACCGGTGCCGAGTTCCACCGCTGCGTCGACATGATCAGCGACCGCCTGGGCGCGACGCCGATCGTGATGCAGCTCCCGATCGGTGCCGAGGCCGACTTCAAGGGCGTCGTCGACCTGGTCACCATGAAGGCGTTCGTCTGGTCCGCCGAGGCGACCAAGGGCGAGATGTACGACATCGTCGACATCCCGGCCACCCACACCGAGGCTGCCGAGGAGTACCGCGGCAAGCTTCTGGAGACCGTGGCCGAGAACGACGACGAGCTGATGGAGCTGTACCTGAACGGCGAAGAGCCGTCGGTGGAGCAGCTCTACGCGGCGATCCGTCGTATCACCATCGCCTCCGGCAAGTCCAAGGACACCACGGTCACCCCGGTGTTCTGCGGTACCGCGTTCAAGAACAAGGGCGTCCAGCCCCTGCTCGACGCGGTTGTGCGCTACCTCCCCTCCCCCCTGGACGTCGAGGCCATCGAGGGCCACGACGTGAAGGACGCGGAGCTGGTCGTCAAGCGCAAGCCGTCCGACGACGAGCCGCTGTCGGCGCTGGCGTTCAAGATCATGAGCGACCCGCACCTCGGCAAGCTCACGTTCGTGCGCGTCTACTCCGGCCGTCTGGAGTCCGGCACGGCGGTGCTGAACTCCGTGAAGGGCCGCAAGGAGCGCATCGGCAAGATCTACCGTATGCACGCCAACAAGCGTGAGGAGATCGAGTCGGTGGGCGCCGGCGACATCGTCGCCGTCATGGGCCTGAAGCAGACCACCACCGGTGAGACGCTCGCGGACGAGAAGAACCCGGTGATCCTGGAGTCCATGGACTTCCCGGCGCCGGTCATCGAGGTCGCGATCGAGCCCAAGTCCAAGGGCGACCAGGAGAAGCTGGGTGTCGCCATCCAGCGTCTCGCGGAGGAGGACCCCTCCTTCCAGGTTCACACCAACGAGGAGACCGGCCAGACCGTCATCGGCGGTATGGGCGAGCTTCACCTCGAGGTGCTGGTCGACCGCATGCGCCGCGAGTTCAAGGTCGAGGCCAACGTCGGCAAGCCGCAGGTCGCGTACCGCGAGACGATCCGCAAGGCCGTCGAGCGCGTGGACTACACCCACAAGAAGCAGACCGGTGGTACCGGTCAGTTCGCCAAGGTGCAGATCGCGATCGAGCCGATCGAGAGCGGCGACGCCTCGTACGAGTTCGTGAACAAGGTCACCGGTGGCCGCATCCCCAAGGAGTACATCCCCTCGGTGGACGCGGGTGCGCAGGAGGCCATGCAGTTCGGCATCCTGGCGGGCTACGAGATGACGGGTGTTCGCATCACGCTCATCGACGGTGCCTACCACGAGGTCGACTCCTCCGAGCTGGCCTTCAAGATCGCCGGTTCGCAGGCCTTCAAGGAGGCCGCGCGCAAGGCAAGCCCCGTGCTTCTTGAGCCGATGATGGCCGTCGAGGTCACCACGCCCGAGGACTACATGGGCGATGTCATCGGTGACATCAACTCCCGCCGTGGCCAGATCCAGGCCATGGAGGAGCGGGCCGGTGCCCGGGTCGTCAAGGGCCTGGTGCCGCTCTCGGAGATGTTCGGCTACGTCGGCGACCTCCGCAGCAAGACGTCGGGTCGCGCGAGCTACTCGATGCAGTTCGACTCCTACGCCGAGGTTCCCCGGAACGTCGCCGAGGAGATCATCGCGAAGGCCAAGGGCGAGTAACTCACCCGAGTTCACGCTTTAGGCTTGTTCCCGGAGCTCTTGGGGCATTTCCTGCCGGACCGGCGGGAAGTGCCCCGGGCCCCGGTATCCCAGCAAAGATCACCTGGCGCCGATGAGTAAGGCGTACAGAACCACTCCACAGGAGGACCCCAGTGGCGAAGGCGAAGTTCGAGCGGACTAAGCCGCACGTCAACATCGGCACCATCGGTCACATCGACCACGGTAAGACGACCCTTACGGCCGCCATTACCAAGGTGCTGCACGACAAGTACCCGGACCTGAACGAGGCCTCGGCCTTCGACCAGATCGACAAGGCGCCCGAAGAGCGTCAGCGCGGTATCACCATCTCCATCGCGCACGTCGAGTACCAGACGGAGTCGCGTCACTACGCGCACGTCGACTGCCCGGGTCACGCGGACTACATCAAGAACATGATCACCGGTGCCGCGCAGATGGACGGCGCCATCCTCGTGGTCGCCGCCACCGACGGCCCGATGCCGCAGACCAAGGAGCACGTGCTCCTGGCCCGCCAGGTCGGCGTTCCGTACATCGTCGTCGCCCTGAACAAGGCCGACATGGTGGACGACGAGGAGATCCTGGAGCTCGTCGAGCTCGAGGTCCGTGAGCTCCTCTCCGAGTACGAGTTCCCGGGCGACGACCTGCCGGTCGTCAAGGTCTCGGCGCTCAAGGCGCTCGAGGGCGACAAGGAGTGGGGCGAGTCCGTCCTCAACCTGATGAACGCCGTCGACGAGGCCATCCCGCAGCCCGAGCGTGACGTCGACAAGCCGTTCCTGATGCCGATCGAGGACGTCTTCACGATCACCGGTCGTGGCACCGTCGTCACCGGCCGTATCGAGCGTGGTGTCCTCAAGGTCAACGAGACCGTCGACATCGTCGGCATCAAGACCGAGAAGACCACCACCACGGTCACCGGCATCGAGATGTTCCGCAAGCTGCTCGACGAGGGCCAGGCCGGTGAGAACGTCGGTCTGCTCCTCCGTGGCATCAAGCGCGAGGACGTCGAGCGCGGCCAGGTCATCATCAAGCCCGGTTCGGTCACGCCGCACACCGAGTTCGAGGCCCAGGCCTACATCCTGTCGAAGGACGAGGGTGGCCGTCACACCCCGTTCTTCAACAACTACCGCCCGCAGTTCTACTTCCGTACCACGGACGTGACCGGCGTCGTGACCCTCCCCGAGGGCACCGAGATGGTCATGCCGGGCGACAACACCACCATGACCGTCGAGCTGATCCAGCCCGTCGCCATGGAGGAGGGCCTGAAGTTCGCCATCCGTGAGGGTGGCCGGACCGTCGGCGCCGGCCAGGTCATCAAGATCACGAAGTAAGTGGTCCGACCTGGTAGCTCCTGAACGAGCTGCACAGAAGAGGCCCCGCACCGAAAGGTGCGGGGCCTTTTCGCTGTGCGGCGGGCGGCGGGCGGCGGGGGTTCCGGGCCGGGGGCGCCCGGACGGGGCAGGCGGGACGCGCGTACGGTACGGGCGGGCCCGGCACCGGCGGGCCCGCCCTCCGCTCAGGATCCGCTCAGCGGGCCCGGACGGGGGCCGTCGCCGTACCCACCGGGTGCATCACCCAGGGCTGGGCCGCCGCATCCATTCCGACCGCCGCCACCGACGAGCCCGCCACGACCAGGCACGGGGAGTCGAGGGAGCCCGGCCGCCGGACCCCGCCGGTGCGGCCGACGAGCTGGACCCGTCCCGTACCGTCCCGTCCCACCAGGACCGGAGCCCCCGCGACCGAGACCGCGCCCACGGGACCGTACCCGTCCATGCCGGCCGTCGTCCGCACCGGGGCCGCCGGGGCTCCGGAGTCACCGTGCCCGGCTTCGGCTTCGGCTTCGCCCGGCCCGTCGAGGGTCACGGAGATCAGCCGGGCGGAGGCGGGCCTGCGGTAGTACAGCTCGATCCGGCCCATGGGCAGCGGTACGGCGGTCACCTCGTCGCCCGGCGTCGGCAGCGCACCGCCGCTGCCGGCCCGGAAGGTGACCGGAGCACCGGGCCCGTCCTGCGTCCAGTGGTGCACCCCGCGCCGGGCCGCGGCGAAGACGTGCACCCGGCCCTCGCTGTCCGCGATCGCCGACAGACCGTCCTGGACGTCCGATCCGCCGAGGTCGTGCCAGCCGCCCCAGGACCCGTCGGCCGCCCGGATCCGGCTGCTGATCCCCTTGTCCGCGTTCCGTACGAACAGATGCACCCGCCCGTCGCCCCCGGTCACCGCCACCGGAACGCCGATGCGGCGGCTGCGGTCGTCGGTGTGCTCCGGATTGCCGAGCCCCTTCCAGGCGCGGAAACCGCCGCCGCGTACGGTCTGCTCCAGCAGGACGATCTCCCGCCGGTTCTCCGCACCCCGGCCCCCGATCGCGGCGAACCGCAGCCCGAACAGCAGCAGCCGCCCATCGGGGAGCGCGGTCTGCCCGAGTACGGGCGCCAGCGGACCCCCGCCGAGATCGGTGGGCTCCGTCCACCGCCGGCTGCCGGGCGCGGTCTCCCGCCAGCGCACCGCGCGCAGCCCGAGGACGCCGTACGCGGTGAGCCGTCCGTCCTTCTCCGCGACCGCGACCGGGCGCCGGCCCGGATAGCGGTGGTGGGTGGAGCGGACCCAGCCCTTCTTGTTGCGCAGCGGCCGTACGCCGCCGACGGCGTAGTCGCCGCAGCCGGACGGGTTCCCGCACGCCCACCCGGGGTCGCCGCCGTACGGGACGAGGTGGGATGCCTTGGCCTTGAGCAGCTGCGGCGGCAGGTTCTTCGGCCAGTGCCGGTTGTAGTAGCCGCGGAAGGACGTCGCCACGAAGCCGGGCACCCGGCCGCCGTCGCCGGTCGCGTCCCGCACCCAGCGGATCATCGCGGCCCAGCTGAAGCAGGCGGTCGCGGTGTGGTCGCCGTGGTCGGAGTAGCCGGGCTGCTCCGAGTCCTTCTTCCGGGTCGGCTCGTCGCTGTGCTGGATGTCCGGATCCGGGTCCAGCGTCTGGACGACCGTCGGCCGGTACTGCTCCATCAGCCCGACGAGGACGTCGATCAGACCGTCGTAGGTGTACGGGGAGCTGCGGCGCAGCGGCGAGTCCGCGGGGACCACGCTCTGGACGCCGATACCGCCCCGGTCCTTCCACAGTCCGGGCAGCGCGTTGCGGCGCCGCCGGGTGTGCATCGGCAGATTGAGGAAGATCAGCTCGACGCGGCGGTCGCCGTGGGTGAGGGTGTTGATCTCCGCCTGCCGGTCGCCGCGCAGCGCGGCCACTCCCTTGGTCCACGGGGTGAACTTGTCGAGTCCGAGCAGGGTGGCGTAGGCCTGCCGCAGGCCCTGGTGGCGGGCGGAGGCGTAGGCGGGCCGGTCGGCGGCGGGCGGAGCGGCGGAGCCCGGTATCAGGTTCCGTCCGTTGTGCTCGCCCGCGGTGACGTACACGCAGACCAGCGGCACGCCCGCGGCCAGCATCTGCTCGGTGTCCGGGTTCATGAAGTACAGGTCGTCGTCCGGGTGGGCGAGGATCTGCATCAGCTGGGCCCGGCGGGTGCCCGCTATGGGCATCCCGGGCGCGGGGTCCGCGGTCGGTACGGAGCCCCGGCCGGGCGGCATCGAACAGCCCGTGGCGCCCGCGCCGATGCCGATGAGCACCGACAGCGCGGCGACCACCGTACGGCGCCGGGGGCGGCGCGCCCCACCGTTCCCGCCCCGGTCCGGGGCGTCACCGGGATGCACCGGGGCAGGGGTGATTGCTGCGTGCATATTGTTCTGCTCCGTCCGCTCCCCGGCAGCGGGCAGGCTGCCCCCGTGGGCGTGCTGAAGGCCGTTCCGGTGATGTGTTCGATCTGGCGAAAGGGCTGGTCGGACCGCTCCCGCGATCATCTAGACGGATAATCGTGAGTTGAGGTTGCCCCTGCGCGCGGCAATCCGCGACTTTTGCTGCGCCGGGGGTGTCATGGGGTGTACGGACCCGGCGGAAGGCCCTCGCGCGCTCCCTCGCACACGACAGCGCCGCACCGGCCCGGAGCCGGTGCGGCGCTGTGACGGTGATGCGGAGGGGGTCAGTCCCCGGGCTCGTACTCCTCGATGAACAGCTCTTCGGCGCTGGTGACCGTGAGCACCCGGTCCCACCAGACGTCGAGCACATCGAGGTCGGAGCAGTCCGCGATCCGCTCGCGGTGGTCGTCGGCGATCGGGAGGCCCCGCTTCTCCAGCACGCTGAGGATCAGCCGGGAGCGTTCGTTGGCGACGCCCTTCAGGAACGACTTCTCCAGCATGGTTCCCCGGCCGGGGAAGTACGTGCCTACGGCCATCAGATTCCTCCAGTGAGCTCCGGCCGGGGTGTCCCCCAGGCCGATTTCCAGCAGTTCGGTGAAGTAGTCACCGGATTCGCCGTCGGCTGCGGCGGATCCGAGCGCGGAGGCCAGCGCCTCCAGTATGGCGTTGGAGTCCGGGTGGGTGGTATGGGTCATCGCGGAGAGGGTGGCGAGCGCGAGGTGCTTTCGCGCCTCCTGCGCGCTGGTGATCACCGGCAGGTTCTCCGGGCCCAGGACCATGGGGCGGGTGCTGAGCGCGGTCCACCCCTCCACCCCGGTGGTGAAGGGCCCGGCGGCCCACCGTGCCGTGGCCCGGTCCCGGCAGACGACCAGGAGCAGGGCCGGCATCCGGTGCTTCGCCGCGAGGTAGGCGAGGTAGTACGTCCAGCTCGCGGCCTTCTCCGGATCGCGCCGGCTCTGGGCCTCGACGGCCAGCAGGAACCGCTCGCCGTCGGACGACTCGACCCGCAGCAGACTGTCGACCCGGCGTTCGAGCGGACGGATCTCGGTGACGTCGCCCGTGAGCACCTCGACGGAGGTCTTGTCGGGCAGGGGGACGCTCAGGGCCCGGAAGACCGGGGCGAGCAGTTCGGGTCGCTCCTGGAAGATCCGGTGCGCGGCCTCGTGGGAGGAAGTGACCATGGCGGGGACGCTAGGGCCGCTCGGGTCGTATATTCATGTCGGTGACTGCATCTTCATGCGAACGGGTGATCGCCGGTCGCACGGTTGACGGAGCCGTCGGCGGTGGGGTGCACCGGCTCCATCGACGCCGGGACGCCGAAGTGGTCCGAGGGGTACAGACCGTCGGAGTCCGGAACGGTGCCGGTCGGGACCGCACGGGCGGTCCGGTGGCGGCCCCGCAGGACGACGCGGCCGATCCGGCCCGGCAGCCCGGCCAGGGAGTGTGGAATCCGGGGGCCGTAGGGGCTCGCCCGGGTGCGCCGAGGTTTGACAAGGGAAGCCCTCGGGGTACTCTTTCCGGCTCGATTGGCCAGGTCGCCGACCCGTGTGGCAGACTGTCCGGGTTGCTCGGTTGAGTGCCGATGCTGCGCGCCTCCCGCCGGGAGGACCGGAAGCGAGTCCCACAGTACTCGTCGTCCCAACTGCCCCGAAGGCCGTCAGGCCCCAGGGCAGCGCTGGGACGGACGTACGGGAATCTTCCGGGAAGTGTCAGCGGGGTACCGGCCAGGCACCCGGTGGGTGGTTCTCCCCCGGCGCGCGGGCCAGGCCCGCACCCCCTTGGTTGGGATGTCCTGCGGACATCTGCGTAGAGGGAGTGCGACACGCCCGACCGCGTGGGTCGGAGAGAGCCGCATCAGCCCTCCGGGTTCCAGAGCGTTTACACACGAGACAGGACTACTGAGTAGCCATGGCGGGACAGAAGATCCGCATTCGGCTCAAGGCCTACGACCACGAGGTCATCGACTCCTCGGCGAAGAAGATCGTCGAGACGGTGACGCGTACTGGTGCGTCGGTCGCGGGCCCGGTGCCGCTGCCCACTGAGAAGAACGTGTACTGCGTCATCAAGTCGCCGCACAAGTACAAGGACTCGCGCGAGCACTTCGAGATGCGTACGCACAAGCGCCTGATCGACATCCTCGACCCGACGCCCAAGACCGTTGACTCGCTGATGCGCCTGGACCTTCCGGCCGGCGTTGACATCGAGATCAAGCTCTGAGAGGCGCGGAAGAGATGGCAAAGCAGATCAAGGGCGTCCTGGGCGAGAAGCTCGGCATGACCCAGGTCTGGGACGACAACAACCGTGTCGTCCCGGTGACCGTCGTCAAGGCCGGGCCGTGTGTCGTGACCCAGGTCCGTACCAACGACCGCGACGGCTACGAGTCGGTCCAGATCGCCTTCGGCGAGATCGACCCGCGCAAGGTGAACAAGCCCCTCAAGGGCCACTTCGCCAAGGCCGACGTGACCCCCCGCCGCCACCTGGTGGAGCTCCGTACCTCCGACGCCGCCGAGTACACGCTCGGCCAGGAGATCACGGCCGAGGTGTTCGAGTCCGGCGTCAAGGTCGACGTCACGGGCAAGAGCAAGGGCAAGGGCTTCGCCGGTGTCATGAAGCGTCACAACTTCAAGGGCCTCGGCGCCGGTCACGGCACCCAGCGCAAGCACCGCTCGCCCGGTTCCATCGGTGGCTGCGCCACCCCGGGCCGTGTGTTCAAGGGCCTCCGCATGGCGGGCCGCATGGGCAACGAGCGGGTCACCACCCAGAACCTGACCGTTCACGCCGTTGACGCGGAGAAGGGCCTGCTGCTCATCAAGGGCGCGGTTCCTGGTCCGAACGGCGGCCTCGTCCTGGTCCGCACCGCGGCCAAGGGGGCCTAAGGGACTATGAGCACCATTGACATTCTGTCGCCCGCGGGCGACAAGACCGGGACCGTCGAGCTCCCGGCCGAGATCTTCGACGCCAAGGTCAGCATCCCGCTGATCCACCAGGTCGTCGTCGCGCAGCTCGCCGCTGCCCGCCAGGGCACGCACAAGGTGAAGACGCGTGGCGAGGTCCGTGGTGGTGGCAAGAAGCCGTACCGCCAGAAGGGCACCGGCCGCGCCCGTCAGGGTTCGACCCGCGCCCCGCAGTTCGCCGGCGGTGGCGTCGTCCACGGCCCCGTGCCGCGTGACTACTCGCAGCGGACCCCCAAGAAGATGAAGGCCGCCGCCCTGCGCGGTGCCCTCTCCGACCGGGCCCGCCACTCCCGCATTCACGTCGTCTCCGGCGTGATCGAGGGTGAGATCTCCACCAAGGCCGCCAAGACGCTGTTCGGCAAGATCTCGGAGCGCAAGAACCTGCTCCTGGTCGCCGACCGCTCCGACGAGGCCGCGTGGCTGTCCGCCCGCAACCTGCCCCAGGTGCACATCCTGGAGCCGGGCCAGCTGAACACGTACGACGTGCTCGTCTCCGACGACGTGGTCTTCACTCAGGCCGCTTTCGAGTCCTTCGTGTCCGGGCCCGCCAAGGCCGTCGAGACCGAAGGGAGCGACGCCTGATGTCCGAGAACACCACGGCTGTCGTCACCAGCAAGACCTTCACGGACCCGCGCGACCTCCTGGTCAAGCCGGTGGTTTCCGAGAAGAGCTACGCGCTGCTGGACGAGAACAAGTACACGTTCGTCGTCGACCCGCGCGCCAACAAGACCCAGATCAAGCAGGCCGTCGAGGCGGTCTTCTCGGTCAAGGTCACCGGGGTCAACACGATCAACCGCCAGGGCAAGCGCAAGCGCACCCGCACCGGTTTCGGCAAGCGTGCCAACACCAAGCGCGCCATCGTGACCCTCGCCGAGGGCGACCGTATCGACATCTTCGGCGGTCCGACCTCCTGACGGAGGTTGGAGCGTCTGGATAGTCCGGATTCTTCCGAGGACTGAGAGACAATGGGTATCCGCAAGTACAAGCCGACGACCCCGGGCCGTCGTGGCTCCAGCGTCGCCGACTTCGTCGAGATCACGCGGTCCACGCCGGAGAAGTCGCTGGTCCGCCCCCTGCACAGCAAGGGCGGCCGTAACAACACCGGTCGTGTGACCGTCCGCCACCAGGGCGGTGGCCACAAGCGCGCCTACCGAGTGATCGACTTCCGTCGTCACGACAAGGACGGCGTGCCGGCGAAGGTCGCGCACATCGAGTACGACCCGAACCGCACCGCGCGCATCGCGCTGCTCCACTACGCGGACGGCGAGAAGCGCTACATCATCGCCCCCCGTGGCCTGAGCCAGGGCGACCGGATCGAGAACGGTCCGGGCGCCGACATCAAGCCCGGCAACAACCTGGCGCTGCGCAACATCCCGGTCGGTACGACCATCCACGCCATCGAGCTGCGGCCCGGCGGCGGCGCGAAGTTCGCCCGTTCCGCGGGTGCCTCCGTGCAGCTGCTGGCGAAGGAGGGCCCGATGGCCCACCTGCGCATGCCGTCCGGCGAGATCCGCCTGGTCGACGTCCGCTGCCGCGCCACGATCGGCGAGGTCGGCAACGCCGAGCAGTCGAACATCAACTGGGGCAAGGCCGGCCGGATGCGCTGGAAGGGCGTCCGCCCGACCGTCCGCGGTGTCGCGATGAACCCGGTTGACCACCCGCACGGTGGTGGTGAGGGCAAGACCTCCGGTGGACGCCACCCGGTCAGCCCGTGGGGTCAGAAGGAGGGTCGTACTCGTTCTCCCAAGAAGGCGAGCAACAAGTACATCGTCCGCCGCCGCAAGACGAACAAGAAGCGCTAGGAGCGGGTTTAGATGCCGCGCAGTCTCAAGAAGGGGCCCTTCGTCGACGACCACCTGATCAAGAAGGTGGACGTCCAGAACGAAGCAGGCACCAAGAACGTCATCAAGACCTGGTCCCGTCGCTCGATGATCGTCCCGGCCATGCTGGGCCACACGATCGCGGTGCACAACGGCAAGACCCACATCCCGGTGTTCGTCACCGAGTCGATGGTCGGCCACAAGCTCGGCGAGTTCTCGCCGACGCGCACCTTCCGCGGCCACGTCAAGGACGACCGGAAGTCGAAGCGCCGCTAATCGCGGGGTGTGAACGACTATGACGAACGTGTCAGACACTGAAGGGACAACCATGGAAGCCAGGGCCCAGGCGCGGTACATCCGCGTCACGCCCATGAAGGCCCGCCGCGTGGTGGACCTCATCCGTGGCATGGACGCCACGGAGGCTCAGGCGGTCCTGCGTTTCGCCCCGCAGGCCGCGAGCGAGCCCGTCGGCAAGGTGCTGGACAGCGCCATCGCCAACGCCGCGCACAACTACGACCACCCCGACGCCTCTTCGCTGTTCATCAGCGAGGCGTACGTGGACGAGGGCCCGACCCTGAAGCGGTTCCGGCCGCGCGCCCAGGGCCGCGCCTACCGGATCCGTAAGCGGACCAGCCACATCACCGTGGTCGTCAGCAGCAAGGAAGGAACCCGGTAATGGGCCAGAAGGTTAACCCGCATGGGTTCCGGCTCGGCATCACCACGGACTTCAAGTCCCGCTGGTACGCCGACAAGCTGTACAAGGACTACGTCAAGGAAGACGTCGCCATCCGCCGGATGATGACGTCCGGCATGGAGCGCGCCGGCATCTCCAAGGTCGAGATCGAGCGCACCCGTGACCGTGTGCGGGTGGACATCCACACCGCGCGTCCGGGCATCGTCATCGGCCGCCGCGGCGCCGAGGCCGACCGCATCCGCGGCGACCTGGAGAAGCTCACCGGCAAGCAGGTGCAGCTGAACATCCTCGAGGTCAAGAACCCCGAGGTGGACGCTCAGCTCGTGGCCCAGGCCGTGGCCGAGCAGCTCTCCTCCCGCGTGTCCTTCCGCCGCGCCATGCGGAAGAGCATGCAGTCCGCCATGAAGGCGGGCGCCAAGGGCATCAAGATCCAGTGCGGTGGCCGCCTCGGCGGCGCCGAGATGTCCCGCTCGGAGTTCTACCGCGAGGGCCGTGTGCCGCTGCACACGCTCCGTGCGAACGTCGAGTACGGCTTCTTCGAGGCCAAGACCACCTTCGGCCGTATCGGCGTGAAGGTCTGGATCTACAAGGGCGACGTCAAGAACATCGCCGAGGTCCGCGCCGAGAACGCCGCTGCCCGCGCCGGCAACCGCCCGGCCCGTGGCGGCGCCGACCGCCCGGCCGGCCGTGGTGGCCGTGGTGGCGAGCGTGGCGGCCGCGGCCGCAAGCCGCAGCAGAACGCCGCTGCCGAGGCCCCCAAGGCCGACGCCGCTGCCGCTGCTCCGGCTGAGAGCACCGGAACGGAGGCCTGACCGAAATGCTGATCCCCCGTAGGGTCAAGCACCGCAAGCAGCACCACCCCAAGCGCAGTGGTATGGCCAAGGGTGGTACGACGGTTGCGTTCGGCGAGTACGGCATCCAGGCCCTCACGCCGGCGTACGTGACCAACCGCCAGATCGAGGCGGCTCGTATCGCGATGACCCGCCACATCAAGCGTGGCGGCAAGGTCTGGATCAACATCTACCCGGACCGTCCGCTGACGAAGAAGCCCGCCGAGACCCGCATGGGTTCCGGTAAGGGTTCCCCCGAGTGGTGGATCGCGAACGTCAAGCCCGGACGGGTGATGTTCGAGCTGTCCTACCCGAACGAGAAGACTGCTCGTGAGGCGCTTACCCGCGCTGCTCACAAGCTTCCGATGAAGTGCCGCATCGTTCGGCGCGAGGCAGGTGAGGCGTGATGTCGGCCGGAACCAAGGCGTCCGAGCTGCGCGAGCTGGGCAACGAGGAGCTGGTGAACAAGCTCCGCGAGGCCAAGGAAGAGCTGTTCAACCTCCGCTTCCAGGCGGCGACGGGCCAGCTTGAGAACCACGGCCGGCTGAAGGCCGTCCGAAAGGACATCGCGCGGATCTACACCCTGATGCGCGAGCGTGAGCTGGGCATCGAAACGGTGGAGAGCGCCTGATGAGCGAGAACAACGTGACTGAGAACGAGCGCAACGCGCGGAAGACCCGTGAGGGTCTGGTCGTCAGCGACAAGATGGACAAGACCGTCGTCGTCGCCGTCGAGGACCGCGTCAAGCACGCTCTGTACGGCAAGGTCATCCGCCGTACGAACAAGCTCAAGGCCCACGACGAGCAGAACGCTGCCGGCGTCGGCGACCGCGTCCTCCTGATGGAGACCCGGAAGCTGTCCGCCACCAAGCACTGGCGCGTCGTCGAGATCCTCGAGAAGGCCAAGTAATCGCCCGAGGGCTTTCCCTCGGGTCAGTTCCGCCAGGCTCCGGGGGCCGCTTCTCGAAGCGGCCCCCGGGGAACCGGCAGACAAACAGGAGATAAGACGTGATCCAGCAGGAGTCGCGGCTGCGTGTCGCCGACAACACTGGTGCCAAGGAGATCCTTTGCATCCGTGTTCTCGGTGGTTCGGGCCGCCGCTACGCGGGCATCGGTGACGTCATCGTCGCCACCGTCAAGGACGCGATCCCCGGTGGCAACGTGAAGAAGGGTGACGTCGTCAAGGCGGTCATCGTTCGCACCGTCAAGGAGCGCCGCCGCCAGGACGGCTCGTACATCCGCTTCGACGAGAACGCCGCCGTCATTCTGAAGAACGACGGCGACCCTCGCGGCACCCGTATCTTCGGCCCGGTGGGCCGTGAGCTGCGCGAGAAGAAGTTCATGAAGATCATCTCGCTCGCGCCGGAGGTGCTGTAAGCATGAAGATCAAGAAGGGCGACCTGGTCCAGGTCATCACCGGTAAGGACAAGGGCAAGCAGGGCAAGGTCATCGCGGCCTTCCCCCGCGAGGACCGGGTTCTGGTCGAGGGTGTCAACCGGGTCAAGAAGCACACCAAGGCGAACCAGCCCGGCCGCGCTTCGCAGGCCGGCGGGATCGTGACGACCGAGGCCCCCGTCCACGTGAGCAACGTTCAGCTCGTCGTGGAGAAGGACGGCAAGAAGGTCGTGACCCGCGTCGGTTACCGCTTCGACGACGAGGGCAACAAGATCCGCGTTGCCAAGCGGACGGGTGAGGACATCTGATGGCTACCACCACCACTCCGCGTCTCAAGACGAAGTACCGCGAGGAAATCAAGGGCAAGCTGCTTGAGGAGTTCTCGTACGAGAACGTCATGCAGGTTCCCGGCCTCGTCAAGATCGTGGTCAACATGGGTGTGGGCGACGCCGCCCGCGACTCCAAGCTGATCGACGGTGCCGTCAAGGACCTCACCACGATCACGGGCCAGAAGCCGGCCGTGACCAAGGCCCGGAAGTCCATCGCGCAGTTCAAGCTGCGTGAGGGTCAGCCGATCGGCGCCCACGTCACGCTCCGCGGCGACCGCATGTGGGAGTTCCTGGACCGCACCCTGTCGCTGGCGCTGCCGCGTATCCGCGACTTCCGCGGCCTGTCGCCGAAGCAGTTCGACGGCCGTGGCAACTACACCTTCGGTCTCACGGAGCAGGTCATGTTCCACGAGATCGACCAGGACAAGATCGACCGCGTCCGGGGTATGGACATCACCGTGGTCACCACGGCGACCAACGACGACGAGGGCCGCGCCCTCCTTCGTCACCTCGGCTTCCCCTTCAAGGAGGCGTGAGCGAGATGGCGAAGAAGGCTCTTATTGCCAAGGCCGCCCGCAAGCCCAAGTTCGGTGTGCGCGCGTACACCCGCTGCCAGCGCTGTGGACGTCCGCACTCCGTGTACCGCAAGTTCGGCCTCTGCCGCGTGTGCCTTCGTGAGATGGCTCACCGTGGCGAGCTGCCGGGCGTGACCAAGAGCTCCTGGTAGTTCCCGCTTTTCGGGAATGACCGGAGTCTCTCGGTAAGCAAAGGGTGGGCGGGAGCCCATCCCTCCATGGCTTAGGCTGGGAGGGTTGGGCGCCTGCCGCCCGTACGACTTACTACGCCGTAGGTCCCCGCGCCGCACCCGTCCCGCCCCTGTGTGGGGAGAGGGATGGCGCATACAGGAAACCCCGGCGAGAGAGGCCGAAGGCCAATTCATGACCATGACTGATCCCATCGCAGACATGCTGACGCGTCTGCGGAATGCGAACTCGGCGTACCACGACTCCGTGACGATGCCGCACAGCAAGATCAAGTCGCACATCGCGGAGATCCTCCAGCAGGAGGGCTTCATCACGGGCTGGAAGGTCGAGGACGCCGAGGTCGGCAAGAACCTCGTCCTGGAGCTCAAGTTCGGCCCGAACCGTGAGCGCTCCATCGCGGGCATCAAGCGGATCTCGAAGCCGGGTCTCCGTGTGTACGCGAAGTCCACCAACCTGCCCAAGGTTCTGGGCGGTCTCGGCGTGGCGATCATCTCCACGTCGCACGGCCTCCTGACCGGCCAGCAGGCGCAGAAGAAGGGCGTGGGTGGGGAAGTCCTCGCCTACGTCTGGTAGTTCGGGAACGGAGGAAAAGCAATGTCGCGTATCGGCAAGCTCCCCATCCAGGTTCCCGCCGGTGTGGACGTCACCATCGAGGGCCGCAAGGTCGCGGTGAAGGGGCCCAAGGGCACCCTCACGCACACCCTTGCGGCGCCCATCGAGATCGCGAAGGGCGAGGACGGCGTTCTGTCCGTCACCCGCCCCAACGACGAGCGTCAGAACAAGGCCCTTCACGGCCTGTCCCGCACGCTGGTGGCGAACATGATCACCGGTGTGACCCAGGGATACACCAAGGCGCTTGAAATCAGCGGTGTCGGTTACCGCGTGGCCGCGAAGGGCTCCAACCTGGAGTTCCAGCTCGGCTACAGCCACCCGATCCTGGTGGAGGCCCCCGAGGGGATCTCCTTCAAGGTCGACTCGCCGACCAAGTTCTCGGTCGAGGGCATCGACAAGCAGAAGGTCGGCGAGGTCGCCGCTAACATCCGCAAGCTGCGCAAGCCCGACCCGTACAAGGCCAAGGGCGTCAAGTACGCGGGCGAGGTCATCCGCCGCAAGGTCGGAAAGGCGGGTAAGTAAGCCATGGCATACGGTGTGAAGATCGCCAAGGGCGACGCGTACAAGCGCGCCGCCATCAAGCGCCGCCACATCCGCGTCCGCAAGCGCATCTCCGGCACGCCGGAGCGGCCGCGCCTGGTCGTGACGCGTTCCAACCGCCACATCGTGGCGCAGGTCATCGACGACCTCGCGGGCCACACGCTCGCGTCGGCGTCGACCCTGGACACCTCGATCCGCGGCGGCGAGGGCGACAAGAGCGCCCTGGCCAAGCAGGTCGGCGCCCTGGTCGCCGAGCGCGCCAAGGCTGCCGGTGTCGAGGCCGTCGTGTTCGACCGCGGTGGCAACCAGTACGCCGGGCGGATTGCCGCTCTGGCCGACGCCGCCCGCGAGGCCGGGCTGAAGTTCTGAGCCCCGGTTCCGGAGCTAGCGGACGTAACAGAGAGAGGTAATTCCAATGGCTGGACCCCAGCGCCGCGGAAGCGGTGCCGGTGGCGGCGAGCGGCGGGACCGGAAGGGTCGCGACGGTGGCGCTGCTGCCGCCGAGAAGACCGCGTACGTCGAGCGTGTCGTCGCGATCAACCGCGTCGCCAAGGTTGTGAAGGGTGGTCGTCGCTTCAGCTTCACCGCGCTGGTCGTGGTGGGCGACGGTGACGGCACCGTGGGTGTCGGTTACGGCAAGGCCAAGGAGGTGCCGGCCGCCATCGCCAAGGGTGTTGAGGAGGCCAAGAAGCACTTCTTCAAGGTTCCCCGTATCCAGGGCACCATCCCCCACCCCATCCAGGGCGAGAAGGCTGCGGGCGTCGTCCTGCTGAAGCCTGCTTCCCCCGGTACGGGTGTTATCGCCGGTGGTCCGGTGCGCGCCGTCCTGGAGTGCGCCGGAGTTCACGACATCCTGTCGAAGTCGCTCGGCTCCGACAACGCGATCAACATCGTGCACGCGACCGTGGCGGCCCTCAAGGGCCTGCAGCGTCCCGAGGAGATCGCGGCCCGCCGCGGTCTGCCCCTCGAGGACGTCGCCCCCGCGGCTCTCCTGCGGGCGCGTGCGGGAGCGGGTGCGTAATGGCCCGCCTCAAGATCACGCAGACGAAGTCGTACATCGGCAGCAAGCAGAACCACCGCGACACCCTGCGTTCGCTCGGGCTGAAGAAGCTCAACGACGTGGTTGTCAAGGAGGACCGCCCCGAGTTCCGCGGCATGGTGCACACCGTCCGCCACCTCGTGACGGTCGAGGAGGTCGACTGATATGGCGGAGCAGAACCCGCTGAAGGTCCACAACCTCCGTCCCGCCCCCGGCGCCAAGACCGCGAAGACCCGTGTCGGTCGTGGTGAGGCGTCGAAGGGTAAGACGGCCGGTCGTGGTACCAAGGGCACCAAGGCCCGCTACCAGGTTCCGGAGCGCTTCGAGGGTGGGCAGATGCCCCTCCACATGCGCCTTCCGAAGCTGAAGGGCTTCAAGAACCCGTTCCGCACCGAGTACCAGGTCGTGAACCTCGACAAGCTGGCCGCGCTCTACCCGCAGGGTGGCGAGGTCACGGTTGCCGATCTGGTCGCCAAGGGCGCCGTTCGCAAGAACCAGCTCGTCAAGGTGCTCGGCCAGGGCGAGATCTCCGTGGCGCTGCAGGTGACGGTCGACGCCGTCTCCGGCTCCGCCAAGGAGAAGATCACCGCTGCCGGCGGTTCCGTCACCGAACTGGTCTGAGACCTGTTCCGTGGCTGAAGGCTGAATCATCGACCGGGGATGCCTCCCAAAAGGGGCATCCCCGGTTGGTCGTTCCTAGGGTGGCGCCCTCGCCGGTAAGGTGGCGGCGTCACACTGCTGTGAAGAAATCCGCACGGTCGGCGTCCCACCGGGAACCTGGCCGCGCGGATCGCTGTTAGTCAACTGACAAGTATCCGTCGATCCTCAAGACCGTCACCTCTGACGCAGTAGCGCGGGGGTCGCAGGAGGCACCGTGCTCACCGCGTTCGCCCGAGCGTTCAAGACGCCCGACCTGCGCAAGAAGCTGCTCTTCACGCTCGGCATCATCGTGCTGTTCCGGCTTGGGTCGCACGTCCCGGTTCCGGGAGTCGACTACAACAAGGTCCAGATCTGTGTGGACCAGGCGGCCGAGAGCAACAACAGCCTGTTCGGCCTGGTGAACATGCTCAGCGGTGGAGCGCTGCTGCAGATCACGATCTTCGCTCTCGGCATCATGCCGTACATCACGGCGAGCATCATTCTCCAGCTGCTCACCGTGGTGATCCCCCGGCTGGAAGCCCTCAAGAAGGAGGGCCAGTCCGGTACCGCGAAGATCACCCAGTACACCCGTTATCTGACCGTCGCGCTCGCCGTGCTCCAGGGCACCGGCCTGGTGGCGACCGCCCGCAGCGGCATGTTGTTCCAGGGCTGCTCCGTCGGCACCCAGATCGTCCCCGACCGGTCGATCTTCACCACCGTTGTGATGGTCGTGACCATGACCGCGGGCACCGCGGCCGTCATGTGGCTCGGTGAGCTGATCACCGACCGCGGTATCGGCAACGGCATGTCCATCCTGATGTTCATCTCCATCGCGGCCGGCTTCCTCGGCTCCCTCTGGGCCATCAAGGAGAGCGGCAAGCTCGCCGACGGCTGGATCGAGTTCGGCACGGTCATCCTCATCGGCTTTGTGATGGTGGCCCTCGTGGTCTTCGTCGAGCAGGCCCAGCGCCGGATCCCGGTGCAGTACGCCAAGCGGATGATCGGCCGTCGTTCGTACGGCGGCACCTCGACGTACATCCCCCTCAAGGTGAACCAGGCCGGTGTGATCCCGGTCATCTTCGCCTCGTCGCTGCTCTACATTCCGGCGCTGATCGCACAGTTCTCCAGCGGAACCTCGTCCTGGAAGACGTGGATCGAAGCGCACCTGGTCAAGGGCGACCATCCGTACTACATCGCTACCTACTTCCTTCTGATCGTCTTCTTCGCGTTCTTCTACGTCGCCATCTCGTTCAACCCCGAGGACGTAGCGGACAACATGAAGAAGTATGGTGGTTTCATCCCGGGTATCCGGGCTGGTCGACCGACTGCCGAGTATCTGAGCTACGTGCTCAACAGGATCACTTGGCCGGGCTCGCTGTACCTGGGTCTGATTGCTCTTGTCCCGACGATGGCGTTGGCGGGCTTCGGAGGCGCGAACCAGAACTTCCCGTTCGGCGGGACGAGCATCCTCATCATCGTGGGTGTGGGTCTGGAGACCGTGAAGCAGATCGAGAGCCAGCTCCAGCAGCGCAATTACGAAGGGTTCCTCCGCTGATGCGAATCGTCCTCGTCGGACCTCCCGGGGCCGGCAAGGGAACGCAGGCTGCGTACCTTGCCGAGAACCTGTCGATCCCGCACATCTCCACGGGCGACCTCTTCCGCGCCAACATCAGCCAGGGCACCGAACTCGGGCGCCGGGCGAAGTCCTATATGGACGCGGGAGACCTGGTCCCCGACGAGGTGACCATCGGCATGGCCAAGGAACGCATGGGCCGGCCGGACGCCGTGGGGGGCTTCCTCCTCGACGGCTTCCCGCGCAACCTCTCCCAGGCCGAGTCGCTGGACGCGATGCTGAAGTCCGAGGGCATGACCCTGGACGCGGTGCTGGATCTGGAGGTCCCCGAGGACGAGGTGGTCAAGCGGATCGCCGGCCGCCGGATCTGCCGGAACGACTCCAGTCACGTCTTCCATGTGACGTACCACCCGCCGAAGGCGGAGGGTGTCTGCGATACCTGCGGCGGCGACCTCTACCAGCGCGACGACGACTCCGAGGAGACGGTCCGCAAGCGCTTGGAGGTCTACCACGCCCAGACCGAGCCGATCATCGACTACTACCGGGGTCAGGGCCTCGTGGTGACGATCTCGGCGCTCGGACCGGTCACCGAGGTGACCGGGCGGGCGATGGAAGCCCTGGGCAAGCAGGGCTGACCGCCGTCTGAGCAGGCGGTACGGAGCAGTACGCTGAACGGCCGCGGTGTCCGATGGACGCCGCGGCCGTACTGTTGAGCGAGAGCCACGAGATCGGTGAGAGGCAAGGACACGGGCATGGTGCAGATCAAGACCCCGGAGCAGATCGCGAAGATGCGCGCGGCGGGGCTGGTCGTCGCCGCCATCCACGCGGCCACCCGGGAGGCCGCGGTTCCCGGGGCCACCACCCGGGATCTCGACGAGGTCGCCCGGAAGGTGATCGCCGACCACGGTGCGAAGTCGAACTTCCTGGGTTACGGCGGTTTCCCCGCCACCATCTGCACCTCGGTCAACGAGGTCGTCGTCCACGGCATCCCGGACGACAAGACCGTCCTCAAGGACGGCGACATCATCTCCATCGACGCGGGCGCGATCGTGGACGGCTGGCACGGTGACGCCGCGTACACGGCGTTTGTGGGCAGTGGTCACGATCCGCGGCTGGTCGAGCTGTCCCGGGTGACCGAGGAGTCCATGTGGGCCGGGATCGCCGCGATGAAGAACGGCAACCGGCTGGTGGACGTCTCCCGCGCGATCGAGACCTATATCCGCCGTCAGCCGAAGCCGGGCGGCGGCCGGTACGGGATCATCGAGGACTACGGCGGCCACGGCATCGGTACCGAGATGCATATGGACCCCCATCTGCTGAACTACGTCTCCCGCAAGCGGGGCAAGGGTCCCCGGCTGGTGCCGGGCTTCTGTCTGGCCATCGAGCCGATGGTCTCCCTCGGCACCCCCAAGACCGAGGTCCTCGCCGACGACTGGACCGTGATCACCACGGACGGCACCTGGTCCTCGCACTGGGAGCACTCGGTGGCGATCACCGAGGAGGGCCCGCTGGTCCTCACCGCACCGGACTGCGGGCGGGCGAAGCTGGCCGAACTGGGCATCACGGCGGCGCCCGACCCGCTCGACGGCTGACGGTCCCGGCCGACGGGGCGGCGGTCCGCGCGGTGGGACGGTGCGGGCCGGGTACTCCGGACGGGTGACCGCCTTCGATCGGCCGGTCGGCCGGTCGAAGGAAAAAGGGGCGTAAGGATCATGGCGACGGGGCAAACTCCCTGGATTCGTCTTTTCGGATGCCCTGACGTAGACTGATGCGTCGGCTCCCATGTACCCGTGTGTCTGCGTGCGCGCAGTGCAGGGGGAACGGAAGTCGATCAAGGTAGCCGATTCGAAGGGCGAAGCGTGGCCAAGAAGCAAGGTGCCATCGAAATCGAGGGCACCGTGATCGAGTCCCTCCCGAACGCCATGTTCAAGGTGGAGCTTCAGAACGGTCACAAGGTCCTCGCGCACATCTCCGGCAAGATGCGGATGCACTACATCCGTATCCTCCCGGACGACCGGGTCGTCGTGGAGCTGTCTCCGTACGACCTGACGCGTGGCCGGATCGTCTACCGCTACAAGTAGATCTTGTCCCGACCCCGCTCAGCCGCGGGGTGGTGGCACTGACCCGGAGAACCTCACACCCATGAAGGTCAAGCCGAGCGTCAAGAAGATCTGCGACAAGTGCAAGGTGATCCGCCGTCACGGCCGGGTCATGGTCATCTGCGACAACCTGCGCCACAAGCAGCGCCAGGGCTGACGCACGCCGACCCGCACTTCGCAGTACTTCGCGCGACGCGAGCAACACATCGTTCATACGCAGAGTCCGCCCAGCCCGTCAGGGTCGGCGACACCTCCGGCGGGGGCCGGGGACCCGGACGTACCACCATCCACCACGGATGGTCGGCGGTCGGGAACGGCACTGCGGAAGACCCCCGAGTACACAGGAGCCATTGAATGGCACGCGTTTCCGGTGTCGACATCCCGCGTGAAAAGCGTGTGGAGATCGCACTCACTTACGTCTTCGGTATCGGCCGCACCCTGGCGCAGGAGACCCTCGCCGCCACCGGTGTGAACCCGAACACCCGCGTTCGTGACCTGGCCGAGGAAGACCTGGTCAAGATCCGCGAGTACGTGGACAACAACCTCAAGACCGAGGGTGACCTCCGCCGCGAGATCCAGGCCGACATCCGCCGCAAGGTCGAGATCGGCTGCTACCAGGGTCTGCGCCACCGCCGCGGTCTGCCGGTCCACGGCCAGCGCACCAGCACGAACGCCCGTACCCGCAAGGGCCCGCGTCGCGCCATCGCCGGTAAGAAGAAGCCGGGCAAGAAGTAGTCCACAGCGGACGCTCACCAGCGGTCTTCGCTGTAGGACCGACCACCTCCCGTAGGAGTTAAGAGATGCCCCCCAAGGGACGTCAGGGCGCTGCCAAGAAGGTGCGCCGCAAGGAAAAGAAGAACGTCGCTCACGGCCACGCGCACATCAAGAGCACGTTCAACAACACGATCGTTTCGATCACGGACCCGTCCGGCAACGTGATCTCCTGGGCCTCCGCCGGCCACGTCGGCTTCAAGGGCTCGCGCAAGTCGACCCCGTTCGCCGCGCAGATGGCCGCCGAGTCGGCCGCCCGCCGCGCGCAGGAGCACGGCATGCGCAAGGTGGACGTCTTCGTCAAGGGTCCCGGCTCCGGCCGTGAGACCGCGATCCGTTCGCTCCAGGCCACCGGCCTGGAGGTCGGCTCCATCCAGGACGTCACCCCGACGCCCCACAACGGCTGCCGTCCGCCGAAGCGTCGCCGCGTTTGATCCACAGCTCGTTTGAGCTGGGCTTTTGGGCGGTGCGCCCCCTTTGGGGGCGTACCGCCCGTACCCTGTTTTACGCACCACACTGTCGGGCGTCATATAGCGGACGCCCCCGACTGAAGGAACGATCCGCATGCTGATCGCTCAGCGTCCTTCGCTGACCGAAGAGGTCGTCGACGAGTACCGCTCCCGGTTCGTCATCGAGCCGCTGGAGCCGGGCTTCGGCTACACCCTCGGCAACTCCCTCCGCCGTACCCTCCTCTCCTCGATTCCGGGTGCGGCCGTCACGTCCATCCGTGTCGACGGTGTCCTGCACGAGTTCACCACCGTGCCGGGCGTCAAGGAGGACGTGACCGACCTGATCCTCAACATCAAGCAGCTCGTCGTCTCCTCGGAGCACGACGAGCCGGTCGTGATGTACCTGCGCAAGCAGGGCCCGGGTCTGGTCACCGCCGCCGACATCGCGCCCCCGGCCGGTGTCGAGGTCCACAACCCCGACCTCGTCCTCGCCACCCTCAACGGCAAGGGCAAGCTGGAGATGGAGCTGACCGTCGAGCGCGGTCGCGGCTATGTCTCCGCCGTGCAGAACAAGCAGGTCGGCCAGGAGATCGGCCGGATCCCGGTCGACTCCATCTACTCGCCGGTCCTCAAGGTCACCTACAAGGTCGAGGCCACCCGAGTCGAGCAGCGCACCGACTTCGACAAGCTGATCGTCGACGTCGAGACCAAGCAGGCGATGCGTCCCCGCGACGCCATGGCCTCCGCGGGCAAGACCCTGGTCGAGCTGTTCGGTCTCGCCCGTGAGCTGAACATCGACGCCGAGGGCATCGACATGGGCCCGTCCCCGACGGACGCCGCGCTCGCCGCGGACCTGGCCCTGCCGATCGAGGAGCTGGAACTCACCGTCCGCTCCTACAACTGCCTCAAGCGCGAGGGCATCCACTCGGTGGGCGAGCTTGTCGCCCGCTCCGAGGCGGACCTCCTCGACATCCGCAACTTCGGCGCGAAGTCGATCGACGAGGTCAAGGCGAAGCTGGCCGGTATGGGCCTGGCGCTCAAGGACAGCCCGCCCGGATTCGACCCGACCGCCGCGGCTGACGCCTTCGGCGCGGACGACGACGCGGACGCGGGCTTCGTGGAGACCGAGCAGTACTAGTCGGCTCCGCCGGGGCCCGGGGTGTCCTGCGCCTTCCGAGGATCCCGCTGAACTTGTCGGGCGACTGCGCGTTCGCCGTGGCTGATCGCGCAGTTCCTCCCCCTACGCCCAGGGGCGTGGGGGGACCCCCGGCGCCCCGGAAGCACCCCCCCTCGCAGGGTTGCATCAAAACTGCCCGCAGGCGGCCGCCTGCGGGGTCCTGACATCGGTACCTGATACGGCCGGTGCAGATTGAAGGAGAAACACCATGCCGAAGCCCGCCAAGGGCGCCCGTCTGGGCGGCAGCGCTGCGCACGAGCGGCTGCTCCTCGCGAACCTCGCGAAGTCGCTGTTCGAGCACGGCCGGATCACCACGACCGAGGCCAAGGCCCGCCGCCTGCGCCCGGTCGCCGAGCGGCTGATCACCAAGGCGAAGAAGGGCGACATCCACAACCGTCGTCTCGTTCTTCAGACGATCACGGACAAGGGCATCGTGCACGCGCTCTTCACCGAGATCGCCCCGCGCTACGCCGAGCGCCCGGGTGGCTACACCCGGATCACCAAGATCGGCAACCGCCGTGGTGACAACGCGAAGATGGCCGTGATCGAGCTCGTCGAGGGCGAGATCGCGAAGAAGGCCACCGTCGCCGAGGCCGAGGCCGCCGCCAAGCGCGCGGTCAAGGAGGACGCCCTGAAGAAGGAGTCCGCCGAGGCCGAGGACGCCGCTCCGGTCGAGGACGCCAAGCCGGCCGCCGAGGCCGCCGAGGAGTCCAAGGACGCCTGATCGGTTCTGCCGATCGCGTTCCCATGGCTGGTGGACGGGCCCGTTCCCTCTCGGGGGAGCGGGCCCGTTCCGTCTGCCGGGAGCTGTTTCGAGCTGTTTGAGACGAGGATCTTCACGTGACTGATGACGGCTACGGGGTTCCGGCCGGGCGGGTGCGGGTGCGGTTCGACCTGTCGTACGACGGCACCGCCTTCTCCGGCTGGGCCAAGCAGGCCGGGGGCCGCCGCACCGTACAGGGCGAGATCGAGGACGCGCTGCGCACCGTGACCAGGTCGGCGGAGACGTACGAGCTGACCGTCGCCGGCCGTACGGACGCCGGGGTGCACGCCCGCGGCCAGGTCGCCCATGTCGACCTGCCCGCCGAGGTGTGGGCCGAGCACCGCGAGAAGCTGCTGAAGCGGCTCGCCGGACGCCTTTCGCGGGACGTCCGGATCCGGCGGGCCGAGGAGGCCCCCGCGGGCTTCGACGCCCGGTTCTCGGCGGTCTGGCGGCGGTACGCCTACCGGATCAGCGACCACCCGAGCGGCGTCGACCCGCTGCTGCGCGGACACGTCCTCTGGCACGATTGGCCGCTGGATGTGGACGCCATGAACGAGGCGTCCCGCGGGCTGCTCGGGGAGCACGACTTCGCCGCCTACTGCAAGCGGCGCGAGGGCGCGACCACGATCCGCACCCTCCAGCGGCTGGAGTGGGAGCGGGACGCGGCCGGGATCATCACCGCCACCGTCCGGGCCGACGCCTTCTGCCACAACATGGTCCGCTCCCTGGTGGGGGCGCTGGTCTTCGTCGGTGACGGGCACCGGCCGGTGGAGTGGCCCGCGCGGGTGCTGGCCGCGGGTGTCCGGGACTCCGCGGTCCATGTCGTACGCCCGCACGGACTGACTCTGGAAGAGGTCGGCTATCCGGCCGACGAGCTGCTGGCCGCCCGTAGCCGGGAGGCCCGCAACAAGCGTTCGCTGCCCGTACTGGGCTCAGCCGGGGGCGCCGGCTGCTGCTGAGGCCTGGGCCGTGCCGCGGGCGGCGATCTGCCGGAAGACGAAGTCGGCGACGTCGTTGTTGAGCCGGTAGGCCTTGGTGTCGCCTTCGGTGACGGACTTGCCGCTGGTGTAGCCGGTGGAGGTGTAGTACGCGTACCGGCCGACCTGGTTGGACGTGACCAGGCAGACCGGGCCGCCCTGGCAGAAGTTGCCGACGCCCTGTCCGGCCAGTGGCCGGATATTGCGGCTCGTCTGCTTGGCGCGCTGCGCCTCCGCCGTGGTGCCGAAGACGGCGATGCCGACGGTGACCGCCAGACCGTCCTGGTGGTACGTGGCCCGGAACATCCGGTCGCAGCCGCTGCCCCGGAGCGTGCCCGCGAGGGCCCGCTGGGCCGCGGACGCGCAGTCCGCCGTGGAGTGGGCGGCGGCCTCGGCGTAGGTCCGGCCGTTGACGGTGATCCGTGTCCCGGGGAAGAAGCCGTCCAGGGCGAGGGGCGCCCGGTCCTTCTTCTCGTCGGCGATGAAATCGTTCGGGTCGGGCGGCGGCAGCGGCGCGACGGAGGAGAACGAGGGCCCGGGCGCGGTGGAGGCAGGCGCCGAGGAGCCCGATGCCCCGCCCTTCGCCTCCCCGGAGCGCTTGGTGTCGTCGTTGGACATCACGATCCCCGTCGCCACGGCCCCGGCGATCACGACGGTCGCCAGCGCCCCGCCGCCGATCATCAGCAGCCGGCGGCGCCGGGCCCGGGCCGCGGAGGCGTCCGCGAGGGCCGCCCAGTCGGGGGTGGCCCCGGACGGAGCCGTACCGTCCCCGAAGCCCGCACGGCCACCGTACGGATCATGGCCGAAAGGCGACTGTCCCTGCGGATCCCCGCCCTGCCAAGGCTGCTGGTTCCGTCCCTCACCGGCCCCCCACGGAGGCCCCCCCTGCCCGAAGCTCATGCCGCGCATCCTAAACCGCTTGGGTTCCCCGGCCACCGGGCCGCATCATCGGAGAATGGGACATCTCGAAGCCGCGCACCTGGAGTACTACCTGCCCGACGGCCGCCCCCTGCTGGGGGATGTGTCGTTCCGGGTCGGCGAGGGGGCGGTAGTCGCCCTCGTCGGGGCCAACGGCGCGGGCAAGACGACCCTGCTGAGACTGCTGTCGGGGGAGCTGAAGCCCCACGGCGGCACCGTCTCGGCGAGCGGCGGCCTCGGGGTGATGCGCCAGTTCATCGGTTCCGTACGGGACGATCGCACCGTCCGTGACCTGCTGGTCTCCCTGGCGCCCGACCGGATCCGGGAGGCCGCGCTGGCGGTCGACGAGGCCGAGCATCTGATCATGACCGTCGACGACGAGTCCGCGCAGATGCGGTACGCGCAGGCCCTCAGCGACTGGGCGGAGGCACGCGGCTACGAGGCGGAGACGCTCTGGGACATGTGCACCACGGCCGCTCTGGGCGTGCCGTACGAGCGCGCGCAGTTCCGCGATCTGAAGACGCTCAGCGGCGGCGAGCAGAAGCGGCTGGCGCTGGAGGCGCTGCTGCGCGGCCCGGAAGAGGTGCTCCTGCTGGATGAACCGGACAACTATCTCGACGTACCGGGGAAGCGCTGGCTGGAGGAGCGGCTCAAGGAGACCCGTAAGACCGTCCTCTTCGTCTCCCACGACCGCGAGCTGCTCTCCCGCTCGGCGGAGAAGATCATCAGCGCGGAGCCGGGTCCCGCGGGTTCCGACGTCTGGGTGCACGGCGGCGGCTTCGCCACCTACCACGCGGCGCGGGCCCAGCGCTTCGAACGCTTCGAGGAGCTGCGGCGGCGCTGGGAAGAGCAGCGGGCGCGGCTGAAGAAGCTGGTGCTGGACCTCCAGCAGTACGCCTCGCGCAGCGACGATATGGCCTCCCGCTACCAGGCGGCGAGGACCCGGTTCCGGAAGTTCGAGGAGGCCGGACCGCCGCCGGAGCCGCCGCGGCCGCAGGACATCCGGATGCGGCTGGTCGGCGGCCGTACCGGGGTCCGCGCCCTGACCTGCGAGAAGCTTGAGCTGACCGGGCTGATGAAACCCTTCGACCTGGAGGTCTTCTACGGGGAGCGGGTGGCCGTCCTCGGGTCGAACGGCTCCGGGAAGTCGCATTTCCTGCGGCTGCTGGCCGGGGACGCCTCGGTGGCGCACACGGGCCGCTGGAAGCTGGGCGCGCGGGTGGTCCCCGGGCATTTCGCCCAGACCCACGCCCATCCCGAGCTGCTGGGCCGCACCCTGGTCGACATCCTGTGGACGGAGCACGCCAAGGACCGGGGCGGCGCGATGTCGGTGCTGCGGCGGTACGAGCTGGAGCGGCAGGGCGACCAGCCGTTCGACCGGCTCTCCGGCGGGCAGCAGGCGCGGTTCCAGATCCTGCTGCTGGAGCTGGCGGGGACGACGGCGCTGCTGCTCGACGAGCCGACGGACAACCTTGACCTGGAATCGGCACAGGCCCTCCAGGACGGTCTGGAGGCGTACGACGGCACGGTGCTCGCGGTGACGCACGACCGCTGGTTCGCCCGCTCCTTCGACCGCTATCTGGTCTTCGGGTCGGACGGGGTGGTCCGGGAGACCGGCGGGCCGGTGTGGGACGAGCGGCGGGTGCAGCGCGCACGGTAGCCGGTCCGCCCTCTCGCAGGCCGCGTACGGTAGCCGGTCCGGGACCCCCGGTGACCGGTGCGTCCGGGTTCGGGGGGCCGGGTGGCTCAGGGTCACGACCGGATGGCCGGGGGCGACTTTGACCCGTCCGGAGGAGGGCGGGTAAGCTTCTGCTTCGTTATGCGTATTGGCTTGCTCTATCTCACGTGAGAGGCCCTTACGCCGGTCCACCGGGCCGATGACCAGCGGCGAGCACACGGGTTGCGTCCCCGGCGTGCTGCCATGGCTGTCGTGATCGTTCGGGTGGCCTTGTCAGGACCTTCTCTCCACGTCCTCCGGGGCGAGGGGAGACCCACTCACTGAAGAAGCGAAGGCTACGACCGTGCGTACGTACAGCCCCAAGCCCGGCGATGTCACGCGCCAGTGGCACATCATCGACGCGCAGGACATCGTCCTGGGCCGTCTGGCGACTACGGCAGCGAACCTCCTCCGGGGCAAGCACAAGCCGATCTACGCCCCCCACATGGACATGGGCGATTTCGTCATCATCATCAACGCCGACAAGGTTCACCTGTCCGGCAACAAGAAGACCCAGAAGATGGCGTACCGCCACTCCGGGTACCCGGGTGGTCTGCGCTCCGTCCGCTACGACGAGCTGCTGGCCAAGAGCCCCGAGAAGGCCGTCGAGAAGGCCATCAAGGGCATGATCCCCAAGAACAGCCTGGGCCGTCAGATGCTCTCGAAGCTGAAGGTCTACGCGGGTGAGAACCACCCGCACGCTGCTCAGCAGCCGGTCCCGTTCGAGATCACCCAGGTCGCGCAGTAGTTCCGGCCATCCCCTAAGACGAAAAGAATCTGAGGAATATCGTGGCCGAGACCACCGCCGAAATCCCCGTCGAGGGCGAAGAGACCTACGCCGAGGTCACCACCTTCGAGTCCGAGGTCCCCGTCGAGGGCGAGTACACCTCCGAGTCCATGGCGTCCCGCTTCGGCGACCCGCAGCCGGCCGCCGGCCTGGGCCGTCGCAAGAACGCCATTGCCCGTGTCCGGATCGTTCCGGGCTCCGGCAAGTGGAAGATCAACGGTCGCACCCTTGAGGACTACTTCCCCAACAAGGTGCACCAGCAGGAAGTCAACGAGCCCTTCAAGGTGCTGGAGCTCGACAACCGCTACGACGTCATCGCCCGTATCTCGGGTGGCGGCGTCTCCGGTCAGGCCGGCGCCCTGCGCCTGGGTGTGGCCCGTGCGCTGAACGAGGCGGACGTGGACAACAACCGCGGCGCCCTGAAGAAGGCCGGCTTCCTGAGCCGCGACGACCGTGCGGTCGAGCGCAAGAAGGCCGGTCTGAAGAAGGCCCGTAAGGCCCCGCAGTACAGCAAGCGTTAATCACGCCTGCTCGTTCTGGATCGAACGTACGCCCCGGCGGCACAGTCTCGTGCCCCCGGGGCGTACGTTTTGCACAGGCGTTCCCCGGGGGACGTCTGTACGGACGTTCCGCAGGGATGATCAGCAGGAGCATTCAGCAGGACGTGCAGGACGTTCGAAAGGGTCTGCCCGTCCCGGGCGGGCCCGCGGGCTCACCCATCCCGCGTCTGGGATTGCGGAGCAAGGCTCACGAGGCACTATCGGAGGACGGTTGTGGGACGACTCTTCGGCACGGACGGCGTGCGCGGTGTCGCCAACGCGGATCTGACGGCCGAGCTGGCGCTCGGTCTCTCGGTGGCGGCGGCGCATGTGCTCGCCGAGGCGGGCACCTTCGAGGGGCACCGCCCCACCGCCGTGGTCGGGCGGGATCCCCGTGCGTCCGGCGAGTTCCTGGAGGCGGCCGTCGTCGCCGGGCTCGCCAGCGCCGGTGTGGACGTGCTGCGGGTCGGTGTGCTGCCCACCCCGGCGGTCGCCCATCTGACCGGTGCGCTCGGCGCCGACCTCGGTGTGATGCTCTCCGCCAGCCACAACGCCATGCCCGACAACGGCATCAAGTTCTTCGCGCGCGGCGGTCACAAGCTCGCCGACGAGCTGGAGGACCGGATCGAGACGGTGTACGAGCAGCACCGCACGGGGGCGCCGTGGGACCGGCCGACCGGGGCGGGTGTCGGCCGGGTCACCGACTACGACGAGGGTTTCGACCGGTACGTCGCCCATCTCGTCGCCGTACTGCCGAACCGTCTCGACGGGCTGAAGGTCGTCCTCGACGAGGCGCACGGCGCGGCCGCACGGGTCTCGCCGGAGGCGTTCGCCCGCGCCGGTGCCGAGGTCATCACGATCGGCGCGGCACCGGACGGCCTCAACATCAACGAAGGCTGCGGTTCGACGCATCTGGGTCAGTTGCGGGCGGCCGTCGTGGAGCACGGCGCGGACTTCGGCATCGCCCACGACGGTGACGCGGACCGCTGCCTGGCCGTGGACGCCTCGGGTGAGGAGATCGACGGCGACCAGATCCTGGCGGTGCTGGCGCTGGCCATGCGCGAGGCGGGCACGCTGCGCGGGAACACGGTCGTGGCGACCGTGATGTCGAATCTGGGCTTCACGCTGGCGATGGAGCGCGAGGGCCTGGAGCTGGTCCGGACCGCGGTCGGCGACCGGTATGTCCTGGAGTCCATGAAGGAGCACGGCTACGCCCTCGGCGGCGAGCAGTCCGGGCACGTCATCGTCCTGGACCACGCCACGACCGGCGACGGCACGCTGACCGGTCTGATGCTCGCGGCCCGGGTCGCGGCGACGGGCCGTTCGCTGGCGGAGCTGGCGGCCGTGATGGAGCGCCTCCCGCAGATCCTGATCAACGTCCCGGACGTCGACAAGTCCCGGGTCCACACCTCGGGCGAGCTGGCGGCGGCCGTCGCGGAGGCCGAGCGGGAGCTGGGCTCGACGGGCCGCGTCCTGCTGCGTCCCTCGGGCACGGAGCCGCTGGTACGGGTGATGGTCGAGGCGGCGGACATCGAGCAGGCGCGGTCGGTCGCGGAGCGGCTGGCGGACGCGGTGAAGTCGGCGCTCGGCTAGCCGGGCGGCGAGCTGCCGGGGCCCGTACGACCGATGCGGTCGTACGGGCCCCGCCGTCTGTCCGCGGTGCGGGTGAGCGGTCGTCAGGTCGTCGGCATCCGGTCCAGCTCCGCGTCCGGGTACGGGGTGTCCAGGGCGCCGTTCAGCAGCTTCCCGTAGAACTCCGTCACGACCGCCGCGGTCGGGGCATGACGCCGGATCACCTCCCGTACCGCCTCGGGCCCCTCCGGGGGTTCTTTCCCCTCCGCGCAGGCCCGGATGAGCGCCTCGCGCTCCTGCCGCCCCCGGCCGTGGACGGCGGTGACCAGCCAGTTCACCAGATAGCTCATGGTGTACGCCTGGTCGTGGCCGCGGTGGCGGGCGGCGAAGCCGCGTTCCGCGGGGGAGAGGTCGAAACGGGTGGAGAGCGCGAGCCCGTAGTCGGCGAAGTAGAGGCGCCGGCCGTCGGTGAGGACGTTCCGGAAGTGGCTGTCGAAGTGCAGCAGGCCCTGCCCGGCCATGAACCGGATGCCGTCGGTGAGCTGTTCCTCGGTGCGCCGTACGGCTCCGTCCGCTCCCTCCCCGCCGCGGCCGACGGCCTCTGCCAGCCAGTCGTGCAGGGTCCGGGGGACGTACTCCAGGAAGAGGACGAGGCTCGCGGAGGAGTCCCGCAGCTCTTCGATCCGCCGCCGGATGCCGGATCCGCCGCCGAAGTGGGCCACGGCCCGTTCGATGTCGGCCAGTTCATCGGGCAGGGCGGCCGGGGCGGCGGGGAGGATCCGCCAGTGGTACATCAGGGGGAAGCCGCTGTACGCGCCGGTGAGCACCCAGTTGGTGGTCATGGTGTGGACGGCCAGCTCCCGCCAGGCGCCGAAACCGGGGCTGCCGATGCCGGTCATGCCGTACTGGCAGACGAGGGGGAGACCGAAGAGGTCGGCGGTGGAGTGCCGGTTCCCCGGGGCCCGTTCGGTGTCCGTCAGCGGTACGCGTTTCACGAAGACCGGCACCCCGTCGACGTCCAGCACCGCCGAGGTGCCTCCGATGCCCGACCCCAGCGGTCTCGCCGTCTCCAGCAGGGCGGCGAGCCGCCGGTCGTCGTGGAGGGCGAGGGCGGTGGCGGCGGTGCCGTAGGCGTGGAGCCGCTCGCCGGTGGGGCTGTCGGAAGGCATCCGGGTCGGACCTCGTCTCTTGCCGGGGTACGGGGCCCGGGGGTACGGGGTTCCCGCACCCTACGCGGCGTCCGCCATCACCGCCTCCGGGCCGGGGTCAGCCCAGGAAGGCCCTGAGGGCGTCGAGCACGGCCCGGGGCTGCTCCTCGGCCAGGTAGTGGCCGGAGCCGGCGATCGGGGTGACCGTCACATCGGTGCCCTGGGCGGTGACGACCTTGCGGAGGTAGTCGAGGTGGCTCTCGTCGCGGGTGTTGGCGAGGGCGAGGATCGGCGCGGTCACCGGCTCGTAGGAGGCGGCGTCCTCGATATCGCGGTTGAAGGTCTGATACCAGCCGTTGCCTGCCCGGACGGCGTCCGGGGTGTTGTAGGCGCGGGCGTAGACCTGCCGGGAGAAATCGTCGATGGAGGCGGGGTCCACGGTCATGTAGTCGGCCAGCCAGTCGACGAGGAACCGGGCCCGGCCCGCGAGCAGTTGCTCGGGCAGCCCGCGTACCTGGTTGAGGGCGAACCACCAGAGGTAGATGCGGTCGCCGTCCTCGACGACCGAGTCCGCGTGCCGGCCGGGTCCGGGGAGCAGGGTGAGCGCGGAGAGCGTCGGCTCCGGGTGGGTGACGTCCAGCAGGGCGATCCGCCGGGTCGCCTCGGGGTGGTTGGCGGCGTGGGCGTAGGCCACCATCGCGCCGATGTCGTGGCCGACGATATGGGCGGATTCGATGCCGAGGTGCTGGAGCAGGGCGTGGATATCGCCGGCCAGGGTCTTCTTGTCGTAGCCGTCGGCGGGCTTGCCGGAGCTGCCCTGGCCGCGCAGTTCGACGGCGATCACCCGGTAGTGGCGGGCGAGTTCGGGCAGCACCTTGTTCCACTGCCACCAGGTCTGCGGCCAGCCGCCGAGCAGGACGACCGGTTCGCCCGTACCGCCTTCGACGTAGTGCAGCCCGACCCCGTTGGCTTCGGCGCGGTTGCTGGTGAAGCCGGGGCCGAGCCGGCGGACGAGGGCGTCGTCGCTCAGGTCGGGTGCGGTGGCGGGCGGGGGCGTGGACATGGCTTCCTCCGTGGGCGCGGGGCATCGAAACCGTACGAGATTCTCGTACAATCAACTGTACGAAATCCTCGTACGGTCTGGTCCCGGGTGTCAACGGCTCCGGCCGCCTTCATACGAAGTTCACGTACAGTTGCGGGCATGGACGAGCTGCACCACCCGGAAGCCGCGGACATCCGCCTGGTGGAGGTCCTCGCGGCGCTGGGCCACCCCGTACGGCTGAAGGTCGCGCGGGCGCTGGCGAGCGGCGAGGAGCGGTACTGCGGCGAGATCGTCACGGGAGTGCCGCGGTCGAGCATGACCCACCACTGGCGGACCCTGCGGGAGAGCGGCGTCATCCGCCAGCGCCCCGACGGCCGCAAGCTCTATCTGACCCTGCGCCGCGCGGACCTGGACGCGCGCTTCCCGGGGCTGCTGGACCTGGTGTTCGCGGAGGGCGAGGGCAAGGGCTGATCGCCGGGGCGGGTCAGTCGAAGAGCGCGACGACGCCGATCACCCAGACCGCGAGGAACGCCAGGACGCCCACCAGGCAGCCCGCCCCGAACAGAAGCCCGGCGATCTTGCTGCCCAGGCTCCCGGGAGCCATCTCCTCGCCCTGCTCGTTCTCGTACTCCGGTGGGAAGTCCCAGTGGACGGGCCGTCCCAGGGCTTCGGAGCAGGCCGTACGCACCGCAGCCAACTGCTCCTCGGCGAAGGCCGAACCGGCCTCCGACTCCGGGCCCCGCCAGGCGAGCGCCCGCATACGCCGCAGCGGGGTGCCGTACCGCTTCTCGAAGGCAGCGGTCTCGGCGGCGTCCCGGTCGGCCGCGAGGTACATCCAGCGGCCCGCCTCGGCGGGTTCCCCGTACAGCCGGTAGACCTCCGCCAGACGGCGGCGGAGCGCCGGGTCGGCCGGGAAGGACGACACCAGTCCGCGCAGGCGCTGGCGCGCGACGGGTATCCGGCCGGAGGCCAGATCGGCGTCGACGCGGGCGAGGGTCTTCTCCAGGGGCATGGACGAATGATCGGACAGCGGGGCGGGCGCCGTCGAACCGTTTCCGCGGCCGGGCCGTGCGGCCCGTACGCCGTCGGGCCCCGTACAGCAGAGGCTGTACGAGGCCCGACGGATGGTCGCCCGCTAGAGGTCGGCGCCCCGGGCGAGGGCCACCAGGCCGGACCAGGCGGCCGTGGAGATTATGAGGGCGGGGCCGCCGGGGTTCTTGCTGTCGCGGACGGGGACCACTCCGTGAACCGACGCGTACTCCGGGACCCACTGGACACATTCGCCACCGTTGCTCTGGCTGTAGCTCGAACTCGTCCAATTCTGGCTGGCTATGTCGCCAAGGTTCATGAGTAACAGTCCTTTGAAATGGAGTCGATCAGCTCTGCCGACTCGTCCAGCGGTGCAGCCATGGCCTTGAGCAGATCATAGGCATCCTGCGCGGCCGTGACGTCTTCCTGTTCGGCAAGCAGATAGCCGCGTGGAAAGCCGTCGACATGGACGACATCCGCTCCTTCCTGGAAGGACAGCAGGCCGAACGGGCTTGCCGCCAGATGGTTCCGACGGCGTGTGGGGACGATCTGGACCCGGTGGACCGGCGTCTCCGCGAGTCGGCGCAGATGCGCGAGTTGGGCCGCATCACGGCTGCCTCGCCCACCTGGTTCCTGAGCGCGGCCTCGTTGAGCACGATCCACAGCCGGGTCGGCCGCTCCCTGGTCAGAATGCGCTGACGTTCGATGCGGGCGGTCACCAAATCGTCCAGATGGTCGGGGCGGGCGGCCCGAAAGATCTCGCGCGCGTACTCCGGAGTCTGTACCAGCCCCGGCACCAGGAGTGGGTGGAACATGCTTACGGCCGTGGCCGTCCATTCCAGTTCGACGTACTTTCGGAACCAGGGAGGAAAGGCGTACCGGAGCGCGAGCGGCCAGAGCCGTACGAACCGGCCGCGTGCATGGGGAAACACCTGGTCGCACGTTTCTGCGAAAGCCAGTTGGGGAACCCGGTCGCCGGTCTCAATCTTGGCCACGAGTGAGGGGCTGCACGCTGCCTCTTTGCCCAGCCGGGCCCGCGTCATGCCCAACAGTTCCCGCTCGATTCTGACCTCGTTGCCGAAGTGTTCGAGTGGCGAGGAGCTGGAATCGGCCCGGTCTCCACTCTCGGACTCGACAGTCATATAAACCTCCCCTTCCCCTTGGACAGTTGCGGTTGTCCAACGTTCCGGCCTGTTGAGCGTACGCCGGTGGCATCACTCTGGGTTCTGTTCCTGTTGCATTCGCATCAGAAGGATGACCGGCATGACACAGGCGTCGGCCTCTCAACGGCACAACGAAGCAGACCCGTCCGCGGGCACGACCGGGGGCGGCAAGGGAGAGGTGCTCAGTGAGTGGGAGCCGCGGATCGGAGCGGCGGTACGCGATACCGCGACCCGGCGGATCGGGCGGGTGATGGACCGCGTCGGCGGGCTCTACCAGTTGCGCCCGCTCAAGGGCGGTCTCGAATGGGACGCCCATGGGGGCACGCTCCACCCCGTGACCGCATCCGACCTCTTGAGTGCTGAGGTAGCTGTGGTCAATGCCCGCAGCATCGGCGCGCTCCCGGGAGCACCCCAATGACCCGCGACGGCCTCACCCGCGCCACACCGCCCCCGTCCGGCGGGCCCTGCGTCGTCTGCGGGCGGGTCTCCGGCGCAGCCGTGGAGGTCGGCTATCTGGAGCGCGGCAGCGGGCCCGGACTGGTGCAGTACGCGTGCCCCGAGCATGCGGCCGCTTTCTCTCCCGGGCCGGTGCCGGGTGAACTCGGCTCCGACAGGTGAACGGCGGCGTGCGAAAGGACCGGGTTCGGCCTATGGAATCGACTGCCGCCGCGTTGAACGCGAGCCTGGTCGAGGAACTGGAGTACAGCGGCAGGATCGTCAGCCCGCAGGTAGCAGATGCATTCAGGGCCGCACGGCGAGATCTTTTCGTCCCGGGGATACCACTCGATGAGGCCTATCGCGACGATGCAGTGTTCACCAAGCTTGATGCGGACGGGAGTCCACTCAGCTCGGTGTCCGCTCCCTGGCTGGTGGCGACCATGCTGGAGCGGCTCGGCGTCCGTCAGGGGGACCGCGTCCTGGAGATCGGTTCGGGCGGGTACAACGCAGCCTTGTTGCATCACCTCGTCGGCCCGCACGGATCGGTGACCAGTCAGGACATCGACCCCGAGGTCATCGAACGGGCTGCCCGTTGTCTGGCCGGTGCGGGGGTCGACGGCGTACGGCTGGTCACGGGTGACGGCACCTTGGGGGTGCCTGCCGGCGGCCCGTACGACCGGCTCGTCGTGACCGTTCAGGCCACGTCGATCGCCCCGGCGTGGCTGGAGCAGCTCACGGACGACGGGCGTCTGGTGGTTCCCCTCAGGCTTCGGGGCCTCGGCCGGCTGCTGACCTTCGTCCGTGAGGACGACCACTGGGTCGGCGACGGTTGGGATCTGTGCGGCTTCGTCCGCATGCGGGGCCCGGCCGCATGGAATCCGCTGATGACGACGCTTTTGGGGGACGGCGTCAGGCTGCGGTGGGACGGTGGTTCCCAGCCGGATGCCGACGTTTTGACCGCGGCCCTGGCCGGGGAGCGCCGCGAGGTGTGGACCGGGGTGACCGTGGGCGTCGCAGAAGGGACCCGCCCGGTCGTCGACCTCTGGCTGGCCACCGTGCTCGATGTGTTCGGACGGCTGCACACCGGTGGAGCTGCTCCGGCCGGGGGGACGAGGGTCCAGGCGCTTCCGGGCGGCAGTCCGGCGACCTGGACCCGCGACGGGCTCGCCCATCTGGTGATGCGCCCTGCCGACACCGGGGGCACCCGGTTCGAGTACGGAGTCGCCTGGTACGGGCGCGACGGTGTCTTTGCCGAGGACTTCGCCGCGCAGTTGCGGCACTGGGACCGGGACCACCGTGGCGGCCCCGGGCCGGTGCTCCGGGTCCATCCGAAGGAGTCCCGTGATCAGCGGACCGGGGCCGGGCGACTGCTGGACCGTCCCGGGCCCCCCGCGGTGATCACGTGGCCGTGAGGGTCGACGTGCCGACCGGTCTCCCAGGGCGCGGATCCCCGGAACCCGCTACTCCCTCGCCGCCGCCTTCGCCTTCTGGCGGGCCCAGAACGTCTTCTGCGCCAGCAGCGTCAGCGTGCCCGCCACCACGATGCCGAGCAGGTTCAGCAGGAGCTGTTCCGCGGAGCCCCATGCCTGGCGGTACTCGTCGTACGAGAACGCGACCGCCGCGTTCGCCGCCGCCGGGATCGTGGTGACCGAGATCGCGACGCCGACCAGGGCGCCCGATTTGGCGGAGGTCAGGGAGAGGGTGCCGGCGATGCCCGCCAGGATGGCGACGACGAAGGAGAAGGCGTCGGGCCGGTAGATGAAGTTGGTGTTGGGGCGGGCGGCTTCGAGGTCGGCGGCGTGGAAGAGGTCCAGCGAGTCCATCAGATGGCTGAAGCCGACGGTGACGCTTATCGCCGTCGCGAAGCCGATCAGCAGGGCCAGCAGGGAGCGGGCCGCCAGTTTCGGGGCGCGCTGGACCAGGGCGGTGGAGACGCCCGCCAGGGGGCCGAACTCCGGGCCCACCGCCATCGCGCCCACGATCAGGATCGCGTTGTCCAGGACCACACCGCAGGCCGCGATCATCGTGGCGACCGACATGAAGGCGAGGTAGGTGGCGGAGAGGCTGGACTCCTCGTGGGTCGCGTCCGCCAGGTGCTCCCACAGCACCGCGTCCGCGCCCTCGCCGGGGGCCTCCGCCTCCGCCCGGTCGGCGCGGCGGGAGAGGGAGAGGTGGATGTCCTCGACCGCGATCGCCCCGGACTCGTCGATGCCGAGGGTCCGCAGCTCTGCGATCAGTTCGTCGCAGGACTCCCGGGCCACGTCGCACAGGACCAGATCGCCCTCGGGGTCGCGGGCGGCGCCGGGCAGGACGGCGAGATGGGCGGTGCCGACCGTGTTCTCGACCAGGCGGACCACCGCGGTCGTACGGTCGGCGGGGACGATCAGTCGCAGGTGCAGCACGCCGTGGTACTCCTCGGGCGGGGCGTCAGAGCTTGCGCAGGGAGAGCTTCTGGACCTTGTGGTCGGGGCCCTTGCGCAGGACCAGGGTGGCACGGCCGCGCGTCGGAGCCACGTTCTCCAGCAGGTTCGGCTTGTTGATGGTGCGCCAGGTGGTGCGGCCGTACTCCATCGCCTCCTCCTCCGACACCTGCGTGTACTTGCGGAAGTACGAGGACGGGTCCCGGAACGCGGTCTCCCGCAGCCGCCGGAAGCGGTGCAGGTACCACTTCTCGATGTCCTCGGGCCGGGCGTCCACATAGACCGAGAAGTCGAAGTAGTCGGCGAGGCCGACCCGGGTCCGGCCGTCCTTGCCGGGCAGCGCGGGCTGGAGGACGTTCAGGCCCTCGACGATCAGGATGTCGGGGCGGCGGACCACCAGCCGCTCGCCGGGCACGATGTCGTAGATCAGATGGGAGTAGACGGGGGCGGTGACCTCGTCCTTGCCCGCCTTGATGTCCGCCACGAACCGGGTCAGCGCCCGCCGGTCGTACGACTCCGGGAAGCCCTTCCGCGCCGCCAGCCCCCTGGCCTCCAGCTCCTTCATCGGCAGCAGGAAGCCGTCCGTGGTCACCAACTCCACCCGCGGATGCTCCGGCCAGCGCGCCAGCAGCGCCTGGAGCAGCCGGGAGACCGTCGACTTGCCGACCGCGACCGAGCCCGCGATCCCTATCACGAAGGGTGTGCCGCGCTGTGCGGCCTGTCCGCCGCCCGCGTCCCCGAGGAAGGTGTTCAGCGCCCCGCGCAGTTCGCCGGTGGCCTTCACATAGAGGTTCAGCAGCCGGGAGAGCGGCAGATAGACGTCCCGTACCTCGTCGAGGTCGATCACGTCCCCGAGACCGCGCAGCCGCTCGACCTCGTCGGCGGTCAGCGGCAGCGGGGTCTTGTCCCGCAGGGCGCTCCACTCGTCCCTGGTCAGTTCGAGGTACGGGGTGGAGGCGTCGGCGGCGGCCCTGCGGTGGGTGTTCCGTGGCGGCGTCGTGATCACGTGCTCCATTGTCGGTGCCGGGGCGCGGAAGCGGTCCGTGGGGTGGGTCACGCGGGTGGCGTTCCGCTGGAGACAGGGGGTGGGCGGGGCCGTTTTCCGTCCGGGCGGCGGGTGCTGCCGGACCTCGGGCCGGAATAGTCGTATGGTGCGGCTTATGTGTGGAATTGTGGGGTACGTCGGGGGGCAGTCGGCGCTGGACGTGATCGTCGCCGGGCTCAAGCGGCTGGAGTACCGGGGGTACGACTCCGCCGGGGTCGCCGTCCTCGCCGACGGCGGGCTCGCCTCGGCCCGGCGCGCCGGAAAGCTGGTCAATCTGGAGAAGGAGCTGGCCGACCGGCCGCTGCCGGCCGGCACCACCGGGATCGGGCACACCCGCTGGGCCACCCACGGCGGCCCCACCGACGCCAACGCCCATCCGCATCTGGACAACGGGGGCCGGGTCGCCGTCGTCCACAACGGCATCATCGAGAACTTCGCCGCGCTCCGGGCGGAGCTGGCCGCCCGCGGCCACCAGCTGGGCTCCGAGACGGACACCGAGGTCGTCGCCCATCTGCTCGCCGAGTCCTATTCCTCCTGCGGCGATCTCGCGGAGGCCATGCGGCTGGTCTGCCGCCGGCTGGAGGGTGCCTTCACCCTGGTCGCGGTGCACGCGGACGCCCCGGACACCGTCGTCGGCGCCCGCCGGAACTCGCCCCTGGTCGTCGGGGTCGGCGCGGGCGAGGCCTTTCTCGCCTCCGATGTCTCCGCCTTCATCGAGCACACCCGCTCCGCCGTCGAACTGGGCCAGGACCAGATCGTCGAGGTCCGCCGGAACGGGATCACGGTCACCGATTTCGACGGCGCCCCGGCCGAGGTCCGCCCGTACCACGTCGACTGGGACGCCTCGGCTGCCGAGAAGGGCGGCTACGACTCCTTCATGCTCAAGGAGATCGCGGAACAGCCGCGGGCCGTCGCGGACACCCTGCTGGGGCGGATCGACGCGGAGGGGGCGCTGACGCTGGACGAGGTCCGGATCCCGGTGCCCGAACTGCGGGCGGTGGAGAAGGTCGTCGTCGTCGCCTGCGGTACGGCCTTCCACGCCGGTCTGATCGCGAAGTACGCCATCGAACACTGGACCCGGGTGCCCTGCGAGGTCGAGCTGGCCAGCGAATTCCGCTACCGGGACCCGATCCTGGACCGGCGGTCGCTGGTCGTCGCCATCTCGCAGTCCGGGGAGACCATGGACACCCTGATGGCGGTCCGGCACGCCCGGGAGCAGGGCGCGAAGGTCCTGGCGATCTGCAATACCAACGGCTCCACCATTCCGCGCGAATCGGATGCCGTGCTCTACACCCACGCGGGCCCCGAGGTCGCCGTCGCTTCCACGAAGGCCTTTCTGACCCAGCTCGTCGCCTGCTATCTGGTGGCGCTCTATCTGGGGCAGTCGCGCGGGACCACCTGGGGCGACGAGGTCCGGTCGGTGATCCGCGACCTCGCCGGGATCCCGGCCGCCCTGGAGCGCGTACTGGCCGCCGTGGAGCCCGTCCGTGAACTGGCCCGTTCGCTGGCGGACCGGAACACGGTCCTCTTCCTCGGGCGGCACGTCGGCTATCCGGTGGCGCTGGAAGGCGCGCTGAAGCTGAAGGAACTGGCCTATATGCACGCCGAGGGGTTCGCGGCCGGAGAGCTGAAGCACGGGCCGATCGCGCTGGTGGAGCGAGGGCTGCCGGTGGTCGTGGTGGTGCCGTCGCCCCGGGGGAGGTCCGTCCTCCATGGGAAGATCGTCTCGAATATCCAGGAGATCAGGGCGCGGGGGGCGCGGACCGTGGTGATCGCCGAGGAGGGCGACGAAGCGGTGGTCCCGTACGCCGACCATCTCGTCCGGATCCCGGCCGTCCCGACCCTGCTCCAGCCGCTGGTCGCTACCGTTCCGCTCCAGGTCTTCGCCTGCGAGCTGGCCACGGCCCGGGGCAACGAGGTCGACCAGCCGCGCAATCTGGCGAAGTCCGTGACCGTGGAGTAGTGGAGCAGGTGGAGCAGAGGGTGATCCGATGATCATCGGGGTGGGGATCGACGTCGCCGAGATCGACCGTTTCTCGGCGTCGCTGCGGCGTACGCCGGGGATGGCGCGGCGGCTGTTCCTGGAGCGGGAGCTGCTGCTGCCCAGCGGTGAGCAGCGGGGGTACGCGTCCCTCGCGGCCCGGTTCGCCGCGAAGGAGGCCGTGGCGAAGGCGCTCGGCGCGCCGCCGGGGCTGCTGTGGACGGACGCGGAGGTCTGCGTGGAGGCTTCCGGCCGCCCCCGGCTGGCGGTCTACGGCACGGTGGCGGCGCGGGCCACGGCGCTGGGCGTGCGGTCGTGGCATATCTCGCTGAGCCATGACGCGGGGGTCGCGTCGGCGGTGGTGATCGCGGAGGGGTAGCCCCCCCTTTTTCCGGTGCAGGGGTACGCGCCGGGGCGGCACGCCTCCGTGAGGGGGAGGCGCGCCGCCCCGGCGCGGGCCCGGAGGGTCCGGGCTCAGAGGGTCCGGCGCCGTCTGAGGGCGTACAGAGTGGTGACCGTGCCGGTCGCGGCGAGGGCGGCCGCGATCGCGGTCAGACCGAGGGCGCTGGTACCGGTGGAGGCGAGGGAACCGCCACCGCCACCGCTGCTGCTGCCGCTGCCGGTGCTGCTTTCGGCCCCGTAGGAGGATCCGCCCACGGTGCCGCCGGTTGTCGTGCCGCCCGTGCCGCCGGTTGTCGTGCCGCCCGTACTGCCGGGCGTCGTACCGCCCGTGCCGCCGGTGCTCGTACCACCCGTACTGCCGCCGCCGGTGCCGCTGGTGCCCGTACCGCCGGCCGACTGCGGTGCCGGGCCGCCCGGCGGCGGCTTCGGCGCGTCGGTCACCTTCAGCACGGCCGGGGCCGACCGCAGTGAGCCGACGGAGTTGGAGAAGACCGCCCGGTAGCGGTTGCCGTGGTGCGCCTTGGCCGCCGTGAAGGCGAGCCGCGGGCCCGACGCGCCCGCGACCGGCAGCCAGGCCGAACCGTCCGAACTGACCTCCCAGCCGGTGGTGGGCGCCGGGGTGCCGGTGGCCGAGGCCGTGAACACCGCCTCTTTGCCCGCCACCGCCGTGACCGCCTTCGGCGCGGCGGCCTGCGCCGGCGACACCCGCCGCTGGAGCTGGGTCACCTTGCCCTCCGCCACCACGAACACGCTCTGCGTCCCCGGGTCGAGGGCGAGCCCCGACGGCCGGTCACCCGCGGCCAGCTCCTCCTTCTCGCGTCTGCCCGCCGGATCGACCGCCGTGACCACGGGCGCGGTGGTCGATGCCGCGTACAGGGTGCCCGAACCGCCGTCGTACGCCAGCGCCTTCGGATTGGACCCGGCCTGGAGCGTGCCGGCCACCCGGTTGGCGCGCAGGTCGACGGCGAAGACCGTGCCCGCCGCCAGATTGGCGACATAGCCGGTACGGCTGACGGGGTCGACGGTCACGCCCATGCTGCCGAGCGCGGTGGTGCCCAGGCTCAGCGGTGTGCCCACCGTGCGGCCCGTCCTGCCGTCGATCGCGGTGAGCACGTTGTGGAAGGACATGGGTGTGGTGGACGTATTGGGCCCGACATAGGTGGTGTAGGCGCGGCGGGCCGCCGTGTCGACGGCCAGCCCGGCGACGGGGAAGGGGTGGACGGCCGGTTTGCCGATCTGCCGCCAGACGGTCGACGGGCTCCTTCCGGTGGCGAACACGGTCACCGAACGGGCGGGCTGCACCGCCGCGTACACCGTTCCCCCGGCCGGGTGCGCGGCCAGCAGATGGATATGGCCGGACAGTTTCGCCTTGTGGTCGGCGAGGGTGCCGGTACGGGTGTCGTACGTGGCGATCCGGTCCCCGAGGGCGAGGTGCAGGGAGCGCGCCGGAGCGTCCAGGGCCAGCGCCGAGACCGGTGCGGGCAGTTCGACGGGGGTGCCGGTGATCCGGCCGGTTCCGGTGTCGTACGTGGTCAGCTGCCGCCGGCTGCCGTCGTCGCTCGCCACGTAGAGCCGCCCCGCCGCGGGGTCGGCGGCCAGATACTGCGCGGCGCCCACGGCCGGGGTGAGGGTGCGCACGGTCTGGTGGCGCACGGTTCCGGCGGGCACCTCGGGCGTCGGTTCGCCGCCGCTGCCGGAGGAGAAGGTGACGGGGACGATCACGTCCTGGTCGCGGTCGGAGATATGGGTGTGGTCGGCCCGGGTGACCACGGCGCACCGGACCTGGGTGCAGTCCGCGCCGCTGTCCTTGGCCTTGACGGTCAGCTCCAGGGTGAAGCTGCCTTTGCCGTCGGCGCCCACGGTGAACTTCTTCACCAGGCCCTGGCCGTAGGCGGGCGGGTTGTTGGAGATCCAGTGCGTGGATCCGGAGCCACCGGTGAAGTCGCTGCCGCCGAGGCAGGGGCTGGGCTGTTCGCCGGGGGCGGCGGGGACCCGGCAGACGGCCAGGTAGATGCCCTTGGTGACGTCGTATCCGGTGCCGGTGACCGTGACCTTCAGTCCGGCCGGGTTGATGTTCTTCGTCTCGGAGACGGTCAGTTTCTGGCCGGTGGGCCCGGTGGCCTCACCGGGCACGGCCGCCGCACGGGCCGTTCCCGGCGCCGCCGCGGCGAGGGCCGCGGCGGCGAGCAGGAGCGGAACGGCGGCGGCCACGGACCGCCTGACGCTCGGTGCGCTGTCGGGCATCGGATTAGGAGAACGTCACCGGGACGTAGACGTCGTACTTGCGGTCGTTGCTGTCGAAGTGGTCGGCGCGGGTGACGATCGCGCAGGTCACCCCGGACTGGCCGCAGGTCACGGAGGCGGAGATCTGGGCCTTGACGTGGATGGAGACCGAGAAGCCGCCGCGGCCGTTGGAGACGGTGTACGGGGAGGAGTTGTTCGGGGACATCCACCACCAGTCGCTGTTCACCCAGTGCGAGGCGCCGGTGGTGCCGGCCTGGTCCTGGCCGCCGAGACACGGCGTCGGCTTGGCGTTCCAGGTGGACTGGTCGTTGACGTTCACGCCTGCCGGGACGGCGCACAGGCCCACGTACACGCCCTGCGAGGGGTTGTAGCCGCTGCCCGTGACGGTGACGTTCTGTCCGGAGGCGGCGGCGGTGTTCGGGGCCGTGACGGAGAGGTTGTACTGGACCCCGCCGTCCTGGACGGTTCTCGCCACGGTGGCCGCGGAAGCGGAGGAGGCGAGGCCGAGGGTGAGTGCGGTGGCGCCGAGCAGGGCGACGGCGGCGCGGACGGCCGTGCGGGGGGCGGCAGAAGGCATGGGTGGGGACACCTTTCGCGGGAATGGGCGAGAAGCGGCTGCGCCCTTGAGCAACAGCTACTTAGGTAAGGCAAACCTAAGTTGAGCTGGAAGTGGCGTCAACCCTGTGACGTGCGGGGGAGGGGCGCGGCAAGTCGGCGGGGGAGGGCGGAACTTGACGGCGGACGGGCCGACAGTGCGGGTGGACGGGTGGGTGAGGGGTGCGATACGGCGTGGCTGGGACGGGGCCGACCGGGGGCGTGGGCGCGGTGCGGCCGGTCGGCCGTGAGGACCCCGGAAGAGGCCGGGGGTTGGGGTGCGGACCCCGGGGCCGCGCACGCACAGCGGCGGGCGGCCGTGGCAGGCGCGGGGAAGCGCGTGCCCCCTGCGCCCGCCGGGCCTCGGCCCGGCCCCGGCGCACCGGCCCCGCCCTGCTCGGCCTCGGTTCCGTGCCGCGTACGGCCTGCGCGACCCGGCGGCCCCGCGCCCCTTGCGGCAGAGGGCGCCCCCGCGCCCCTTGCGGCAGACTCGGAGCATGCGTACCGCCCACACCGTGGACACCGTCCGCCGCGCCGAGGCCGAGCTGATGGCCCGGCTGCCCGAAGGCACGCTGATGCAGCGCGCCGCCGCAGGACTCGCCACCGCCTGCGCCGAACTCCTCCGCGGCAACAGCGGTAACAGCGGCAACAGCGGTGGCAGCGGCGGCGGGCGGGTGTACGGATCCCGGGTCGTCGTCCTCGCGGGCAGCGGCGACAACGGCGGCGACGCGCTCTACGCCGGTGCCCGGCTCGCCCGCCGCGGCGCGGGTGTCACCGCCGTACTCCTCGCACCCGACCGGACGCACCCGGGCGGGCTGACCGCGCTGCGGGCCGCGGGCGGCCGGGTGGCGGACGACCCCTTCGAGGCGCTCGACACCGCCGATCTCGTCCTCGACGGCATCACCGGCATCGGCGGACACGGCGGACTGCGGCCCGCCGCCGTGCCGATCGCCCGCGCCGCCCGCGGCTCCCGCGCGGTCGTCGTCGCCGTCGACCTGCCCAGCGGCGTCGAGGCCGACAGCGGCGAGGTCCTCGGCGAGGCGCTCCGCGCCGACCTCACGGTCGTCTTCGGTACGGAGAAACCGGGCCTGCTGGCCGGACCGGCGCGCGAATACGCGGGCACGGTACGGCTCGTGGACATCGGACTCGGCGGAATCCTGCCGTCCGTGCCCGCGCTGGAGGCGCTCCAGCACACCGATGTGGCACATCTGCTGCCCGAACCGAACGCGGCCAGCGACAAGTACCGCCGCGGGGTGGTGGGGATCGTCGCCGGTTCGGCCCGCTACCCCGGCGCGGCCGTCCTCGCCGTCGCGGGCGCGCTGCGCGGCGGCGCCGGAGCCGTACGGTACGTGGGGCACGCCGCCGACGCCGTCATCGCCCGCTTCCCCGAATCCCTGGTCCACGCGGGCCCGCCGGGGAAGGCCGGACGGGTCCAGTCCTGGGTCGTCGGGCCGGGCCTCGGCGACGACCTCGAAGCGGTCGCGGAGGTGCTCGCGGCCCCCGTACCGGTCCTGGTCGACGCGGACGGGCTGCGGCGCCTCGCCGATGACCCCGCCCTGCTGCGCGACCGCACCGCCCCGACCCTGCTGACCCCGCACGCGGGCGAGGCCGCCGCGCTCCTGAACGCCACCCGCGAGGAGGTGGAGGCGGCCCAGCTCGCCGCCGTCCGCGAACTCGCCGCGCGCTACGGCGCCACCGTGCTGCTGAAGGGGGCGGCGACCCTGATCGCGGACCCCGACCCCCGTACCCCCGTCCGGGCCAACACCATGGGCACCCCGTGGCTCGCGACCGCGGGCAGCGGCGATGTCCTCGCGGGCCTCGCGGGCTCCCTGCTGGCGGGCGGACTGCCGGCCCGCGACGCGGGCTCAGCCGCGGCCTACCTCCACGGCCTCGCGGCCCGCCGCGCGGCGGCCGACGCGGTCCCGGTGACGTCGTACGAGGTCGCGGAGGCGCTGGGCCGCGCCTGGCGGGACGTCCGGGAGACAACCGGCGGATAGGGCGCCGGGGTCCGGGCGAGCGGACCCGGAAGGCGGTGCCCCCGGCCCCGTACCCCCTTCCCCGTCCCCCGGCCCCGGACCCGTCCCCCCGCCCGGTTCCCCGTACCCCGCGTGAGGAAGTGCACAGGCTCCGGCCCCATGTGCGGGCGTCGCCGCAAGGGGCACACCGGGGGCCTCTGAGAGACTGGGCCACAATGAACACCACGCCGACCTCCACAGACCCCCGTCGCGGCCCCTCCTCCCGGGCCCGGGCCGAGATCGACCTCGACGCGCTGCGCGCCAATGTGACGAGCCTGCGCGCCCGGACCGGCCGTGCCGCGCTGATGGCCGTGGTGAAGTCGGACGGATACGGGCACGGCGCCCTGCCCTGCGCCAGGGCCGCCCTGGAGGCGGGCGCCACCTGGGTCGCCACCGCCACGCCCGAAGAGGCGCTGGCACTGCGCGCCGCCGGACTCGACGCACCGCTGATGTGCTGGCTGTGGACCCCCGGCGGCCCCTGGCGCGAAGGCATCGAGGCCGGTCTCGACATGTCCGTGAGCGGGATGTGGGCGCTGGCCGAGGTGACCGCCGCCGCCCGGGAGGCCGGCCGGCCCGCCCGGATCCAGCTCAAGGCCGATACGGGACTCGGCCGCAACGGCTGCCAGCCCGCCGACTGGGCCGAACTCGTCGCCGCCGCCCGCGCCGCCGAGGCCGAGGGCGCGGTCCGGGTCACCGGCGTCTGGTCCCACTTCGCCCGCGCCGACGAGCCCGGCCACCCCTCCGTACGGCAACAGCTCGACACCTTCGGCGACATGCTGGCCCACGCGGAGGGCGAGGGCATCGACCCCGAGGTCCGCCATATCGCCAACTCCCCGGCCACCCTCACCCTCCCCGCATCCCATTACGACCTGGTCCGCACCGGAATCGCCATGTACGGCCTCTCGCCGTCCCCGGAGGTCGGCACCCACCGGGAGCTGGGCCTGCGGCCCGTCATGACCCTCTCCGCGAACGTCGCCCTGGTGAAGGGCGTGCCCGCCGGACACGGCGTCAGCTACGGCCACACGTACGTCACCACCGAGGAGACCACCCTCGGTCTGATCCCCGTCGGATACGCCGACGGCATCCCGCGCCACGCCTCCGGCCGGGGCCCCGTCCTCGTCGCGGGCGAACGCCATACGATCGCCGGCCGGGTCGCCATGGACCAGTTCGTGGTCGACCTCGGGGGCCGCAAGGTCCAGGAGGGCGCGGAGGCCGTGCTCTTCGGACCGGGCGACCACGGCGAGCCGACCGCCGAGGACTGGGCGCGCGCCGCGGACACCATCGCGTACGAGATCGTCACCCGGATCGGACAGCGGGTACCCCGTATCCACCTCGGGGCCGCCGAAGGACACGGTTCCGGGGACGGGCCCGCACCGTCCGCATAGGAACGGGCTCCGCGAGGAAGAGGAAAGGGCCGGGGGGCGGACAGCGGCACGACCGCCCGCCGGTACCGCGATCCACGGATACGCCCGCGCCCGGCGGTGGCTGCGGCTGCGCACGGGTACGGACACGGGTACGGGTACGGACACGGGTACGACGACGAGGAGCGGCACGGTGAGCGAGACCAGCACGGGGGACGCCCTCGCCGGAGCGGCGGCCGCGGTCTCCGCCGCCGCGGACGCCGCGAGCGGCACCGGCACGCCCGGCTGGCGCCGCGCCGGGATCGCGGGCATCGCGATAGGCGTGATCGCCGCGGGCGCGGCGGCGGGCGTCGCCGTCGAACGCCTCACCGTCGGCCGCGGCGTACGGAAGAAGGCCCGGCTCGCCCTCGATGCGACCGGCCCGTACGGAGCCCTGCGCGGCACCCCCGGCAAGGCCGTCGCCGACGACGGCACCCTGCTCTACTACGAGGTCGACGAGGTCGACCCGGGGGCCGCCGCCCCCCGCCGCCGCAGGCTCTTCGGCCGCCGCGCCCCCGCGCCCGTCACCGTCGTCTTCAGCCATGGCTACTGCCTCAACCAGGACTCCTGGCACTTCCAGCGCGCCGCCCTGCGCGGACTGGTCCGTACCGTCCACTGGGACCAGCGCAGCCACGGCCGCTCCGCCCGCGGCGTTGCCCAGCAGGGCCCGGAGCGGGTGCCCGTCTCCATCGACCAGCTCGGCCGCGATCTGAAGGCCGTACTCGACGCCGCGGCACCGGAGGGGCCGGTGGTGCTCGTGGGGCACTCCATGGGCGGGATGACGGTCATGGCGCTGGGGGAGCAGTATCCGGAGTACGTCCGCGAGCGGGTCGCGGGCGTGGCCTTCGTCGGCACCTCCAGCGGCCGGCTGGGCGAGGTCGACTACGGGCTTCCGGTCGCCGGGGTCGCCGCCGTCCGGCGGGTCCTGCCCGGGGTGCTGCGCGCTCTCGGCTCCCAGGCCGAGCTGGTGGAGCGCGGCCGCCGGGCCACGGCCGACCTCTTCGCCGGGCTGATCAAGCGCTACTCGTTCTCGTCGCGGGACGTCGACCCCACGATCGTCCGGTTCGCCGAGCGGATGATCGAATCGACCCCGATCGACGTGGTCGCGGAGTTCTATCCGGCCTTCGACGAACACGACAAGGCGGAGCGGCTCGGGGTCTTCGAGGAGCTGCCGGTGCTCGTCCTGGCCGGGGACCGGGATCTGGTCACGCCCAGCGCGCACAGCGAGGTCATCGCGGACCGGCTCCCCGACGCCGAACTGGTGATCGTGCCGGACGCCGGCCATCTGGTGATGCTGGAGCATCCGGAGGCGGTCACGGACCGGCTGGCGGATCTGCTCGCCCGAGCCGGGGCGGTACCGGCAGCGGCTAACGTTGGCCCGTATGGAAGCACCGCACAACCCGGCTGACGCCCCCGGGGCCCCCAGCCTCCCCGGCACCGCCCCGCAGAACACTTCGCAGAGCGGTCCGCAGAACGGTTCGCAGAGCGGTTCACGGCCGACCCGGGAGGCCCGGATCGCCGTCGACTCGGCGGCCCGGATGACGGAGCTGGGCCGCCGGCTCGCGGTCCGGCTGCGCCCCGGCGACCTGGTGATGCTCACCGGTGAACTGGGCGCGGGGAAGACGACGCTCACCCGCGGCCTCGGCGAGGGCCTCGGCGTCCGCGGCGCCGTGACCTCGCCGACGTTCGTCATCGCCCGGGTCCATCCGCCGCTGGGCGGGGGACCGGCGCTGGTCCATGTCGACGCGTACCGCCTGGGCGGCGGGCTCGACGAGATGGAGGACCTGGACCTGGACGTGTCGCTGCCGGACTCCGTCGTCGTGGTGGAGTGGGGCGACGGCAAGGTCGAGGACCTGTCGGACGACCGGCTGCACGTGGTGATCCACCGGGTGGTGGGCGATACGGACGACGACCGGCGGACCGTGACGCTGACGGGGTACGGCGCCCGCTGGGCGGACGCGGATCTCGCGCTGGACTGAGCCCGCCGGACCGCGGGATCCGGCTGCCGTACGTCTCCGCGCCCTCCGCCGCCCGTCCGGCCCGTCCGGCCCGTCCGGCCCGTCCGGCCCGTCCGCCCGTTCGCGCCCTGTGTTCGGGATCCCGGTTCCGGATCCCGTAATCCACGGATTTTCCGACAAGGCGTCGGGAAGATGTTGCGCGGGGCGTGCCGTGCGTGGTCACATGGTACGGACGCTTGGTTAGGTCTACCTAACCATCCGACCGCCGACCGTTCTGGTCCCCGTGATCCAGGAGGCAGCCATGCCGGCATCCGAGCGCGCGTCCGTGCTGCGGTGGCCCCAGCCGCCGTCCATGCGGGATCTGCTGGCGTCCTGCGCCGCCGCCGCGGCGGTCTCCACCCCGCCGAGCGCCCGCGAAAACGCGGCGGAGGCGGCTGCCGCCGGGCCCGGCGCCGAGTCCGAGGCCGAGCGCGGTTCCGGGTACGCGCCCCGGCCGTCCGCCCGGCTCCGGCGCGACGCGGCATAACACCCGCCGGGCGTCGTTTCCGGGCGACGCCGTCCGCCGAAATGCCGCGAGCGGTGTACGGCGGGGGACGCGGGTCCTTCGTACGGGCGGTTTTCGCGCCCGGCCCCGGCCGGCCCCGCGGCCCGGGTCAGGGAAGGGCGACGACGGTCAGGGAAGGGCGACGACGGTCAGGGAAGGACGACGACCTTGGTGCCGACCGTCGCGAAACCCCACATCGCGTTCCCGTCCTCGCGGGCCATCCGGACCCCGCCCGTCTTCTTCTTCGGATCGGGTGCCGCCATGGAGCCGTTGACCGCCGCGCTGAAGCCGACCGTCACCCCGTCCGCCTTCGCGAACCGCACCACATGTTCGATCGCGACCCCGTCCGATCCGGGGATCTTCCCCGCGCGCGAGGTCACCGAGTGCGGCCCCGGCGCCGGGTTCACGGTCGACGGCATCACCGCGAACGTCCTGCGGACCTTGTTGCCCTTCGCCTCGACCAGCCAGACCCGCCGGGCCTGGAGCGCGTAGACGACCCGCTCACCGGTGCCCGAGTTCAGCGGCAGCGCCAGCGGGTTCACCGGAGCCTTGGGCGCGCTCTTCCCCGGGCCCGTGCTCGCGCCCGGCTTCGCCTTCAGTTCGGAGACACTGGCCTCCGCCTTGAACGCCAGGAAACCGACACCCGCCAGAGCGGCCGCCGTGAACCCGGCTACCAGTCCCGAGCTGCGTGCCACCTGCGCCACCTTTCGGATGTTCCGATGTCCGGATGTTCGGATCCCCCAGCCCGTCGGACTGAACGACTGTCGCATGGGATGTTTCCGTGGCGACGGTAGCAGCAGGCCTCCCCGTCCGAGGGTGAGCCGTGCCCGGGGGCGGGGGAGCCGTAGGCTGTTCGCGTGCTCCTGCTTGCCGTAGATACCGCCACGCCCGCCGTCACCGCCGCTCTCCACGACGGCACGAAAGTCCTCGCCGAGTCCAGCCGGGTGGACGCCAGGCGCCACGGCGAACTGCTGCTGCCCGCCGTCGACCGGGTGCTGGCCGAGGCCGGGGCCACCCTGGACGCCGTCACCGCCGTGGTGACCGGTGTCGGCCCCGGCCCGTACACCGGACTGCGGGTCGGTCTGGTGACCGCGGCCACCTTCGGGTCGGCGCTCGGCGTGCCGGTCTACGGGCTCTGCACCCTGGACGGCCTCGCCTACGCGGCCGGCCGGGACGCCGGGGTCACCGGCCCCTTCGTGGTGGCGACGGACGCCCGCCGCAAGGAGGTCTACTGGGCCCGGTACGCCTCGCCGCGCGAGCGCCTCACCGGCCCCGCCGTGGACCGGCCCGCCGATATCGCGGAGCAGCTCGCGGGCCTGCCCGCCGTCGGCGCCGGTGCCCTGCTCTACCCGGACGCCTTCCCCACCGTGGTGCCCGGCGCCCCGGAGCACGTCTCGGCCGCCGCGCTGGCCGCGCTGGCCGCCGAGAAGCTCGCCGAAGGCGGGGACGCGGGCCCGGCCGAGGGGGCGTTCCTGCCGCCGCAGCCGCTGTATCTGCGCCGCCCGGACGCGCAGGTCCCCAAGAACTACAAGGTGGTCACACCGCAGTGACCGCCGCGCCCGACCCGGCCGGGCCCCGGCCTCCGGACCAGCCCGTACTGCGCGAGATGCGCTGGTGGGACCTGGAGCAGGTACTGGCGCTGGAGAACGACCTCTTCCCGGAAGACGCCTGGTCCGCCGGGATGTTCTGGGGCGATCTCGCCCATGCCCGCGGACCGCGGGCGACCCGCCGCTTCGTCGTGGCCGAGGAGCCCGGCCCCCCGGGGGAGGACGGCCGGATCACCGGTTACGCCGGTCTCGGCGCGGCGGGCGGACTCGCGGACGTGCTGACGATCGCGGTCGCCCGGGAACGCTGGGGCACCGGGCTCGGCGCCGCGCTGCTCACCGATCTGCTCCAGCACGCCACCGCCTTCGAATGCGACGAGGTCCTCCTCGAAGTGCGGGTGGACAACATCAGGGCACAGAAGCTGTACGAGCGCTTCGGCTTCGAGCCCATCGGAATCCGCCGCGGCTACTACCAGCCCGGCTCCATCGACGCGCTCGTCATGCGCCACCAGGTGCACGGCACGGCAAGGGAATGTTGAGTGATGGCTGACGAACCGCTCGTACTCGGTATCGAAACGTCCTGCGACGAGACCGGCGTCGGCATTGTGCGCGGGACGACCCTGCTCGCCGACGCCGTGGCGTCCAGTGTCGACACGCACGCCCGCTTCGGCGGCGTGGTCCCCGAGATCGCGTCCCGCGCGCATCTGGAGGCGATGGTCCCCACCATCGAACGCGCCCTGAAGGAAGCGGGCGTCTCCCCGCGCGACCTCGACGGGATCGCGGTCACCGCGGGCCCCGGCCTCGCGGGCGCGCTGCTGGTGGGCGTCGCGGCGGCCAAGGCGTACGCGTACGCCCTGAACAAACCGTTGTACGGGGTGAACCACCTCGCCTCCCATATCTGCGTGGACCAGCTGGAGCACGGCAAGCTGCCCGAGCCGACGATGGCGCTGCTGGTCTCCGGCGGGCACTCCTCCCTGCTGCTGGCCCCGGATATCACCAGTGATGTACGGCCGCTGGGCGCAACCATCGACGATGCGGCGGGCGAGGCCTTCGACAAGATCGCCCGGGTGCTCGATCTGGGCTTCCCCGGCGGTCCGGTGATCGACCGGCTGGCGAAGGAGGGCGACCCGGCGGCGATCGCCTTCCCGCGCGGGCTGACCGGCTCGCGCGACCCGGCGTACGACTTCTCCTTCTCGGGGCTGAAGACGGCCGTGGCCCGCTGGATCGAGGCGAAGCGGGCGGCGGGGGAGGAGGTGCCGGTACGGGATGTGGCGGCGTCCTTCCAGGAGGCGGTCGTCGACGTGCTCACCCGCAAGGCCGTCCGGGCCTGTCTGGACGAGGGCGTCGACCATCTGATGATCGGCGGCGGTGTCGCGGCCAACTCGCGGCTGCGGGCGCTGGCCCAGGAGCGGTGCGAGCGGGCGGGCATCCGGCTGCGGGTGCCGCGGCCGAAGCTGTGCACGGACAACGGCGCGATGGTGGCGGCGCTGGGGGCCGAGATGGTGGCCCGCAACCGTCCGGCCTCGGATCTGGAGCTGTCGGCGGACTCGTCCCTGCCGGTGACGGACCCGCATGTACCCGGCGAGCACGCCCACGACCACAGTCCCGGCCATGGCCACAGCCACAGTCACTCCCATGACCACGACCATGTGCACGAGATCAGCAAGAAGAACCTCTACTCGTGACGGACGGCGCGCGGGAGGGCGGGGAGGCGGGCGGTATGACGACGGTCGCGCTGATGTGGGAGGCGAAGGCGGCCCGCGGCCGGGGCGCCGAGCTGCTGGAGTGGGCCCGGGGGCAGGCCCTGCCCCGGGAGCCGCTGCGGCGGGAGACCTTCGGTGCCGGGGACGACCGGGTGCTGGTGGTCACCTGGTGGGAGACGGACGGCGGCCCCGCGACCCGGCCTCCCGAGCTGCCCGATCCGGCGCCGGAGCTGCTCGACCGGCCCGTGCACCGCTGGCGGTTCACTTCGCTGGGGCTCGGCTGACGGACCCGGGAAACCCTCCCAGGACCCGGGAAACCCTCCCCGGACCCGTCCGGAGCCTGCGCAAAGCCTTCTCGGACCCGCACGGAGGAGCCTTCCCGGACCCGCCCGGACTGCCCGGAAAAAATTTCCGGAGAAAAGTCCGGCGGAGTGTCGAGACTGCCGTCGTCCGATCGACGGAAGGGTGAGAGGCGGGGAAACACCCCGCACCACCTCGCTCACCGAACCGCCGGACCAGCGCCGCCCACCGGGCCGCCCGGTACCGCGACCAGCACCAGGAGTTGTCATGCCCCGCTTTCTGACTCTCGTCCGCATCGACGAGAACAACCTGCCCGAGGACGGTTTCTCCCCCGAGATGGGGGAGCGGATGGACGCCCTGCTGAAGGAGATCACCGAGGCCGGCGTGATGCTGGACACCGCCGGTCTCACCCCCACCTCCCAGGGCCGCCGGGTCACCTACTCCGGCGGGAAGCTGTCCAGCACGGACGGCCCCTTCACCGAGACCAAGGAGGTCGTCGGCGGCTACTCCATCATCCAGGCCAAGGACCTGGCCGAGGCCGAGGAGTGGGCCGGCCGCTTCCTCAAGGTCCACGACGAGGTCTGGACGGTGACCTGCGAGATCCGGCAGATCGCCGAGAACTGAGCACCGGCGCCGGGAGACCCCGGAGGCACGGCCTCCGGGGTCCCGTCCGGCTTGCCGCCGCCGCCGTCTGTTGCTCTGATGGGTGGCCGTGACGACGGCAAGCGCAGTGGAAGCGGTGTTCCGGATCGAGCAGGCGCGAGTGATCGCGGCCGCCGCCCGGATCGTCAGGGATGTCGGTATCGCGGAGGAGATCGCGCAGGACGCGCTGGTCTCCGCGCTCGAAAAGTGGCCCGATTCCGGTGTTCCCGAGAAACCGGGCGCCTGGCTCACCGCGGTCGCCAAGCGCCGCGCGGTCGATCTCGTACGCCGCAGGGAGAACTACGCGCGGAAGCTGGCCGAGGTCGGCCGGTCCCTGGAGCACGCGGCCGAACCGCCGCCCGCCGAACCGTCGCCCGACAGCGGCCCCGAGGCCGATATCGACGACGATCTGCTGCGGCTGATCTTCACCGCCTGCCATCCGGTGCTGCCGACCCGGGCCCGGATCGCCCTGACCCTGCGACTGCTGGGCGGGCTGACGACCGAGGAGATCGCCCGCGCCTTTCTGGCCTCGGAAACGGCCGTCGCCCAGCGGATCGCCCGCGCGAAACGGTCCCTCGCCGCGGCGGACGTGCCCTTCGAGGTGCCGTACGGCCCCGATCGCGCGGCCCGGCTCGACTCCGTACTCGAAGTCGTCTACCTCGTCTTCAACGAGGGCTACTCGGCGACCAAGGGCGACGACTGGCTCCGCCCGGCGCTCTGCGAGGACGCGCTGCGGCTGGCCCGGGTGCTCGCGGCCCTGCTGCCGGACGAGCCCGAGGTCCACGGCCTCGCGGCCCTGCTGGAGCTCCAGGCCTCCCGGATCCCGGCCCGTACCGGGCCCGACGGCAGTCCGGTGCTCCTCGCCGACCAGGACCGGGCGCGCTGGAACCGGCTGCTGATCCGCCGTGGCTTCGCCGCGCTGGACCGGGCCGCGGTGCCGGGCGTACCGGCGGGTCCGTACGTCCTCCAGGCCGCGATCGCCGCCTGCCATGCGCAGGCCCTGCGGTACGAGGACACCGACTGGGCCGTGATCGTCACGCTCTACGGGCAGCTCGCGGCCGTCCGGCCGTCCCCGGTGGTGGAGCTGAACCGGGCGGTGGCCGTCGCCATGGCGGAGGGGCCGGAGGCCGGTCTCGCGCTGGTGGACGCGATCGCCGGGGACCCGGAGCTGAAGGACTACCACCTGCTGCCGAGCGTACGCGGTGACCTGCTGGCCAGGCTGGGACGGTGGGAGGCGGCCCGGGAGGAGTTCCTCGGGGCGGCCGCGCTGGCCCGCAACGACCGGGAGCGCGGACTGCTGCTGGCCCGTGCGGAACAGGCGGAACAGGCGGAACGGACGGCCGGGGGTCCCGGCCCGGATGTCGTTCCCGGCGGATAGTCTCCGCGCATGTCTGAGCTGCCTTCGCCGCCACCGGATCCCGACGGACCGCACGGCATAGCCCCCTGGCCGGACCGGGGCTCCCTGCTCGACGAGCGGCGCCGGGTCCTCGACGAGCTGACGCGCCGGTCGGTCGGCCCGTTCCGGCTCCTCGGACTGGTCCTGGTGGTCCTCGCGTTCGAACTGGGCTGGGGGCTGGTCGGCGTCGGGCTGATGTCCCTGGACGACACCATCGACGGGTTCAACCTGGTCTTCGCCGGATTCGTCGGCCTGGTCGGAGTGGTGATCCTGGTCCCCGCGCTGGCCGTGGCGGTGTCCGAGGCCCGCGAGGCCCGTGCCGTACGGGCGCTGCTGCGCGCCTGGACCGCGCTCGACCGCGACCCCCGGGGGGACGCGCGGTACGGCCGGGGATGGCTGAACGCCGCCTGGCTGATGGTGTCGTTGGGGTTCGTCGTGGCCGGTCTCGCGGCCTGCGCCGGGCTCCCGGACTCCCTGGAGGACGGCGGGGGCCGCACCCCCCACAGCACCCTGGTGTACGTGATGGGCGCGGGCATCGCCCCGGTCGTCGCGGGCCTCGCGGGCCTGGTGAACGCGGTCGCCCACCTCCACTGGCTGGCCGGGCTCCTGAACCCGGTCCCGGCCGCCCGCCGCCCCGGTGGCGCCCACCGCTGACGGGCCCGCCCCGTTCGGCTTTCGGGGGCATGCCCCGCCCGGGAGCGGGACGCCCGGCCCGCGACGGGCCGCCGGGCACGAGCCGCCCCGCCCCGGGCGTACGGCGCTACCTCTCCCGGGGGACGAGGTGCCCCGCGAGGCGCTGTCCCGCCCCCGGGCGTACGGGCGCTACCGCCCGGACCCGGCTCCCGCCGGCCGGCCGATCAGCATCGACGGCGCGCCGTCGACCCTGGTCAGAAAGACCGTCGCCGCGTTCGGACCCTGCGGCTTCACCTTCCGCCGCACCTCCTCCGGCTCCACCGCCGACCCTCGCTTCTTCACCGTCAGCGACCCCACCCCGCGCTCCCGCAGCAGCGCCTTCAGCTTCTTCAGGCTGAACGGGAGCACATCGGTGATCTCGTACGCCGTGGCCGACGGCAGCGGGCGCAGTTCGTCCGCCGTCACATAGGCGATCGTCGCGTCGATCAGACCGCCGCCCGCGACCCCGGCCGCGACCTCGGCGACCAGATGCGCGCGGATGACCGCCCCGTCCGGCTCGTACAGATAGCGGCCGACGGGACGGACCTGCGGATCCGGCAGCCCCCGCCCGACGAGGGTGTACGAGGCCGACGGCCCGGAGCCCGTGCCCGGGCCGGACAGCAGGGTCGCGGCGACCCGGCCCGGCGCCGGATCCTCGGTCCCCCGCCACAGGACCGCCTCCTTGACCTCGCCCTCGTACGAGATCCACTCCGCCGCGAAGTCCCCGGGGATCAGCTCGTGCGGAACCCCCGGCGCGATCTTGAGCGCGGCGACCGGCCGGCTCCGGGCCGCTTCGATCGCCCAGGACAGCGGTGGTGAGTACGCCTCCGGGTCGAAGATCCGGCCCCGGCCGCCGCGCCGCGCGGGGTCGGTGAACACCGCGTCGTACGCCGAGACGTCGACCTCCGTGACGTCCGCGCAGCGCACCTCGACCAGTTCGCCGAGGCCGAGGGCGTCGGCGTTGGCGCGGACGGTGGCGGCCGTCAGCGGATCGCGGTCGACGGCCAGTACCCGGATGCCCGCCCGGGCCAGCGCGATCGCGTCACCGCCGATACCGCTGCACAGATCCGCGGTGCTGCGGACGCCGAGGGCCGCCAGCCGGGCGGCGCGATGGGCCGCGACGGGCGCGCGGGTGGCCTGCTCGACACCGTTCGGGGTGAAGAACATGCGGTAGGCGTCCGCCGCGCCGAATTTGGCCACCGCCCGCTGCCGGAGCCTGGCCTGTCCGAGCGCGGCCGACACCCGGTCCGCCGGATGGTCGCGGCGCAGCCTGGTCGCCAGGGCCAGCTCCCGGGCGGGGTCGTAGTCGCGCAGTTCGTCGAGGAGGGCCCGGCCCTCGGGGGACAGGAGGCCGGCGAGGGGTTCGGGGAGCGGGATGGCGGCGTCGTTCACCCGGCCATTCTCGGCCAGGTGCGGGCCGTGGCTGGGCCAGGTGGGTCACGGACCGGCGGTGACGGCGGTGTCGTACGGATCCTGCGGGGGGTCTGCTGTCAGGATTCAGCGCCATGCGGCTAGTACGACAAAACGGAAAGATGGGTGCAATGGGTTCGGATGGGTGGGGGGCGGCCGGGCGCCGCCCGAGGGCCCGCGGGGCGCTGCGGGGGCGTGTGGTCGCCGCCGCGCTGCTGGCCGGTGTACTCGGCTCCGGCTGTACCGTCCCCGGGCCCGGGGAGCACGGCGGCGCCCAGCCCCACCCCGGGGCTCAGGCGGAGGCGTCCCAGCTCGAACGGGCCGAGAAGGACGCCCACCGGTCCGGGCCCGCCGGTTCGCGCGCCGCCTATGTGGACCAGGTCGAGAAGGTGCAGAAGGCCAGGGCGGCCGCGATCGGCAGATGGGGCCTGGACAAGGTCCCCCTGCCCGCCCCCCAGCCGCCCGCCGCCAAACCCTTCCTCAACACCCGCAAGGGCTTCGAGGTCGAAGGCGGGGCGGCCCTCCCGCCGGTCTTCACCACCGTCCCGGTGAAGGAGAAGGTCGTCTTCCTGACGGTCGACGACGGAGCCGAGAAGGACCCCGACTTCATCCGGATGATGAGCGAACTGAAGATCCCGTACAGCGCCTTCCTCAGCGACTACGTGATCAACGACAACTACGGCTACTTCCGGCGTATGCAGGACGAGGGCGTCGCCCTCCACAACCACACCCTCAACCACCGCTATATGCCCGGACTCTCCTACGAGGCCCAGAAGAAGGAGATCTGCGGGCAGCAGGACAACCTCCGGCGGCTGTACGGGAAACGCCCGCCGCTCTTCCGGCCGCCCTACGGCAACTACAACGGCGACACCCTGCGCGCCGCCCAGGAGTGCGGGGTCAAGGCCGTACCGCTCTGGGCCGCCGAAGCCTTCCCCGACCATATGGAGTGGCGGGAATGGGACCGCGACCTCCACCCGGGCGACATCATCCTCACCCACTTCCGCGGCACCGGGGACTGGAAGGGCTCCATGCCCGATATGGTCCGCCAGGTCATGAAGACGGTCACCGACAAGGGATACGCCGTCGCCCGCCTAGAGGACTACGTGTGAGACCGGGCACGGCCGCACAGCTCGCGGCCGTGCTGGCCGCGGGGGCGCTGCTGGGCTGCTCCGGCTGCGCCTCCCCGGCCGTCGACCCCATCGAACGGCTGGGGAGGCGGGCGGTCCACTCCGGCGAGGCCCCGGCGGCGTCCCCGGCCCTGGCCCCCCGGACCTCCAAAGCGCCCGCGGGCCGGGCCCGTTCCGGACCGGAGCCCACGGCGGTACGGGGCAGAGCCCCCGCGACGGACCCCGCGGGCCGACCGGGCCCCGGGCCGCGGTCCGGAGACCCACGGGGCAGAGCCCCCGCGACGGACCCCGCGGGCCGACCCGGACCCGGGCCGCGGTCCGCGGAAGTACGGGGCGGGCCGGCGGTTCCGGCCGGGGGCCGCACGGGTGCCCGGGGCGCACCGGCGGAGCCCGGGGCGGTACGGAGCCGTGCTCCGCTCCGTACCCCCGCCTCCGGGCCCCCGGCCGCCCCCGCCTTCCATGCCCCCGCACTCGCCGAACCGGCCGGGCGCCTGCTGGACCGGCTCCACGGCACCCGCCGCCCCGCACCCCACCCGGGCGGCGCGCTGCGGGCACCCCGGGACCGGTAGCGCCCCCGAGGGCCGTACCGCCTTTTCCGGGACGCCCGGAAAAGGCGGGGAAAGCGGGGCGCGGAGCCCCTTCGCCCCCGCACGCCGATCCGCGACCGGTTCCGCCGACGGCGGACGCATTGGCACTCCGCTTGACCGAGTGCTAATCGCGGTCATAGTCTCGGGTCTGGCACTCCCCACTGGAGAGTGCCAACACAGCGACGGGCAGGTCCGGCACCCGCGACGACGGATCCACCTGGTCGCCACCTCAGACAGTTAACCCCGTGAGATCTCCGAAGGGGGAGGTCGGATCGTGACGACCGCCAGCTCCAAGGTTGCCATCAAGCCGCTTGAGGACCGCATTGTGGTCCAGCCGCTCGACGCCGAGCAGACCACGGCCTCCGGCCTGGTCATTCCGGACACCGCGAAGGAGAAGCCCCAGGAGGGCGCCGTCCTCGCGGTCGGCCCGGGTCGCTTCGAGAACGGCGAGCGCCTGCCGCTCGACGTCAAGGTCGGCGACGTCGTGCTCTACAGCAAGTACGGCGGCACCGAGGTGAAGTACAACGGCGACGAGTACCTCGTCCTCTCGGCCCGCGACGTGCTCGCGATCGTCGAGAAGTAAGCCGAGCAGTCTCCGCTTGTTCTTGATCTGCGCCCCTGGCACCCGCTGACTCTCACTAGCACGGGCGCTGGGGGCGCAGTTTTTCGCAGTACGTCTCAGAAGAGGACAGAAACGCTCCCATGGCGAAGATCCTGAAGTTCGACGAGGACGCCCGTCGCGCCCTTGAGCGCGGCGTCAACAAGCTTGCCGACACGGTCAAGGTGACGATCGGCCCCCGCGGCCGCAACGTCGTCATCGACAAGAAGTTCGGCGCCCCCACCATCACCAACGACGGTGTCACCATCGCGCGCGAGGTCGAGCTCGACGACCCGTACGAGAACCTCGGTGCCCAGCTCGTCAAGGAGGTGGCGACCAAGACCAACGACATCGCGGGTGACGGCACCACCACCGCGACCGTGCTGGCCCAGGCCCTCGTCCGCGAAGGCCTGCGCAACGTCGCCGCCGGCGCCTCCCCCGCCGCCCTGAAGAAGGGCATCGACGCCGCGGTCAAGGCCGTCTCCGACGACCTGCTCGCCACCGCCCGTCCCATCGAGGACAAGGCCGACATCGCCGCCGTCGCCGGGCTCTCCGCCCAGGACCCGCAGGTCGGCGAGCTCATCGGTGAGGCGATGGACAAGGTCGGCAAGGACGGTGTCATCACCGTCGAGGAGTCCAACACCTTCGGCCTGGAGCTGGACTTCACCGAGGGCATGGCCTTCGACAAGGGCTACCTCTCCCCCTACATGGTCTCCGACCAGGAGCGTATGGAGGCCGTCCTCGACGACCCGTACATCCTGATCAACCAGGGCAAGATCGGCTCCATCCAGGACCTGCTGCCGCTCCTGGAGAAGGTCATCCAGGCCGGCGGCTCCAAGCCGCTGCTGATCATCGCCGAGGACGTCGAGGGCGAGGCGCTCTCCACCCTCGTCGTCAACAAGATCCGCGGCACCTTCAACGCCGTCGCCGTGAAGGCCCCCGGCTTCGGCGACCGCCGCAAGGCGATGCTCCAGGACATGGCCACCCTCACCGGTGCCACCGTCGTCTCCGAAGAGGTCGGCCTCAAGCTCGACCAGGTCGGCCTCGACGTCCTCGGCACCGCCCGCCGCGTCACCGTCACCAAGGACGAGACCACCATCGTCGACGGCGGCGGCAGCAGCGACGAGGTCGCCGGCCGCGTCAACCAGATCAAGGCCGAGATCGACGCCACCGACTCCGACTGGGACCGCGAGAAGCTCCAGGAGCGCCTCGCCAAGCTCGCCGGCGGCGTCTGCGTGATCCGGGTCGGCGCCGCCACCGAGGTGGAGCTCAAGGAGAAGAAGCACCGCCTCGAGGACGCCATCTCCGCGACCCGCGCCGCGGTCGAGGAAGGCATCGTCTCCGGCGGAGGCTCCGCCCTCGTCCACGCCGCCAAGGTCCTCGAAGACAACCTCGGCAAGCAGGGCGACGAGGCCACCGGTGTCGCCGTGGTCCGCCGCGCCGTCGTCGAGCCGCTGCGCTGGATCGCCGAGAACGCCGGCCTGGAGGGCTACGTCATCACCTCCAAGGTCGCCGAACTCGACAAGGGCCAGGGCTTCAACGCCGCCACCGGCGAGTACGGCGACCTGGTGAAGGCCGGCGTCATCGACCCGGTCAAGGTCACCCGCTCCGCCCTGGAGAACGCCGCCTCCATCGCCTCCCTGCTCCTCACGACCGAAACCCTGGTCGTCGAGAAGAAGGAAGAGGAGCCGGCCGACGCGGGCCACGGCCACGGTCACTCGCACTGACCTTTTTGAAGGCTCCGCAGGTCCTTGAACGGGCCCGATCCGGTATCACCGGGTCGGGCCCGTTCCCGTTTCCCCGTTCCCGTTTCCCTGTTCCCGAGTTACGCGGAACGGGCCAGCGACTCCCTCGTCACCGGCTCCGCGAACGGCAGCCCGTTCGCGTACCGCTCCAGCTCGTCCAGCGCCAGCTCCGCCATCCGGTGCAACTCATTGCCCAGCGAACCCGCCAGATGCGGGGTCAGCAGCACATTCGGCAGCGAGTAGAGCGGAGAATCCCGCGGCGGTACCTCGGGCTCGGTCACGTCCAGCACCGCGTACAGCCGCCCCGACACCAGCTCCCGCACCAGCGCGGCCCCGTCCACCAGGGAACCCCGCGAGGTGTTGATCAGCGTGGCACCGTCCGGCAGCAGCCCCAGCCGGCGGGCATCCAGCAGATGACGGGTCTCCGGCAGCTGCGGCGCATGCACCGAAACGGTGTCGCTCCGGGCGCACAACTCGTCCAGACCCACCGGAATCGCCCCCGGCGGCGCGGGTGTGTACGGGTCGTACAGCAGCACATCCAGATCGAAGGACCGCAGCAGCTCGACCACCCGCCGGCCCGTCCGGGACGCGCCGACGATGCCGACCGTACGGCGGTGGTTGCCCAGCCCCGTCAGTTCGGCACCCCAGTCATGGGCGGCCCGCAGCTCCGCGTACCGCCGGGCCGACGAAAGGACCCGCTTCCCCGCGAACAGAATCGCCGCCAGCGTGTACTCCGCGACCGGGACCGCATTCGCCGATGCCGCCGACGACACCGCGACCCCCCGCTCCCAGCAGGCGTCCGTGAGGTGCTCCTTCACCGAACCCGCGGCATGCACCACCGCCCGCAGCGCGGGCGCCGCCGCCAGCGCGCCGGAGTCGAGAACCGGTGCGCCCCAGCAGGTCAGCAGCACCTCCGCGGCGGCGAGAGCATCCCGTACCGCCGGTGAGGGAGACCGCAGATCATGGGCGACCAGGCCCGGATCGGTGCGGGCCAGGGCCATGAGCCGGGCCGACTGCCGTGGAGTGAAGAGCCGGGCCGGGACCTCCGGCCGCATGGCCAGCAGCACCCGCGGCCCGGCCCCCGCCGTCCGGGGGCGTCCGCCGGTCCGCCGCGGGACCTCGCCGTACCCCGCACCGACCACGCCGACCGCCTCCCTGTCTCCCGCCGGGGCCCGCGGCCCGGCCGCGGCCCTACCGTGGCCCGTACTTCCGGCCGGTCCTCGACGACACACCGCCCAGCAGCCCGCGCGGCGCCAGCTTCACCACACCCATCAGCGCCTTGTACCGCGGATCCGGGATCGACACCGGCTTCCCACGCGCCAGATCGGCGAGGGCCGCCGACACCAGCTTGTCCGCGTCGAGCCACAGCCACCCCGGGATGTTCTCCGTCCCCATCCCCGCCCGCTCATGGAACTCGGTACGGACGAAACCGGGGCAGAGCGCCATCAGCCGTACGCCCGAACCCGCCAGGTCCCGCGCCACGCCCTGGGTGAACTGGACCACCCACGCCTTGGACGCACCATAGGTGCCCCGCGGTACAAAAGCCGCCACCGACGCCACATTGACCACACCGCCCCGGCCCCGCTCCCGCATCGGCTCCACCGCCGCCGACGTCAGCCGCAGCACCGCCTCGCAGTGCACCTTGAGCATCGTCAGCTCATCGGCCATGGAGACTTCGAGGAAGCGGCCCTTGTTGCCGAAGCCCGCGTTGTTGACCAGCAGATCCACCGCGTTCCTGCGGTCACCGAGCCGCCGCTCGACAGCCGCGATGCCGTCCTCCGTGGACAGATCGGCGGTCAGCACCTCCGCCTCGATGCCGTGCCGGTCGTGGAGTTCGGTGGCCTGGGCCCGGAGCCGTGCGGTATCGCGGGCCACCAGGACCAGATCATGTCCGTCGGCGGCGAGCCTGCGTGCGAACGCGGCGCCGATGCCGGCGGTCGCGCCCGTAATCAGTGCGGTCGTCATAAGCGGCACGTTAGTGCCCCGGACCGGTAGCCGCGTACGCCCGTCCCGGACTCAGCCCGCCGAGCGGACCGCGTCCCGCTTGCGCAGATACTCCTCGGCCTTCTCCACCAGCACCGGATTGAGCGCGTCCCCGGCCGCCAGCAGCGACGGCAGCAGCTCCCGTTCGGTGCTCGCCGCGCGGAACGCCATGCCCACCGTGACACCGTGGTCCGGGCGGTGGACTATCCCGACCGGATCGCCCGCCCGGATCTCCCCCGGCTCGACGACCTTCAGATAGGCACCGGGCTTCGCCCGCTGGGTGAACCGCTTCAGCCAGCCCTTCTCCGGCAGACCCAGCTCGCCCAGCCAGCCCGCGAAGGTACGGCAGGGGATCCGGCCGCTGGTCACCTCCAGCACCACCCGCTCACCGATCCGCCAGCGCTCACCGATCCGGGCGCCGCTGACGTCCAGACCGATCGTGGTGAGGTTCTCGCCGAACGAACCGTTGGCGATCGGCTGCCCCAGCTCCCGCTCCCAGAAATCGAGATCCTCGCGGGCGAAGGCGTACACCGCCTGATGGGTGCCGCCGTGATGGACGGTGTCGCGGACCAGGTCCCCGGCCACCCCGCTGCCGTTCTCCCCGGCGGGCGGCCCCGGATCCGCCACCAGGACCGGCCCCTCGACCGGCCGCTTGTCGATTCCGGTGACCCCGCCCGGGGTGTTCGTGTAGTCGACGCACTTGGGACGGCCCACATTCACGGTCAGCAGCTTCATGGACCAACGCTAAACCCTCGGCACCCCAAAGCTTCCAGCCATTTATTCTCTCCTGACCCAAGAGTCGCTTATATTCAAGGGGTGATCGAAGCCCGTCATCTCCGAGTCCTGCGCGCGGTGGCCACCACCGGCTCCTTCTCCGCGGCCGCCCGCGCCCTGGGCTGCACCCAGCCCGCGGTCAGCCAGCAGATGAAGGCGCTGGAGGCCTCGGCGGGCACCCCCCTGCTGATCCGGACCGGCCGTGAGATGCGGCTGACCCAGGCCGGTGAGGCGCTGGTCCGGCACGCCACCGGCATCCTCGCGGGGCTCACCGCCGCCGAAGAGGAGGTCGCCGCCATCGCCGGGCTGCGGGCCGGGCGGGTGCGGCTGGTCTCCTTCCCGAGCGGCAGCTCGACCCTGGTCCCCACCGCGCTGGCCGCGCTCCGGGCGGCCCACCCCGGCACCCGGGTCTCCCTCGTGGACGCCGAGCCGCCGCGCTCGGTCGAGATGCTGCGCGAGGGCGACTGCGATGTGGCACTGGCCTTCCGCTACGGGGACCGGGGCGCCGCCGCGGGGACCCCGGCGGGCACCGAAGCCCCCGCCGGGCCGGACGCCGAATGGGACGATCTGGTGGTCCGCCCCCTCCTCTCCGACCGGCTCGTCGGACTCGTCCCCGAAGGCCACCGTCTCGCCGGCGCCGGTACGGTCGCCATCGGCGACCTCGCCGACGACCCGTGGATCGCGGGCTGTCCCCGCTGCCGCCGCCAGCTCGTCGACGTCTGCGAGAGCGCCGGATTCACCCCCCGGATCGACTTCGCGACCGACGACTATCCGGCCGTCGCCGGACTGGTCGGCGCCGGACTGGGCGTCGCCGTCCTGCCCGAACTGGCCCTGGAGTCGGTACGGGCCAGGGGTGCCGTCACGGTCGCGCTCGCACCGCGGGTGGAACGGGAGATCGTCGCCCTCACCCTGCCCGACCTGTCACAGGTCCCCGCCGTCGCGGCCACCCTGGACCAGCTCACCCTGGCCGCCGCCCGCTGACCCGCCTGCCGGGCGCCTCCTGGGGCGGCGCGACCGGCCCACGGGCATACGAATGCCCGGAAAGAAACGTTTCTCCGGTGGTCGGGTGCGGTACGGATCAGTGCCGCGCCGTCGCCCCCTGCGCCCCGCCCGCGGTGCCCGCGCCGCTGGTCGCCGGGACCAGCCGGTGCCGCGCCCGCCCCATCAGCTCCTCGCGTTCGTCCTCGGTCAGCCCGCCCCAGACGCCGTACGGCTCCCGCACCGCCAGGGCGTGGGCCGCGCACTGCGCCCGCACCGGGCACCGCATGCACACCTCTTTCGCGGAATTCTCGCGAGCGCTCCGGGCGGCACCCCGCTCGCCCTCGGGGTGGAAGAACAGGGAGCTGTCCACCCCGCGGCAGGCGGCGAGGAGCTGCCAGTCCCACAAGTCGGCGTTCGGTCCGGGAAGGCGGGAGAAATCTGCCATGGCTTGCCCCTTGAATCCGTGCTCAGTGGGTCCGGTCAGGTCGTGCGGGTGAGCCGCTGTGCACGCGCCGCATCGAAGTCCGCACCATGTCTCACGACCGTACATCTACTATCTAAGTAGATGTAAATATGATTCATTGGGAATCTAGCCCCAGACACTATCTAAAGTGAAGAAAAAGCATCTAAATGGGGCATAGCTTTCAGGTAAACCCCGCCGCCGCACGGTCCCGCAGGGAGTGCCGAAGAGGTTCCGGGAACCCGTAACTCTTTCGAGTGACCGTCGTTGGTAGGTCGGAGGCGGTTGAAGAACGAGCGCTCGGGCGCATGTCCGAGAGCGTTCAACCGCACAGGTGACGATACGTACCAGCCTGGAGGCTCAAGGTGACGCGCTTTAGCTGCGAGCGCCACGGAGGTCAGTCATGACGTCCGTCCTCGTCTGCGACGACTCCCCGCTCGCCCGAGAGGCGCTCCGCCGCGCGGTGGCAACCGTGCCCGGCGTCGAGCGTGTGACGACCGCGGCCAACGGCGAGGAAGTCCTCCGCCGCTGGGGCGCGGACCGCTCGGACCTCATCCTGATGGATGTCCGAATGCCCGGTCTCGGCGGGGTCGAAACCGTCCGGCGGCTGCTTTCGGCCGATCCGGGCGCCCGGATCATCATGCTCACGGTCGCCGAGGATCTCGACGGGGTGGCCCTCGCGGTCGCCGCCGGCGCCCGCGGCTATCTGCACAAGGACGCCTCCCGCGCAGAGCTGCGCGCGACCGTCACCCAGGCACTGGCCGACCCGACCTGGCGGCTCGCCCCCCGGCGGCTGCGCTCGGCCGAGATGGGAGCCGCCCCCACCCTCACCGCGCGCGAGATCCAGGTGCTGGAAGGCATGAGCCACGGCCGGTCCAACGCCGAGATCGGCCGGGAGCTGTTCCTCTCCGAGGACACCGTCAAAACCCATGCCCGCAGGCTCTTCAAGAAGCTGGGCGCTTCGGACCGGGCGCACGCCGTCGCGCTCGGATTCCGCTGGGGTCTGGTCCGCTGAGCCCATGCCCCGCCCGGCAGGATCCGCAAGGGACGACCTAGCCGGGCACGGGTCCCGAGAGCATCGCGTACCCCGCTCGCCGTACGGTGGTGGGCGGGGAGACGGAGCGCAGTGGGCGCCGGTTTCCCGCGCGATGCCGCATCCTTGAGATGTGGAGTTCCTCGGGGAGTCGGTCGAGCGGAAGGGGAGGGCGGCGGTGATGAGTTCCGGCGTACCTGCTCATAACGCTTCGGTGCACAACATGGGGCGCGGTGCCACGGAAGAGCGGCCACCGAGGCACCATGGACCGATGCGTGACGACAGAAGCACGGTGATCGGTGCACTCGTCCATCGCGCCGTCGACGGCGACGAACGGGCCACGCACGATCTGCTCGCGCATGTCCACCCCCTCGCGCTGCGCTACTGCCGCACCCGGCTCAGCCGGCTGCCCGGTGACGCCCGCCACTTTGTGGAGGACCTCGCGCAGGAGGTCTGTGTCGCGGTGCTGATGGCGCTCCCGAAGTACCGGGACACCGGCCGGCCCTTCGAGGCCTTCGTCTTCGCCATCGCGTCCCACAAGGTCGCGGACCTCCAGCGGGCGGCCATGCGGCACCCCGGCTCGACGGCCGTGCCCTCCGACGAGATGCCGGAGCGGCCCGACGACTCCCTCGGCCCGGAGGAGCGGGCGCTGCTCAGCAGTGATGCCGAATGGGCGAAGAAGCTGCTGGCCAATCTGCCCGAGACCCAGCGGGAGCTGCTGGTGCTGCGGGTCGCCGTGGGGCTGACCGCCGAGGAGACCGGCCAGATGCTGGGCATGTCGCCCGGTGCCGTCCGGGTCGCCCAGCACCGCGCCCTCAGCAGACTGCGGGCCCTCGCCGAGCAGTAACCGTCCTCGTGTCCGCACCTCCGCCGGCGCCACCCGGATCCGGATGCGGTGCCGTGGTGCGTACGGCAGGGGTACGAGGCCCGAGGCCCGGCCCTACGCCGTCCGCGGGACGGCGTCCACTTATGCGTATGACATGTGGACCATCACACAAACCAGCCGGGTGATCTTGGTCGTGGAATGAGACGGCTCCGCGGGCCGTTAGCATGGACATCCGCACCGATCAAGGCCATTTGGGGAAGGTGTCATGACCAACGTCGACGGAGTGCCCGAGAAATTCGCGACACTCGGGCTGACCTACGACGATGTGCTGCTGCTGCCGGGTTCCTCCGATATGGCCCCCGACCAGATCGACACCTCCTCGTACATCTCCAGGAACGTCCGGGTGAACATCCCGCTGCTCTCCGCGGCGATGGACAAGGTCACCGAGTCCCGGATGGCCATCGCCATGGCCCGCCAGGGCGGCGTGGGCGTACTGCACCGCAATCTCTCCATCGCCGACCAGGCCAACCAGGTCGACCTGGTCAAGCGGTCCGAGTCCGGCATGGTCACCGACCCGATCACGGTGCATCCCGATGCCACGCTCGCCGAGGCCGACCAGCTCTGTGCCAAGTTCCGGATCAGCGGTGTCCCGGTCACCGACCGTGGCGGAAAGCTGCTCGGTATCGTCACCAACCGCGATATGGCCTTCGAGTCGGACCGCAGCCGCCAGGTGCGCGAGGTCATGACCCCGATGCCGCTGGTCACCGGCAAGGTCGGGATCTCCGGCGTCGACGCCATGGAGCTGCTGCGCCGCCACAAGATCGAGAAGCTGCCGCTGGTCGACGAGGCCGGCGTGCTCAAGGGCCTGATCACGGTCAAGGACTTCGTCAAGGCCGAGCAGTACCCCAACGCCGCGAAGGACGCGAACGGCCGGCTGCTCGTCGGCGCGGCCGTCGGTGTCGCCGGTGACGCCTTCGAGCGGGCCCAGGCGCTGATCGAGGCCGGCGTCGACTTCATCGTCGTCGACACCGCGCACGGCCACTCCCGGCTGGTCGGCGACATGATCGCCAAGATCAAGTCGAACTCCTCCGGTGTCGATGTCATCGGCGGCAACGTGGCCACCCGCGACGGCGCGAAGTCGCTGATCGACGCGGGCGCCGACGGTGTCAAGGTCGGTGTCGGACCGGGCTCCATCTGCACCACCCGGGTGGTCGCCGGTATCGGCGTCCCCCAGGTCACCGCGATCTACGAGGCCTCGCTGGCCGCCCGGGAGGCCGGGATCCCGGTCATCGGCGACGGCGGCCTCCAGTACTCCGGCGATATCGCCAAGGCCCTGGTCGCGGGCGCCGACACCGTGATGCTCGGCTCCCTGCTGGCCGGCTGCGAGGAGTCCCCGGGCGAGCTGCTGTTCATCAACGGCAAGCAGTTCAAGTCGTACCGCGGCATGGGGTCCCTGGGCGCCATGCAGTCCCGCGGCGAGCAGCGCTCCTTCTCCAAGGACCGCTACTTCCAGGAGGGCGTCGCCTCCGACGAGAAGCTGGTCCCCGAGGGCATCGAGGGACAGGTCCCGTACCGCGGTCCGCTCTCCGCCGTCGTCCACCAGCTGGTCGGCGGGCTGCGCCAGTCGATGTTCTACGTCGGCGGCAGCACGGTCCCCGAGCTCCAGTCCCGGGGCCGGTTCGTCCGGATCACCTCGGCGGGGCTCAAGGAGAGCCACCCGCACGACATCCAGATGACCGTCGAGGCGCCGAACTACAGCCGCAAGTAACCACCGCGCACCGGCACCCGGCCTCCGTGCCCCGTGGCGGCGTGCGGGCCGTCACGTCCGTGGAGGGGCGGTACGGGGCGTTCCCAGGAACGCCCTGGGCCGCCCCTCCGTCATGCGTCGGGGATACTGGTGGGTGCTGACACAGAGGGAAAGGTTCCGGACAAGGTGACTGAGATCGAGATCGGGCGCGGCAAGCGCGGACGTCGGGCGTACGCGTTCGATGACATCGCCGTCGTGCCGAGCCGGCGCACGCGGGACCCGAAGGAGGTCTCGATTGCCTGGCAGATCGACGCCTACCGCTTCGAGCTGCCCTTCCTCGCCGCTCCCATGGACTCCGTGGTCTCCCCGCAGACCGCGATCCGCATCGGTGAGCTGGGTGGCCTCGGCGTACTGAACCTCGAAGGACTGTGGACGCGGTACGAGGACCCGCAGCCGCTGCTCGACGAGATCGCCGAACTGCCCGAGGAGACCGCGACCCGCCGCCTCCAGGAGATCTACAGCGCCCCCATCAAGGAGGAGCTGATCGGTCTGCGGATCAAGGAGGTGCGCGACGCGGGCGTCGTCACGGCCGCCGCGCTCTCCCCGCAGCGGACCGCGCAGTTCTCCAAGGCGGTCGTCGACGCCGGCGTCGACCTCTTCGTCATCCGCGGCACCACGGTCTCCGCCGAGCACGTCTCCGGCGCCGCCGAGCCGCTGAACCTGAAGCAGTTCATCTACGAGCTGGACGTTCCCGTCATCGTCGGCGGCTGCGCCACCTACACGGCGGCCCTGCACCTGATGCGGACCGGCGCGGCCGGTGTCCTCGTCGGCTTCGGCGGCGGCGCCGCCCACACCACGCGCAACGTCCTCGGCATCCAGGTGCCCATGGCGACGGCCGTCGCCGATGTCGCCGCGGCCCGCCGCGACTACATGGACGAGTCCGGTGGCCGCTATGTGCACGTCATCGCCGACGGCGGTGTCGGCTGGTCCGGCGATCTGCCGAAGGCCATCGCCTGCGGTGCTGACTCCGTGATGATCGGCTCCCCGCTGGCCCGCGCCACGGACGCGCCCGGCCGGGGCCGCCACTGGGGCATGGAGGCGGCGCACGAGGACGTACCGCGCGGAAAGCTCGTGGACCTCGGCATCGTCGGCACCACCGAGGAGGTCCTCAGCGGCCCCTCGCACACGCCGGACGGTTCGATGAACTTCTTCGGCGCGCTGCGCCGGGCGATGGCCACGACGGGCTACAGCGAACTGAAGGAGTTCCAGCGCGTCGAGGTCACGATCGCGGACTCGCAGCACAAGCGCTGAGCTTCACCGGCGAAGGGCCCGGCAACCCCACGGGGAGTGCCGGGCCCTTCGGCGTGTCCGGGCGTTCGTTCGGTTCCGCAGGTCCGGCTGCTCCGGCGGATCGTCCCGCCTGATCACGACGGTAACAGCGGGCCGGCCGGACACCGGAGTGGGTTCCGCCCGGTTCGGGCGGTGCGTGGTGGGTCAGAGCCGGTGCGCGGCCCCGGCCGGGGTGGCGCCCCGGGTGTCGAGGAGGAGCTGTGCCTTCGCGGCCAGGCCCTGGAGGTCGTAGGTGTGGTGGTGCTGGAGGAGCACGGTGAGATCGGCGTCGCCGACGGCCTCGTAGAGCGCGTCGGCCCGGGGGACCGGAGTGCCTCGTACGCTCCAGGCCGGGACATACGGGTCGTGGTAGCCGACCGTCGCCCCCAGTTCCGCCAGTGTCTGGGCGATCTCGGCCGCGGGGCTGCCCTGGACATCGGCGATATCGGGTTTGTACGTGACGCCGAGCAGCAGCACCCGGGCGCCGCGCGCCGACTTTCCGTACTCGTTGAGGAGCGCGGCGCAGCGGCGCGTCACATAGCCCGGCATCCGGTCGTTGATCTCGCGGGCGAGACCGGTCAGCCGCAGCCCGGGGGCGGGGTCGGTGGCGCCGGCCGGCCCGGGGCGCAGCAGGTTGCCGGGGTCCGGCGGGGCGCCGTGGCCGCCGAAACCGGGCCCGGGGCGGAAGGCCAGAAAGCCGTACGGTTTGGTCTCGGCGCAGCGGATGGCGTCCCAGAGGTCGACGCCGAGGTCATGGCAGAGGACCGCCATTTCATTGACGAGGGCCGTGTTGACCAGGCGGAAGGTGGTCTCCAGCAGTTTTACGGTCTCCGCCTCGCGGGGGCCGCGGGCGCGGACGACCTTCTCGGTGAGCCGGCCGTAGAAGGCGGCTGCGGCCTCGGTGCAGGCGGGGGTGAGGCCGCCGATGACCTTGGGAGTGTTGGCGTAGTCGTGGGTACGGCTGCCGGGATCCACCCGTCCGGGCGAGTAGGCGAGATGGAAATCGCGGCCGGCCCGCAGCCCCGAGCCCGCTTCGAGGAGGGGGCGCAGAAATGTCTCGGTGGTACCGGGCCTGACGGTGGACTCCAGCACGACGGTGGTGTGGGGGCGGAGCCGGGCGGCGAGGGTGCGGGCGGCGTCGGCGAGGGTGCTGAGATCGGGGTCGCCGCCGGGGTCCAGAGGAGTGGGGACGCAGAGCACGACGGTGCGGACCCGGCCCAGTTCGGCGGGGTCGGTGACGGTTCTGAAGCCGCCCTTGACCATGCGGCGCACATCGGCGGGGGTGCGGCCGGCCGCGGGTTCGGCGAGCCGGCGGGGGTCGGGGTCGTAGCCGACGGTCGCGAGACCGGCGGCGACGGCGGCCTGGGCGAGCGGGAGCCCGTCGTGGCCGAGTCCGACGACGGCGAGATCTGCGGGCATGGTGTGGCCGTCCTTCCCGTAACCGGTGGGGAGTGTTCGCGCAAGCCGGGTGGGCGGAATGAGCGAGTGCAATGTCAGACTAGGCGTAAATATGACCGTTATGCCGGATTTTGTGGATGTGGGATACGGAGTGTTATCCACAGGCGGTGGCTGAAGTCGCGGAGTGCGGACAGAATCGTGGTGTGAGTCCGGCCGGATCATGGAGTGACGCAGGCCGGGGCCGGGTGCGGACCCGGCTGCGGTCCGGCGTGGCGGCGGCCGGGGCAGGGTGCGAACCGCCCGGAGGACGGTCCGGTACCGGCCGGGTCGCCGGGCGCGGCGCATGGGCGCGGTCTGCGCGGGCACGCGCAGACGAGGGCCCGCGCCGGTGCCGTCCGCGGTGTCGCCGTTCAGGCGCCGCCGCGGGGCGGGACCCCGGGCGGGACAGGACCCCGGCGGGGCAGACGGGGGCGACGGGAGGCACGCAGTGAAGACAGCGGCACTTGGACCCGAGGAGCGCGCCGAGGCGCTCGCCGCCATGGCGGAGCGGGAGCTGGACATCCTGGTCGTCGGCGCGGGTGTGGTCGGCGCGGGGACCGCCCTGGACGCGGTGACCAGAGGACTCTCCACCGGTCTCGTGGAGGCCCGTGACTGGGCCTCCGGCACATCGAGCCGGTCCAGCAAGCTCATCCACGGCGGGCTGCGCTATCTGGAGATGCTCGACTTCGCGCTGGTCCGCGAGGCGCTGAAGGAGCGCGGACTGCTGCTGGAGCGGCTGGCCCCCCATCTGGTGAAGCCGGTTCCGTTCCTCTATCCCCTCCAGCACAAGGCCTGGGAGCGGGTCTACGCGGGCGCGGGCGTCGCTCTGTACGACGCGATGTCGGTCTCCTCCGGCCACGGCCGGGGCCTGCCCGTGCACCGTCATCTCTCCCGGCGGCAGGCCCTGCGGGTGGCGCCCTGTCTGCGGAAGGACGCCCTTGTCGGCGCCCTCCAGTACTACGACGCCCAGATGGACGACGCCCGTTTCGTCGCCGCCCTGGTACGCACCGCCGCGACGTACGGCGCCAAGGCCGCAAGCCGGGCCCGGGTCATCGGTTTCCTGCGGGAGGGCGAGCGGGTCGTCGGCGCCCGCGTCCAGGATGTGGAGGGCGGCGGCGAGTACGAGATCAGGGCCCGTCAGATCGTCAATGCCACCGGGGTGTGGACGGACGACACCCAGGCGCTGATCGGGGAGCGCGGCCAGTTCCACGTCCGGGCCTCCAAGGGCATCCACCTCGTCGTCCCCAAGGACCGGATCCACTCCACGACCGGGCTGATCCTGCGGACCGAGAAGTCGGTGCTGTTCGTCATTCCCTGGGGCCGCCACTGGATCGTCGGGACCACGGACACCGGCTGGGACCTCGACAAGGCCCATCCGGCCGCCTCCAGCGCCGATATCGACTATCTGCTGGAGCATGTGAACTCCGTGCTGGCCGTCCCCCTCACCCGCGACGACGTCCAGGGCGTCTATGCGGGCCTGCGGCCGCTGCTGGCCGGGGAGTCGGACGCCACCAGCAAGCTCTCCCGGGAGCACACCGTGGCCCACCCCGTGCCCGGACTCGTGGTGGTGGCCGGCGGTAAGTACACGACGTACCGCGTCATGGCGAAGGATGCGGTCGACGAGGCGGTCCACGGCCTCGACCAGCGGGTCGCCGCCTGTGTCACGGAGGAGACACCGCTGGTCGGAGCCGAGGGCTACCCCGCCCTGTGGAACAAGCGCGCCCGGATCGCCGCGCGTACGGGCCTCCATGTCGTCAGGGTCGAGCATCTGCTCAACCGTTACGGTTCGCTGGCCGAGGAAGTCCTCGCCCTGATCGCCGACGACCCCGGTCTCGGGGAGCCGCTGGCCGCCGCGGACGACTATCTGCGCGCCGAGATCGTCTATGCCGCGTCCCACGAAGGGGCCCGCCATCTCGACGACGTCCTCACCCGCCGGACCCGGATCTCCATCGAGACTTTCGACCGGGGGACCCGCAGCGCCCGCGAGTGCGCGGAGTTGATGGCACCGGTGCTGGGCTGGGACGCCAAACAGATCGAAAAAGAGGTCGAGCATTACGAGAAGCGGGTCGAGGCCGAGCGGGAATCGCAGCGCCAGCCGGACGATCTGACGGCCGACGCGGCACGGCTGGGAGCGCCGGACATCGTTCCCCTCTGAACGGGCGCCGGAATTTCCCTCCGAGCGGGCGCCGGAATATTGCGGAATGCGCTCGACATCGTTTGCGGTGCCTGTCGGATTCGTCTCGGGGGCGGTCCGGCCTGGCGGGCTTCCCGTTGTTCCGGGGGGTGTTACGGCCCGGGACGGCGGGCCGCCGCGCCCGGTGCCCCGGGCCCGGGGAGCACCCGGCGGGGGATCCGGAATCGGGTGGAGTGGACCCGTTCCACCGCCCTGTTCCCCCGGTATGCGGGGAGCCGAAGGCGGTGCGCGGTGGGGGACGGGGCCCCGTCCGGGGTGGGGGCCCGCCGGGTTCCGTACTACCCTCGCCACCACCTCGGGGAGCGCGGCGCGGTGAACGGGAACAGGAAATGACCCGGAAGAGGCGCCCCTTCCCGGGTGAGGGACAATGAATGCTCTGCCAGGGCGTGTTACCGCATCGCGCGGGAGCGACAGGCGCGGGCGAAGACCAGGGATCGCAGAGGGGACGCATGTCGGAGGCAGAGCAGTCGCGGAAGCCCCAGCGGAACGGCTCCGAGGAGCGTCCGTCTGCGGCGGCACGGAGCGGCGGTGACGAGGCCGGCGCCCGGTCCGTTCCGGGCGGGGACGCCGAAGCGCCCGCCGCCGCGGACGGCCGGGCCGGCGCCCGCGGCACCGCGGCGGAGGGTCCGGCCGCCGGATCCGGTGCGAAGACCCCCGCTGCGGCCGGCCGGAGAACTCCGCCGGACGCCGAATCCCCCTCCGGTGCAGGGCAGTCGTCCGAGGGCGGGGAGGCCCCCGGACCCGGCCGGGCGGCCCGGACACCCGCGACCCCCCGGCGGACGGCGGGCAGGACCCCGGCGGGGAACGGGCCCGCGGACACCGACGGCGGAGAGGGCACCGTCGCCACGGACACCACGAAAGCGAACGCCGGAAAGGCCGGGGCGGCGAAGCGGACCGCCGCGGAACCGGTGATCGGGACCCAGGCCGACCGGCGGGCCGAAGAGAAGCCGGGCAAGGCACCGAAGACCGCACCGCAGACCGAGCCGAAGACCGCGCCGAAGACGGCACCGCAGACGGCCTCCAAGGCCGCTTCCGCGGCGGCGGCGAAGCCTGCTCCCGGCGCCGCCGGACAGCCGGACGGGCCCGCGGAGAAGGCCGGTCGGGCCGCCGCGGCCGGCGCTGCCGCCGGGGACCGGGGAGCCGGGAACGGGAAGCGCGCCACCGGGCCCGCGGCCGGGACCGCCGGTGGGAAGACCACCGGATCCGGGGACTCCGAAGGACGGCTGCTCGCCGGGCGGTACCGCCTCGGCGGGGTGCTCGGCCGCGGCGGCATGGGCACCGTGTGGCGCGCCGAGGACGAGACCCTCAGCCGGACCGTCGCCGTCAAGGAGCTGCGCTTCCCCCACCAGATCGACGAGGACGAGAAGCGACGGCTCATCACCCGGACGCTGCGCGAGGCCAAGGCGATCGCCCGGATCCGTAACACCAGCGCCGTCACGGTCTACGACGTGGTCGACGAGGACGACCGGCCGTGGATCGTGATGGAGCTGGTCGAGGGCAAGTCGCTGGCCGAAGTCATCCGTGAGGACGGCACCCTGACGCCCCGCCGGGCCGCCGAAGTCGGCCTCGCGATACTGGACGTACTCCGCTCCGCGCACCGCGAGGGCATCCTCCACCGCGATGTGAAGCCGTCGAACGTCCTGGTCGCGAACGACGGCCGGGTCGTACTCACCGACTTCGGCATCGCGCTGGTCGAGGGCGACCCTTCGATCACCTCCACCGGCATGCTCGTCGGAGCCCCCTCGTACATCTCGCCCGAGCGCGCCCGCGGCCACCGGCCCGGCCCCGCCGCCGACCTCTGGTCGCTGGGCGGGCTGATCTACGCGAGCGTCGAGGGAGCCCCGCCGTACGACAAGGGTTCGGCGATCGCCACCCTCACCGCCGTGATGACCGAACCCCTCGACCCGCCGAAGAACGCGGGCCCGCTGGAGGAGGTCATCTACGGGCTGCTCGCCAAGGACCCGGCGCAGCGGCTCGACGACGCAGGTGCCCGCGCCCTGCTGACCCGCGCCCTCAACGCGCCCGACACCGCAGCGGAGGCCCCGCTCCCGCCCGATGCCACCCGGGCCATGACGCTGCCGACGATCCCGCCGCCCGAGCCGGCGGCCCCCGCCCGCACCGAACGGCCCCGCGGCCCCGTCCGCCCTACCCGTAACGCCGCTCCCGCCGCGGCAGGCGCCGCCCGCCCGCCGCAGCAGCCCCCGAACCCCCCGGTACAGCGCGCCGCGCCCCGGCGCGCGCCCCTCACCGACGTGGTGCCCCGCCGCACGCTGGTGCTCCTCGCGGTCGGTATCGCGCTGGCCGTCCTCGGCACCGTCATGTACTTGACGATCGGCAGGGACAACGGCGGCGACGGGACCGGGAGCGCCGGCGGCGACCGGACCACCTCCGCCGGAACAACCCCCGAAACCGGGACGAAGGACGGCAAGCCCGCGGGCGGCGCGGAGAAGCCCGCCGATACGGCCGACGGCAAGGGCACGGGCGACGGGGCGACCGGCAAGGACGGCTCGACCGGCGCTTCCAAGCTTCCGGCGAGCCCGGCCGCCCCGGCGAAGGGCGCCCTGCCCGCCGGTTACGCCGAGAAGACCGACACCCGGTTCCGGTTCTCCATGGCGATGCCTGCGGGTTTCCAGCGCACCGGCATAGCCGGGGCGAATTCGGGCGGTATCTACAACACCGCCCAGGGCGCCTTCCCGAGGGTCCAGGTCGACTTCAACTCCAGCCCCGGCACCGACGCCGCGGCCGCCTGGGAGGATTCCGTCGCCTCGGCCAAGGCCAGGAGCACCAACTACAGCCACCTGGGCATCAAGGCCGTCCAGTACAACGGCTACCGGACCGCCGCCGACTGGGAATTCGAGCGCGACCACAACGGCAAGCGGATGCGGGTGCTCAACCGCGGTTTCGTCGTCGACGACAAGCGGGGCTACTCCATCATGGTGTCCTGCCCGGTCGCCGAATGGGACGCGCCCGTCTGCAAGACGCTGCGGGAGACCGCGTTCGCGACATTCAAGCCCCAGGACTGACCGGTACACGTATCGTGAGAAGGCGCGGACGGCACCTACCGTTGGGCGCCGCCGGCCGGCCGGAGCACCCGCCCTCGGGGTGAAGGCAGGGACGGCGGCGCGGAAGCTGCCGCTCCGCCGTGAGGACCGTTGACCGTGGGCACGAGGGGAGGCGATATGGACGACTACACGGGCAGGGTGCTCTCCGACCGCTACCGCCTGCCGCTGCTCCCGCCCGACGAGTACGAACCCGCCGAGCTGCGCGCCTTCGACACCTACAGCGGCCAGGAGGTGCTGGTCCGTCAGGTGCCGCTGCCGGAGACGGTGGACGCCGAGTTCGTCGGCCCCGACGAATTTCCCGGACCGGCGGGCAGCGCAGGGGTGCCGGGCGCCGGGCGCTCCGCGGGCCGTACCACCGTCCGGTCCACCGATCCGGCCGTGCTGCGGGCGGTCGAGGCGGCCAGGGCCGCGGCGCAGATCCCCGACCATCCCCGGCTGGACCAGGTCTTCGATGTTTTCGCCGAGGACGGTTCGCTGTGGATCGTCAGCGAGTGGGTCGAGGCCCGGCCGCTCGCGGTGTTCCTGGCGGACCAGCCGCTGACGCCCTACCGCGCCGCCGAAGTCGCCTCCGATGTGCTGACCGCGCTGGGTGCGGTGCACGCGTACGGCTGGACCCACCGCAACATCACCGCCCGCACGGTCCTGGTCTGCGAGGACGGGCGCGTCGTGCTCACCGGCCTGGCCGCCGGGGCGGCGGAGGAGGCGCTGTGCGGCTATGCGCCGGTACCGGTCGCCGTGCCCCCGGCCCCGTATCCGGACTTCGAAGGCGCCGAAGAGGTGGGTGGCTTCGCCGGTGAGTACGGGGACCAGGAGGAGCACGGGGAGCACCAGGAGTACCAGGGCGAGTTCGCCGGCGAGGACGGTGCCGACGACGAGCACGACGACGAGTACGACGAGTACGAGGACGCCGGCGAGGAGTACGAGCAGGGGGAGTACGACGACGGGGACGAGCCCGCGGGGGCGGAGGTCTCCCCGCGGGACGGCGCCGGCGCTTCCTGGCGGGCGGCCCGGTCGGGCGCCATCGCGGCGTACCGCGCGGGCGCGGCCGCGGGCCGGGGCGGCGAGCATGCTCCGGGCGGCGGCGACCGGCCGGTGCAGTCGGGCGACGACCCGGACTGGTGGGCCCGCGAGCCCGGCACCCCCGATGCCCCCGGCACCCCCCGTGCCCACGGCCCGGCGGCCCCGGGCCCGGGTGCGCAGGCCCCGTCCCGTACCGAACACGAAGGCCCCCGGTACCGCGACCATGTGACCACCACCGGCGCCGACACCTCCGACGCCCCCGACGCGCCCGACGCGCCCGACGCGCCCGGGGAGCACGCGCCGCACCACCACGATCCGTACGGACACGTGGCGTACGGACGCGACCCCTACGGAACCGGCGGACCGGACGCGCCCGGCCCCGCCCATCTCACCGGCAGCTGGCAGGACGGCCCGCTCACCGGCGGCGACGGGCCGCGCCCGGTCCCCGCGGGCGGCACCTCCGTACCGCCGCCGCTCCCCGTCGTCCCCGACCACAACCCCCACCGGTACAGCGACCCGTACGGAGTCCGGGCCCTGCCCCCCGCGGGCACCACCCCCGGCAACGGCCCCGTCGGCCCCGCCCCCGGCGACGGCCCCGCTCCCGGCGGGCTGCCCGCCCTGCCCGTGGCGCGCGCCGGACGGCCCGGCGGCGCCCCCGCCCCCCGCGGCGACCGCCCCGCCCTCCCCCCGGCCCAGCCGCCGGGCCCGGACCGCGGCGGCGCGGGCCATGAAGCCCTCCGGGCCGACGCCCGGCGCGCCCCCGCCCCCGCGAGCGTCCCCGCCCAGTCCGCCCCCGGCCGCTGGGACGAGGATCCGGCACCCGCGCCGCCCGTCCACCGGGGCCCGGCGACCCCGCTCGCCGCCGAACGGGCCCGGCAGGCCAGGATCACCGTCGTCGGCGCCGTCACCGAACGCTGGGCACCCGAACAGGCCGGGCCCGTCCACGAGAACTGGCAGCTCGCCGCCCCCGTCGGCCCCGCCACCGACCTCTGGGCCCTCGGCGCCCTGCTCTACCGCTCCGTCCAGGGCCATGCCCCCTACCCCGAGGAGAGCGCCGCCGAGCTGGTCCAGCTCGTCTGCGCCGAGCCGCCCGCCTTCGCCGAGGAGTGCGGGCCGCTCCGCCCGGTCGTCGAGTCACTGCTCCGCCAGGACCCGACGGAACGCCCCGACGCCGAGGAACTGCGCGGCTGGCTGCGGTCCCTGGTCCGCTCCGCCCCCGAACCCGACGCGGGCCTCGACGTGGTGGCGCTCCCCGCCGCCCCGCCCGGCGGCGGCGCCGGACTGCCCATCGTCCGCCGCCGCGGCGAGGTGGTCCGCAGACGCCGTGGCGGCTCCACCGAAGTCGTCCACGGCAGGCACCGCCACAAGAAGCCCCCGCGCCGCGAGCGCGGCCCGGCGTCACTGGGCCGCAGCCTGCTGGTCGGCGTGCTTCTGCTGCTCACCGGCGCCGTGCTGTACGCGGTGCTGTTCCTGCCGAAGGCCGGTGAGGACGGTGACAGCACCCTGCCGCAGGGCAACCCCCGGCCCACCCCCAGCGGTGCCGAACAGCCCCCGCCGTCCGCCCCGGCCGGGGAGAAGACGGGCAGTGCGGCGACCCCCGACGCGCCCCCGGCACCCGGCTCCGGTCCGCTGCCGAAGGGGTACGAACAGCGCACCGACCCCGAGGGCTTCACCGTCGCCGTGCCGCAGGGCTGGCAGCGCCGCCCGATGAACGACGCGGGCCAGATCCGCTACGGAGACGGGGACTTCACCCTGATCGTGGTCCCCGGCCGGGACCGCGTCCGGGACGGCGAGGACCCCCTCGACTACCAGCGCGACCGCGAACGGGAGCTGGAGCCCTTCCGCAGTTCGTCCTGGTCGACGTCGAGCGGGCTGCGCCGGATCGAGGTCGGGCCGCGGGTGATGGCGGAGGGCCAGTACACCTGGCAGGACAGCAGCGGACGCGAGGTGTACGTCCGCAACCGCGTCGTCGTCATCGAGGGCCGCTACCACGTCCTCCAGGTCATCGGCCCCGGCGACCGCCGCGAGAGGGTCTCGGAGGCGTACGACCAGGCGGTCGCCGTCTACCGCAGAAGCGGCTGACGGGCCGTCGCCGTAGCGTGGGCGTGCGACCGCTGAGGAACCGTTTGATTCCTGAGGTCGTCCCCACCCATGGCACGGATGACAACCCGGCGTCCGGCCCGGCGTCCGATCCGGCCGGGGTCGGCGTCCGATCCGGTGCCCGGTTTCGGGCCGGGATCGGGGAACGATCGCAACGGCATGGCGAGTTGTCGAAAGAGGCGCCGTGACAGCGCGGCGACGGATCGGTGGTTTCATCGGGGCAACGGGGGCGGCCAGTGCACGGAGAACGGGGCGGGGAGACGTCGGCGACGTGGAGAACAGGCAGAACGCAGGCGGGGGGCTGGTGCTCGCCGGCCGGTACCGGCTGGGCGATTGCATCGGCAAGGGCGGCATGGGCCGGGTCTGGCGCGCCCGTGACGAGGTGCTGCACCGCGTCGTCGCCGTCAAGGAGCTGACCGCCGGGATCTACGCCGCGGAAGCGGACCGGGTTCTGCTCCATGCGAGGACGCAGAAGGAGGCGCGGGCCGCCGCCCGGATCACCCACCCCAACGTCGTCACCGTCCACGACGTCCTGGAGCACGACGGCCGGCCGTGGATCGTCATGCAGTACGTCGAGGGCCGTTCCCTCGCCGACGAGGTCAAGAAGTCCGGCAAGGTGCCCCCGCTGGAGGCCGCCCGGATCGGGCTGCGGGTCCTGGGCGCGCTGGGTGCCGCGCATGCCGCCGGGGTGCTCCACCGGGACGTCAAACCGGCCAATGTGCTCCTCGCGCGGGACGGCAGCGTGCTGCTCACCGACTTCGGGATCGCGGCCATCGACGGCGATTCGACCATCACCCGCACCGGCGAGATCGTCGGCTCCATCGACTATGTGGCGCCCGAGCGGGTCCGGGGCGCCGACCCGGGGCCCGCCTGCGATCTGTGGTCCCTGGGCGTCACCCTGTACGCGGCGCTGACCGGCGAGTCGCCCTACCGCCGTACATCGCCGCTCGACACGATGCGGGCCGTTGTGAGCGAGGAGCCGCGGCATCCCGCGGGTGTCGGTCCGCTCGGGCCGATCGTGATGGCGCTGCTGGCGAAGGACCCGGAGTCCCGGCCGCCCGCGGCCGAGGCCGAACGGCTTCTGTCGGCGGCGGTCACGGAGCTGGAGAGCACGGGAGGGGTGCCGGGGCCCGACCGCCCCGCCACCGCAGCCACGGCTGCCACCAGGGTCTTCCCGCCGGACTCCGCCCGTGCCACCGGCCGGAGCGGTGGCACCGGCGGCCTCCCGGCCGCGGACGATTTCCTCGCCGCCGACGGCTTCCCGGGCAGGGGCGAGGGTACGGGCACGGGGGGTGCTTCGAGTACGGGCCGGGACACCAGCCCGGGTGGCAGCGCCTCCGTACCCCCGCCGACTCCCACGGCCGTCGCGCCCGCGGCCCCGGCCGGTCCCCCCGCCGCTCGGGAGCCGGGCCGCCGGGGCCGCGGGCAGGCCCGCCGGGCGGCCGGAGCCGACGGGCGCCGCGGCCGGATGCGGCTCGCTGCGATCGTCGTCGCCCTCGCCGCGTTCGTCGGCGCGGGCGCCGGAGTCCTGGCCATGCGGTACGCGGACGGCGGCGACGAGCCGGAGAGGAACGCCCGCAAACCGGCCACCGTGGCCGTCGGCGAGGGTCCCGCTTCCGGCAGCCCCACCGGATCCGGACCTTCCCCTTCCGTCGGGGCCTCCCCGGCCGAGCAGATCCCCCACGGCTGGAAGCGGGTGAAGGATCCGCTCGGCTTCTCCCTCCTCCTCCCGGAGAAGTGGCAGCGCGTGTCAGAGAAGGACAACCAGGTCGACTACTCGCCCGACGGCGGTTCCCACCTGCTGCGGATCGGTATCGCCGAGACCCCCCGGTTTCCCGATCCGTACGACCATCTCGTGGCCATCGAGCGGGATCTGAAGAGACTCCCGGACTACCGGCAGCTGTCGCTGGAGCGGAACACCTTCCAGGGCCACCAGGACGCGGCCCTGCTGGAGTTCAGCTGGACCGAGAAGGGCAAGTTCGCCGGTCCGCGGCGGGCGATCGACCAGTTCTCCATCGACGCGGGCGGTACGGAGTACGCGCTGTTCCTCGCCGGACCGGCGGGCTCCTGGCATACCGTCAAGGAGGACTTCGACGGAATACTGAAGGGCTGGCGGGGCCGCGGCGCGAGCTGACGGCCCGTACGGGCCCGTGCCGGGAGCCCGGACCGGGGGACAGTGCGGCCCGTGGCGGAAGCCGGACCCCGGCCCGCGGCCGCCCGGCGCTCTCGCCGGGTCCGCCGCTCCGCGGGTCGGCCCCTCACCGGGTCGCCCCTCGGCGGACCGCCGCCCGTCCCACTCCGGCCAAAGTTTCGAACAAGCCGCTGATCAGGCCTGATGCGCCAGTCGACGCCGGCGCTTCGGTACGGGTCCGGCCAAGCTGTTACCGGCGGGTACCCAACGGGGGGCCCGAGGCATACCCTCGGCCCTATGAAGGACGCGAAGGCCCCGGCCACCACCCCCGGCACCAACCCCCGAGCCGCCGCACCGGCCGGCGCCCGTACGGCCGCGGACGTGGTCACGCCCGAGGTGGTCGCCCAGCTGTCCAGAGGGGTCCTGGGCTCCGGTCTGACGGCCAACCACACCCCCTTCACCGGCGAGCGGCTGGCCGAACTGCCCGAGTCCACGCCCGAGGACGTGGCCGAGGCATTCGCCAGGGCGCGTGCCGCCCAGCCCGCCTGGGCGGCCGTCCCGGTGCGCACCCGGGCCGCCGTCCTCCTCCGCTTCCACGATCTGGTGCTGGAGCGCCAGGCCGAGGTCCTCGACCTCATCCAGCTGGAGACCGGCAAGGCCCGGCTCCACGCCCACGAGGAGATCCAGGCCGTCGCGGTCGCCGCGCGCCACTACGGCCGCCGGGCCGCCGGTTATCTCCGCCCCCGCCGCCATACGGGCGTCGTCCCCGTCCTCACCAAGACCACCGAACTGCGCAGGCCGCGCGGGGTCGTGGGCCAGATCGCGCCCTGGAACTATCCCCTGGAGCTGTCCGTAGGAGATGCGCTGCCCGCGTTCGTCTCCGGGAACGCCGTGGTGATGAAACCGGACACCGAGACCGCCCTGACCGCCCTCTGGGCGCGGGATCTGCTGGTCGAGGCGGGGCTGCCGGAGGCCGTCTTCCAGGTCGTTCTCGGTGCGGGCCCGGTGATCGGCCCCGAGGTGGTCCGGCACGCGGACTACGTCTCCTTCACCGGCTCCACCCGCACCGGCCGCGAAGTCGCCCGGAGCGCGGCGGAGCGGCTGGTCGGCTGCTCCCTCGAACTCGGCGGCAAGAACGCCATGCTCGTCCTGCACGACGCCGATGTGGAGAGGGCGGCGGCGGGCGCGGTCCGCGCCTGCTTCTCCTCCGCGGGCCAGCTCTGCATCTCCATCGAGCGGCTGTACGTCCACGAGTCGGTCGCCGATGCCTTCATGGCACGGTTCACCGCCCGGACCAGGGCCATGCGCCTCGGCAACTCCCTCGCGTACGGTGCCGAGATGGGCTCCCTGGTCGGCGAGCGCCAGCTCGAAACCGTGGTCCGCCATGTCGACGAGGCCGTCGCCAAGGGCGCGACCGTCGTCACGGGCGGGGTCGCCAGGCCCGATATCGGGCCGCTGTTCTACGAGCCGACCATCCTCGAAGGCGTCGCGGAGCCGATGGCCGTCTGCACCGAGGAGACTTTCGGCCCGGTGGTCTCCGTCTACCGGTTCACGGACGAGGACGAGGTCGTCGAGCGCGCCAACGCCACCCCGTACGGTCTCAACGCCAGCGTGTGGACGCGCGACGGCAGGCGGGGCCATGCCGTCGCGGCCCGCCTGAACTGCGGAACGGTCAATATCAACGAGGGGTACGCCCCCGCGTACGGCAGTGTGCAGTCCCCGATGGGCGGGATGAAGGACTCCGGTCTGGGGCGGCGCCACGGCTCCGAGGGCATCCTCAAGTTCACGGAGGCGCAGACCGTGGCGCAGCAGCGGGTGATGCCGATGGGCCCGGCGTTCGGCCTGGACGACGAGAAGTACGCGGCGCTGATGAACCGGTCGCTGCGGCTGATGAAGGTGTTCCGGCTGCACTGACCGGGTTCCGCCGCCCCGTCCCGTCGTACGGAGGAGAGCATGATGTCCGCGGTACCACCGTTCGGCAGCACCGGCGCTCCTGCGACCGGAGCGGAGCCGCGCGACGACCGCGGACCCGGCTGTGAGCACAGCGGCGAACAGGACTACGACTACGACTACGACTACAACTACGACTACGACGTGATCGTGGTCGGCTCCGGGTTCGGCGGTTCGGTCGCCGCGCTGCGGCTCGCGGAGAAGGGCTACCGGGTCGGGGTCCTCGAAGCGGGCCGCCGCTTCACCCGCGAGACCCTGCCCAGGAACTCCTGGGATCTGCGGAACTTCCTGTGGGCCCCGGCGCTCGGCCTCTACGGAATCCAGCGCATCCACCTCCTCGGGAAGGTGATGGTGCTCGCGGGCGCCGGGGTCGGCGGCGGTTCCCTCAACTACGCCAACACGCTCTACGTCCCGCCCGCCGCCTTCTTCCGCGATCCGCAGTGGAAGGACATCACGGACTGGGAGGGTGAACTGGGGCCGTACTACGAGCAGGCCCGCCGGATGCTCGGCGTCCGGCTGAACACCACGACCACCGCCGCCGATGTGCACCTCCGGGCCACGGCGGAGGCGATGGGCATCGGCGGCACCTTCCATAGGGCCCCGGTCGGCGTCTTCTTCGGCGACGGCCACGACGGCGACCCGGCCGGCGACGGCAACCGGGCCGGTGACGGCAACCGGGCCGGTGACGCGGGCGGCCGCGGGGTGCGGGCGGCGCCCGGCGAGGAGGCGGCCGACCCCTACTTCGGCGGAGCCGGACCGGCCCGCCGCGCCTGCATCCAGTGCGGCGAGTGCATGACCGGCTGCCGCCACGGCGCCAAGAACACCCTCAACGAGAACTATCTCCATCTCGCCGAAGGCGCCGGTGCCGTGGTCCATCCGATGACCACCGTCGTCAGCCTCACCGAGGACGGGCGCGGCGGCCACGCCGTCGGTACGGTGCCCACCGACCGCCGCCGGAAGGGGAAGGGCCGGGTGTTCCGGGCCCGCCGGGTCGTCGTCGCGGCCGGGACCTACGGCACCCAGAGCCTGCTGCACCGGATGAAGGACACCGGCGCGCTCCCCGGTCTCTCGCGGCGGCTCGGCGAGCTGACCCGTACCAACTCCGAAGCGGTCGTGGGGGCGCAGACCGACGACCGGCGCTACCGGGCGCGCCACGGTGCGCCGCGCGTCGACTTCACGCGCGGGGTGGCCATCACCTCGTCCGTCCATCCCGACGAGCACACCCATATCGAACCCGTGCGGTACGGGAGGGGCTCCAACGCCATGGGGCTCCTCACCACCTTCCAGGTGCCCTACCGGTCGGGCCCCGGCGGCCCGCGCTTCGGCCGCGGCCGGATCGCGGGCTGGCTGGGCCGGATGGTCCGGCACCCGGTGATCGCGCTCCGCTCGCTCTCGTACCGCCACTGGTCCGAGCGGACCCTGATCTGGCTGGTGATGCAGTCCGTGGACAACTCCCTCACCGCCTACCGCAGACCGTCCGGTATCGGAAAGGGGCTGCTGACCGCCCGGCAGGGCCACGGCGCGCCCAATCCGGCGCAGCTCGCCGTCGCCACCCGGGCGGCGAGCGTGCTCGCCGACGAGATCAACGGCTTCGCCGGGTCGAACGTCGGTGAGCTGATCGGCACCCCGCTGACCGCGCACTTCCTCGGCGGCTGCCCGATCGGCGCGGACGCGGATTCGGGAGTGGTCGACCCGTACCACCGGCTGTACGGCCATCCGGGCATATCCGTCGTCGACGGCGCGGCCGTCACCGCGAACCCGGGCGTCAATCCGTCGCTGACGATCACCGCGCAGGCGGAGCGGGCGATGGCGCTCTGGCCCAACCGCGGCGACGCGGATCCGCGTCCGGCGCAGGGGGAGCCGTACCGCGGGCTCGCGCCGGTGGCGCCGAGGGATCCGGCCGTCCCGGCGGAGGCGTTCGGCGCGCTGCGGCTGCCGTTCCTGGGCATGCCCGCGGTTCCGCCGGGAAACGGTGCGGCCGGGGAGCCGTAGGCGGGTACGGCTGCCGGACAGAGGAGCAGACGGGACAGCGGGGCCGCTGCGCCCCCCTCCGAGCGCAGCGGCCCCGCTGTGTCCTGGGCCGGTCACCCAGGGGCCCGGCGGGCCGTGGGCGACCGGGTTCAGGCGGTCGCGCCGCCCCGGCGGCGCTTCAGCGCGAAGACGACACCGGCACCGGCCAGTACGGCGACGCCGCCCGTGATCCCGATGACCGGGAGCGCGTCGGACGAGCCGGTCGCGGCCAGGTTGCCGGTCACCGGAACCTCCTTGCGCCCGCCCTGGGGCTCGCTGCCGCCGGAGGAGCCGGGCTTTCCGGTCGTCTCCGGCTTGCCCTTGCCGGGCTTGCCCTCGGCGTCGCCGCCGGACGGCTTGCTGCCCGCCGGGAGGATCTCGAAGCCGTACTCGACGTCCTGGCCGTACTCGCAGTTGTTCTTCTCGTCGACGTGCACACCGAGGGTCATGAGGAAAGCGACTCCGGCCGGGGCCTTGCCGTCGACCTTCAGCCGCAGCTCCAGCTCGGCGTACTCGCCGGCCTCCAGCTTCTCGGTGTCACCGAGGTAGCCCTCCTCGACGTCGAACTTCTCCCAGGCGCCGTTGTACTTCGCCTGGAGGGTGACGTACTTGAGGGTCTCGTCCTCGTAGTCGTGCGTATAGGCCTCGACGAGCAGATAGGCCGTAACGGAGTCCATCGCCTTCTTGGAGTCGTTGGCCACCCGGTAGGAGAAGTTCTGCCAGCCGCTGCCCGCGACCACCTTCGACGGCAGACCGCGCAGAGTCGTCTTCAGGTCCTTGGACTCGACCTCGGTGGCGCACTCGTCCGCGCCGCCCTCCTCGCCTTCCGGGCCCTCTTCCCCGGGCTTGGGCGACTGGCCGCCGCCGGGGGAGGCGCTCGGCTCACCCGGCTTGCCCGGCTCGCCGCCGGTACCGGGCTCGGCGGGCTTCTGCTCGCCCCCGCCCTCGCCCGCGCCGCCGGTCCCCGGCTTGCCGTTCTCCCCCTGGCCGGGCTCGGTGCCACCGGCCGCGCCGCCCTCGGGGGAACCCTCGCCCGCCGGTCCGCCCTGCTGTCCGGCCGGATCCTTCGCCGGATCCGACTCCGGCTCGGCCGGGGCGGCCGGGGTGTTCGTACCGGTGGTGGACGAGGGATCGGTCACCCCCGTGGCCAGCGCGGCCGGAGCCGACAGCAGGGCGAGGGGGGCCAGGACGGCGGACGCCGCGGCGACGGCCGCGGCACGACGGAGCTTCATAAGACCTCGGTGTTCGGCGGGTTCGAATACCGCGGGGCGGCATTCGATCAGGGAATATCCGCTGACTCCCGTGCCGCGGCGGACGCGAAAACACGGAAGTGATCACAGATACGCCAAGAACGACCGAGAAGTGGCCGAAAAGGTTGTAGAAAAACTGACGAGAAATTTATGTGGTCCGTATCACCGGCGGCGGGCGCGGTCTCCGGGAGCCGGGGCGCCCGGCCTGGGCGGACCCGGGAGAGGGCCCCGCGGGACGCGTGCCGCGGGGCCCTGTGCGGCGCCGAGGGGGGGGTGTGCGCCGCGGGGGAGGGGCCGGGGTGGTGCGGGTGCTTCGGTGCTTCGCCGGGCCGGAGGTCGGCGCTCCGTGGTCCGGAGCGCCGGCGGGATCGGCCGGGGCCCTTGGCGCTGGGCGGTCGCGGGACCGGGGTACGGCCGTCCGGACGGGACTGCGGCCGGTTCCGGGCGTCCCCGGAACCGGCCGCCGGAGTGACCGGGCTGCTGTCCCCTGCCGACCGGTCACGCGCGCTGGCGCGAGGTCCCACGACGTACTCGCGTACGTCACACGCGCCAGCGGAGCCACGCGTGGTTCTCCCTGCGGGGCCGCCCCTGGCTGGCACGGCACCGGGACCAACGAAGCCCCGTCCCCGGCGGTCACGCGCCGTACGGGTGAGAGCGCATCCGAACTCAGTTACGGCTGCGGGGGTACGGCGTCAGACCCGGCCCCGGCACAGCTCCAGGATCGTCAGCGCGAGCGTCGTACCGGGCTTGCCGAGCGCGTCCCGGAAGTGGGTGAGGACATCCATCTCGCGGGAGAGGCTGACCCGGCGGCCACCGGAGGCGACCCGGGCGTCCTGGATGACGGCGGAGATCGCCATCCGTTCCTGGACCAGGCCGATGATCCGGTCGTCGAGCGCGTCGATCCGCTCCCGGGCGCCGGTGATCAGCTCCGCGGCCTCGGGGGTGCGGGCGCCGGTGATCTCGGCGGGCGTCTGCGGAGTCTGGGTGGTCTGCGGGGTCCGGGCGGTCTGGGGGAGGGCGGTGGAGGTGGACACGGGGGCTCCTCGGAGGGGTGGGGCGCCCCGGCCGGAAAGGGTCCGAAGTCCGGAAACGACAGAGCGCCCCGGACCGTTCCCGGCCGGGGCGCTCTGTCGAAGTCGCTTGTCAGTAGCTCAAGCAGCACGACCATGGCAGCCGGACGGGCCGGTGCCATAGGTAAAGACGAAGGTCGAGTGCTGATGCATGGCAGCCAGTATGCGCCCGCGCCCGCCGGACGCCAAAAACCGGGCCCGGATCGTGAGACGCGCCACCCCGGCCGCCGAACCGGCCACCCCCTGTGCCCCCCCAACCCCGCCCCGACCACAGCCACAGCCGCCCGGCCGGACCGCAGCCGCCCCGCCGTATCGCGGGCCTCGGGATTCGCCGGGGTCCCGCCGTACCGCGGCCGTCCCGGCCGCCGACCTGTGCCCCGCCCCTCCCCGGCCTCGGGCCGCCCGCCCCGCACCCCGTGCGCCGGGGACCCGCTGTGGGCCCTTGCGTACCATCCGTGTGCGGGCCGCCGAGGCGTCCGGCCCCCGGGAGAACCCCAGTAGAATCGGATACACCGACCCCCCGCCAGCTCCCGCCGGAAGGCCGCCAGTGTCCTCTGCGTCCCCCGCCGCGCCCGATGTCGTACTCGTCGTCGACTTCGGCGCGCAGTACGCCCAGCTCATCGCCCGCCGCGTCCGTGAGGCCCGGGTCTACTCCGAGATCGTGCCGTCCACCATGCCGGTGGCCGAGATGCTGGCGAAGAAGCCCAGGGCGATCATCCTCTCCGGCGGCCCCTCCTCCGTCTACGCCGAAGGCGCGCCCCGCCTCGACCGGGCGATCTTCGAGGCCGGGATCCCGGTCTTCGGCATGTGCTACGGCTTCCAGCTGATGGCCACGACCCTCGGCGGCACGGTCGACAACACCGGTTCCCGCGAGTACGGCCGTACCCCCCTGACGGTCACCAAGCCCGGCTCGACCCTCTTCGAGGGCACGCCCGCCGAGCAGCCGGTGTGGATGTCGCACGGCGACGCCTGCTCCGCCGCGCCCGAGGGCTTCACCGTCACCGCCGCCACCGACGTCGTGCCGGTCGCCGCCTTCGAGAACGACGAGAAGAAGCTCTACGGAGTGCAGCACCACCCCGAGGTGATGCACTCCACCTACGGCCAGCAGGTGCTGGAGCACTTCCTCTACCGGGGTGCGGGCATCGAGCCCTCGTGGACCACCGGCAATGTGATCGACGAGCAGATCGCCGCCATCCGGGAGCAGGTCGGCAGCAAGCGCGCCATCTGCGGACTCTCCGGAGGCGTGGACTCCGCCGTGGCCGCGGCCCTGGTCCAGAAGGCCATCGGCTCCCAGCTCACCTGCGTGTACGTCGACCACGGCCTGATGCGCAAGGGCGAGACCGAGCAGGTCGAGAAGGACTTCGTGGCCGCCACCGGCGTCCAGCTGAAGGTCGTCGACGCCCAGGAGCGGTTCCTGACCGCGCTCGCCGGGGTCAGCGACCCCGAGGAGAAGCGGAAGATCATCGGCCGGGAGTTCATCCGGGTCTTCGAGCAGGCGCAGGCCGAGATCGTCGCCGAGGGCGCGGCCGGCGGCGAGGACGTCGCCTTCCTCGTCCAGGGCACCCTCTACCCCGATGTCGTCGAGTCCGGCGGCGGCACCGGCACCGCCAACATCAAATCCCACCACAATGTCGGCGGACTCCCGGACGATCTGGAGTTCGAGCTGATCGAACCGCTGCGGAAGCTGTTCAAGGACGAGGTCCGGATGGTCGGCCAGGAGCTGGGCCTGCCCGACGAGATCGTCCAGCGGCAGCCGTTCCCCGGCCCCGGCCTCGGTATCCGGATCGTCGGCGAGGTCACCCGCGAGCGGCTCGACCTGCTGCGCGAGGCGGACGCCATCGCCCGTGAGGAGCTGACCGCGGCCGGGCTCGACCGCGAGATCTGGCAGTGCCCGGTGGTCCTCCTCGCCGATGTCCGCAGCGTCGGCGTCCAGGGCGACGGCAGGACCTACGGCCACCCGATCGTGCTCCGGCCGGTCTCCTCCGAAGATGCGATGACCGCGGACTGGACCCGGATGCCGTACGAGGTGCTCGCCCGTATCTCGACGCGGATCACCAATGAGGTCGCCGACGTCAACCGGGTCGTCCTGGACGTCACCAGCAAGCCGCCGGGGACCATCGAGTGGGAGTGAGCCCCCTCGACGGGGCTCCCTGAGCACCCCCCGGGGCAAGGCCCCGGCGCGCCCCCGCGGAAGAGTCCGCGGGGGCGCGCCGCGTTCCCGGCCGCCGGGGGCGGATGCCTCTGGTCACCTCGGGGGCCGCGCGCTACCGTCCGCGCATGACGCAGCAGAAGCCCGCGCCTCCGCCCGTCTCCGTACCCCCCGCCGCTCCTCCGGGCCCCGCGCCCGTACCCGTACCCACTGAACGGCTCGGCTTCGACCTGCCGCCCGTCCACGACACCCCGGCCGCCGAACGGGCCCACCGCAAGGAGCGGCTCGCCGGGGCGCTGCGGATCCTCGGCAGGTACGGCTGCGAGGACGGCGTCTCCGGACATATCACCGCCCGCGATCCCGAATGGGCCGACTGCTTCTGGGTGAACCCCTTCGGACTGCCGTTCTCCCTGGTCACCCCGGCCGATCTGGTGCTGTCCAATGCGCGCGGCCAAGTCGTCGACGGGCAGCGGCACATCAACCAGGCCGCCTTCGCCGTCCATGCGGCGGTGCATCTCGCCCGGCCGGACACCGTCGCCGTCGTCCACACCCACACCGTCCACGGGCGGGCGCTCGCCGCCCTCGGTGAACTTCTCGAACCCCTCACCCAGGAGGCGTGCGCCTTCTACGAGGACCATGCGCTGGTGAACGCGTATACCGGGGTCGCCTTCGACGAGGCGGAGGGCCGCCGGATCGCCGCCGCCCTCGGCCCCCGCAAGGCCCTCGTCCTGCGCAACCATGGACTGCTGACCACCGGCGGCTCGGTCGACGCGGCCGTCTGGTGGTTCCTGTCCCTGGAACGCTGCGCCCAGGTGCAGCTCACGGCACGTGCGGCCGGGAAGCCCGTGCCCATCGGACACCGTGACGCGGTCGCCACCCGCGAGCAGTTGGGCACCGACCTCGCCGCCTGGGTCAGCTTCCAGCCGCTGTGGCGCGAGCTGACGGCCGGCGGTGGCTCCGGACCGGGGTGGGACAAGGGCGGGAAAGAGGGGCATCAGTTCCGGTGAGCCGTCCGGGTCCCCCGTACGTATGGTCTGTGACGGCGACCGGGTACGACGAGGTCCGGCGGGCTGCGACGGGCCGATCCGGAGGGAGACTGACGGGCGATGGCGCACACACGGCGGCAGGGCGGTACGGGGGCGGACCCCGGAGGCGGCGGTCTCCGCTCCCGGTCGCGGGGGTGGTGGCAGCGGGCGCGGGAGCTGGGCGTCCGTCATGCCCTGCTGCCCCTGCGGATCTTCCTCGGAGTGACCTTCGTCTACGCCGGGCTGGACAAGCTCGGCGACAAGGCGTTCCTGGCGGCGTCCGGCTCCGGCTCCATCGGTGAGCTGATGCGGAGCGTCAGGGACGGGTCCGCCGTACCCTGGCTGGTCGACCGGGCCCTGGCGGACCCGGTGGCCTTCGGCGAGGCCATCGCCTGGGGCGAGATCGCCGTGGGCGTCGGCACCCTCGTCGGCCTGCTGGCCCGGCTCGCCGCGCTCGGCGGGGCGCTGATCTCGCTGAGCCTCTGGCTGACCGTCAGCTGGCCGACCGAGCCGTACTACTACGGCAACGACCTGGCCTATCTGATGGCCTGGCTGCCGCTGGTGCTCGCCGGGGCGGCCGCGCCGTCCCTGGACGCGCTCATCGCGACACGGCGGCGGCGCAGGGTGTAGTGGGTGAGGCCCGCTCCGGCGGCCAGCGCCAGACCGCCGAAGACCACCGGGAACACCATGAACCACGGCGTGCTCCAGCTTCCGGCCGCATCGCCCGCAAACAGCAGGGCCGCGGCCAGGGCGGCGAGCCCGGCGACGGCCCGGCCGGGGCGGAAGCCGTGCAGCAGCGGGCGCACCGGCCCGCCGCCGGGGCCCGCCGCGGCCGCCCCGGGGCCGGGGCGGCCAAGGCTCAGGGAGAGACCGCCGGGGCCGGTGCTCTCCGGGTTTCCCGTGTTGCGCGTGGTCCCCGCGCTTTCCCCGGGGTACGAGGGGCCCTCGCCGCCCTCGCCGGGTGCGGGGACCACGCCGCCGGGTCCCCGGCCCGTGGAGCCGCCGGGAGCCGTCCGGCCCGTCTCGTCAGGATGTTGCACGGGCCACCTCCACCTGTCCGATTCCGACCTGGATATGCAGTTCGACCGTGCCCCCCTGCGGCGCGGCGCCCGGAGTCTTCCCGGCGGGCGGGGGCAGGGTCACCCGGCGCTCCTGACCGGGGGAGACATCGATATCGTCCTTCGGATCCTCCGGCAGTCCGATATCCCCGACACCGGCCTCGGCCCGCAGTTTCACTTCGGCGTTCGCCGGGACGATCACCTTCGCCTTGCCCAGCCCCACCTTCGCGCCGGTCTTCACCGTCTCCCCGGCCGTCAGCGGCAGTTTCGACAGATCCAGCACGGCGACCCCGGCGCCCAGCTCGTACGAAGGCTGTACGGCGGCGACCGCGGCCGGCCGCCAGGTCCTGCGCTGCCAGTCCGTACCGATGTCCTTGGGGAGCGCGGCGGATCCCGCCAGCAGCAGGGCGGTGACGACCGTCAGCAGGACCGTGCCCAGGCCGGTGCGGCCCAGGAACGAACTGACCACCAGGCCCAGACCGAAGACGCCCAGCGCGGCCACCAGACCGATCTGGAGGCTGGTGCCCAGCGGATTGCCGTCCCAGCTCAGGGCGATGCCCAGGACACAGGCCGACACCGCAAGCCCGAACAGCGACCCGCCGATCGACCGGGGCCCGCCGCGTTCCCCGGCCCGCCGGTCCCGCGAGCCGCTCCCCGGCCCGGCCTCAGGAGCCGTCTCCCAGGCGTCCTCCGGACCCCACAGATACTCCGACCGCGGCGGCGGCGGGTGGCCGTCCTTGCCGATCGGATCCCGCCACCACGAAGGGCTTTCCGGCGCGGGCGGCGCCTTGGTCTCCGGCGGCGCGTCCGGAACGGCGTGCGCTGCCCCGGCGGCCCCCGGCGCACCGGGCCCGGCGTCCGGCGGCGGCGACGTACGGCGGCGGGACCAGACGGCGACACCGACGGTGGCGACCGCGAGCTGGACGGCGAAACCGATCGTCGCCGGGCTGGTCAGCATGGTCAGAAACAGCCCGCAGCCGATCAGCTTCAGCAGCACGGCGGTCAGCGCCGTACCTTCGACACGGCCGCCCAACAGCCTGCGGCCCTCCGACTCCTCCTCGCCCTCGGCGGGGATCAGCAGCCACGCGAAGCCGTAGAAGATCAGACCGAGACCGCCCGTCAGCGCGAGCACCCCGACGACCACCCGGAAGATCACCGGATCGACGTCGCAGTAGCGGCCGAGACCGCCGCAGACACCGCCGACGACCCGGTGGCGCTGCTCCCGCCGCAGATACCGGACCCGCGGATACGCCCCCGGGCCTTCCCCGGCCGGGGTCTCCTCGGGCCCGGCGGGCGTCTCGTCGGACGGGCCGGGGTGCGCGGTCGGGGTCGGCTGCTTCATAGCTCCATGGTGACGGCACCGGGCCGCCGAAGGGACCGGGGGCGACCCTGGCCCGACCCTGAAATCCACCGGCCCGACCGTAAGGCGCTCCCCGCCCGTACGGTGCCCCGGCCGGGCCCCGCACACCGGTCCCCCCTCCTGCCCACCCGCCCTCGCCCCCTCCCGTACCGCCTCAGGGACGTTCTCGGGGTCGCCCCTGATACCCGCGGCCCGGCGTTCGTGTGACGATCGGTGCATGCCCGTCGCCCCGCCCCGCCCCACCGCCGAGCCCCCGCGCGCCGAACGCGCCGACCGCTCGGCGCGCTCCGCCGTACCCGAGGACGGCACTCCGTGGCGCAGGCTCTACCGCAGCGCCGACGGCCGGCTCCTCGGCGGGGTCGCCCGGGGGCTCGCCGGGCATCTGGGCGTGCCCGTCGCCTGGGTGCGGCTGGCCTTCGTCGGACTGCTGCTCGCCGACGGCCTCGGCATCCTGCTGTACGCGGCGTTCTGGGTCTTCGTCCCCCTCGGTATCGGCGGCCGGGCCGTCGCCCAGCACCGCCCCCTCTTCGAGACCGCCGACGACGGCCGCCGCCGGCTCCGCAAACCCGACCAGGGGCAGCTCTTCGCGCTGATGGCCTTGGCCATCGGCTGTCTGATCTTCGCCGGTGACCTCAACACCGCCGACCGCGCCCACCGCTACCTCTGGCCGACCCTGCTGATCGGCGCCGGTGTGGTGCTGGTGTGGCGGCAGGCAGACAACGCCCGCCGGGCGAGCTGGACCGCCGCCGACTCCCGGCACCGCCGTCTGTTCCAGATCGTCCGGGCCCTCGTCGGGGTCGGGCTCGTCGGTATGGGCCTGACCGTGTTCATGGTCGTCCGGGGCTCCGCCGCCCAGCTCGGCAACGTCCTCACCGCCGCCATCGCCGTCATCGCCGGTATCGCCCTGCTCGCCGGACCCTGGCTGGTCCGGATGACGCAGGACCTCTCCGAGGAGCGGACGATGCGCATCCGCGCCCAGGAGCGGGCCGAGGTCGCCGCCCATGTCCACGACTCCGTCCTGCACACCCTCACCCTGATCCAGCGCAACGCCGACGACGCGGGCGAGGTCCGCCGCCTCGCGCGGGCCCAGGAACGCGAGCTGCGCAACTGGCTCTACAAGCCGGAGGGCACCGGCAAGGAGGAGGACGAGGAGCCCGGCACCCTCGCCGAAGCGGTGAAGAAGGCCGCGGCCGAGGTCGAGGACAAGCACGGTGTTCCGCTGGAGGTCGTGGTCGTCGGCGACTGCCCGCTCGACGACGGGCTCTCCGCCTGTATGCAGGCCGCCAGGGAAGCGATGGTCAACGCCGCCAAGTACGGTGGCGAAGGCGGTCCCGTCCAGGTGTTCGCCGAGGTCGACGGCCGGACGGTCTTTGTCTCGGTCCGCGACCGCGGACCCGGGTTCGACCCCGAATCCGTCCCCGGGGACAGAATGGGCGTACGGGAGTCGATCATCGGCCGGATGCAGCGCAACGGCGGTACGGCCCGGCTCACCTCGGCGCCCGGGGAGGGCACGGAAGTGGAGCTGACCATGGAGAGGGCGGACGTATGACACCGCAGCAGGCAGGGCAGGCCGGTCCGGCGGAGGAGGGGTCCGGGGGCCCGGAGCGGCGGGTACGGGTCGTCCTCGTCGACGACCACCGGATGTTCCGCACCGGTGTCCAGGCCGAGATCGGCCGGACCGAGACCACCGGGGTCGAGGTCGTCGGCGAGGCCGCCGACGTCGACCAGGCCGTGACCGTCATCACCGCGACCCGCCCCGAGGTCGTCCTCCTCGACGTCCACCTCCCGGGCGGCGGCGGTGTGGAGGTGCTCCGCCGCTGCGCCCCGCTGATGGGCGCGGCCGAACACCCCGTCCGCTTTCTGGCCCTGTCGGTTTCGGACGCGGCCGAGGATGTCATCGGGGTCATCCGGGGCGGCGCCCGCGGCTATGTCACCAAGACCATCACCGGTACCGACCTGGTCGATTCGATCTTCAGGGTCCAGGAAGGGGACGCCGTCTTCTCCCCCCGGCTGGCCGGTTTCGTGCTCGACGCCTTCGCCTCCACGGACGCCCCGCCGGTCGACGAGGACCTCGACCGGCTCACCCAGCGGGAGCGCGAGGTACTCCGGCTGATCGCCCGGGGGTACGCGTACAAGGAGATCGCCAAGCAGCTCTTCATCTCGGTGAAGACGGTCGAGTCCCATGTCTCGGCGGTGCTGCGCAAACTCCAGCTCTCCAACCGCCACGAACTGACCCGCTGGGCGACGGCCCGCCGGCTGATCTGACCGGACGCCGTCCCGGGCACGGGCCCGGCACGGGGCCGGGCCCCGCTCTCCTACCCGGGCCGGGTGGCCCCCGCGAACGGCATCTCGTCGACGGAGGCGATCCGCACCGTCGAGCCCGGCCGGGGCGCGTGGATCATCCGGCCGCCGCCGACGTACAGACCGACATGGCTGAGGCCCGGATAGAAGAAGACCAGATCGCCCGGGGCCAGTTCGGAGCGGTCGATCCGGCGGCCCGCGTCGATCTGCGTGTACGTGGTCCTCGGCAGCGACACCCCGGCGGCGCGCCAGGCCGCGCGGGTCAGCCCCGAGCAGTCGTACGAGGCCGGACCGGTGGCACCCCACACATACGGCCTGCCCAGGGCGGAGTAGGCGTACGCGACGGCCCGCGCCGCGTGCGACGAGGCCGCCGTCGCCACGGGCGGGCGGGACCCCGGCCGGTCGGCGCCCGGTGCGTCGTAGGCCGCGCGCTGCCGGGTGTCCAACTCCTTGAGCAGCCCGTCGGCGGCGGCCAGCTTCCGCTGTACCACGGCCTTGCGGCGGGCCAGTTCGGCCTGCCGGGAACGGAGTTCGCCCACCCGGTGACCGGCGCGGTCCCGCAGCCGGTCCAGCTCGGTGAGCCGGTCCCGGACGTCCGCCACGGCCGCCGCCTGCCGCTGCCCGACGAGCCGGTCCACCGCGGCCCGCTCCAGAAAACCGTCCGGGTCGGACTCCAGGGCGAGCCGGATCACGGGGTCGACGGCCCCGGCGCGGTACTGCGCCCCGGCGATCGAACCGAGGGCGTCGCGCCCGGCGTTGAGCCGCTCCGCCCGGCGGGCGCTCTCGTCCCGCAGCTCGTCCAGCGCGTCGCGGGCCCGGTCGGTCCGCTCCTTCGCGCCGTTGTACTCCTCGGTGGCGGCCTCCGCCTCCTGGTAGAGCTGGTCGACCCGGGCTTTGATCTGCGCGGGGGTGAGCACGGTGTCGGCCGTGCCGGTGCCGTTGAACGCGGTGGCGGTGGCCGCACCCGCGAGCGCCAGGGTGGTGGCGGTCCTGGCGGCGGGCCGGGCGGCGAAGGGGTAACGCCGCGCCTGCTTCGGTTTGCGGTGCGCTGCCACGAGGGCGTCCACGTCCTTTCCGTGATGACCGCGTCTCCGCGGTTCCCCTGGTCTCCGTGCCGGAGCCGTTTCCGGGCGGCGGAGGCTTGTGGCCCCCACCGCCCGGTACGGGGGAGTCGTCCGGGGCAGGACGCTAGGCGTGAGGTAACGATCCGGAGGCGGAACGACCGATTCTGTTCGAAGGTGTACGGCTCCGCCCGCTTTCCGTGACCGTTCCCTCACCATGAGTGCAGGGCAGGGGCCTCCCCTGACCGAAGCGGCGAATGAGGCTCCCCTGACCGAAGAGCGGTGATATGGCGGCGGCTAGGCTCCGCCCCATGGACGTACTCATCAATGTGTTCCTGGCGCTGCACATCATCGGAATCGCGTCCCTGCTCGGCGGCTTCCTCACTCAGATGACGGCGTTGAGCGAGGGCACCGCCCGCTTCACCCCCGCGATGCTCCACGGCGCGCTGACGATGCTGATCACGGGCGTCGCCCTGGTCGGGCTCAACCAGGCCGACGACCAGACGGTGAACAACGTCAAGATCGGCATCAAGATGGCCGTCCTGGTGGTGATCCTGGCGCTGGTGTACGTCAAGCGGGACGACGAGCGGGTGGAGAAGCCGCTCTTCGGCGCCGTCGGCGGTCTGACCACGGTGAACATCCTCATAGCCACGGTCTGGACCTGAGCCGTTCCGGCCGGGCCGCACCGCCCGGTCCCCGGGCCGGGGACCGGGGCGGTCGCCGGGAGTTCCGCGGGACGGCCACCCGCTGTCGGTGCCCCGGCATAGACTCGGAGAGCGATGAGCAGCCTCTTTGACGAAGACTTCCTGGCGAACCTCCAGCCCGAGGAGGAGCCCCCGCCGCCCGAGGACCGCGAGGGTCCCGAGCAGCAGGCCCGGGAGGAGGTTCCGGACGACCTCTTCCAGGGCGCTTTCGACCTGCCGCCCGAGCGTGACGCGTACCACCGCGACGGCGCCCCGCGTACGGTCGTCGACCCCGCGGCCCTCCTCGAAGGACTCAACGACGAGCAGCGCGCCGCCGTCGTGCACTCGGGCTCGCCCCTGCTCATCGTCGCCGGAGCCGGCTCCGGCAAGACCCGGGTGCTCACGCACCGCATCGCCCATCTGCTGGCCACCCGGCACGTCCACCCCGGCCAGATACTGGCGATCACCTTCACCAACAAGGCCGCCGGGGAGATGAAGGAGCGCGTCGAGCAGCTCGTCGGCCCGCGCGCCAACGCGATGTGGGTCTCCACCTTCCACAGCGCCTGTGTCCGGATCCTGCGCCGCGAGTCCAAGAAGCTCGGCTTCACCTCGTCGTTCTCCATCTACGACGCCGCGGACTCCAAGCGGCTGATGGCCCTGGTCTGCCGGGACCTCGACCTGGACCCGAAGAAGTTCCCGCCCAAGTCGTTCAGCGCCAAGATCTCCAATCTGAAGAACGAGCTGATCGACGAGGAGAGCTTCGCGGATCAAGCCGCTGGGGGTACCTCCCAGGCCGAAGGCTCTGGGGGAGGGTTTGAGAAGACCCTCGCCGAGGCCTACCGGATGTACCAGTCGCGGCTCCGCGAGGCCAACGCCCTGGACTTCGACGACATCATCATGACCACGGTCCACCTCCTCCAGGCCTTCCCGGATGTGTCGGAGCACTACCAGCGGCGCTTCCGCCATGTCCTCGTCGACGAGTACCAGGACACCAACCACGCCCAGTACACCCTGGTCAGGGAGCTGGTCGGGACCGGCAGGGAGGATCTGCCCCCCGCCGAGCTGTGCGTGGTCGGCGACGCCGACCAGTCGATCTACGCCTTCCGCGGTGCCACCATCCGGAACATCCTCCAGTTCGAAGAGGACTATCCGGACGCCACCACGATCCTGCTGGAGCAGAACTACCGCTCCACCCAGACGATCCTCTCCGCCGCCAACGCCGTCATCGAGCGCAACGAGAGCCGCCGCCCCAAGAACCTCTGGACCAACGCGGGCGACGGCGCGCGGATCACCGGCTATGTCGCCGACACCGAACACGACGAGGCCCAGTTCGTCGCCGACGAGATCGACCGGCTCACCGACGCGGGCGACGCGAAGGCCGGCGATGTCGCCGTCTTCTACCGCACCAACGCCCAGTCCCGGGTCTTCGAGGAGATCTTCATCCGGGTCGGCCTGCCCTACAAGGTCGTCGGCGGTGTCCGGTTCTACGAGCGCAAGGAGGTCAGGGACGTCCTGGCCTACCTGCGGGTGCTCGCCAACCCCGAGGACAACGTCCCCCTCCGCCGGATCCTCAACGTCCCCAAGCGCGGTATCGGTGAACGCGCCGAGGCGATGATCGACGCCCTCGCCCTCCGCGAGAAGATCACCTTCCCGCAGGCGCTGCGCCGGGTCGACGAGGCGTACGGAATGGCCGCCCGCTCCGCCAACGCAGTGAAGCGGTTCAATGTCCTGATGGAGGAGCTGCGGACGATCACGGAGTCCGGGGCGGGCCCCGCCGTCGTCCTGGAAGCCGTCCTGGAGCGGACCGGCTATCTCGCCGAACTCCAGGCCTCGACCGACCCCCAGGACGAGACCCGTATCGAGAACCTCCAGGAACTTGCCGCGGTGGCACTGGAGTTCGAGCAGGCCCGTTCGGACGAGGAGGGCGCGGGGACGCTCGCGGAGTTCCTGGAGCAGGTCGCGCTCGTCGCCGACTCCGACCAGATCCCCGACGAGGACGAAGAGGGCTCCGGCGTGATCACGCTGATGACCCTCCACACCGCCAAGGGCCTGGAGTTCCCCGTCGTCTTCCTCACCGGCATGGAGGACGGCGTCTTCCCGCATATGCGGGCCCTCGGCCAGACCAAGGAGCTGGAGGAGGAGCGCCGGCTGGCGTACGTCGGGATCACCCGGGCCCGCGAGCGGCTGTATCTGACGCGGTCCTCGATGCGCAGCGCGTGGGGCCAGCCGTCGTACAACCCGCCGTCCCGGTTCCTCGAAGAGATCCCCGTACAGCATCTGGAGTGGAAGCGCACCGGGCCGATGGCACCCCCCGCCACCGCGTCGAAGCCCTTCGGCGGCGGCTCCCGGCTGCCGTCGATGCCCTCCGCGAACGCGGGCGGGCGCCGCTCCGCCGCCTCCGGATTCGCCACCGGGCGCGGTGGGGCCTCGGAACGGCCGGTGATCGCGCTCGCGATCGGAGACCGGGTCACCCACGACCAGTTCGGCCTCGGGACCGTCGTCGGTGTCGCGGGCGCGGGCGCCAATGCGCAGGCGACGATCGACTTCGGAGACCCCAAGCCGAAGGTACTGCTCCTGCGCTACGCACCGGTGGAGAAGCTGTAGAAAGCCGGCAGCCCCGGGCGGTCCGGCCGCCCGGGGCGGGTTGCCCCGTCTGTCAGACCGGGTTCAGACCCTTGCTCTGGAGCCAGACCAGCGGATTGATGTGCGAGCCGCCGTTCGGCCGGACCTCGAAGTGGAGGTGCGGGCCGGTGGAGTTCCCGGAGTCCCCGGCATAGCCGATGACATCACCGGCCTTCACCTTGCCGTAGCGCACTTTGGACGACGCCAGATGGCAGTACCACGTCTCGGTACCGTCAGGAGCGGTCAGGATGACCATATTTCCGTAGGCCCGGTTGAACTGCGTACGGACCGTGCCGTCGGTCGCGGCCATGACCTCGGTGCCGTAGTCGACGGGGAAGTCGATACCCGTGTGCAGGGCCATCCAGTTGACACCGGACTGGCCGTAGTAGGTGCTCAGGCCCTTCTGCTTCACCGGCAGGGCGAACTTGGGGCGGAGCGCCTCCCGCTTCCTGGCCTCCTCCTCGCGCTTCTGCCGCTCCGCCTCCTGGCGGGCCTTCAGGTCGATGCGCTCCTGGGTACGGGAGGCGCGGTCACCGAAGTCGCGGGCCTCGGCGCTGAGCGCGGCGAGCTGGGTGTCCACCCGGGAGTTGGCCGCGATCTGCTCCGTCGAGGTGTCGGCGGCGGCCAGGGTGGTGGTGTCCTCTTTCTGCTGCGGCTCGGCGCCGATATCGCCCACGGAGGCGGCGGCGATACCCGCCACGCCCATCACACAGGCGGACGGGACGGCGACCGTCAGCAGCGCCGAACGCTTGGCGGGGGTACGGCGCCGGCCGCGGCCCGCGCTGCCCGCGCGGCGCACCGGGCGCGGGGTGACCGGAGCGACACCGTTGATCGAACCGTACCCGGGCTCGTCCTCGCCGCCGTCGTGTTCCTGCAGCCCGTCGTAGCCGGGACCGGATCCGGCCTCGGGCCCGGCGGGATCGTGGTGCGGGTCCCCGTCGACCACGGGAACGACGGCGGTGGCATCGGCCCCGGCGTCGGCCGACCGCGTCAGCTGCTCCATCAGCTCCGGGTCGAACTCCTGCGTACCGAAATCGTGGGCCGCGAGGTCGTGGGCCGTGAAGTCCTGGGCGCCGGTCTCCGGGGTGCCGAAGTCCTGAGCCGCGAAGTCCTGGTGCGTACCGGCGAGTTCCTGCTCGGGCGCGTACTGCTGCGGTACCAGCGGGAGGGGTTCGACATCCGCGGCCGTGTTCCACGCGGTGGCGTCGTACGCCCCCGACTCGAAGGTGGGCGCCCCCCAGGAGCCGCTGCCGTCGTAGGCATAGGCGGCGGCCGGATCCTGGGCCGCGGCATCCGCGGCCTGGCTCCAGGCGGTGGCGTCCCACTGGCCGGTCGTACCGTACGTCGACTCGTACCCTCCCCCGGAGGCTTCGGCCTGGGAGGTACCCCCAGCCGCCCGGTCACCGGCCGGCGTGTCGTACGAGCCCGGACCGTAGGAGTCGTAGCCGCCGTACTGCGGGGCCGCGGACGGCTGGGAACCGGTGTCCCACTGGGCGGCGTCGTAGTGGGCGGAGTGGTCCGTGCCGGACTCGGGAAGAGCACCGAAGAGCGGGTCGGTGTCGTAGCTGCCGGTGGGGTAAGTCTCGTGGCCGACGTACCCGGCGTGGGCGTGCTGGTCGTTCACCAACTTCTCTCTCGCCTCGGCAACAGGACTGCTGGTCTGGGTCGTCGAGCGGTCGGAACCCAGGGGGAAACCAGTGGCGCGACTGTACCCGGCGGTATACGGCGTCGACAATCTTCCGCAGGTTTTACGCGGTCAGGAAAGGGGCATTCGAGCGTCTTTCGGCGAGGCGGCGGGAGAGCTTTGGCCGTACGTTCGAAATTCGTTCGACAAATCGTCACCGGGTGTGAGGCTCTGCGCCGATCCCGGGTGCGAGAGGAGCGGCGAAGGCCGCCCCGCCCCCTCTCGTCCGTCCCGCTCCGGCCGCGGGCGCGGGGGGGCGGCGGGCTCAGGCGACCGCCACCGGCTCCCCGGCGGCGGACCCAGGGCCGGGCGCGTCCTCCGCCGCGCCGAGAACCTCCCGGATCCGGGCGGCGACCGCGGGATGCACCGGCAGCGCGAGATGCCCGATCCCCGTCACCCGCACATTCTCCGTACGGAGATCGGCGTGGTCGATCAGGGCCGTCTCGACCGGGTCCATCCACTGGTCCAGCTCGCTCCAGAAGCTGGTGAAACGCGTACGGCAGCCGGGCGCCGGACGGCACAGCTCCTCGATGACCGGGGAATCCGGGCGCATCTGGCGCACGATCGGATGGGCGCTGGCGAGCGGTGCGACCCGGGTACCGGAGTGCGGGGTCCCCAGCGTGACCACATTCCGCACCCACAGGTCACCGCCCAGGCACTGACTGTAGTACCGGGCGATCAGACCGCCCAGGCTGTGCCCGACCAGATCCACCCCGTCCCGGCCGCTGCGGGCACAGACCTCCTCGACATGCCTCCCCAGCAACCGGGCAGCCGCCCGGATATCGCAAGTCAGCGGCGAGTAGTTCAGACACTGGAGATCCCGCCAGCCGTGCCGGGCCAGTGAGCGGCGGAGCAGTACGAACACCGACCGATTGTCCGCGAATCCATGAAGCATGATCACCGGCCGGGGCGGGGACCCGGCCGCGGGCGGCGCGGGCCGCTCGTCCGTCAGGCCCGAGGGGTAGAGCAGCAGATGCCCGGCGAGAATCGCCAGCTCCAAGGCGTGCGCCCGCAGGGCCGTTGACGGGAGCCGCAGCTCGCACAGCCCGCGGAGCTGCTCCACCGTGCGGCGGCTGGTGGCGAGAAGGCCGATGGGGTCGGGGCCCGGCAGCGGGCCGAGAGTCCGGGGGATGAAGGGCAGAGCCTGCATGGGCCGACCTCCGTACCGGCCTACGGGAGGCGACGCCGACTCCCGTACGCCCTCACGGAACCGCGTCCGGTCTCCCCGTCCCGCATCCGCGCGAGACCCCGGGCGGCTCCGTCGTACGGCTCTTCTGTGCGGCTCCGTCGTACGGACCCGGAAGCGGCTCCTTCGGCGGCGCGCCCGCACGGGAAGGCATGCGCGCCTTCCGCCGCGGGTACGCCGCATATCGAACGTGTCCCACATGTGATTTCCCCCTCCCGGTCCACCGTGAAACGGCCCCGTGCGGGATGCTGTGGATAACGATCGTTCACTCGGTGGTGCAGTGAGTGTGTGGAGGCGAAGATGGGTGTGACCGGTCCGATCCGCGTAGTGGTGGCCAAACCCGGCCTCGACGGGCACGACCGCGGGGCCAAGGTCATCGCACGGGCCCTGCGGGACGCGGGCATGGAGGTCATCTACACCGGTCTCCACCAGACCCCCGAACAGATCGTCGACACCGCGATCCAGGAGGACGCCGACGCGATCGGCCTGTCGATCCTCTCCGGCGCCCACAACACCCTCTTCGCCCGGGTGCTGGAACTGCTGAAGGAACGGGACGCGGAGGACATCCGGGTGTTCGGGGGCGGGATCATCCCCGAGGAGGACATCGCGCCGCTGAAGGAGAAGGGGGTGGCGGAGATCTTCACCCCGGGCGCGACGACGACGTCGATCGTCGAATGGGTCACCACGACGTTCGCGCCTCCCGCGGGGGCGCCTCCGGCTTAAGGGCTTCGGGGTGCGGGGTGCGCTGTTGGTGGCTTCGGCTGCGTGTCCGGCCGCGGGCCGGTGGGGGCTGGTCGCGCAGTTCCTCGCGCCCCTGAATACCTCCCGTGACGCAGGAGCCGCCCGCACCCCGCGGGAAACGCCACCCCGGGGGACCGGGGCCCGAGGCACCCAGCGGGACGCGCTCCCGCAGGCGGCCCCGGGTCGGAGCCCGAGGCTCACGGCGCAAGCTCGTCCCGCATCGCCGCGCGCAAGCGCAACGTCGAGACCAGGCGGTGGAACGCCTCCGACCAGTACGTGCCCGCTCCGGGAGACGCCGATTCCGACTCGGCGGGCGGGCCCGTGAGGAGGTCGAGGCGGGCGGCCTCCCCGGGGTCCAGGCAGCGTTCCGCGAGCCCCATCACCCCGCTGAAGCTCCAGGGGTAGCTGCCGGCCTCGCGGGCTATCTCCAGGGCGTCGACGACCGAGTGGCCCAGCGGCTCCGCCCAGGGGACCGCGCAGACCCCCAGGAGCTGGAAGGCGTCCGACAGTCCGTGCGCGGAGACGAAGTCCGCGACCCACAGGGCCCGCTCGCCTTCCGGAAGGGCGGCCAGCAGCTTGGCGCGCTCCGCGAGCGACGATGTCCCGGGGCCCGCCTCCGGCGGATTCGCGGGGGCGCCGAGGAGCGCGCGCGACCACTCCGCGTCCCGCTGGCGGACCGCCGCCCGGCACCAGGCCGCGTGCAGTTCCTCCGCCCAGCCGTCGGTGACGGACAGGCCGACGACCTCCTTGGCGGTACGGCGGCCGAGGACCTGGGGCCAGACCGTCAGCGGGGCGGCCTCCACGAGCTGCCCCAGCCACCAGGCGCGTTGGCCACGGCCGGTCGGCGGGGTGGGCACGACGCCGTCGCGCTGCATCTCCGCGCCGCAAGCGGCGGGCGGCTCGACCGCGATGGTGTCCCCGGCGGGTCCGGGGCGTACACAGGCCGCGGCGCGTTCCGCCATCCGCCGGGCGAAGGCCGAGCGGGGCAGCGCGGAGAGCAGTTCTGCGGCGGTGGCACGGACATTGCGGCTGCGGTCCGCGAGGGCCCGTTCCAGGAACATCTCGTCCGTGGGGGACAGCCCGGTGCGGAGGGTGTCGAGGAACATCAGCCGGTCTTCGGCGCGTTCCGTCGCCCAGGTCCCGGAGAGCAGGGCGAGCGCCCCCGCGGGGTCTTGGTGCCGGACCGCGTCCAGCAGTGCGACCCGTTCGGCGAACAGGCCCTCCTCCCAGAGGCGTTCCACCGCGGGGGCGTCGGTGGTGTCCGGGAGCAGTACCCCGCCGCCCGCCGCGCCCCGCAGCGCGAACTTCCACTCGGGGTTGAACCGGGCCAGCCACAGTCCGCGCACTCCGGCGAAGGCCAGTGCCTGGGGCCGCAGGTCGGCCCTGGCGCGGGCGGCGTCCAAAAGGGCGGGGAGCAGGGCCGCCGGGCTGCGGTAGCCGTGCCCGTTGGCGGTGGCGAGCCACTGCGGCAGCAGCTCCGTCAGATCCGGTGCGGCCCCCCGGCGGCCGCCCGTCGACGGTGCGGCCCGGTCCGCGAGGAGCTGTCCCAGTCTGCGGTGTGCCGCTTCGGGCAGCGCGGGCCGGGTGTCGGCGGGTGCGGGCTCCGGCGGTTCGGCCGGATGTGCGGGCCGCAGCCCGGCCCTGCGGCGGACGGTGAGGACCGCCGCCGCGTCGAGCAGGGCCGTTGGCGCGTCCCCGCCGGGCTTCGTCACGGCGGCCGGCGGCGGCCGGCGGTCCGTGCCGAGCAGGGCGGAGGTGACCAGCTCCTCCCAGAGAACGGTGCCGGTGCTGCGCTGCGACATGGGCCTCTCCTGCGGATGCGGAACAACAAGAAGAAAGGGGGTGCGGTCGGCGGGGCGGCCCGTGCGGGCTGTGCAACCGGCGGCGGCCGGATCGCTCCGGCCGTCCGGCCGGGGGGCGCGGGCCGCATGAACCGGATTCCCCCGGCGCGACCGACGGCCGGACTCCGGTGCAGGCAGGGCTTCCCGCCGCGCCGATGCCTCCATGGCCCGGCGCCGAGGAGCCGGGCGCCGGGCCGCCCGGGATGGACCGCCCCCGGTCAGACCAGGGGTATCGGCTCGGGCCCAGCGGCGGGCGACCACGCGGCGAGGGGGGTCGCCCCCGTATGGCCGCATTCGGCGAAGACCGTGACCGGGCCGCCGCCGGAGAGGGAGACGAGCTTCCACAGGCCGGGCCGGGAGAGCGCGGCGGGCGTCAGCGGGACGGCCGCTTCGCCGTTCGCGTCGGCCAGTTGCCAGTGCGGGCCGCTGCCGCCCGGGACCGGTACCGGGACGACGTCCGTGAGCGTCACCGGCCAGGACTCCAGCCAGGGGTCGTCGCACAGGGCCTGCCCGTAGGCATCGAGGGCGGCGGTCACCGAACCGCCCGGCGGCGGGGCGGCCGGGCCACCGGTGAGACCGGACTGCTCGCGGAGTTCGGCCCGGAGCTGTCCGGCGCCCGGATACGGCACCAGCACCCCCGACAGCTCGCCCCCGACCGGGAGTGCGAGCTGCGGCGACCGGCCCGCCGCCCCGAAGGACAGCAGCAGTGCCGTACGCCCCGACTCGGTGCCGTGCACCCAGATACGGCGGGTGGTGACCTTGCCGTCGGAGGAGTCGTACTGCGCGAGGATCCGCCAGCGGTCCCGTACCGGAGTGCCGTCGGCGGGCGCGTTGATCCCCACTCTGCTGCGGACGGTCGCGGCCAGCGGGCCGGGCAGTCGCTCCCGGCCCAGCCAGGCGGTATCCATCAGATGCAGCAACGCGCACTCCTCCAGCAGTCGCACCGGCCAGTCCCGCCCGGAGCCCGGGATCGCCCCCAGCTCCCGGACCCGGGCGGCCAGGCCCGGCGCCTGGGCGTCGACCATCCGGGCCGCCGTCTCCTCCCACAAGCCGTAACCCGCCTGCTCGGCCGAGGCGAGACCGCCGCGCAGCAGATCCGTCAGCCGCTGTTCCAGCTCGGTCGCGCCTGCCGAGATCCGGCCGGCCCGGCGCTCCGCCCGGCGGCGGGCGGCCTCCGCGTCGGCGGCCCCGGCGACGGGCTCCCCGCCGCTCTCGCCGCTCTCGCCGCTCTGGGCCTGCCGCGCCTCGGCGCGTTCGCGCCGGGGCTCCAGCCACTGCCCCGCCCACTCCGGGACGGTCTCGTCGGCCATCGCGCCGGCGTCCCCGGCCCAGAGCAGCAGCAGCCCCAGCGCGTGCTTGCACGGGAACTTGCGGCTGGGGCAACTGCACTTGTACGCCGGGCCCGTCGTGTCCACGACCGTCTGGTACGGCTTGCTGCCGCTGCCCTTGCACAACCCCCACACGGCACCGTCCCCGCTACCGGTGCCGGACCACGGCCCGGCCGTCGCCAGCCTGCCGCCCGCTTTCTTCGACACAGCGTCAGGAGCCAGTGCGAGCACCTGATCCGCCGTCCAACGAACCCCCGGTCCATTCATGTCTCCGACCGTAAGCGCCACCACTGACAATCCCCGGAAAACCCGTCCCGGCCTGCGACGACGGCCCGTTGTCAGTGGGGTGGTGCAGGGTGGAGAACAGCTCGGACCGACCATGCGGAACGAAGTCGAGGGGGAGTCATGTCCGTGTCCCAAGCCGTCGAGGAACCCACCGCGCCCACCAGGCCGGAAGCGCCGTCCGCCGACGTCCTGCGGCCCCATGCGGAACAGGCCTTCGCGGCCGAACTCGCCGCCCTGGCCGCCGCCGACGACCGGCCCCGTCCGGTCAACTGGCGGCTCTCGCCGTGGGCCGTATCGCTGTATCTGCTCGGCGGCACCCTGCCCGACGGCACGGTGATCACCCCGAAGTACGTGGGCCCGCGCCGGATCGTCGAGGTCGCCGTCACCACCCTGGCCACCGATCGCGCGCTGCTGCTCCTCGGCGTCCCCGGGACCGCGAAGACCTGGGTGTCGGAGCATCTGGCCGCTGCCGTCAGCGGGGACTCCACCCTGCTGGTACAGGGCACCGCCGGAACCCCCGAGGAGGCCATCCGCTACGGCTGGAACTACGCCAGACTGCTCGCCCACGGGCCCAGCCGGGAGGCGCTCGTGCCCAGCCCCGTGATGCGGGCCATGCGGGACGGTACGACCGCCCGGGTGGAGGAGCTGACCCGGATCCCCGCCGATGTGCAGGACACCCTGATCACCATCCTCTCGGAGAAGACACTGCCGGTCCCGGAGCTGGGCGAGGAGGTCCAGGCGGTCCGCGGGTTCAATCTGATCGCCACCGCCAACGACCGCGACCGGGGGGTGAACGACCTCTCCAGCGCCCTGCGCCGCCGTTTCAACACGGTCGTCCTGCCGCTGCCCGCGACGGCCGAAGCGGAGGTCGACATCGTCTCCCGGCGGGTCGACCAGCTGGGCCGGTCGCTCGACCTGCCCGCCGTGCCCGAGGGTGTCGAGGAGATCCGGCGCGTCGTCACCGTCTTCCGCGAGCTGCGCGAGGGCGTCTCCGCCGACGGCCGTACCAAGCTCAAATCCCCTTCCGGGACGCTCTCCACCGCCGAGGCGATCTCCGTCGTCACCGGCGGGCTGGCGCTGGCGGCGCACTTCGGCGACGGGGTGCTCCGGCCCGGTGACGTCGCCGCCGGGATCCTCGGCGCCGTGGTCCGCGATCCGGCCGCCGACCGGGTGATCTGGCAGGAGTATCTGGAGACCGTGGTGCGCGAGCGCGACGGCTGGAAGGACTTCTACCGTGCCTGCCGCGAGGCCGCCGTATGACCGGGGCGCCGCCGCCGCGCGGGACCGGTGAGCAGCCCGCCGCGGCCCGGAAACGGACGGCGGCGGGCCCGTCGCCCGCGCCGCCCGCCGTGCCGCTGCTGCTGGGCGTCCGCCACCACGGCCCGGGTTCAGCCCGTGCGGTCGGTGCCGCCCTGGCCGCCGCCGCGCCGGACGCCGTGCTCATCGAGGGCCCGCCCGAGGGCGACGCCCTGCTGGCGCTCGCCGCCCACCGCGGGATGCGCCCCCCGGTCGCCCTGCTGGCACATGCGGTCGACGATCCCGGCCGGGCCGCCTTCTGGCCCTTCGCCGAGTTCTCCCCCGAGTGGGTCGCCATCGGCTGGGCCCTCGACCATGACGTCCCGGTCCGCTTCATCGACCTGCCCGCCGCCCACACCCTCGCGCTCACCGGCGGCGGGGCACCGGCGGCCCCGGAAGCGGTTCCGGGGGGATCCGCATCCGGGGCCGCCGATGACCCCGATCCGAGCTGGGACGCCGTGCCCGGGGAGCCCGCCCACCGGGCCGACGTGAACGGCGCGGACGACGCGGCGGTCCTGCCCGGGGACGGGGACGGGGACGGGGCCGCCCCGGCCGTCGACCCGGAGCGGATGCGGATCGACCCGCTCGCCGTGCTCGCCGAAGCCGCCGGCTACGACGACGCCGAACGCTGGTGGGAGGACGTCGTCGAACACCGCGGCGACGGCGACCCGTTCGCCTCCTTCGCCGTCCTCGCCGAGGCCATGACCGCGCTCCGGGAGACCTACGGCCACGGAGGCCACGACCGGGATCTGATCCGCGAGGCCCGGATGCGGCTCGAACTGCGGGCTGCCCGCAAGGAGTTCGGCGACCGGATCGCCGTCGTCTGCGGCGCCTGGCACGTCCCCGCCCTCGCCGAACGCACCACCGTCGCCGCCGACAAGGCCCTGCTGAAGGGGCTGCCGAAGGTCAGGACCGAGACGACCTGGGTGCCGTGGACCCACCGCCGGCTCGCCCGGATCAGCGGTTACGGCGCCGGAATCGACTCCCCCGGCTGGTACGGCCATCTCTTCACCGCCCGGGACCGGCCCGTCGAGCGTTGGCTGACGAAGGTCGCCGGACTGCTGCGCGACGAGGACCTGCCCGTCTCGTCGGCCCATGTCATCGAGGCGGTACGGCTCGCGGAGACCCTCGCGGTGATGCGCGGCCGCCCGCTCGCCGGGCTCACCGAGACCACCGACGCCGTCCGGGCCGTGATGTGCGACGGCTCCGACATCCCGCTCGCCCTCGTCCGGGACCGGCTCGTCGTCGGTGATGTGCTCGGTGAAGTCCCGGACGAGGCGCCCGCCGTCCCGCTCCAGCGCGATCTGACCCGGCTCCAGCGCAGCCTCCGCCTCAAGCCGGAGGCCCTGGAGCGGGAAGTGGAGCTGGACCTCCGCAAGGAGACGGACACCGCCAAGAGCCGGCTGCTGCACCGGCTGCGGCTCCTCGGCGTCGACTGGGGCGAACCGGCCACCGGCCGCGGCAGCACCGGTACCTTCCGGGAGACCTGGCGGCTCCGCTGGGAACCCGAACTCCACGTCCGGGTCGCGGAAGCGGGCGTCTGGGGCACCACCGTGCTCTCCGCCGCGACCGCCCGCGCCGAACACCAGGCCCGCACCGCCGGCGAACTCATCGCCGTCACCGCCCTCGCCGAGCGGTGCCTGCTCGCCGAGCTGCCCGATGCCCTGCCCGTCGTGATGCGCGCCCTCGCGGACCGGGCGGCCCTCGACACCGATGTCGCCCGGCTCGCCCAGGCCCTGCCCGCCCTCGCCCGCGCCCTGCGCTACGGAGACGTACGGGCCACCGACACCAGCGCCCTCGCCGAGGTCGCCACCGGCCTCGCGGAACGGATCTGTGTCGGACTGCCGCCCGCCTGCACCGGCCTCGACGCCGACGGCGCCGCCGCGATGCGCCGCCACCTCGACGCCGTGCACGGGGCCGTCGGCCTGCTCCCCGGCGACGGCGGGCTCGCCGGCCGCTGGCGGACCGTCCTGCGCTCCCTCGCCGGCCGGAGCACCGCCGCCGGGACCATCCGGGGCCGGGCCGCCCGGCTCCTCCTCGACGACGGCGCCCTCGCCGAGGACGAGGCCGCCCTGCTGATGGGCTTCGCCCTCTCGCCCGGCACCCCGCCGGCCGAGGCCGCCGCGTGGATCGAAGGCTTCGTCGGCGGCGGCGCGGGCGGCGGAATGCTCCTGGTCCACGACGAACGCCTCCTCGGCCTCGTCGACGACTGGCTGACCGCGGTCCCGCCGGAGTCCTTCACCGATGTGCTGCCGCTGCTGCGCCGCACCTTCTCCGCCTACGAGCCGGGGGTCCGGCGCACCCTCGGTGAACTGGTCCGGCGCGGTGCCGCAACGGGCGTCCGGTCCGCCGCCGCCGGGTCCGCCACGGCGAGCGCCGGATCGCCCGGCTTCGGCCCCGGTCTGGACGGCGGGCGCGCCGATGCCGTGCTGCCGGTGCTGAAACTGCTGCTGGGCACCGCCGACGACCGTTTCGACAACCTCCTGGGGGTGGGGGCATGACCACCGACACCACAGCCGCCGATCCGACGGTCACCGGCATGATCACCGGTACGGACACCGGCCCCGCCGCCGGTACGGACACCGTCCCGGCCGCAGGCGCAGGCGCCGGGGCCGGTCCCGGGGCCGCGGCCGAGCGGCTGCGCCGCTGGCGGCTGGTGCTCGGCGGAGACTCCGCCGACGGCACCGGCTGTGCGCTCACCGGCCGCGACCAGGCCATGGACGCCGCCCTCGCCGCGCTCTACGGCAGCGGTGACGGCTCCGCGGGCGGCCGCAGGGGCTCGGGCCGGGGCGCCGGGCTCGGCGCCTCCGCGCCCTCCGTCGCCCGCTGGCTCGGTGATATCCGTACGTACTTCCCCAGCTCCGTCGTCCAGGTCATGCAGCGCGACGCCATCGACCGGCTGGACCTGTCGGCCCTGCTCCTGGAGCCGGAGATGCTGGAGGCCGTCGAGGCCGACGTCCATCTCGTCGGCACCCTCCTCTCCCTCAACCGGGCCATGCCCGAGACCACCAAGGAGACCGCCCGCGCCGTGGTCCGCAAGGTCGTCGAGAAGCTGGAGAAGCAGCTCGCCACCCGGACCAGGTCGACCCTGACGGGCGCCCTCGACCGCTCCGCCCGGATCAGCCGCCCCCGCCACCGGGACATCGACTGGGACCGGACGATCCGGGCCAACCTGAAGAACTACCTCCCCGAGTACCGCACGGTCGTCCCCGAGCGTCTCATCGGCTACGGGCGCGCCTCCCAGGCGGTCAAGAAGGAGGTGGTGCTCTGTATCGACCAATCGGGTTCCATGGCGGCGTCGGTGGTCTACGCGTCCGTGTTCGGTGCCGTCCTCGCCTCCATGCGCTCCCTCGCCACCCGGCTGGTCGTCTTCGACACCGCCGTGGTGGATCTCACCGACCAGCTCGACGATCCGGTCGACGTCCTCTTCGGCACCCGGCTCGGCGGCGGTACGGACATCAACCGGGCCCTCGCCTACTGCCAGGAGCGCATCACCCGCCCGGCCGACACGGTGGTGGTGCTGATCAGCGACCTGTACGAGGGCGGCATCCGCAACGAGATGCTGAAGCGGGTCGCGGCGATGAAGGCGTCCGGGGTGCAGTTCGTCGCCCTGCTCGCGCTCTCCGACGAGGGTGCCCCCGCCTACGACCGGGAGCACGCCGCAGCCTTGGCCGAACTGGGCGCACCGGCCTTCGCCTGCACCCCCGACCTCTTCCCCGGCATCATGGCCGCGGCCGTCGAACGCCGTCCGCTGCCGATACCGGCCCCGGGGCAGCAGCCGGCGGGCTGACGGCCCCGCCGGCCGCGCGCCGCCGCCCGCCCCGCTGCCCCGCGGCCCCCGGAGCGGGGACCGGGACCGCCCGGCCCGCCCTGTCCAGGGCGCGTGAACCCTCCAGTCGTTCGATCTGTGACTGTTCTCACCACCCAGGTGTGAGCTGCGATTTAGGAGGCCGCGTTCAGCGGGGATAACCTGCGAGACGGACATGCCGCGTGCCGGTCTCCGTGTGCGCCTCCCTTGTGACGATCGCAGTCACGTTGCCCTCCGCGGCACGCCCACGCCTACTAGGAACCGCGATCATCAGAAAAGGGACGGACGCGCGTGGACCTGTTCGAGTACCAGGCGAGGGACCTCTTCGCCAAGCACGGTGTACCGGTGCTGGCCGGTGAAGTCATCGACACGCCTGACGCGGCGCGCGCGGCGACCGAGCGGCTGGGCGGCAAGTCCGTCGTCAAGGCCCAGGTCAAGGTCGGCGGCCGGGGCAAGGCCGGTGGCGTCAAGCTCGCCATCAGCCCGGACGACGCGGTCGAGAAGGCCGGTCAGATCCTCGGTCTGGACATCAAGGGCCACACGGTCCACAAGGTGATGATCGCGGAGACCGCGCCCGAGATCGCCGAGGAGTACTACGTCTCGTACCTCCTCGACCGCACCAACCGCACCTTCCTGGCCATGGCCTCCGTCGAGGGCGGCATGGACATCGAGGAGGTCGCGGCCACCAAGCCCGAGGCCCTCGCCAAGATCCCGGTCGACGCCAACGAGGGTGTCACCGCGGAGAAGGCCGCCGAGATCGTCGCCGCCGCGAAGTTCCCGGCCGAGGTCGCGGACCAGGTCGCCGAGATCCTGGTGACCCTCTGGAAGACCTTCGTCGCCGAGGACGCGCTCCTCGTCGAGGTCAACCCGCTCGCCAAGGTCGCCGACGGCCGGGTGCTGGCGCTGGACGGCAAGGTGTCCCTCGACGCCAACGCCGACTTCCGCCAGCCGGAGCACGAGGCGCTGGAGGACAAGGACGCGGCCAACCCGCTGGAGGCCGCCGCCAAGGCCAAGAACCTCAACTACGTCAAGCTCGACGGCGAGGTCGGCATCATCGGCAACGGCGCCGGTCTGGTCATGTCGACCCTGGACGTCGTGGCCTACGCGGGCGAGTCCCACAACGGCGTCAAGCCGGCCAACTTCCTGGACATCGGCGGCGGTGCCTCCGCCGAGGTCATGGCGAACGGCCTGGAGATCATCCTCGGCGACCCGGACGTCAAGTCCGTGTTCGTCAACGTCTTCGGTGGCATCACCGCCTGTGACGAGGTCGCCAACGGCATCGTCCAGGCGCTGGAGCTGCTCAAGGCCAAGGGCGAGGACGTCAACAAGCCGCTGGTGGTCCGCCTCGACGGCAACAACGCGGAGCTGGGGCGCAAGATCCTCTCCGACGCCAACCACCCGCTGGTGCAGCGCGTGGACACGATGGACGGCGCGGCCGACAAGGCCGCCGAGCTGGCCGCGGCCGCGAAGTAAGGGACGAGGTACACCACCACCATGGCTATCTTCCTGACCAAGGACAGCAAGGTCATCGTCCAGGGCATGACCGGTGCCACGGGCATGAAGCACACCCGGCTGATGCTCGGTGACGGCACCAACATCGTCGGCGGCGTGAACCCCCGCAAGGCCGGTACGACCGTCGACTTCGACGGCACCTCCGTACCCGTCTTCGGTACGGTCGCGGAGGCGATGAAGGAGACCGGCGCCGACGTCTCGGTCCTCTTCGTCCCCCCGGCCTTCGCCAAGGCCGCCGTGGTCGAGGCGATCGACGCCGAGATCCCCCTCGCCGTCGTGATCACCGAGGGCATCGCGGTCCACGACTCCGCCGCCTTCTGGGCGTACGCGGTCGCCAAGGGCAACAAGACCCGGATCATCGGCCCGAACTGCCCCGGCCTGATCACCCCCGGCCAGTCCAACGCGGGCATCATCCCGGGCGACATCACCAAGCCCGGCAAGATCGGCCTGGTCTCCAAGTCCGGCACGCTGACTTACCAGATGATGTACGAGCTGCGCGATATCGGCTTCACGTCGGCGGTCGGCATCGGCGGTGACCCGGTCATCGGCACCACGCACATCGACGCCCTGGCGGCCTTCGAGGCCGACCCGGAGACCGAGCTGATCGTGATGATCGGCGAGATCGGCGGCGATGCCGAGGAGCGTGCGGCGGACTTCATCAAGGCGAACGTCACCAAGCCGGTCGTCGGCTACGTCGCGGGCTTCACCGCCCCCGAGGGCAAGACGATGGGCCACGCCGGTGCCATCGTGTCGGGCTCCTCCGGTACGGCGCAGGCCAAGAAGGAGGCCCTGGAGGCCGCGGGCGTCCAGGTCGGCAAGACCCCGACCGAGACGGCGAAGCTCGCGCGGGCGATCCTCTCGGCGTAAGCGAGTCCGCTGCGGTCGGGCGGTCCGCCTCGGGCCGCCGCCACGGCCGCCGGTTCACCACGGGTGGGCCCGTGTCCCTTTCGGGGGCGCGGGCCCACCCGCGTTTCCGGCCGCCCTCGCCGCCGTAGCGCCACCACCGGAGTCCGCCGGGTCCTCTCGCCCGCCGCGCCCGTCCCCGTGCGGCCCGGTCCCGTGCCGTGGCCTACGGAGCGGGCTACCGGGGCAGCGGGACCAGACGGCCGGGGCCCGCGGCCGGTCCGGCGCTGAGCAGCTTCCGGAGGGCCACGTCCCGCGGGGTCAGACGCTGGGGACCGGCATGGCCCGGAACCCCGCCGACCCGCTGGCCGGGCGCGACCTCCGGGACGTACCGGGTCGGCGCCGTCGCCAGCGTCATCCCCGTCGCACTCATGATCACCACGGTCGCGGTGAGCGCCAGCCGGGTCCAGAACCAGGCCCGTCGCTCGCCCGTCGACCGGACGTCCGCCGCCGGAGCGGGCTGCGGCACGGGCCCGCCGTCCGCGAGCAGCACGGCCAGCCGGTCGCGCAGCGCCTCGGGGTCGGCCAGTTCGGGCACCTCGGCGGCGACGGTCTCCCGGGCGTGCAGCAGCCGGTTGGCCGCGGCCGGGGTGCTGGCCTCGGTCTCGGCCGCGGTCTCCGGCAGGTCGAGCCCGAGGCCGTCGTAGAGCAGGACGGTCCTGCGGTACGGCGGCGGCAGACGCAGCAGTACGGCGAGGAGTTCCCGCCCCGCCCGGTCCAGCGGCGGACTGTCGGCGTGCCGGTGCGCGGGCCGCAGCCGGTGCCACGGCGAGAGCGCCAGCTCGTACGCCGCCGAACGCACCCAGCTGACCGGGTCCCGGTCCTGTGCGACGTCCGGCCACTGCTGCCAGGCGATGTGGAAGGCCCGCTCCACCGATTCGTGCGCCAGCAGGAGCCGCCCGGTGAGCAGGTACGTCTGCCGGACGAGCCCCGGTGCGCAGTGCGTGTACAGCACGTCGAACGCCTCGGCGGGGCTCCTGGCCGCGGCCAGCGCAGCGGCCCCGGCGGGCGAAAGCCCGGCGGCCGGTACGCGGCGGGGTGCCGGGGGCGCCGGCTCCGGTTCGGCGGCCGGTGCCTGGTCCGTAGCGGCAGCCGCGCCGGACGGACCACCGTCTGCCCTGTCTGCGCCTCCCGCCCCGGCCGCCCCCGGCCGGCCCGTCCCGCCCACCGCGCCGGTCGTCGCGGCACCGGAAGGCGGGCCGCCGGATCCCGCGGGGGCCGTCAGCGGCGCTTCCCCGCTCTGGTGTTCGTCCTGGGGCCGGGCGGGGGCGCTGGAGGCTTCCGGCGGCGCGAGCAGTTTGGCGTACGCCTCCCGCCGGCGCCCGCGCGGTTCGCCGCGGCCGGTCTCCCAGGCCCGTACCGTCGCCTTGGTCACGCCCAGCGCCCGGGCGATCTGCTCTTCGCTCATCGACCGCTCCTCACGGAGCCTGCGCCGCTCCTTCGGGGCGGGCAGCGGTGTTTGCGAAGGTGGCGGGGAGGGCGGCGGGGAGGAAGGGGACGACGAGGAAGAGGAGGGCGGTCTCCGGGTCATGGACGGCTCCCCGGGCCCGTCGTCGGTCCCCCCGGAGTCCCCACGGCCGTGCACTTTTCATAGAAGTACATAAACGTATATTGGGCGACACTACGGTCAATCTCCTGTTACGACGGGAAAGCGCGTGTCGTTGGGAGCATGGCCGGGTGACCCAGACGACCGATCACGGCCCCGCCCTCCCGCAGACCCCGGAACTCCCGGTCCCGGTGCAGGGCGGCCGGAGAGCGGCCCTCATGGCCTGTCTCGTCCGCGGCGCCACCGCCGCCGGGCTCGGACTCGGGGCGCTGACCGTCCTGGTGATGATGGTGTGGATCAGCTCTCCCTACCCGGACAGCGGACCGGACGGCGCCCTCCATGTCGCCGCCTCCCTCTGGCTGCTCGCCCACGGCACGGAACTCGTCCGCTCGGACACCCTCTACGGCACCGCCGCCCCCGTCGGACTCGTCCCCCTGCTGCTCGTCGCCCTGCCCGTCTGGCTGATCCACCGGGCCACCCGCGACGCCCTCGTCCCGGACGGCACCGGGCTGCGCCCCCGCCCGTCCCCGCGCGGCGCGGTGTGCGCGGTCACCCTCGGCTATCTGCTGGTCGGCACCGCCGCCGCGGTGTACGCCGCGGGCGGCCCGATCGCCCCCGGCCCGCTGAGCGCGGCCTGCCATCTGCCGCTCGTCGCCCTCGCCGCCGCGGCGACCGGGGTCTGGGCCGCGAACGGCCGGCCCCTCGGCCCGCCGCCCGCCCGGCTGCCCGCCCGGCTGCGGGAGCCCCTGATGCGCGCGGCCCTGCCCGGCAGCCGGTTCGAGACGGCCGCCCGGGCCGCGACGGCGGCGACGGCGGTCCTGGCCGGCGGCGGTGCGCTGCTGGTCGCCGCCGCACTGGTCTGGCACGCCGACGCGACCCAGGACTCCTTTCTGCACCTGGCCCGGATCTGGTCGGGACGGCTCGCGGTCCTGCTGCTCGGCATCGCGCTGGTGCCCAATGCGGCGGTATGGGCGGCGGCGTACGGGCTGGGCCCCGGATTCGCCCTCGGTACGGGGGCGACCGCAACGCCCCTCGCCCTGTCCGGGGATCCGGCGCTGCCCTCCTTCCCCCTGGTCGCGATCGTCCCCGCGCAGGGGCCCGGGACCCCGCTGAACTGGTCGTCGCTCCTGGTGCCGGTGGCGGCGGGGCTCGCGGTCGCGGTGTTCGCAGCAGCCCGCGCCGATGCCGTACGGCGCCGTGACACGGCCGCGGACGCCCTGCTCGCCGCCGCGTTCTGCGGCCTCGCGGTCGCGGTGCTCGCGGCGGCCGCGAGCGGTCCGCTGGGCACCGACCGGCTCGCGGAGTTCGGGCCGGTCTGGTGGTCGGCGGGGGCGGCGGCACTGCTGTGGACGGCGGGGATCGGGGTGCCGGGGGCGCTGCTGGTACGGGAGTGGCGGGGGAGGGGCGCAAGCGCGGGCGGGTTGTCGGCGGTACGCGCCGGGGCGAGGGCCCGAAGCGCCACCGCGGCACCGGAACCCCAGCCCCAGCCCCAGCCCCCGCTTCCGGTCCCGGCGAGAACGGCGACCTCGGCGGCTCTCGCGAAACCGGCCGGATCGGCCCCCGCGAAACCGGCCGGAGCAGTCACCCCGAAACCGGCCGGAGCGGTCGCCCCCGCGGCCCCCGAGGACACCGGCCGGCCGGCCGGCCGCGGCACCGCGCCGCCCGATATCCCGAAGGCCCCCGCGCAGGCGAAGGCCCTGGAGGTGCTGGACTCCCTGGACGCGGAGGCGGAGCCGTACGACTATCTGCCGCCGGACGGCTGGGCCGAGCGGCGGAGCCGTCGGACGGCGGACGGGAGCCCCACGCCTCCGCCGGCCGACCCGGCCCGCCCGTGGGCGGCCCCGCCGAGCCCGTGGCCGAGCGCCCCCTCGCCCGTACGGCCGCCGTCCCCCGCGAAACCCCGGAAGCCCGCCGCGCAACCGCCTGCCATCCCCGACGGGGACCCGCCGGGGACCTGACCCGACGAGGACCCGGGCCTGGGATGACCCGCCGGGGACCCCGGGGACCGGGACCGTACGGCGAAGGGGCCCGGCCCGGGATGCGCTCCCCGGGCCGGGCCCCTTCGCCGTACCGCTCCGGTCAGTCCTTGACCCCGTACACGCCCCGCAGCGGCTCCGGCAGCTTGCTGTTGCACGCCGACTGCGCGGTCTTCGTCAGCGCGTCCCGCTCACAGACGTAGAAATCGCGGTAGACGAGCTGAGCCGCGTACATCGAGCCCACCGTCAGCAGGGTGATCACGGACATCACCAGACCGGCGATGGCACTGGTCCGCTGGGTGCGCCGGACGGTCTGCGGCGACAGACCGCCCGCCTGGGACGCGGCGTCCGGCGGCTTCGGCGCCGTCCGCAGCGCGCTGATCGCCCAGTACAGGGCGGGGGCGCCGAGGAGCAGGCCGACCTCCGGGAGGTCGAGGAAGAGCGTGAAGAACAGCGCCCACAGGCCCGCGATCATGGCATAGCGGGCATGCCGCTGCGCCGGGTCGGTGGGGTCCCACCGGGGCCCGGGGCTCTGGGGGCCGTTCTCCGGGGAGTTGTTCGAGCCGGGGCGGCCGCCGAAGCCGCCTCCGGAGGAGCGGCCGGGCTGGCGGCTGCTCCACTGGCTGCCCCAGCCGGAACGGCCACCGGACGAACCGGAGCCCTCGCCGTCGCCGGAGCCGCCGTTGCCGCTGCCGTCGGCGTCCGATCCGCGGCCCTCGTCGGGACGGCGGGGCTGCCAGGGCTGGTCGGGCTTGCCCTCGGGCGGCGGCGCGAAGGGGTTGTTGTCGTCGGTGGACTGGCGCTCCCGCGGCAACAGGAGGTCCGTACGGCGGCGTCGGTCCCGCATCTGGTGAACGTCTTCCCCTCAGACCCGGTGCACCTGGGGTCTTGTCGTGGTCGGGTCTTGTGTTGTCGGGTTCATGTGGTCACCCGTCCGGGGACGGGTGGTTGTCCCCTGACGCTACCTCCCGGGCGCGCCCCCGTCCCGTGGGGGCCTTCCTGTGTGCCGGTATCGTTGCTGACGGTCGACCCTTTCGTAGAGTTCCCCGTATTGAGGGGCGCGATTCGTTTGTACGACCACACAAAGTCGAGCCGTACACGAAAGAGATCCCGCCGTGGCCCCCGCCCCTGCCCGCCCCGCGCGCATCGTCGTCCTCGTCTCCGGTTCCGGTACGAATCTCCAGGCCCTGCTGGACGCCATCGCCGAAGACCCGGACGGCTTCGGCGCCCGCATCGTCGCCGTCGGGGCCGACCGGACCGGAATCGCCGGTCTGGAGCGCGCCGAGCGCGCCGGGCTGCCGACGTACGTCTGCCGGGTCAAGGACTACGCGACCCGGGAGGCCTGGGACCGCGCCCTGGCCGAGGCCACCGCCGCGTACGAGCCCGACCTCGTCGTCTCGGCGGGCTTTATGAAGATCGTGGGCAAGGAGTTCCTCGCCCGTTTCGGCGGGCGCTGCGTCAATACGCACCCCGCCCTGCTGCCCAGTTTTCCCGGCGCCCACGGGGTGCGGGACGCACTCGCGTACGGCGCCAAGGTCACCGGGTGCACCGTCCACTTCGTCGACGACGGCGTCGACACCGGCCCGATCATCGCGCAGGGCGCGGTGGCGGTCCGGGACGAGGACGACGAAGCCGCTCTGCACGAGCGCATCAAGGAAATCGAGCGCGCGCTGCTCGTCGAGGTCGTCGGCCGACTGGCCCGTGACGGCTATCGCATCGAGGGACGAAAGGTTGTTTTCCCGTGACTGTTGAGGCTGCCCCGAGCGGCAAGCGGCCCATCCGGCGGGCGCTGGTCAGCGTGTACGACAAGACGGGTCTGGAGGAGCTCGCCCGCGGTCTGCACGGAGCGGGCGTCCAGCTCGTCTCCACCGGCTCGACCGCCGGGCGGATCGCCGCGGCCGGGGTGCCGGTCGTCAAGGTCGAGGATCTGACCGGTTTCCCCGAGTGCCTGGACGGCCGGGTCAAGACGCTGCATCCGCGCGTCCACGCCGGAATCCTCGCCGATCTGCGCCTCGACGCGCACCGCGAGCAGCTGGAGGAGCTGGGGGTCGAGCCCTTCGACCTGGTCGTGGTGAACCTCTACCCGTTCCGGGCGACCGTCGCGTCCGGCGCCGGCTACGACGAGTGCGTCGAGCAGATCGACATCGGCGGCCCTTCGATGGTCCGCGCCGCCGCCAAGAACCACCCCTCGGTCGCGGTCGTCACCAGCCCCGGCCGGTACGCGGACGTGCTCGCCGCGGTCGCGGACGGCGGCTTCGACCTGGCCGCCCGCCGCGGTCTGGCCGCCGAGGCGTTCGCCCACACCGCCGCGTACGACGTGGACGTCGCCAACTGGTTCGCGGCCCAGGCCCCGGCGGCGGAGTCCGGCGCGGAGTTCCCCGAGTTCCTGGGGGCGGCCTACCGGCGGGCCGGTGTGCTGCGGTACGGCGAGAATCCGCACCAGGGAGCCGCGCTGTACGTCGACGGCACGGGCGGTCTGCCCGGCGCCGAGCAGTTGCACGGCAAGGAGATGTCGTACAACAACTACACGGACACCGAGGCCGCCTGGCGCGCCGCCTTCGACCACACCGAGCCGTGTGTCGCGATCATCAAGCACGCCAATCCGTGCGGGATCGCGATCGGCGCGGACGTTGCGGATGCGCACCGCAAGGCCCACGCCTGCGACCCGCTGTCCGCCTTCGGCGGTGTGATCGCGGTCAACCGTCCGGTGTCGGTGGCGATGGCCGAGCAGGTCGCGGAGGTCTTCACCGAGGTCATCGTGGCCCCGGGGTACGAGGACGGCGCGGTCGAGGTGCTCGCCAGGAAGAAGAACATCCGGGTCCTGCGCTGCGCGGACGCGCCCTCCTCGCCGGTCGAGCTGAAGCTCATCGAGGGCGGCGCGCTGCTCCAGGCCGCCGACCGGCTCCAGGCCGACGGCGATGCCCCGGAGAACTGGACCCTGGCGGCCGGCGAACCGCTGTCGGAGGCCGGGCTGGCGGAGCTGGCCTTCGCCTGGCGGGCCTGCCGCGCGGTCAAGTCGAACGCGATCCTGCTCGCCAAGGACGGCGCGTCCGTCGGCGTCGGCATGGGCCAGGTCAACCGGGTCGACTCGGCGAAGCTGGCGGTCGAGCGGGCGGGGGAGGAGCGGGCCCGGGGTTCGTACGCCGCGTCCGACGCGTTCTTCCCGTTCCCGGACGGGGCGGAGATCCTGATCGCCGCCGGGGTGCGGGCGATCGTCCAGCCGGGCGGCTCGGTCCGCGACGAGCTGGTGGTCGAGGCGGCCCGGAAGGCGGGCGCGACGATGTACTTCACCGGGACGCGCCACTTCTTCCACTGACCCCCGCCACCGGCGGCCGCGCGGCCGGCCGTGGACATACGGAAGGCCGCACACCCCGGGGAGGGTGTGCGGCCTTCCGCTTTCGGGCGCGCGATCCGGCGGCCGCCGTCCGGCGTGCGGCGGTCCGGGGCGAGCGGTGCCCCGGACGGCACGCGGCGGACGGTGCGGCGCCCGGCCCCTCGGGGGCGGTGCGCCGGGCCTTCGGACGCGGTCACCCGGCTTCGGACGCCGTCCGCCCGTACCCGGCCCGACGGCCCTGGCACGGGCCGACGGGGTTCAGGCCTTGATGACGACGGTGGCGCAGACCTTGTCGGCGAAGGTCTGCTTCTTCTCGTCCCACAGCGGCCACAGATAGCCGAGGTAGCAGGGCAGCATGTCCAGGATGTGGGCGAGCTGGCGGACGATGGCCATCCCGAAGCCGATGGTCGCGCCGTCGCTCTGGCGGAGCACCTTGATGCCCACGGCCTTCTTGCCCGGGGTCTGGCCGGTGCTGCCCTCCTGCACCCGGAGCCAGAGGAACATCCCGATACCGACCACGAAGGACGCCGCGATCAGGGCCACCGAGTTGGTGGCGGTACCGACCGTATTGAGGATGACGTACGGGAGCGAGCTGATCAGTCCGTCGATCACCGCGGCACCGAAACGCAGCCCCCAGTGCGCGAACGGCGGCATACCGCCGTAGCCCACGTCCCCGGGGTAGCCGCCGTAGGGCTGGACAGGCGTGGTCGGGGGCTGCGGATAGCCGTACTGCGGCTGGTCGTACGGCTGCGGGGGCTGCTGGCCGTACGGGGACTGACCCTGCTGCGGATAGCCGTAACCGGGCCGGTCGGCCGAGGGCGGGCCGTAATCCGGATTCTGCCCGTAGCCCTGATCCTGCCCGTAGCCCTGACCGGGCTGCCGGCCGTAGGGATTGTTGGGGTCGCCGAAACTCATGGCGGAATTCCTCCGTTGAACAGGCGCCGGGACGGCGCGGTCCGTGCGGGAGGAAGCACGGGCAAGCACATGAAGAACCACGGAGCCCATGACGGGCATGGAGTGGGTTGCGGATATCCCCCCGAATCCGCCGCGACACGTTAACCCCATCATCGTGCTGTTCGTCTCGACGCCTTGTCCAGCCTGATCACCCAGTGTTGTGCAAGTGCAATATCGGTTTCCGGGGCAATCCGGACACGGCGGGCCGGCCGGGCCCGCGCAACGATTCCGTACCGATGCGCCGGGGCCCCGGCGGCCCTCCCGTGCCGGGCGGTGGGGACTCCCTGCCCGCCGCCGGACGCGGAGCTGCCCGTCCCGGGCCGGTACGGGGCGGTCCCGCATGCGCGGGCGGCCGTCCCGTGCGGACACCGGACCGTCCGCTCCCCGGACCGGAATTGGAACCGGGCAGGGTCCATCCGCGAGGATGGGGGTATGACCGCCCAGATTCTCGATGGCAAGGCCACCGCAGCAGCGATCAAGTCCGAACTGACCGCCCGCGTGGCGGCGCTCAAGGAGAAGGGGGTGGTCCCGGGGCTCGGCACCCTCCTCGTCGGAGACGATCCGGGCAGCCGCTGGTACGTCAACGGCAAGCACCGTGACTGCGCCCAGGTCGGCATCGCGTCGATCCAGCGCGAACTGCCCGAAACCGCCACCCAGGAAGACATCGAGGCGGTCGTCCGGGAACTCAACGAGAACCCCGAGTGCACCGGTTACATCGTCCAGCTCCCGCTCCCCAAGGGCATCGACACCAACCGGGTCCTGGAGCTGATGGACCCGGCGAAGGACGCCGACGGGCTGCACCCGACCAGCCTGGGCCGGCTGGTCCTCGGCGTACCCGGGCCGCTGCCCTGCACCCCGTACGGCATCGTGCAGCTGCTGCGCCGCCACGGTGTGGAGATCAACGGCGCGAACGTGGTGGTCGTCGGCCGCGGCATCACCATCGGGCGGCCCATGCCGCTGGTGCTCACCCGCAAGTCGGAGAACGCGACGGTGACGCAGTGCCACACCGGTACGCGTGATCTGTCCGCGCATCTGAAGCAGGCGGACATCATCGTCGCCGCCGCCGGGGTGCCGCATCTGGTGAAGCCGGAGGACGTGAAGCCGGGCGCTGCGGTGCTCGATGTCGGCGTCAGCCGCGACGAGAACGGGAAGATTGTCGGAGATGTCCACCCCGGGGTCGCGGAGGTCGCGGGCTGGGTCGCCCCGAACCCGGGCGGTGTCGGCCCGATGACCCGCGCCCAGCTGCTGGTCAATGTGGTCGAGGCGGCGGAGCGCGCGGCCGGCGCGGGGAACTGAGAGCGGAGGAGACCGGCCATGGCCGTACGGACGAACGACGACCGGGAGACGGGCGCCGGCACCGGCGACGGTGAGCGGCCGCCCGCGGCCGCCGACGGCCCGGCGGGTCCCGCGGACGGGACCTCCGGCGGGGCGTCCGCCGCTGTCTCCGGGAGCGGTACGGATCCGGCTCCCGGCCCGGATCCGGACCGGGACGCCGCTACGGCGGCGGACGGGGACGGGACCTCCGGCGGGGCGTCCGCCGCCTCGGGCGCCGATCCCGATCCGGATTCCGGCTCTGCCTCAGGGGCCGGGGCCGAGACCGGCACCGACAGCGGCGGGGGCGACAGCACCGGCGGCGGTACGGGCTCGTCCCGGCGCCCGCCTGCGCTGACCACGGACACCGCACGGCCGGAGGGCGGCGGCCGGGCCGCACCCGGCGACGCTCCCGCGCCCGCCCGGCAGTGGCCGCTGCTCACGGTGCTCGGTCTTGTCGGTCTGGGCCTGGTGATCGTGGGGACCGACCCGTTCCCCGAGGCCGCCCGGGTCGGCACGCTGCTGATCGGTCTCTCCCTGATCGCCGCAGCCGTGATGCGGCGGATGATCCCGTCGGTCGGCATGCTGGCCGTACGGTCCCGTTTCACGGACATGGCCACATACGGCCTGCTGGGCACGGTCATTTCGCTGCTCGCGCTCATGGTGCAGCCCGAGCCGTGGCTCCAGATCCCCTTCCTGGAGGACGTGGTCCACTTCCTCGTCGGCCGCGAGACCGACTGACCGGAAGCCGCCGCCCGACGCAGCCTTGCGGAGCGGTCCCACGGCGCCCGCCGGCCTCGAACGCGAGGCCGGCGGGCGCCGCCGCGTTCACCGCCTCCCGGACCGTCGCGACCTGTGGCAGGGCCGTGACCGTTGCACCCCGGTGTGATCGTCGGTCCGGGATGGGAGACTGGAGCGCCGGACCGGAGGGCGCGCGGTACGGGGAGCCGCGCCGTCGCCGCGGGCGAGCCGCCGCCCGTTCCGGACCGCTACCGGGCGGGAGTGCCGGGGAGTAGGGGGTAGGACATTGCCTCAGTGGAAGGCGCTGCCGGAGGGGCTCGACCCGGATATCCGGGAGCTGACCGAGCAACTGCGCCGGATCGTCGACGGCAGCGGGCTCGATATGGCCGGGCTCTCCGTGGCGACCGGCTTCGGCGTCACGTCGTGGGAGCGGTATCTCGACGGGCGGATCCTGCCGCCGCAGCGGGCCGTTGCCGCGCTCGCGGAGCGGACCGGAGCCGGGGTCCACGAGCTGACCTCCCTGCGGTCACGGGCCGAGCGGGCCTGGCGCCGGCTGGAGGCGGGCCGCGACCGGGCGACGGAGCAGTTGAGGGTGGCCAGGACCCGGGAGTGGGCCTCGGTCCCCAAGGCCGGGCCGGAGGCGATATCGCCGTCCGTACCCGGGGCCGCCGGGGCGCCGGCCGACCCCGCCCCGGCCCCCGGCCCGACCGGCCCGGATCCACTCGGCCCCGACCCCCTGGGCCCGCGGTACCCCGGCGCGGATCCGCTGGGCGGGGACCCGCTCGGTCCGGGGACTCCCGGTCCGGGTTCCACCGGCCCGGAGTCGGCCGGCCCGGAGTCGGCCGGCCCGGCGACGGCGGCTGCCGCCCCGCCCCCCGCGCGCGCATCGTCCGTCGAGCCTTCCGGGGCTCCGGGGGGTGCCGGTGCGGACTCCGGGCCGTCCCTCTGGAACGCCGTACTGATCGACGACGGCGGGCCCGCGACTCCGCCGCAGCCCTTCGTCGTGCCCGAGGGGGGCGGCCGGGCGGCGGCCCGCCGGGCCCGGCGGGCCGCGGAAGCCGCGGCGGCGGCGGCCGCCGGAGGCCCCCCGCCGTCCGATGCCGAGCCCACCGCGCCCACCGCCTCCACCGGCGACGCCTCCGGTTCCGGTCCCCGGCCGGGCTCCGGCTCCGCCGGGCTCGGCAAACGGCGGATCGTGCTGTTCCTGTCCGGGGTCGCCGGGGCGCTCGTACTGATCGTGGCGGCCGTCCTGTTCACCGATCTCGGGGCGACCGGCGGCGAGCCCACCGCCCGGGACCGCGACCGGACCGAGCCGGTGGCCAAGGTTCCGCCGGCGCCCTCCCGCAGCACCGGCGGCGGCAGCCCGTCCGCGCCTCCGGCGGGCGTCAAGTGCACCGGTGCGGAGTGCACGGGCAAGAACCCCGAGGACATGGGGTGCGGCGGGAACTACGCGCGGACGGTCTCCCAGGCGACCGTGGGCAAGGCCCGTATCGAAGTCCGGTTCAGCCAGGTCTGCCAGGCGGCCTGGGCCCGGCTGGTGGACGCGTCGACCGGCGACTCCGTCAATATCAGCGTCGGCGGGAAGGGCCGCCAGACCGGCACGGTCAACGGCGAGAGCGACGCGTACACCCCGATGACGGCGTCCGGCAGGGGCTCGGACGCGAAGGCGTGCGCCGAGCTGACGAACGGCACCACGGCCTGCACGGTCGTCCAGTAGCCCGGCCGGGGCCGCCGGCTTGCGGCCCCGGCCGGGCCTGCCTGCCGGGGCAGGCCCTTCCCCGGTGCCCTCCGGGTGCGGGTGGGGGCCCGGGGCGGCAGTCCGGGCAGTCCAAGGTAGTTCGGGCAGTCCAGGGGGGTTGCACCCCCGCCCGCTGATCCGGCCTGGTCCACCAGAGACCCCGATCCGGGGCGGAGCCCGACCGGCAGGGAGTGAGCAAGGCAACGAGGGGCTGGCGGATCGCGGCGGCACGGGTCGGATAGCCTGACCGCGGAGATGTCTCTTCACATCAAGATTCGTGCGGAGCGGCCCCGGCGGACCCCGGTCCGGTGCGTGCCGCCGGTGCGGAGAAGGGTGTCGGGGAGGGATCCGACCCAGGGGCAGGACCCCTCACCGCCAGATGTCTTACGGAGATCGCCATGACCCGCACTCCCGTCAACGTCACCGTGACCGGCGCGGCCGGCCAGATCGGCTACGCGCTGCTGTTCCGCATCGCCTCCGGCCACCTGCTCGGCCCGGACGTGCCGGTCAAACTGCGCCTTCTTGAGATCACCCCGGCCCTCGGCGCCGCCCAGGGCACCGCGATGGAGCTGGACGACTGCGCGTTCCCGCTGCTGCGCGGTATCGACATCACCGACGACCCCAACGTCGCCTTCGACGGTGCGAACGTCGCCCTCCTCGTCGGTGCCCGCCCCCGTACCAAGGGCATGGAGCGCGGCGACCTGCTGGAGGCCAACGGCGGCATCTTCAAGCCCCAGGGCCGGGCGATCAACGACCACGCCGCGGACGACATCAAGGTCCTCGTGGTCGGCAACCCGGCCAACACCAACGCGCTGATCGCCCAGGCGGCGGCGCCGGACGTACCGGCCGACCGCTTCACCGCGATGACCCGCCTCGACCACAACCGGGCGATCTCGCAGCTCGCGGCGAAGACCGGTGCCGCGGTCTCCGACATCAAGCGCCTGACGATCTGGGGCAACCACTCGGCCACCCAGTACCCGGACATCTTCCACGCGGAGATCGCCGGCAAGAACGCGGCCGAACTGGTCGACGACGAGGCCTGGCTGGCCGGCACCTTCATCCCGACCGTCGCCAAGCGCGGCGCGGCGATCATCGAGGCCCGTGGTGCGTCCTCCGCGGCGTCCGCGGCGAACGCGGCCATCGACCACGTCCACACCTGGGTGAACGGCACCGCCGACGGCGACTGGACGTCCATGGGCATCCCGTCCGACGGCTCGTACGGCGTCCCGGAGGGCCTGATCTCCTCCTTCCCGGTCACCACCAAGGACGGCCGGTACGAGATCGTCCAGGGTCTGGAGATCAACGACTTCTCCCGCGGCCGTATCGACGCTTCGGTGCAGGAGCTGGCGGAGGAGCGCGACGCGGTCCGCGCCCTCGGCCTGATCTGAGTCTTCCCGCTCGCGAACGGACCCCGGGTCCGGCACCCCTGACGGTGCCGGACCCGGGGTCCGCTGCGTACGGCTCCGCCCCCGTCGCGGCGGCGATCCGGGGCCGTACTTCAGGCCCTGTCCGGGCGATGCACCGCATCCGGGGCCTACCCGGCCGCAGGGCCGGGGGAGCCGCGGGCTGATCCTCGAAGACCGCCCGGACAGGGCTTACGCGCCATAGCCCTCGGGTGCCGGTACGGCGCATTCCGCCGCGCGGCTCGTGGTCTCCCAGGCCCGCCAGGTCTCCAGACGGGCCTCCGTGGCGCTCATGGCCACATCGAACGCCAGGCCGCCCAGCAGCAGCCGCAGCGGCGGATCGTCGGACGCGACCAGCTCCATGACGGCCGCCGCGGCGAGTTCGGGCAGGCTGTCGCGGGAGGCCTCGGCGAACTGCTGCTGGAGTTCGGTACGGAGGTCCGCATAGGCGTCCAGGGGCTCCGTCATGGTCAGGCCCCTGGTGTAGAGGCCGGTCCAGTAGCCGCCGGGTTCGACGATCGTCACCTTGACGCCGAACTGCGCGGCCTCGGCGGCGAGGGATTCGCTCAGTCCTTCCAGCGCGAATTTGCTTGCGCTGTACAGGCCGGTCAGGGGGAAGCCGCCGAGGGCGCCGATGCTGGAGATCTGGAGGATATGCCCGCTGCGGCGGGCCCGGAGCCGGGGCAGGACCGCCTGGCTGACCCAGAGCGCCCCGAAGAAGTTGGTCTCCAGCTGGGCGCGGGCCTGGTCCTCGGTGAACTCCTCGACCATGCCCATCGCCAGGAAGCCGGCGTTGTTGACGACCACGTCGAGCCGGCCGAAGTGGGCGGCGGCGCGGTCGACCGTCGCCATGACGGCGGCGCGGTCGGTGACGTCGAGGGAGAGGGCGAGGAGACGGTCCGGCCCGTACTTCTCGGCCAGTCCGTCCAGCGGTGCGATATCGCGGGCGACGGCGGTGACCCGGTCGCCGGCGGCCAGGGCGGCCTCGGCGAAGGCCCGGCCCAGGCCGCGGCCGGCACCGGTGACGAACCAGACGCGGTCGGGGGAAGTGGTCACAGCGGGCTCCTTCGCGGTTCGCGATCCGATACCGAGACGGGTCGTCTCGTTTCGTGGGGACGACGGTACGCCGCGGTCGGGAAGGATGCAAGACGGAGCGTCTCGTCTCGCCGTACCGGATGGATGTGGACCACTCCCGGGAGGTGAAAGTTCTTTCATCGGGAGGCGGTGAGGGGGTGATCGGGCCGCGCTTTGTGGCCGGTCAGGCCCCCTGGCGTGCCCAAATGCCCCGGGACGGCAGAGAGGTGGGAATCACGGAGTAAAGGTCCAGACCTATTGACGGGTTGGTCTAGTCCTCTTAATGTCTCGTTCACCTCTACGGATCCGGCCCCGGTGCCGTGTGCACCCCGGGGCCAACGAGCCCACCCCCCATGCGAGTTGTGCAAGGCCGAACACCCTGCGTCCCCCCGGCGGGATGCGGGCCCCCCACCAGGAGGATCCGAACGTGCTGTCCCCCCGACGAACGAGAGCGACGCTGTTCGCTGCCGGCGCCGCCGCCGTCGGCGGCCTGCTGGCGACGACGCTCTCGTCAGGCGTGTCCCAGGCCGCCTCACAGGAGAACTGTCGCCCCGAAGGGCTGTACTCGACGCCCGGTGTCAACGTCCCGTACTGCACGGTGTACGACACCGAGGGACGCGAGAAGATGGGCGCGGACCACCAGCGCCGCATCATCGGCTACTTCGCCAACTGGCGTACCGGCCAGGACGGCAGGCCCGCCTACCTCGCCAACAACATCCCGTGGGACAAGATCACCCACATCAACTACGCCTTCGCCGGTATCGACTCCGCCAACAAGATCAACATTGGCGCGGCCGGACCGACGAACCCCAACACCGGGATGACCTGGCCGGGTGTGGCCGGTGCCGAGATGGACCCGGCGCTGCCCTACAAGGGCCACTTCAACCTGCTCAACAAGTTCAAGAAGCTCCACCCGAACGTCAAGACGCTGATCTCGGTCGGCGGCTGGACGGACAGCGGCGGCTTCTACAAGACCACCACCAACGCCGACGGCACGGTGAACACGGCGGGGATCAACACCTTCGCCGACTCCGCCGTCGAGTTCATCCGCACGTACGGCTTCAACGGCGTCGACATCGACTACGAGTACCCGACATCGATGAACGACGCGGGCAACCCGGCCGACTGGACCGTGGCCAACGCCCGCCGCGCCGGGCTCAACAAGAGCTACAGCGTGCTGATGAAGACGCTGCGCGAGAAGCTCGACCGGGCCAGCGCCGCCGACGGCAAGCACTACCTGCTGACCATCGCAGCGCCGTCCTCCGGCTATCTGCTGCGCGGTATGGAGACGTACGAGACCGCGAAGTACCTCGACTACGTCAACATCATGTCGTACGACCTCCACGGCACGTGGAACGAGCACGTCGGCCCGAACGCCGCGCTGTACGACGACGGCAAGGACACCGAGCTGGCGCCGATCTACGGCGCCGCCCAGTACGGCGGCATCGGCTATCTGAACACCGACTGGGCCTACCACTACTTCCGTGGTTCGATGCCGGCCGGCCGGATCAACATCGGTGTGCCGACCTACACCCGCGGCTGGAAGAACGTCCAGGGCGGTACCGACGGCCTCTGGGGCAAGTCGGTCGCGAACTCCTGCCCGCCCGGCTCCGGTCTGACCAAGTGCGGTGACGGTGCCGTCGGCATCGACAACATCTGGCACGACAAGGACACCAACGGGCAGGAGGCGCCGGCGGGCTTCAACCCGATGTGGCACGCCAAGAACCTGGAGAAGGGGATCGTCCCCGACTACCTCCCCAAGTTCGGTCTGCCCGCGAACTCCTCGCTGACCGGCACCTACGTCCGCAAGTACGACTCGACCCTGGTCGCGCCGTGGCTGTGGAACGCCCAGAAGAAGGTCTTCATCTCCACCGAGGACGAGCAGTCGATCGGCGCCAAGGCCGACTACGTCGTCAACAAGGGCCTCGGCGGCACGATGATCTGGGAGCTGGCGGGTGACTACGACTACAACACCGCCAAGGGCCAGTACGAGCCCGGCTCGTCGCTGATCTCGCTGATGTACAACAAGTACAAGGCGGCCACCCCGTACGGGGTGAAGAAGTCCAACACCGCGCTTCCCACCGAGGCGATCAACCTGGGCGTCGAGTTCGGCGGCTTCCAGCTCGGGGACAACAACTACCCGATCAGCCCCAAGCTGAAGATCACCAACAACACCACGGCCACGCTGCCCGGCGGTACGGAGTTCCAGTTCGACTACGCGACCTCCGCGCCGAGCAACGCCAAGGACCAGTCCGGCTTCAACTCCCGGATCGTCAAGAGCGACCACACGGGCAACAACGTGGGCGGTCTGAAGGGTGACTTCCACCGGGTCGCGCTGAAGCTCCCGGCCTGGCAGACGGTGGCCCCCGGCGCCTCGGTCGAGCTGGACTTCGTCTACTACCTGCCGACCTCGACGCCGTCCAACTGGACCGTCACCTTCGGCGGCAAGACCTACGCGATCGCGGCCGACCTGGCGCGCGGGACGACCGTCGTCGACCCGGGCAGCGGCGGCACGACGGGCACCACGGGTACGACCGGTACCACGGGTACCACGGGCACGACCGGTACCACGGGCACGACCGGCACCACCGGTACGACGGGTTCGACCACCGGCGGCTGCACCGCTCCGGCGTGGGACCGGAACACCGAGTACCCCGCCAATTCGCAGGTCTCCCACCAGGGCAAGAACTGGAAGTCCAAGTGGTGGACGAAGGGCGACGAGCCCGGAACCAGCCAGTGGGGCCCCTGGCAGGACCTGGGTGCCTGCTGAACCCCTCCCCGTATGACAACTGAAGAGTTCCACTGATCAGCCCGGCGGCGCAGTCCCTGACCCTGCGCCGCCGGGTCTTTTCCTGCCCGTTTTCCCGGGGCGGGGATCCGGGCGGGAACGGGCCGCCGGAGCCGCACGGAAGGTCAATCATCTGTGCACAAAAAGTCAAGTCCGCGATGCGTATAGTCCGTAGACTGTTTTCCGAACGGATCTCCACTGTTCGCCCGGGGAGTATCGGCCGTTCCCGGTTCCGGTCACCCGTCGACCGGAACCGGTTCCGCGGCCGGTGTTCCACGGTCCCCGTTCTCCGCCGACCGCGTTCGGCGGAGAACGGGCCACCGGGCAGCGGGATCCGGGACAGGGCCCCCGTCCCGGGCGGGGCATCAGCCGGAGAGCACCGACCTGAACTGGTCGAGACCCCAGTCGAGATCCTCCTTGGTGATCACCAGGGGCGGGGCGATCCGGATCGTCGAACCGTGGGTGTCCTTCACCAGCACACCCCGTTCCATCAGCTTCTCCGAGATTTGCCGGCCGGTGCCGTGGGCCGGGGCGATATCGACGCCCGCCCAGAGTCCGCGGCCGCGCACCGCCTCCACCGCGCCGCCGCCGGAGAGCAGCCCCAGCTCGTGATGGAGGTGCTCGCCCAGTTCGGTGGCGCGCTGCTGGTACTCGCCGGTGCGCAGCATGGCGATCACCTCCAGCGCCACCGCGCACGCCAGCGGATTGCCGCCGAAGGTCGAACCGTGCTCGCCGGGGCGGAACACCCCGAGGATCTCCCGTGACGACACCACCGCCGAGACCGGGACGATGCCGCCGCCCAGTGCCTTCCCCAGGATGTACATATCGGGGACGACACCCTCGTGCTCACAGGCGAAGGTCCGGCCCGTGCGGCCCAGACCGGACTGGATTTCATCGGCGATGAACAGCACGTTCCGTTCGCGGGTGAGCCGGCGTACGGTCGGCAGATAGCCCGGCGGCGGGACCAGTACCCCGGATTCGCCCTGGATGGGCTCCAGCAGAACGGCGACGGTGTTCTCCGTCAGGGCGTTCTCCAGCGCGGTCGGATCGCCGTACGGGACGATTTCGAAGCCGGGGGTGTACGGGCCGTAGTCCGCGCGGGCCTCGGGGTCCGTGGAGAAACTGATCACCGTGGTGGTCCGGCCGTGGAAATTGCCGGCGGCCACGACGATCTTCGCCCTGTTGTCGGGGACGCCCTTGATCCGGTAGCCCCATTTACGGGCCGTTTTCACCGCGGTCTCCACGGCTTCCGCGCCCGTGTTCATCGGCAGCACCATTTCCATATCGCACAGTTCCGCCAGGCCGGTGCAGAAGTCGGCGAACCGGTCGTGGTGGAAGGCCCGGGAGGTGAGCGTGACCCGTTCCAGCTGGGCCTTGGCCGCATCGACCAGCCGGCGGTTGCCGTGGCCGAAATTGAGCGCGGAGTACCCGGCGAGCAGGTCCAGATAGCGGCGGCCTTCCACATCGGTCAGCCAGACGCCGTCCGCGGTCGCCACGACGACGGGAAGGGGGTGGTAGTTGTGCGCGCTGTACGCCTCCGCGGTGGCGATGGCGGTCTCCGAAGCGGTCACGGGATCTCCGTTCTCCTGGCGAGCCGGGCGGCAGTACATCCGGACTTCCGGTACATCCGGTGGCGGGTGGGGTCGCCACCCCTCCTTTCTATGGTCGCTCGCCGGTCGCCCCGGGAAACCTTTCGCCGGGGCTGCCCCGCGGCGGCGTCCGCCGGGCCCGGCCGCCGCCGCCCGGCGGGTGCTCCGGCATAGGCTGGCGGTACGCGCGGCGACTGGCGTACGGGGAGCTCACCCCGAGGGAGCCGGGCGCGCAGGAGCATCACGAGGGTGCCGACCGCCTGGGCACCCCGGACCACTCGTGAGCCCGGAGGACACCATGACTCTTCCCCTGCCCCATCCCGCCCTCGCCGCGGCCGATCCGGAACTCGCCGGACTCGTCGCCGACGAGGAACTGCTCCAGGCCGCCACCCTGCGGATGATCCCCAGCGAGAACTATGTCTCCGCCGCGGTCCTGGAGGCCTGCGGCACCGTGCTCCAGAACAAGTACAGCGAGGGCTATCCGGGCCGCCGCTACTACGAGGGCCAGCAGATCATCGACCGGGTCGAACGGCTGGCCGTGGACCGCGCCAAGGCCGTCTTCGGCGTCGACCACGCCAATGTCCAGCCCTACTCCGGCTCCCCGGCCAATCTCGCCGTCTATCTCGCCTTCGCCGAGCCCGGCGACACCGTGATGGGCATGGCCCTGCCGATGGGCGGCCATCTGACCCACGGCTGGGGTGTCTCCGCCACCGGCACCTGGTTCCGCGGAGTCCAGTACGGAGTGCGCCGGGACACCGGGCTCGTCGACTACGACGAGGTCCGCGAGCTGGCCCTCAGGGAACGCCCGAAGATCATCTTCTGTGGTGGTACGGCTCTGCCGCGGACGATCGACTTCGCGGCCTTCGCGGAGATCGCCAGGGAGTCCGGGGCGCTGCTGGTGGCCGATGTCGCCCATATCGCCGGGCTGATCGCCAGTGGGGCGCACCCTTCGCCCGTGCCCCATGCGGATGTGATCTCCACGACGACCCATAAGACCCTCCGCGGTCCGCGCGGGGCGATGCTGATGTCCCGTGAGGAGCACGCCAAGGCTCTGGACCGCGCGGTCTTCCCCGGACTCCAGGGCGGCCCCCACAACCAGACCACCGCGGCGATCGCGGTCGCCCTCCACGAGGCGGCCCAGCCGTCCTTCCGCGACTACGCCCATGCCGTGGTCGCCAACGCCGGGGCGCTTGCCGACGCCCTGCTCGCCCGGGGCTTCGATCTGGTCTCCGGCGGCACCGACAACCATCTGATCCTGATGGACCTGACCGGCCGGGCCGTGCCCGGCAAGGTCGCGGCCAAGGCCCTCGACCGGGCGGGGATCGTCGTCAACTACAACACCGTCCCCTACGACCCGAGGAAGCCCTTCGACCCTTCCGGGATCCGTATCGGTACTCCTTCCCTGACCTCCCGGGGCCTGGGGACCGCGCATATGGCGACGGTCGCCGGGTGGATCGACCGGGGGGTGGCCGCGGCCGGGTCCGGGGACGAGGCCGCGCTGACCGCCGTCCGCGCGGAGGTCGCGGAGCTGATGTCGGCCTACCCCGCGCCGGGCCTGACCGTCTGATCCCGGCCACCCCGTACCGCCGAGGGGCGGCGGGGCACGGCGGCCGTCCGGTTCACGGGCCGGGCGGCCGCCCGCACCCCTTCACGCACAGCGCACGGCGCACAGCGCGCAGGGCCCTGGCCGAGCCTCGGCGGCAGCGCAGCAGCCGACGCGGCCCGTCCCCCCTCCCGTACGGTCACATTTTTGATACACCGGCGGCCGGAGATCGGTTCCACACCTGAGAGAATGAACGGCATGGCATCCGTCCGACCTCGCGCCCTGTCCGGGATCCAGCCCACCGCAGGCTCGTTCCACCTCGGGAACTACCTCGGGGCGATCCGCCAGTACGTGGCGCTGCAAGAGACCCACGACGCCTTCTACATGGTCGTCGACCTGCACGCGATCACGGTCCCGCAGGATCCGGCCGAGCTGCGGGCGAACACCCGGCTCGCCGTGGCCCAGCTGCTGGCCTCCGGCCTGGACCCCGACCGCTGCACCCTCTTCGTGCAGAGCCACGTCCCGGAGCACGCCCAGCTGGGCTGGGTGATGAACTGCCTGACCGGCTTCGGCGAGGCGTCCCGGATGACGCAGTTCAAGGACAAGTCGGCCAAGCAGGGGGCCGACCGGGCCACGGTCGGCCTGTTCACGTACCCGATCCTCCAGGTCGCGGACATCCTTCTCTACCAGGCCGAGGCCGTCCCGGTCGGTGAGGACCAGCGGCAGCACATCGAGCTGACCCGCGATCTCGCCGAGCGTTTCAACGCCCGTTTCGGCGAGACGTTCACCGTCCCCGCGCCGCATATCGTCAAGGAGGTCGCCAAGATCTACGACCTCCAGGACCCGACCAGCAAGATGAGCAAATCGGCCTCCACCCCCAAGGGCCTGGTCAATCTGCTCGACGAGCCGAAGACCACCGCGAAGAAGATCCGGAGCGCGGTCACCGACACCGGGACGGTCATCGCCTTCGACCCCGTCGAGAAGGCGGGCATCAGCAATCTGCTGACCATCTACGCCACGCTCACCGGCCGGTCGATCCCGGAGCTGGTGAAGGAGTACGAGGGCCGGATGTACGGGGCCCTGAAGACGGACCTCGCCGAGATCGTCGTGGACTTCGTCACGCCCTTCCGTGAGCGTACGCAGGCATATCTGGACGATCCGGAAACCCTGGACTCGATTCTCGCCAAGGGTGCGGAGAAGGCCAGGGCGGTCGCTGCGGAGTCGCTGGCGACGGCGTACGACCGGATCGGTCTTCTGCCCGCAAAGCACTAGCGGGCACCGACGGGCAGGTACCGACGGGCAGGTACCGGCGGGCAGGTACCGGCGGGGCCGACCGGCACCGGCCGGCACATGGAGGAAGCGCCGGCCGGCTCGGACGGCCGCCGCCACCCGGGCCGGGTCCGTCGGGACCGGCCCGGGTGGAGCGCGGACGGGCCGGTACGGACGACCGGAAACGGGCCCGGGGACGGGGGCGCCGAGCAGGCGGGGACCGTCTTCGGGGCCGTTCGGCCCAATCGGTGGTGTGTTCTGCGTCTCTGGCCACATCCGCCGCGCACCGGCCACACTGGCGGCGGAAACCACCGTGCCCACAGCGGTACGAAGCAGACACACAGACATACAGGCACTCAGAGACGCAGCCACGCAGTCACGAGGCGACGATGGACGGGAGAAAGACGTGGGGACCGTAACGCTCGGCGTTTCGATCGCGGTCCCGGAGCCGTACGGCAGCCTCCTCCAGGAGCGGCGTGCGGGCTTCGGGGACCCCGTCGCGCACTGCATTCCCACCCATGTCACCCTGGTCCCGCCGACCGTGGTCGACCGGTCCGCGCTCCCCGCGGTGGAGGCGCATCTGCGCGAGGCCGCGGCGGCGGGCCTGCCGTTCCTGATGCGGCTCTCGGGGACGGGCACGTTCCGCCCGGTGACTCCGGTCGTCTTCGTCCGGGTCGTCGAGGGCGCGGCGGCCTGCACCCGGCTCCAGGAGCGGATCAGGGTCGGTTCCGGCCCGCTGGCCCGTGAGCTCCAGTTCCCGTACCACCCGCATGTCACGGTCGCCCATGCCATCGACGATCCGGCGATGGACCGGGCCCACGAGGAGCTGGCCGCCTTCGAGGCGTCGTGGACCTGCGGTTCGTTCTCGCTGTACGAGCAGGGCGGGGACGGGGTCTGGCGTCAGCTCCACGAATACGCGTTCGGCAGCGGCATCGGATCGGTGCCGGCGCAGGGCTCGCCGGTGGACGAACCACAGCACATCGAGCCCGCGTCCAGCTCCTGAATCCAGGGGGGAGGCGGACCGAGCCCCCCGATCACACGGACAGCCGGCGGAACAGCGGTCGGGGTACGTGCCGGAGCGCCGACATCACCACACGGAGCGTCCCCGGCACCCACACCAGCTCCGATCTGCGCCGCAGCCCCTGTTCCACGGCGAGCGCGACCGCTTCGGGCGTGGTCGACAGGGGTGCGTCCGGCAGTCCCGCCGTCATCCGGCTGCGGACGAACCCGGGGCGGACGACCATCACATGCACGCCCGTGCCGTGCAGCGCGTCCCCCAGCCCCTGGGCGAACGCGTCCAGCCCTGCCTTGCTGGAGCCGTAGATGAAATTGGTGCGGCGGGCGCGCTCCCCGGCGACGGACGAGAGCACCACCAGCGATCCGTGCCCCTGGTTCTGGAGCGCGGTGGCGCAGACCAGTCCGGCGGAGACGGCCCCGGTGTAGTTGGTCTGGGCGACCCGGACGGCCGCCGCGGGGTCGCCCTCGTCGTTGGCCTGGTCGCCCAGCACCCCGAAGGCGAGCAGGACCAGGTCGATATCGCCGTCCGCGAAGACCTTGCCGAGGGTCTCCTCGTGCGCCGCCGGGTCCAGGGCGTCGAAGGGGACCGTGCTGACGTCGGCGCCGAGCGCCCGCAGCGAGTCCGCCGCCGCTTCAAGGCCGGGGGAGGGACGGCCGGCCAGCCGGACGGTCCGGGTACGGCGGGCGATCAGCCGCCGGGCGACGGCGAGACCGATCTCCGACGTACCGCCGAGGACCAGCAGGGACTGAGGGGCGCCGAAGGCGTCTTTCACGGGCGTGCTCCTTGAGGTGCGGTGCGCTCTCGTCGGCAAGGACGGTTGTGGCGGGGCTCGGTGAGCGGGTTCAGAGGGAGAGGCGGCGGGACAGGTCGGAGGTGAAGACCCGGTCCGCTCCGGTACGGGCGCGCAGCTCGCGGAAGTCGTCGAGCCGCGGGTACATGGCCGTGAGCGCCTCGGGCCGCAGCCGCGCGTCCTTGGCCAGGTACACCCGGCCGCCCGCGCCCACCACCTCCTCGTCGAGTTCGTCGAGGAACGCGCCGAGCCCCGGCAGTCCGGCCGGGATGTCCAGCGCCAGCGTCCAGCCGGGCACCGGGAACGACAGCCAGCCCGGGTCGGACGCGCCGAACCGCTTGAGTACGGCGAGGAACGACGGGCAGCCGCGGCGCGCGATCCGCCGGACGATCCGGCGCAGCGTCTCCTCCTGTCCGTGTCCGACCACGAACTGGTACTGGACGAAGCCGTCCCGGCCGTAGACCCGGTTCCAGTGCGGCACCCCGTCCAGGGGGTGGAAGAACGCCGTGAGCCGCTGGAGCCGGCCGCTGCCCGCGCGGGGCGAGGTGCGGTACCAGAACTCGTTGAACAGCCCGACGGTCGCCCGGTTCAGCAGTCCGGGCGGTACGGCGGCCGGGGCCGGGGGCAGGGTCCCGGGGCGGAAGGCGAGCGGGGCGCGCCGGGCCCGGGCGGGCAGCGCGGCGCGCGGCGCGTGGTCGCCGCGGGTGATCACCGAGCGGCCGGTGGACCGGCCGCGGGCGAGCAGGTCGATCCACGCGACCGAGTAGCGGTGCCGTTCGGCGTCGGCGGCGAGCCGGGCGAGGACGTCGTCGAGGTCGGTGGCGCGTTCGGTGTCGACGAGCATGTACGAGGTCTCCACCCGGTGCAGCCGGATCACCGCGGCGAGCACCACCCCGGTCAGCCCCATTCCGCCGGCGGTGGCGTCGAACAGGTCGGTGCCCGGGGTGACGGTCCGTACGCTGCCGTCGGGCAGCAGCAGGTCGAAGGCGCTGACGTGCCGGGTGAAGGCGCCGCTGACATGGTGGTTCTTCCCGTGGACCGCGGCGCCGATGGCACCGCCGACGGTGATGTAGCGGGTGCCGGGCGATACCGGTACGAACCAGCCGAGCGGCAGCAGCACCTCCATCAGCCGGTGCAGGCTGACCCCCGCGTCGCAGACGACGGTGCCGTCCGTCACGTCGATGGAGTGGATGCGGTCGAGGCCCGTCATATCGAGGACGCAGCCGCCCGCGTTCTGCGCCGCGTCGCCGTACGCCCGGCCGAGTCCGCGGGCGATCCCGCCGCGCGCGCCCCAGTCGCGGACGGCGGCGGCCGCCTGCTCATGGGTGCGGGGGCGCCAGAGATAGGCCGTGGAGGGGGCGGTGCGGCCCCAGCCGGTGACGGACACGAACGGGTCGTCGGCGTCGGTGGTGGGGGCGGTACGGGTGTCGGCAGCCATACTCGTGACCGTATCGCCGCTTATGCCCGCATATTTGGAGTGCCTCGGGGACTCGCCGGAACGGGTGATTAAACGAGTGTCAGCTCAGATTGACGTGAAAGTCGGCCCGCGGCCCAGAAGAGTCCCCCGTGCCTGCTGCGGCTCACGGGACCAGGAAGACAGGACCACGGGACGAGCGACGGGAAGGGGCGGCGGAGATGCGGTACGGGGACTCCCGGGCGGACGGTACGGACGGTGAGGCGGCCGCGGACCGCGCGGACGGTGGAACGGCCGCGGACCGCAGGCTGCTGGCCGTGCTGCGCGACTGCGGTGACCGGCCGGCCGTCGCCGCCGCGGCCCGCTCCCTCTCCTACGCGGGCGAGCACGCGGCGCTCTGGCTGGCCGCCGGCCTGACCGGCGCCGCGGCCGACCCGGCCCGCCGCTCCGCCTGGCTCCGGGCGACCGCCGCCGTCGCCGGGGCGCATCTGACGAGCATGGCCGTGAAGCGGGTGGTACGGCGGCCCCGGCCGCCCGACGGCGGCGGCCGCCCGGCCCTCGTCCGTACCGCGGGACGGCACTCCTTCCCCAGTTCGCATGCCGCTTCGGCATCGGCGGCAGCGGTCGCCTTCGGGGCGCTGCTGCCCAGGGACGGCGGACGCCGGCTGCTCCCGGCCGCCGTGGCGGCGGCGATGTGCGTGTCCCGGGTCGTCGTCGGTGTGCACTATCCGACCGATGTCCTCGCGGGTGCCCTGCTCGGCGGTCTCACGGCCCGCGTGCCCACCGTCACCCGCCCGCGTACCCGCAGCAGCCGGAACGGGAGGCCCGTGTGACGACCGAACAGCAGGCCGTACCGGTGGCGAGGCCGGAGCCGCCACGCGGCGTACCGGGTCCTTCCGCCCCCCGCGCGCCGGGCGCGCGCACCGGACCCGCCATCGGACTTCTGCGGACCGCGCGCCCCCGCCAGTGGGTCAAGAACGTGCTGGTGGCCGCCGCGCCCGCAGCCGCCGGGCAGCTCGCATCGCCCCGTACCGCCGGACAGCTCGTCATCGTCTTCACCCTCTTCACGGCCGCCGCCGCTGCCGTCTACCTGGTCAACGACGCCCGCGACGCCGAGGCCGACCGGGCGCACCCGGTCAAACGCCTCCGGCCCGTCGCCGCCGGAGAGGTCCCGGTCCCCCTCGCCTATGCCACCGGCGGGGTGCTCGCGGCCCTCGCCGTCACCGGGGCGGCCGCGCTCTGCAATCCGATGACGAGCGCCCTGCTGGTCGCGTACCTCGCCATGCAGCTCGCCTACTGCGTCTGGCTGAAGCATGTCCTCGTCGTCGATATGACCGTGGTGACCACCGGTTTCCTGATGCGGGCGATGATCGGCGGGGTCGCGCTCGGCATTCCGCTCTCCCGCTGGTTCCTGATCACCACCGGTTTCGGCGCGCTGTTCATGGTCGCGGCCAAGCGCTACTCGGAGGCCGTGCAGATGGAAGGGGCGGAGGGCGGCCGGGGGGCTTCGCGGGCCCTGCTGGGCGAGTACACCACCGGCTATCTGCGGTTCGTCTGGCAGCTGGCGGCCGGGGTCGCCGTACTCGGCTACTGCCTGTGGGCGCTGGAGAGCGGCGGGGTCGCGCACTCGGCGCTGCTGCCGTGGCGCCAGCTGTCGGTGATCGCGTTCATTCTGGCGGTGCTGCGGTACGCCGTCTTCGCGGACCGGGGCGCAGCGGGGGCGCCCGAGGACGTCGTGCTGCGGGACCGGGCGCTGGCCGTCATCGGGCTGGTCTGGGCCGCGATGTACGGGCTTGCGGTCGCCGACCTGTGACGGGGTAGGCGTAGCCCATGGATTGGTTGATCAGGCTTCCCGTCATCGGCCCGCTGGTCGTCCGGCTGATGCGGACGCATACGTGGCACACCTACGAGACCCTGGAGCGGGTGCACTGGACGCGGTTGGCCGCTGCCATCACCTTCCTCAGCTTCCTCGCGATGTTTCCGCTGATCAGCCTGGCGGTGGCGATCGGTGCCGCACTGCTCAGCCAGGACCGGCTGACCCGTCTCGAAGAGCGGATCGGCGATCAGGTGCCGGGTATCTCGGAGCAGCTCGACATCGGGGCGCTGGCCGCCAACGCGGGTACGGTCGGGCTGGTCTCCGGTGCCCTGCTGCTGTTCACCGGCATCGGCTGGGTGACGGCGATACGGGACTGCCTGCGGGCGGTGTGGGCGCTCGACGACGAGGACGAGGGCAATCCGTTCGTACGGAGGGCGAAGGACGCCGTCGTCCTCTTCGGGCTCGGCGCCACGGCCCTCGCGTCCTTCGCCGCCTCCGCGCTGGGAGCCTCGGCGGTCGGCTGGTCGGCGGACCGGCTGGGACTCGACGGGGGCGGCCCCGGGGGCGTGCTGCTGCGGATCGCGGCCATCGCGGTCGCGGTCGCCGCCGACTTCCTCATCCTGCTCTATCTGCTGACGCTGCTGCCGGGGGTACAGCCGCCGCGCCGCAGGCTGGTGGTGGCCGGACTGATCGGGGCAGTCGGTTTCGAGGCGCTGAAGCTGCTGATCGGCGGGTACATCAGGGAGGTCGCCGGGCGGAGTCTGTACGGCGCGTTCGGGGTGCCCGTGGCGCTGCTGCTCTGGATCAACCTGACGGCGAAGCTGCTGCTGTTCTGCGCGGCGTGGACCGCGACGCGGGAGCCGGGCGAGGCGGGCGAGGCGGACGGCGCGGACGAGGGCAGCGAGGCAGACGAGGCAGACGAGGCAGGCGAGGCAGGCGAGACGGACGGCGCCGACAAGGGCGCCGACTCGGACGAGGCGGACGGCACGGATGAGCGGGCTGGGCCGGACGAAGGGGCTGAGCCGGACGAGCGGGCTGGGCCGGAGGGGCCGAAGACCTGATCCTCCGGTGGTTCTCCGTCCCCGGGGAGTCCGGTCTCCGGACTCCCCGCGGGCCCGACCGGACCCGTTCAGGCCCGGCGGCGCGGCCAGCGGCGGTTCACCACCAACGCGCCGAAGGCCAGTACGACGAGGACCCCGCCCGCGATCGCCAAGGCCGTGCCCACACCCCCCGACGACTCCTCCTTGGCCTTCGCCTTCTCCGCCGCGGCGGTCCGAGCCCGCTCGGTCTGGTCGGAGTGCTTGTCGGGGCCGGCACCCACCGGCGGTTTGGCCGACCGGGGTGCGACCAGTTCACCGACCGGAGTGACCTTGCCCGCCGCCGCGAAACCCCAGTCCAGCAGGCGCGAGGTCTCCTTGTAGACGGCGTGCCGCTCACCGGAATCCGGATTCATCACGGTGACGAGGAGCACCTTGCCGTTGCGTTCCGCGACTCCGGTGAAGGTCGCGCCCGCATGCGACGTATTACCGTTCTTGACCCCCGCGACACCCGGGTACGGGGCGACTCCGTCACCCGTGAGCAGCCGGTTCGTATTGGCGATTTCGAAGGTCTCGCGCTTTCCGCCGGCCATCCTGCCCGGGAACTCGGCCTCGGAGGTCGCCGCGTACTCCCGGAAGTCCTTCTTCTGCAGACCGCTGCGGGCGATCAGGGTGAGGTCGTACGCGGACGACACCTGGCCCGCCGCGTCATAGCCGTCCGGCGAGACCACCTGGGTGTCCAGCGCCTGGAGTTCCTCGGCGTGCTCCTGCATCTCCTGGACGGTCTTGTCGATACCGCCGTTCATCGCGGAGAGCACATGCACGGCGTCGTTGCCGGAGACGAGGAACACCCCGAGCCACAGATCGTGGACGGAGTACGTCAGCTCCTCCTTGACCCCCACCGCGCTGCTGCCCGAGCCCACACCCTCCAGGTCCTGCCAGGTGACCTTGTGGGTGTCGGTCTTCGGCAGTTTGGGCAGCAGGGTGTCCGCGAAGAGCATCTTCATCGTCGATGCGGGCGGCAGCCGCCAGTGGGAGTTGTGCGACGCGAGAACGTCACCGCTCTCCGCGTCCGCCACGATCCACGACCGGGCGCTCAGCCCGGACGGCAGGACGGGGGCGCCCGCGCCCAGCCTCACCTGGGTGCCCGGCTTGCCGAGAAGGGCGCCGCCGACCGTGGACATCGCGGCCGGGGGAGGGGGCTGCTTCCTGACCGGCTTGCCCTTCAGCCCCTTGCTGCCCTGCTGTCCCGTCCGGTTCTTCTGGTCCGTCCGGTCCATCCGGTCCATCGGGTCCATTGGGTTCGACCGTTCCGAGACGGACCGTTCCCCGACCGCGGCGCCGGCGGCGGAGTGCGCGGTCGCGGACGCCGGAGCGGCGATGAGCGCGGGCAACAGCGTCGCGGCGGCGGCCGTCAGGGCCGTCTTCTTCAGAACAGACACGGACGAGAAGTTACCTGTCAGACGGGAAAATATGCTTGTCGGGCCGGTGAGTCGCCGGTACGGCCCCGGATCCGGCGCACCTGCGCGTGCCACCCGGTCGGGCGCGCCGCGACCCCGGAGGTCCGCCCCGGCGGGCGCTCCGGATACTGGTCGTATGAAGCTCAGCCGCCGCGCCTCCTGGTTCCTGCTCGCCTTCGGCGCGTGGAGCTGGTTCATCTGGGTCTCTTTCGTCCGCAATCTGTGGAAGGACGGCAGCGGGCTCGCCTTTGACGACGCCGGTGATCCCACCGGCTACTTCTGGGTCCATCTGGTGCTTGCCATCACGTCGTTTCTTCTGGGGACGGCCGTGGGAATCATCGGGTTCCGCGGGGTCCGGGCGGTACGGCGGGATCCGGACAGCACCGGAACCGCCGACCGGACCGAGCCCCGGACCCCCGCCGCGGCGCCGTCCGCACCCGGGTCCGGCGACGGCCGCTGACGACGACCGACGGTCCCCGTGCGGCTTCCCGCACGGCCTCCGGTGATGATCATCTTCGGTGATGGCCACCGCCGGGCACCAGAGGCGCCCGCGGCGCGTTGAGATGCCCGGAGGGGCCACCGGAGCCGACCGGCCCCCCGGGGGCCTGCGAAGCACGTCGGAACATGTCGGCACACGTCGGAAAGCAAGGGGAGCAGTCTGTGATCGTGGTCGTCCTGCTCGCGGTGGTCGCCGTGATCACCGTGCTCGCGGCAGCGCACTGGTACGTCTGGCGGAGACTGGTCCGCGATCTGACCACCGGCCGGAAGGCCAGGATCGCCGGGGCGGTGGTGCTGACCGCCCTGCCGCTGATCTCCGTCGCCGCCCAGTTCTCGGCCCGCTCCGGCGTCCCGTTCACGGTGCAGCAGATCCTCGCCTGGCCCGGCTTCCTCTGGCTGGCGGTGCTGCTGTATCTGGTGCTCTTCCTGGTGGCCGGGGAGGTCGTACGGTTCGTCTGGCTGCGGATCGCCGCGCGCCGCGACGCCCGGAGCACGACCGGCGAACCCGCGACCGGCGAACCCGCGACGGCCGAATCGGTGACGGTTGAACCGGTGACCGCCCCGGTCCCGGCCGCCGCCCCCGAGCAGCCCGCCCCCGAGCAGCCCGCCCCCGGGCCCGTCACCACGGCCGCAGCGGTGGAAGCGCCGGCCGCCGGGATCCTGACCGCCGAGGCACCGGCTGCGGCGCCCGCCTCCCCGGAGGGGGCCACGGACCGGTCCGCCGCGCGCCCGGGCGGTGTGTCGCGGCGCATGTTCGTCTCCCGGGTCGTCGGCGGGGGAGCGGCCGCCGCTGCCCTGGGGACCGTCGGCGTCGGTACGTACAGCGTGCTCAACGGTCCGACCCTGAAGCGAGTCACCGTTCCGCTGGCCAAGCTGCCCCGCTCGGCCCACGGCTACCGGATCGCCGTGGTCAGCGATATCCACCTCGGTCCGATCCTGGGCCGGGCCCACACCCAGCGGATCGTCGACACCATCAACTCCGCGAACCCGGATCTGATCGCCGTCGTCGGCGATATGGTCGACGGCAGCGTCGCCGACCTCGGCCCCGCTGCCGAACCGCTGACCCAACTCCGCGCCCGGCACGGATCCTTCTTCGTCACCGGGAACCACGAATACTTCTCCGGCGCCGAGCAGTGGGTGGACCACGTCCGGGAGCTGGGACTGCGGCCGCTGGAGAACGAGCGGGTGGAGATCGCGGCCGGGTTCGACCTCGCCGGGGTCGACGATCCGGAGGGCGAGCGCGAGGGCAAGGGACCCGACTTCGGCCGGGCGCTCGGCGACCGCGACCGCGGCCGTACCGCCGTACTCCTCGCCCATCAGCCCGTCGTCATCCACGACGCCGTGAAGCACGGGGTCGACCTCCAGCTCTCCGGCCACAGCCACGGCGGCCAGCTCTGGCCCGGCGAGTATCTGGCCGCGCTGGCGAACCCGACCGTCGAGGGGCTGGAGCGGTACGGCGACACGCAGCTGTACGTCACCCGGGGCGCGGGCGCCTGGGGTCCGCCGGTCCGGGTGGGCGCCGATTCCGATATCACCGTCGTCCAGCTCGCCTCCCGCCAGGCCTGACGGGGGCGGCGGGGGCCACCGTCACCTGCGGGCCGGTCCTCCGCCGGTACGGGCCGGGGCCGCCGGGAGGGTCACCGTCACCGCCAGGCCCGCTCCTGGGGCGGTCCGGATCCGTACCGTACCGCCGTGGACCTCGGCCACCGCCGCGACGATCGACATGCCCAGACCGCTGCCGGGTCCGCCCGTCCCGGCCCGGAAGAAGCGGTCGAAGATCCGTTCCGCGTCGGCCGGTGCCATCCCCGGGCCGTCGTCCGCCACCACCAGCCGTACCGTGCCGTCCGGACCCGGCCCCGCAACCACCCGTACCGGCGTTCCTTCGGGTGTGTGGACCCGCACATTGACCAGCAGATTCCCGACGAGCTGACGCAGCGACGGCTCATCACCGAGAACCACCGCGCCGCTTCCGCCCCCGGTGGCCACCGTCACCGGCCGCAGCGGCTGCTGGGCCCGGAGATCACCGGCCGCGTCGTGCGCCAGCTGCCCCAGGTCCACCGGCCCGAACCGGACCTCGGGCCGCTGGTCCAGCCGGGCCAGCATCAGCAGCTCCTCCACCAGCTTCGCCATCCGGTCCGCCTCCGTATGCATCCGGGACAGCGCCCGCATCCGGTCCTCCGGCGCCCGCAGCATCCCCCGCTCGTGCAACTGGAGATAACCCCGGATCGACGACAGCGGTGTCCGCAGCTCGTGCGAGGCGTCCGCGACGAACTGCCGCAACTGCGCCGCACTGCGCTCACGCGTCTCGAACGCCGACTCCACCTGGTGCAGCATCGCGTTCAGCGCCGTCCGCAGCTGTTCGATCTCCCCGACCGGATGCCGGCCCGGCGGGACCCGCCGGGTCAGATCGCCCTCCGCGATCGCCGACGCCGTCTCCACCATGTGCTCCAGCGGACGCACCAGATGCTTCGTACTCATCATCGTGGCCAGCGCGAGCACGACCAGCAGCACCGCCCCGGCCGCGGCGTCCACCTTCAGCGCCCGGCGGGTCGCGTCCTTCAGGGACTCGACGTCGGACGCGAAGAGCAGCACGGAATCGTCCGGGAGCCGGGCGGCGACGACCCGGTAGTCGGCGCCCGCGACCTCCACCCCGACGACCCTCTTCTCCGAGGCGAGCCCGGCCGGGTCCCGCACGGCCGCCGCCAGATCCAGCTGACGGCCGGTCGGCGGGTGCCGGGCGAACTTCGTGGGCCGCAGCTCCGGGTCCAGCGCCACCAGAACGGTGTTCGGCACCGGCAGCAGGGAGTTCGACTTCCCGGCCCCGGCCACATGCTCCAGCAGGGTCGACATCTCCTGGAACGACTCGATCTCCGCCCGGGTGAGACCGGTGCTCAGGATGGCTTCCCGGCCGGCCATCAGCTCCTGGTCGACCCGCTGGAGGAGATAGTGCTGCATCGCCAGCAGGCTGACCCCGGTCGCCACCACCACCCCGATCAGCAGCAGACACAGCGTGACCTTGGTCAGCTGGGTGCGCAGGGAGTGCCGCCAGTCGCGCCCGGCCCCGTCCCGGCTCCGCCCCGGCCGCCGCCCGGCGGCCCACCTCCGGACCCGCGCCGGATGCTCTATCCGCTCCCACTGGTCCTCTTCGGGTCCGGTCCTCATGCCAGCCCGTACCCGAGACCGCGCCGGGTGATGATCAACGGCGGTCCGAGCGGCGCCAGTTTCCGCCGCAGATAGCTGATGTACGTCTCGACCACCGTCGACTCCGCCGGATGCTGGTACTGCCACACATGCCGCAGCAACTGCTCCTTCGGTACCACGCGCCCCGCGTTGCGCACCAGGAAGCGCAGCAGGGCGTATTCGGTCGGGGTCAGCCTGACCGTGCGGTCGCCGCGCCGGACCGTGTACGTGGTCTCGTCCAGCTCCAGATCCCGGTAGCGCAGCGGCGGCGGCACCGGCAGCAGATCGGCGGGCCGGGTCCGGCGCAGTACGGCCCCGATCCGGGCGACGACCTCGTCGACGTTGAACGGTTTGGTGATGTAGTCGTCGCCGTACCGCAGCGCGCCCACGATCTCCGCGGACGCGTCACGGGCGGTGAGGAAGAGCACCGCCGTCTCGGGACAGCGGGTGCGCAGCTCGCCGCCGAAGGTCCGGCCGTCGCCGTCCGGCAGCATCACGTCGAGCAGGGCCGCGTCGGGCCGGGTCCGCTCGGTCAGCTGCCGGGCCTGCCGGAGGCTGCCCGCTGCCATCACGGCGAATCCGTGGTGGCGCAGGGCGATCGACAGGACGTCGGCGATGCCCGGCTCGTCCTCCAGGACCAGCACGGTCGCCCCGCCCACCGCCCCCGTCCGCTGCGCGTTCATGCCGTACGCCCCCTTCCGCCGGTACCAACCGCCCTCAGTATCGGCGCGGACGGCCCCCGGCGGGGGCGCACAGTCTTGGAGTTGCTTGAGAGTCGGGGCCGTACGCCGCCGCGGGCCCGCGCTCCGTCCGATGCTGAAGCCACCCGGAGGCCGACAGCGGGCCGACGGGCCAACTGGCCAACGGACCGACGGGGCAACGGACCGACGGGGCAACGGACCGACGGGGCAACGGGAACAGAACGGCGGAGGGAAGAACATCGTGGAGTCTCTGGCACGCTGGTGCTACCGGCACAGGCTGGTGGTTCTGGTGCTGTGGGTGGTGGCGCTGCTCGGACCGGGAGTACTGAGCAGTGTGAAGGGGTCGGACTACACCAACGACTTCAGCCTCCCGGACACCGACTCCCGGCGGGCGTACGACCTGATGGTCTCCGCGTTCCCGCATGCTTCGGGCGATCCGACGACGATCGTCTGGCGCACCGACGAGGGGTCGGCCCGCGATCCCGCGGTACGGGAGAAGCTGGAGCCCGCGCTGGCGGAGATCGCGGGCATGGAGGGCGTCGGCAGGGTCGTCAGCCCCTACACTCCGGCCGGGGCGGGCGCGATCAGTGCGGACGGCCGTTCCGCGTACGCCACCGTGGTGTTCACCGAGCGCGCCGAACAGGTGCCGAAGGAACTCGTCGAAGCCGTCATGGAGCGGGCCGAGGACGCCCGCGGCGACGGGCTGCGGGTCGAACTCGGCGGCCAGCCCATCGTGCACGCGGCCGGACCGCCGGGCGGCACCGCCGAGCTGGTCGGCATCGTGGCCGCCGCGATCGTGCTCTTCCTCGCCTTCGGTTCGCTGTTCGCGATGCTGCTGCCGCTGGTCACCGCCCTGTTCGGGGTCGGCATCGGGCTGATACTCACCGGGCTGATCAGCAACGGCACCGAACTGGCCACCGTCGCACCGCTGATCGGCTCCCTCGTCGGCCTCGGTGTCGGGATCGACTACGCCCTCTTCATCGTCACCCGGCACCGCCGGGGGCTGCTGAACGGGCGGCCGCCGGAGGAGTCGGCGGTCACCGCGCTCAACACCTCGGGCCGGGCCGTGCTGTTCGCGGGCGCCACGGTCTGCATCGCGCTCGCCGGAATGCTGGTCACCGGCATCGGCTTCCTCAACGGCATCGTCATCGCCGCGTCCCTGACGGTCGTGCTGAGCGTGCTGGCCGCCGTCACGCTGCTGCCCGCGCTGCTGGGGCTGCTCGGCATCCGGGTGCTCAGCCGCAAGCAGCGGCGGGCGCTTCAGGACACGGCACCCGCCGCTGCCCGGTCCGCGTCCGGTTCCGCCGGGGAAGAGGCCGAAGAGGCCCCGAGCGGTGGTGCCGCGGCCCGCTGGTCCGCGTTCGTCGAGCGGCGGCCCCGGGCCGTCGGAGCGGTGGCGCTGCTGGTCATGACGGTCCTCGCGCTGCCGGTGCTCTCCCTCCGCCTCGGCGCGACCGACCACGGCAACCACCACGAGAGCACCACCACCCGGAAGGCGTACGACCTGCTCGCCGACGGCTTCGGACCGGGCTTCAACGGCCCGCTCCAGATCGTCGTCGAGGGTGCCGCGCCCGCCGAGGTGACCGAGCTGGCCGAGCGGACCAAGGCGATGAAGGGGGTCGTACGGGCGGAGATCATGCCGGTTCCGCCGGGTACGGGGGTCTCGGTGATCGGGGTGGTCCCGGCCACGGCGCCGCAGGACGAGGCGACCTACCGGCTGATCGACGATTTGCGGTCCGACGTCGTCGCACCGTCCGGGCTGACGGGCCATGTCGGCGGAGTGACCGCCGTCTTCAAGGACTTCGCGGAGATCACGACGGACCGGTTGCCGTACTTCGTCGTCACCGTCGTGGCCCTGGGCTGTCTGCTGCTGCTGATCGCGTTCCGCTCACTGGGCGTACCGCTGCTGGCCGCCGTGATGAACCTGATCGCCGCGGCCGCGTCCTTCGGTGTGCTGGTCGCGGTCTTCCAGTGGGGCTGGGGCTCGGAGCTGATCGGCTTCGGCAAGGAGGGCCCGATCTCCGCCTTCCTCCCCGCGATCATGCTGTCGCTGCTCTTCGGCCTCTCGATGGACTACCAGGTGTTTCTGGTCAGCAGAATGCACGAGGAGTGGGTACGGACCGGGGACAACGCCAGGGCGGTACGGACCGGACTCACCGAGACCAGCCGGGTCATCAACTCCGCGGCCCTGATCATGATCTGTGTCTTCGCGGCGTTCGTCTTCAGCGGTGATACGGAGGCCGCGATGGTCGGTGCCGGACTGGCCGCCGCCGTCGCCCTGGACGCCTTCGTCCTGCGGACGGCCCTGGTCCCGGCCGCCATGCAGCTGCTCGGACGGGCCAACTGGTGGCTGCCCGGCTTCCTCGACCGGATTCTGCCGCAGTTCTCCGTGGAGCCGGCGGAAGACCCGCTTCCGGTGCCGCCGCCGCGGCAGGGGCAGGATGAGGCCGCGGCGGCCGGGCCGATGACCGCGGTGGGCGCCGAACGGCGGTAGCGGACGATCCGGTTCACCGCCGGTACGGGGGGACGGGGCTACGGGGACGGGGGCGCGGCCCGGCCGGGAGCGCCCCCGTCCCCGTACCCCCGTACGGAGGGCCCGGCCCTCCAAGCCCCCGCAGCCCCGTCCCGTACCGCCTCCGCCTCCGCTCCCGCTTCCGTGCTCTCGCCCGTACCCGCTTCCGCCGTGCGCTTCGCTGCCGTCTTCCGCGGCGACTTCTTCCGGTCCGCGGCCTCCCTGCGCGCCGCCACCCCCTGCGCCATCCCCGGCAGCAGATCCGTCAGCATCTCGTGCAGGTCGACCACCAGACCCCGCAGCACCCGGAAACGGGCCAGGACGATCCCCCGCGTGGTCAGCCGCGCCCCCTGGTCCGCCAGCCGCCTGCTCCGCTCGTGGCCCTCGGAGCGGTCGAAGACCCAGCACAGCACCAGGCCCATCTGCGAGAGCCACATCATCTCCGGAAGCAGGTCCTTCAGCTCGGCCGGGATCTTGGTCTTCGCCCCGGCCAGCACCTCCCGGTGGACCGCGATCGCCGCCTCCCGCGCATCCTCGGACTCCGGCGAGAAGGGGCTGAGCGGGGAGTCCGGATCGGCCGCGTTCTTGAAGAACTGGGCCGCGAACTCGTGGTACGGCTCCGCCACGTCCAGCCAGGCGTTCAGCACTCCCGACAGCCGGGCCGCCAGATCGGTCTCGGTGTCCAGCAGCGGGCGTACGGCGGCCCGGTGCTCGGCCCCGATCCGGTCGTAGAACCCCTGGACCAGGTGCTCCTTGGACGCGTAGTAGTAGTACGCGTTCCCCACCGAGACCCCGGCCTCCTTGGCGATGGCCCGCATCGTGGTCCGGTCGTAACCGCGCTCCTGGAAGAGCCGCAGCGCGGTTTCGAGGATCAGGGTGCGGGTCTGTTCGCTCTTGGGCGCGGCGCTGGGGGAGTTCTTCCGGTCGGTCACGCTGCCCGAGCCTAACCGGGTGGCGGACAGCGGTCGTCACAGGGCGACCCCTCGTCCGGGCTCCCGGCAGGCTCCCCGGACGTTCCGCCGAGCCCCCGGCCGGCCGCCCCCGTGGACTCCCGGTAGGCGGAGGCGGCGAGCACGGCGGCCCGGATGAACGGCTTCCCGGCGGGGGACACCAGCCAGGCCGCCTTGTCCCGGTGGTCGGCCAGCGCCCACAGGCAGACCAGGAACGCGGCGTCGTCCGTATAGACCTGCCCCCGGTCGCCGACGACCGTGATCCGGCGCAGGGTGGCCTGGTGGTCGAGGCCGGGGAACAGCTCCCGCGCCAGGGCCGATCCGGCGGGCACCAGGTCCAGCGGTACGAGTTGGCGCTGCCGTGCCAGCCAGTCCCGGACGTGGGCGCAGAGTCCGCACTCCGCGTCGAAGAGGACGGTGAGCCGGTGGACCGGGAGCCGGTGGACCGGGCCGCCCCGGCCGTCCCGGCGGCTCACCGCCCGGCCGGGGGCACCGGCGGCGCGTCCTCGGGTCCGGCCGTGGGCGGCCTGCCCGGGGCCTGGGGCCGGGGCTGCTCCTGCGGTCCGGGCCCGCGGTAGTGCGCGGCACGGCCCGGTGCCGCTCCGGCGGGTACGGGCGGCCCCCAGCCCATGGGCCGGTTGCCGTAGCCCGTCCAGCCCTGGGCGGCGACCGGCGGGACCGAATCGCGTTCCATCAGCCCGCGCCGCCGGATCCTGTTGAGGACGTAGACATTGGTCAGATGCAGCACGCCCAGGGCGAGCAGCACCACACCGAGCTTCACCGACAGGGCGTCGAACAGTTCCCTGGCATCGCGCACGGTCTGTCCGATCTTCAGATAGAGGGCGACGAAACCCAGGTTGACCAGGTAGAAGCCGACCACCAGCAGATGGTTGACCGCCTCGGCCAGCTTCTCGTCGCCGCCCATCACATCCGAGAGGAAGATCCGGCCGTTGCGGCTGAGGGTGCGGGCGACCCAGATGGTCAGCGCGACGCTGATGGGCAGGTAGATCAGGTATCCGACGACGTTGAGGTCCATCCCCCGACCCTTCTGAACGTGTTCAAAATTGCGGACGATGAAAAGATAGCCCTCTTTTTGAACATGTTCAACGCGGAATGAGTGCTTCCGGAAAGGGGGTTGGGAGCGGCCCGGCGGGAGGGCGCAGGACCGCGGTAAATCCCCGGGACCGCGGGCGCGGGCGCCGGGTAGAGTCCGGCGCGATGATCACCTATGACACGGCCGGTGCCCCGGGCTCCGCACAGAACGTCGTCCTGCTGCACTCGACGGTCTGCGACCGCCGGATGTGGGACGCCCAGTGGGCAGCCCTCGCGGCGGCCGGACACCACTTGGTCCGCGGAGACTTCCGCGGCTACGGCGACAGCCCCTGCGCGGACGCGCCCTACAGCGACGCGGAGGACGTACTGGAACTGATGGACGCCGTGGGCATGGACCGGGCCGTCCTGGTCGGCTCTTCCTACGGCGGCCGGACCGCGCTGGAGATCGCGGTCCGCGCGCCCGGCCGGGTAGCCGCCCTGGCGCTGCTCTGCGCCGGACTGCCCGGAGTCCCGGACAGTCCGGAGACGACCCGGTTCGAGGAGCGGGAGGCCGAACTCGTCGAGCGGGGCGATCTGGAGGAAGGCGCCCTCCTGGCCGCCCGGACCTTCCTCGGCCCCGAAGCGGACGAGGCGACCGTCAAGGCCGTGGCGGCGATGCAGGAGCACGCCTATGGGATGCAGCTCGCCTCGGGCAGTGAGCACTGGGGCGCCGGCGACTACGATCCGGGGGCGCTGACGGCCCTGGAGACCCCCGCCCTGGTGGTCTCCGGCGCCCACGATCTGCCCGAGTTCCTGGAGGCGGCGGACCGGCTGACGGCGCTGCTGCCGCTCGTCCGCCGGGAACATCTGCCGTGGGCGGGGCACCTTCCGGGCCTGGAGCGCCCGGACGAGATCACGGCCCTGCTGGCGGGATTCCTCGCCGAGACCGCCCGCCGGACGGACTGAACCCCCGGGCCCGCCGCATCAGGGCGGGGCGGCCGGACCGTCGGTGCCCCGGCCCCCGGCCCCGGTGCCCCGGCCCCGCTGTCCCGGTCAGATCGCGCTGATCGACCGCGCGTAGTTCACCTGGCTCATGACGTGCTGGATGGTGTGGGCGTTGTAGGCCGGGACCACCGTGGCGTGGTGCAGACCGCCGCCGGTGACGGTGGCCTGGATATAGCCGGTGGTCTTCTTCTCCTTGATGAGCAGGAAGAACAGCGACAGCAGACAGGTGAAGAGGGAGAGGACGACGGCCAGCGCGATGGCGTAGGGCGGGATCTTCTCCTCCGTCCGGGACAGGTCCGTGACGTTCCAGACCGAGCCCCGCAGCGGCATGCTCCCCGACGGAGTGACGATCGTGTCGTGCAGGACCGTGATGTCACCGATCGACACCAGGGGCATTCCGGCGCCGGCCATCCCCGCCGCGGCCACCCCGGCGCCCGGGGGCGGCCCGGCCGGAACCGGCATACCGGGCTGCGTCGGGTCGTAGCCGAAGGGGCCCGGATAGCCGTAGCCGGGGGCGGGATAGCCGTAGGCCGGTGTACCGGGTGGGGTGTCCGGACCCCAGTGGTACTCCGGCTCGCCCGATACGGGTGCCGGGCCGGGGTACGGCTGCGGATCCGGGACCGGGCCCGGGTGCTGGTTCGGATCGGGCAGGTTCATGCCGGTTCCCCGCTTCCCAGTGTTCGACTCGGTGAATCCTCTCAAGGCCTCCCCTCCGGGTGAAGGCCGTCCGGGCAACATCGGGGACATTTCCGGGACATTTCCGGGACGGGTACGACGGAAGAGGTACGGCCGAACGGGTAGGCGGACGCGTCCGGCGGGCCCGCCCCCATCGCCCCGACCGGCCGACGCTCCCCCCGCACCGCCCGGCCCGGCACGATCCGGCCGGGATACGGCAGAGGCCCCGTACCGCCCGCGGAAACGGGGGTACGGGGCCTCTGCCCGGACACGCTGTCAGTAGCGGCGGGTGATCAGCGCCCGCTTCACTTCCTGGATCGCCTTGGTGACCTCGATACCGCGCGGACAGGCGTCCGTGCAGTTGAAGGTCGTACGGCAGCGCCAGACGCCGTCCTTGTCGTTGAGGATCTCCAGCCGCTGCTCCCCGGCCTCGTCACGCGAGTCGAAGATGAAGCGGTGCGCGTTGACGATCGCCGCCGGGCCGAAGTACTGCCCGTCGTTCCAGAACACCGGGCACGACGTGGTGCACGCCGCGCACAGGATGCACTTGGTGGTGTCGTCGAAGCGCTCCCGGTCCTCGGCGGACTGGCGCCGCTCCCGGGTGGGCTCGTTCCCCTTGGTGACCAGGAACGGCATGACGTCCCGGTACGCCTGGAAGAACGGCTCCATGTCCACGACCAGGTCCTTGAGGACCGTCAGGCCCTTGATGGCCTCGACCGTGATCGGCTTCTCGGGGTTGATGTCCTTGATCAGCGTCTTGCAGGCGAGCCTGTTCTTGCCGTTGATCCGCATCGCGTCGGAACCGCAGATGCCGTGGGCGCACGACCGGCGGAACGTCAGCGTGCCGTCGAGGTCCCACTTGATCTTGTGGAGCCCGTCGAGGACCCGCTCCTTGGGGTCGATCTCCAGCTCGAAGTCCTCCCAGACCGCGTGCTCGGAGATCTCCGGGTTGAACCGGCGGATCCGGAACGTGACGGTGATGAGGTCCGTGGAGGCCGCCTCCGCCTCCACCTTGTCCAGGGTCGGGGTAGCCATCAGTACTTACGCTCCATCGGCTGGTAGCGGGTCTGGACGACCGGCTTGTAGTCGAGCCGGACGGTCTCGGAGCCGTCCTCGCCGACCTCGCGGTACGCCATGGTGTGACGCATGAAGTTGACGTCGTCGCGGTTGGGGTAGTCCTCGCGGTAGTGACCGCCGCGGGACTCCTTGCGCGCCAGCGCGGACACGGCCATGACCTCGGCCAGCTCCAGCAGGTTGCCCAGCTCCACGGCCTCCAGCAGATCCGTGTTGAAGCGCTTGCCCTTGTCCTGGACGGACACGTTCTTGTAGCGCTCGCGCAGCTCGGCGATCTTCTCGACGGCCGTCTTGATGGTCTGCTCGGTGCGGAACACCATGACGTTGGCGTCCATGGTCTCCTGCAGCTCGCGGCGGATGTCCGCGACCCGCTCGTTGCCCGTGGACTCGCGCAGGCCCTCGATCAGGCCCTCGACCAGTTCGGCCGGGTTCTCCGGCAGCTCGACGAAGTCGGCCTTCGCCGAGTACTCGGCGGCGGCGATACCGGAGCGGCGTCCGAAGACGTTGATGTCGAGCAGCGAGTTGGTGCCCAGGCGGTTGGCGCCGTGCACGGAGACGCAGGCGACCTCGCCGGCGGCGTACAGGCCCGGCACGACGGTGGTGTTGTCGGCCAGCACCTCGCCCTCGACGTTGGTCGGGATGCCGCCCATCGCGTAGTGCGCGGTCGGCTGGATCGGAATCGGGTCCGTGTAGGGCTCGATACCGAGGTAGGTCCGCGCGAACTCCGTGATGTCGGGCAGCTTGGCGTCGAGCTGCTCCGGCGGGAGGTGCGTCAGGTCGAGGTAGACGTGGTCGCCGTCGGGACCGCAGCCGCGGCCCTCGCGGATCTCCGTGTAGATGGAGCGGGAGACCACGTCGCGGGAGGCGAGGTCCTTCATGACGGGCGCGTACTTCTCCATGAAGCGTTCGCCGTCCTTGTTGCGCAGGATGCCGCCCTCACCGCGGGCGCCCTCCGTGAGCAGGATGCCCATGCGCCAGATGCCCGTCGGGTGGAACTGGAAGAACTCCATGTCCTCCAGCGGCAGCCCGCGCCGGTAGCAGGCCGCCTGGCCGTCGCCGGTGAGGGTGTGCGCGTTGGAGGTCACCTTGAAGAACTTGCCGGTGCCGCCGGAGGCGTAGATCACGGCCTTCGCCTGGAAGACGTGGATCTCGCCGGTCGCCAGCTCGTAGGCCACCACACCGGCGGAGTGCTTGACCCCGTCGACCTCGGTGATGAGCTGGTCGAGCACGTAGAACTCGTTGAAGAACTCCACGCCCTCCTTGACGCAGTTCTGGTACAGCGTCTGGAGGATCATGTGGCCGGTGCGGTCCGCGGCATAGCAGGACCGGCGGACCGGGGCCTCGCCGTGGTTGCGGGAGTGCCCGCCGAAGCGGCGCTGGTCGATGGTGCCGTCCGGGGTCCGGTTGAACGGCAGGCCCATCTTCTCCAGGTCGAGGACGGCGTCGATGGCCTCCTTCGCCAGGATCTCGGCGGCGTCCTGGTCGACCAGGTAGTCACCGCCCTTGACCGTGTCGAAGGTGTGCCACTCCCAGTTGTCCTCCTCCACGTTCGCCAGCGCGGCGGCCATACCGCCCTGCGCGGCGCCCGTGTGGGAGCGGGTGGGGTAGAGCTTGGTCAGCACCGCCGTACGGCTGCGCTTGGTGGCCTCGATGGCCGCGCGCATGCCCGCGCCACCGGCGCCGACGATGACGGTGTCGTACTTGTGGATCTTCATGAGGTGTCGTCAGCCCCGGCTCTAGCGGATGTTCGGGTCGAAGGTGAAGATCACCAGCGTGCCCAGCAGGATGGTGAACACCGTGGCGGTGTACAGCAGGCCCTTGAGCCACAGTCGCGTGTTCGGGCGCTCGGCGTAGTCGTTGATGACGGTACGCAGGCCGTTGGCGCCGTGCAGCATCGCGAGCCAGAGCATCAGCAGGTCCCAGACCTGCCAGAACGGGGACGCCCAGCGGCCCGCGACAAACGCGAAGCCGATCTTGGAGACGCCGCCGTCGAGGACCAGCTGGATGATCAGGTGGCCGATGACCAGGACGACGAGCACCACGCCGGACAGGCGCATGAACAGCCAGGCGGCCATCTCGAAGTTGCCGCGGGTGGAGCGCGGGGTCCGCCCGGTCCGCTTGCGCGGCGGTTCGATCAGCGGCGCCGGGTTGTCGACGTCGTACCCGTCGGACTGCGGACCGGTCTCGACGGGACCGATCGCGGAAGAGGTGTCAGCAGACATACCGGCGTCAGCCTCCGAAGACTTCGCGTGCGGCGTGACCGAGGACGGGGTACAGGGCGCCCGCCATCAGCACGATCCAGATGCCCATCACGGTCCAGAGCATCTGCTTCTGGTAGCGCGGACCCTTCGACCAGAAGTCCACGGCGATGACCCGGAGGCCGTTGAGCGCGTGGAAGAGGACGGCGGCCACCAGGCCGTATTCGAGCAGGGCGACGATCGGCGTCTTGTAGACGGCCACGACCTTGTCGTAGTCCTCTGGCGAGACGCGGACGAGAGCGGTGTCCAGCACATGAACGAACAGGAAGAAGAAGATGAGGACGCCGGTGACTCGATGAGCCACCCAGGACCACATTCCTTCCCGGCCGCGGTACAGCGTTCCAGCCGGCACGGAAGAACCCTCCGGGAGCGGGGACTGGGGCCTGCCGGCTTGGGTTGTCGGTCTGGCCCGGCCGGGTACGGTCCACCGGCCCCGGCCATCGTAGCGACGCTTTGTCGGTTCGTTCGCGCGGGGTCCTCCGGTGTGATCAAACCGGCAATCAAAGAGCCACGGACGGACTACGCAGGAGGGGGGTGCGGAACGGCCCCGGAAGCCCTCTCCGGGCGGGTGGCCGGGGGCGCGGGGCCGCGCCGGACGGCGGGTTGCCGGACACCTGCGGCCCGGTCGGGCGGAGTGCGTCCGTCCGGGGGAGGGGCAGGGGCGGACCGGTCCACCGGGCGCGGCGGGTTGCCGGCGGGCACTGGTGCACCGGGCGCGGCAGATCCACCGGACTCGCCACTCGCGGGGCTTATGGAACTCACCGGACTTATGCGGCTCAAGGAACCAATGCGACTTACCGGGCGCGGCGGCCCGGTGCCGCGGGACCGTTCCACGGCCGCGGCTCCGGTTCCGTACCCACGGCGGCGAGCTGCCGCAGCCGCGTCCGGGCGAGTCTGCGGAGCTGCTCGGCTGCGATCTCCCGCTCGTGTTCCGGTTCATGGGTCAGCCGCAGCCGGATGTCCGCGAGGACCTGGTCCACCTGCTCGTCCGGCCGGTAGCCGTCGAAGCTGATCACGAACGTGTGCCCGAACCTGGCCTCGTAGGCGTCCTGCGCGGCGGCCAGCGCCCTCAGGACGTGCGGACCCGGGGCGGCGTCCGGATGCGGGCCGGCGGGGTACTCGTCGGCCAGCGCCTCGGTCAGATCGCCGGGGCCGAGGTCGTAGCTCGCCTCGTCGGCGGCGGCCAGCAGGGCGCCGGTGTCCGGGTACGGGCGGTGGGCGGCCACCCGCTCGGCCCAGCGGGTGCTGCCGCAGCAGGCGAGCAGCGCGGCGACGGCCTCCTCCTGCGGTGCCTGGTTGAGCCGGGTCACCCCCGCCGGGGTCCGGTGCCCGTCCGGCGCGCTCTCCGGTGGCCGTACGCCCCCGGCCGTCCGAATCTGGTGCGGAGCGCCGCCCGTGCACCGGGGCGCCCCGGTGTCCCGCGGTCCGCCCGTGGCCCGGGGGCTGCCGGTGGCCTGGGCGGGTAAGACCGCCCGGGGCCCCCGCAGGGCATCCGGCAGACCGGTCCCGGTTTCGGCGTCGCTGAACAGCGTGGGCTCCTCGGGGCGGAGAACGGCAGGGGGTGCCGTGAGCGTCATCGAGTGCTGGTGAGGGAGGGGCGAATGGGACACAACGCTATCCAGGTGTACGAGTGGACGTCCGACGGATGCGCGATTTTCACCCGGACGGGAGGGTTTCAGACCATGTGATGGACGGAACATGGGCAGATCTTGACGCTCCTGACCGAATGGGCGACGAGGAATGAACGGTCGTGGGACGCACGGGCGACCGGACGGCCGAGCGGGGTGCGGACGGATGAGGCAGGAGGCGGCGGAGTGATAGGCAACGCGGTATCCGTGGAGCGACGGCGGGGCCGACCGATCCGGGACACGGCCCTCGGGGCCGTACTCCTCGCCCTCGCCTTGGGCGGGTGCACGGAATCCGGGGCAGGCGGCCCGGATTCCGGTGCCGGATCCGCACGGCCCTCCGTTTCACCGTCCCCGTCGCCGACCGTGCCGGGGCCGCCGTCGCCCGGTACGGACTCCCGCCGGCCGCTGTCGACGGCGCCCGCGACCGTGCCCGCGGTCGCCCGGCACGACCCCGGCCGCGGCCCCGGCTGGAAGCCCGGCCCCGGCTCCCGGGTCGTCGTCGCCCCGGGGGCCGGGCGGCTCGCCGACGAGGCCGGACTGCTCGCCCGGGAGCTGGGGATCCCCTACGCGGGCACCGCCCCCGTACGGACCGGTGATATCGAACTCGCGGTGGACGCGGGAGCCGCGGGCGGACCCGAGTCGTACACCATCACGACCGGCAGCGGCCGGACCCTGATCACCGGCCGCGACGAGGCCGGGGTCTTCTACGGCACCCGGACCGTGAAACAGGCGCTGCGCTCCGGGGGAGTGGTCCCGGAGGGCACCGTCACCGACGCTCCTGCCCGGCCCCAGCGCGGGCTGATGGTGGACATCGCCCGCAAACCGTTCAGCGCGCAATGGATAGAGGACCGGCTGCGCGAGGCGGCGGATCTGAAGATCAACCAGTTCGGGCTCCACTTCTCCGACGACCAGGGGTTCCGTATCGAGTCCACGACCCACCCCGAGGTCGTATCGGCGGAGCGGCTGATCAAGGCCGAGGTACGCCGGATCCTGGCGCTCGCCGCGTCCCTCCACATCACCGTGATTCCGGAGATCGACTCCCCCGGCCATCTCGGCGCGGTGCTGAAGGCCCATCCCGGACTCCGGCTCAAGGACGCGGCCGGACGGCCGGTGCCCGGGGCCGTCGATATCGGGAACCCGGCGTCCGCCCGGCTCGTCGACGAACTCCTCAGGGAGTACGCGGAGCTGTTCGACGGCCGCTACTGGCATCTCGGCGGTGACGAATACCAGGCGCTGACCAGGAAGAACCCCGAGGCGTCCTTCCCGGCGCTGGCGGCCCTGGCCCGGGAACGGTACGGCCCGGCGGGACGGGTGGCGGATCTGGCCACCCAGTGGGTGAACGACCGGGCGGCCGTGGTGCGCTCCCTCGGCCGGGTGCCCAAGGCGTGGAACGACGGCTTCTTCCGCGGCGGCCGGGTCGCCGTCGACCAGGATGTCCAGGTCGAGTACTGGACGGGCAAGGAGATCGGGGCCCGGCCGCCGGAGGAGTATCTGGAGGAGGGACGTCCGGTGGTGAACCTCAACGACGAGTACCTCTACTACGTCCTCGGCGAGCCCAACGACTTCACCTATCCCACCGGCCGCCGGATCTACGAGGAGTGGACCCCGCTGGTGCTGCGCGGCACCCGGCCGGTGCCCGGACGGTACGAGGAGCGGATACTCGGCGCCCGGTTCGCCGTCTGGTGCGATCTGGCGGGCGCGCAGACAGCGGAACAGGTGGCCCGCGGAATCGCGCTGCCGCTGGCGGCGACCGCCCAGAAGGTATGGGACGAGCGGGCCCCGGCACGGAGCTGGCCTGAGTTCGAGGCACTGGCCCGACGCGTGGCCGGATCCTGACACTGCCGCGGTTGTCGGTTCTGTTTTCATGCGCCTCCGAGGGCGGCCGCGTTCTCGGGAGGCACCGGTCCCGGGCCGCCGTATCACGGCGCGGCGGGGATTCCGTTTGGACGCCGAGCCGCTCCGGGGCGTACCGTCCGCACACGCCCGTGGCCGGAAGACAGCGTGTCGTCCGGGGGAAACGGCCTTGGCGTTCGGCTGGTGCCGTCCGCGTACCGCTCCCGTTCCCGGCGCTCCTTGTCGTACCGCTGTTGCTCTCTGGGGGGCCGGAGCCATGACTCTCTGTTCCATCTGCCAACGGAATACCGCCGCGACCGGGCAGGGGTTGTGCGCGCAGTGCGCGGCCGGCGCCACGATCGCCGGACAGTCCGGCCCCGCGCAGCCGGGGCCCGGCTACGGCGGCGCTCCCGTGCCGCCCCCGCCCGCGGCCCCCGGATACGGCGCTCCGGCCTACCCCGCCCCGCCGCAGTACGGAACCGCCCCCGCCTTCGTCCCGCCGGCCCGCCCGGTCAAGGCGCCCTGGGGGCTCGCGTACGCGGTGATCGTGCTGCTCTGCATCGGCGCCCTCGTCGACCTCTTCGCGATCGGTGCCTCGTTGGGCATGCAGGAGCTGGCGGACGACTTCCGGAGTTCGCCGTTCTCCGTCACCCAGGCCGAGGCCGACGACGCGGACGACATGATGATGATCGCGACCCTGCTCAAGGGGCTGGCGCTCCTGGTCACCGGTGTTCTCTTCATCATCTGGTTCGCCGTGGCCCGCGGCAACGCGGCCGTCTTCGCACCCGATGACACGAAATGGGGCCGTGGCTGGGCGGTCGGCGGCTGGTTCATCCCCTTCGCCGGCCTGGTGATTCCGCGTCTGGTCGCGGGAGCCGTCTGGAACGGGAGCCGGCGGAGCCTGCCCGAGGGCGGCGCCGCGCAGCGGCCCACGATTCTCACCGTCTGGTGGATTTTCTATGTGCTCGGACTGCTGACCTGGCAGGTCGGCTTCCAGCGCTACGACGAGGCGAAGACGCACGACGAACTGGCCTCCGGCGCCGGATGGCTGATGACCGCCGACATCGTCAATATCGCCGCGGCCGTCCTGGCGATCCTCGTCGTACGGAAGATCACGGGTATGCAGGCGGAAAAGGCGGCCGCGGGAGCCATGGCTCTGCATTCCCCTATGCCGCCGGTGCCGCCGATGCCCGGGATGCGCTGACGCACCGCCGCGAGGCCGGGGCGGGCCCGGCAGTGCGGGCCCGCCCGGGGGAGTGCGGGCCCACACCGCGTCCCCGGGGGCTCGAACGGAGTGTCACAAGGCATCCGCAAGCCACTCTCCGGGTGGCCCGAATGTAACAGAGGCCCGGCGTAAGTGTGTACGATCCGGGCCGAGTTGGCGGAGGAGCAGCGGGGTACGCCATCACCCCGCCCCCGCCGGACGACCGCCCCGGCCCGTTCGGGCCATGGCTTTTCCCCCTCCGGAGAGAGTAGTTTGCGCCACCAGTGCGCTGATGGAGTGAGCGGCCGATGCCGCGATGGGAGGCGTCCGGTGACGTCCGAAGACCTGAGTGACCTGAGAGAACTCATGGTGCGTGCCGATGAACGCGCCCTGGCCGCGAGCGGGGTGGCCTGTCTGGAACGCTGCCTTCCGCTCCTCGGTGACGAGGTCGCGGGTCCGGAGGCGCTGCGCCCGCTGTGGGCCGGCCTCGCCAACGGCCCGGCCCACTGGGCCGTACGCCTCGCGGAAGCGCGGGAGCTGCTGAAGGGCCCGCCGGAGCGGGACACCGGGGCCGGTGCGGACCCGGCGGAGGCGGACGGCGCGGCGGGTCTCGACGCGGCCGACGCCGTACGCGCCATGCTGGACACCGCCCCCGCGGCCTGGTCGGCGGCCCCGCTGCGGGCCTGGGCGGGCGACTGCTCCGTCACCGCCCTCGCCCTCCACCGCCGCCTCGGCGCCGGCCCCCTCGACGACCCCGCGACCCCGGCCGTCGACCCGCTCTCCACGGGTGAGCTGCGGCGGCAGATCCGGATGCTGGAACTGCTGGCCGCGGGCGAGGGCCCGTCCGGACTCCGCCAGGCCCTGAACGCGGCCACCGAGGGCCGCCGCGTCCTGTCCGCCGCCCTCTCCCGCCGCGCCCGCGGCACCGGCCGCGCCTGAACCGGAGCGGGGTGCGGGATTCCCAAGGCTGGGACTGGCTCCCGGCGAGTAACTCCAGTACGACGGAATCCGTCTAAGTCCACTTCGACGGAATCCGTCGCAGTCGATGTGTACAGAAGAGTCAGGGAGGCCTGCTGGGTAAGCCGGATGACGTCGATGGGCCTCTTACCGGCCTGGTCGACCGCAGTGACGACCTCCTCGTCGTCGATCTCTTCACCCTCTGCAGCATCTGATTCACAGCTCTCTGCGGTGCCTGAGCCAGGCTTGGGCCGCTGCGTCTACCCGTGCTGTCCAGGGGTCGGACTCCCCGGCGGTGATCTCGGACCAGAGGTTGGCGTTGGCCACGGCGAAGGCAGTGACGGCAGCATCCGGTGCATTACGGAACGCGGGAATCCGCTGGGCCGTCCGTTCCGCCGCGAATGGTCGGTGTCGGCCAGCCGCGATGAGCCAGATGACCCAGTACGCGGCATCCAGCCAGGCGGCTCCGCGGGTGGCCCAGGCCCAGTCGACCAGTCGGGCCCGTCCATCGGCGACGATGACGTTCTCGTTGTTGAGGTCGGTGTGGCACAGGGTGTTCCCGCGGAAATATTCGAGGTCCGAGGTCGATTCCACGTAGCTGCCGAGCCGTTGCTCGGCGAGACGCAGCTCAAGCCCCTCGTCGGCCTGCACGGTGGACAGGTGGGTCAGGAGACGAGCCACCAAGGGGAGGTCGACCGAGCCTGGACGGTAGTCGGCATGGTGTCCGTCGATCGCGTCGAAAACGTTCAGGTCCCAGCCGTCCGCGACCTCGCGCCAGCGGAGGGTCGGCCCGGCCGATTCGGCAACCAGTGAATTGACCGACGCTTCACGGGCCTGGGTCCATACCCGTGGATGGTCCGTACGCATTCCCTTGACATAGAAAGCGCCTTGGGATGTGAGGACGCGGGCAGCGACATCGGAGTTGAGCCCGCCCGAGGCGTTGGTGATGCCGATGATGGGCCCGAGCCGCTGGGCGAGCGCGGTCACACGGCCGGCGGGCAGATCTTCGAGAGGGATGCGCGCGGTAGCCACAGAGGCACCGTGTCATAAAGAGGGGCGCCGGGCCCGCCTTCCTGACGGGCCCGGCGCCGGTTGTCACATTTCAGTTGTAGGGGTTGTCGTCGCCACAGCCGGTGGCCGCGTCGGAGGCAAGAGCTTCGAGATCGTCGACAACGACGGCCTCAAGCGGTTCTCCGGCCGGGGCCGGAGAAATGCTGATCTCGACGGGGAACGTCATGCTTGGTTGTCCTTCCTTCCGTGTTGGCAGTACCTTTCGAGTGGTGCCTTCGCTGCCTGGAAAGCCTTGGCCATGGGGCGGCAGACCCGGCAGGTTCCCGAGAGCGTGCAGCCCCGGCACTCTCCGGTGCGAAGCATTTGGGCATCAGCGATGCCGGGAAGGCGCATGAGGCCGTGGACGCCTTCGCACATGAGGTCGATCGGATTCTCGCGTCCGACCTTGCACATGGTGGCCTTGCCCCAGGGGTCGGCATGGAAGAAGGTGCGCCCTGCCGGGCAGCCGGTGAAGACGGGAGTGCGGTCTCCATGACCGGGAGCCTGAGTAGCCAGCGGATCGGGTCGGCCGTCGTAGGTCGGCGAAATGCTCGCGTACTCCTTGTACGACCGTGCGTATTCATGGGCGATCTTGCGCATGGCATCGAGTTCGTGGGTGTTGTCCTTGGTGACGACGAGCGCGATCTCGACGGCGATGCCCGCGTTCCGTACTGCGCTCAGCCCGCGCATGACCAGATCGAACGCTCTGGGTGTGCGGGTGACCGCTCCTGCGGATTCCTTGCTCGCGCCGTAGAGGGAGACCACGACCTTCTGCGGAGGATGGGAGCACAGGAGGTCGATGATCCTTGGATCGTGAAGCCGCGATCCATTCGTGAGCAGGTCAAGGAGCAGGCCGAGCCGAGACGCGTACGCCCAGGCGCGGTGGAAGTCACGGTCGATGGTGGGTTCGCCGCCGGTGAACTGGAGCCATAGGGCTCCCGAGTCCCGAATGATGTGCAGGAGCCGCTTCTTGTCGTCCCAATTCAGGCCCTCGAAGGTGCGCTGCGCGAGATAGCAGTGCTCGCAGTTGAAGTTGCAGCCCTTGTTGATCTCCCATGTGGCCCGGCTGTACCCGAGCATGGAGACGGGCCGGATGAGGACGGTCTCGACGGTTGCCTGCCCGCCGATGTCGAGTCCCCAGGCGGCCTCGGCCTTGTCGCACAGCCATGCCGGGACCGGAGCCCGGCTCTCCGCTGCTGACTTCAGCGTGTGGAACTGTGCGGCGGGAATCAGAACACCGCCGGGCGCTCCGGGGCGAGCCACGATGTACCGAGGGCCCTGCTGGGCCGCTATGAGCTGATGCACCGTTCGGACTTCCTCTCGTGCGGGTACGGGCGGTTACACGTTGCTGCACGCAGGTTCGGAAACTGTGGTGGCAGGGGATGGGGTCAAGAGTCGAGGGAATCGGTGCGCTCGACCTCGCGGTCCACCATGAACTCAATTTCGGCAATGCAGTGTCGGCATGCGTACATAGCGGATGTCCTGCCTGCTGCAGACACGGGACCTATCCAGATCACGGGTACGTCCGGACGGCGGCAATAGAGCCAGCAAAGTCCTGATTCCCAACGGCGGCCGTCGAAGTTCCGAGAATTGCCCGGCGGATCCAGGGCGGTTGCTTCCAGTTCCTTCGAGCTGTCGTGAGGCGGCACGATCAGCTTTCATGCTCAGTGGTAGGGGACGCGACCAGATCCGCCCACACGATCTTTCCCCAGTGCTTCTTCTCGCAGCCCCAGGCGCGGCTCAACTCACCAATGATGCGGAGGCCGCGGCCTGTCACATCGGTCTCGCAGGAGGGGCGCTCCTTCGGTAGAGCGTGGGACTCGTCGGCCACGCCGATCCTTACGGTGTCCCCGCCACGCCGTTCCACGCCGAGTGTCAACTGAAGGCATCTCGTGTGACGGACGACGTTCGCCACGAGCTCGGTAACGACTTGCGTCCCGTCTTGCTCCAGCCCTGACAGACCCCATGCGCTCAAGGCGGTGGAGACCAGGGAACGGGCCTGGTGCGCAACGGCCGGCGAGAGGGGAAGGCGCCGGGTGTAACCGTGAGTGCCCACCGCTTTGGCGCGGATGGAGTCGGTGGCCCCCTCGCCTAACGGTGTCAGTGGGGTGCTGCTTTGGCGTGTTGTCATGTCGGCCTCGGAAAGGGTCGAAGGGGTTTTCGCTCTCAGATGCGGCCGGGACCAGGGCCTGCCGGGAGGGCACCCGGGATGCGGGAGGTTGCCCACGCAGGGGAATCCGGCGATTCCGCAGAGTTACGGACCGTCATGACGAGTGTGCATGCGCAGAACGAAGGTTGCAAGCTTGGGGTGTCAATCCCCAAGTGAAGTATGGTTGTTCGCATTCATGGGGTGCCCGAATGGTCGAGCTCCCCACCCGAGTGGGAGAGTGCCGACCCCGATTGCCCGTCGCCCGCACCCGGATGAGGACGTTCCACACCCTCAAGGGGGTGCGATACACCCGCCGGTTGAGAGACCATCAATCAAGCGAGAGAGTGAGTCCGCGATGCCGACCATCCCCCTGGTTCCAACTGTTCGCAGGCGAAGGCTCGGAAGCCAGGTTCGGCGCTACCGCAACGACGCCGGCATGAGCGCAGAGGCGGCGGCCAGGGCCATGGGCTGGGACCCGGGCAAGCTGTCGCGGATCGAGCATGCCAAGGCGGCGCTTCAGCCGAAGGATGTTGCACCTCTGCTCGCGCTCTACGGGGTGACCGAGGAAGCGGCGGTTGTCGCATTGGTGGCAATGGCGAAGGATGCAGGCAGAAAGGGTTGGTGGACCTCGTACAGCGATGTGGTGGCATCGTCCTATGCGGACCTCATCGCCCTGGAGGCGGATGCCGAGGGCATTCGAGAGTGGTCGCCCTATCTCGTGCCCGGGCTACTCCAGACCCCTGCTTACGCTCGCGAAACCATTGCGGCGCACGCTCTCACCCGGACTCCGCAAGAGGTTCATGCCCTCTCGGAGGTCCGAGTGGCCCGGCAATCGGTCCTCAGCCGTCCGGGCGGCGAGCCCCTGCGCTACGTTGCGGTCATCGGTGAGGCGGCCCTGCATCAGAGGTTTGCCAGTCGGCCGGAGACGATGCGAGACCAGATCCGGCGCCTCATCGAAACGACCGAGGTCCCCGGAATCACCCTTCAGGTCATGCCGCTCGATGCCACGCCGCACCCGGGTGGAGCGGGCGGCTTCAGTCTCTTCGGGTTCGCCCAGCCCCTGCCCGGGGTCGTGCAGATTGAGAATCTGAAGGGAACCAGCTACGCCGAAGGTGACGAGATCCGGTTGTTCGACGACGCCTTCGGACGCATCGTTGGTGCCGCGTTGTCAACCGATGATTCGCTGGCTTTTCTGCAAGGAATGGAGAAGAGGTACTACAGATGAACAAGTCCAGGCCGGTGCTCCTCGCGAAGGATTTCCCCGGAGTCAAGTGGCGCAAGGCGAGTGCCAGTGCCGGTGAGGGAAACTGTGTGGAGGTTGCGGAGTGTTCGGCAAGCGGCATCGACCTGAACGGTGTCATAGTTCGCGACTCGAAGAATGCGACCGGCCCTGTGCTTCTTTTTGATTCCGTCGCCTTCTCGGCCTTCATTGCCGGTTTCGCTCAAACCGACTGCTGCTCGGTTCCGCGCTCGTAGACCGTCCGGTTCGTCGCCGAGGCTGCTGGTGGTGCACCCGTGATACCGGGTGGGCCACCGGCAGCGGCATCACGCGGTGCAAGCCGACCGGTCCGTGCCGGGCGGCATCGCCGGACCGTCCGGCGGGGAGAGCTGAACCATGCTCAGACGAACCCTCCTTGCCACCTCCGGCGCCGCCGCCTTCGTGGCCGTCGTGCCCTCTGCCACCGCGAATGCCGCCGCGCCCCCGATCAGCCCGGAGCTCACCACCCGCGACCCCCAGGCATCACTGAACGCCCGCGCCGTGTACGCCCACCTGGTCGCCTCGGAGAACGCCGCGCGCGCCGGAAACGCACCGAGGACGATCATCGGGCAGCACATAGAAGCCCAGAACGAGCTCTACAACCCGCAGTACGGCGACACCGGCGGTGCCACCTTCGTCGGCTACTACTACAACAAGGCGCGGGCCGTCACCGGCAAGCTGCCGGGTTTCGTCGAGATCGACCTGGGACCCGGATACGGCAGCGGCAACGGCTGGGGCATCCACACCCCGCGCTCCTACAACCAGCACCTGGACCTCCCCTCGGGGCAGCGGCAGTGGCGGTACGTCGACGACGCCGTCGACCTCGCCTTCGGCATCTGGAAGGGCCTGCCCCGCCCCGCGGACGGCACCTACAACCCCAGCGGCACCATGACCGGTGTCGACGGCCGGGCCTTCCAGATCGCCAACGGCGGGGCCGCGGCCGGAATGGTCGGACTCAGCTTCCACCAGCCCTATCCGGGTTCGTCGCTGAAGGACTTCAGCCAGGTCCTCACCCAGGTCGCGGGCCGGCGCCCCGGCGACGTCGCCGGCTACCCGCCCGCCACGATCACCACCGACCAGGCGTGGTTCGACCTGGTCGTCGACTGGGCCGCCGACACCCCGCAGTACCGGGCGCTCCTGGCCGACCTGGAGATACTCGCGGCCAACCTCTCCTACTTCGCCGCTTACGACATCCCGGTGCTGCTGCGCCCGTACCACGAGATGAACGGCGCCTGGTTCTGGTGGGGCGGCAAGACGCCGGCCTCGTACAAGAAGCTGTGGGCGATCACGTACGACTACCTCGTCAAGACCAGGGGCCTCCACAACCTGATCTTCGTATGGTCCCCCAACGCCTGGACCCCCAACGGCAGCAACGTGCCCTGGAGCTACTACCCGGGCGCGGATCGGGTGGATGTCGTCGCCGTCGACGACTACAACGCCCGGTACGGCTCCGGGGGCGGTACGCCCGAGAGCCCGGACTACACCAACATCTACTACCGGGGGCTGGTCGACTACGCCAAGCCCCGCATGCTCGCCGAGACCGGATACGTCCCGATCACCGCCCGTACGGACACCGCCCCCGCCACCAACGCGCTCGACGCCAGCCCATGGGTGATCTGGAACGTCTGGGGGGATCGGCTCACCTCAAGGAACTCGAACGCGGACGTCAAGGCCACCTACTACGCCGGCGGCCAGGTCTGGACCGGGGGGTCCGGCACGGGCTACGGCCAGAACTTCGACTGGGGTTCGATCCACGGCCACTGACCCGGTCCGGGCGCCCGTACCCGTGAGACACCCCTCACGCGGTCGCGCCGCCGAGCGCCCCCCGGGGATCGCGTCGGGCGCGGTCGGGAGCAGCGGTCCCGGGAAGGCCGCGGACAGCGCTCGGCGCACGGGCCACACGGTTGTCGCCGGGCCGCCGGACAGGGCATCGCCGCAGCTCGCAGCCGTAGAAACACGGAGACGACCGGGACCACCACCCCCCACAGGAGAGGCCCCGGCCGTCGTCCGCAGGGTCCGCGGTACGGCCCCGTAACCCACTCTGCGCCGGGCGGGCCATTTCTGTCACAGCCCTTCCGTACAGACTCGTCCGGAATATTGTTGCAAGTTGTACAAACCATGGACGGGGCGCCTTGCCACGACGTAGCGTGCTGGTCTCGTAGGAGTGCTCAGGGCAGAGCGGTACAGCACTGACCAGCGAATCCGAACAGGTACAGGTAGAGGTTGTGCTGGGGGACGACGCGGAGCTGACCACCGCGGTGCTCGCGGCACAGAACGGGGACGAGTGCGCGTTCCGTTCTGTGTACCGTGCGGTGCACCCGCGGCTGCTCGGTTATGTACGGACGCTCGTCGGCGAGCCGGACGCCGAAGACGTGACATCCGAGGCATGGCTCCAGATAGCCCGTGACCTCGGACGGTTCAGCGGCGACGCGGACCGGTTCCGCGGCTGGGCCGCGCGGATCGCCCGCAACCGGGCGCTCGACCACATCCGGATGCGGGGCCGCCGCCCCGCCGTCGGCGGCGACGAGTCCGAGCTGACCGGCCGGGCCGCCGAATCCGACACCGCCGGCGAGGCGATGGAGGCGCTCTCCACCGGGACCACCATGGCGCTCATCGCCCAGCTGCCCCAGGACCAGGCCGAGGCGGTGGTGCTGCGGGTCGTCGTCGGGCTCGACGCCAAGAGCGCCGCACAGACCCTCGGCAAACGCCCGGGGGCCGTCCGTACCGCCGCTCACCGCGGGCTGAAGCGGCTGGCCGAGCTGCTCGGCGCCGACGATGCGGAGGGCGTCAGTCCGGACCCTTCGGGGCAGTCGTCCAGTCCGCCCCGCCACCCCGGGAGACCGTCCCGCGGCGCCGCGCGCGCTCCCGCGGACCCGGCCGGGGCCGACGGGCTGAGCGACTCGGCCCGCCCCGCGCCCGGCCCCGCCGACCGGGCTGCCCGCAGCCTCGACGGCGTACCTCCGCAGCGCAGCCGGGACCAGGGGGCCACGGCGTCCGCCGGTGTGACGCATTCCTGGTGGCGGACGCAGAAGGACATGTGATGGCCGACGACCGGAACGAGTGGCTCGACCAGGTGACGGCGGAGCGTCTGATGCGCGGCGAACCGGTCTGTGACTTCGGCGAACTCGGCGAACCCGCACGTGCCGAGGCCGCCCGGCTGGCCGGGGCGCTGCGTTCGGTCGCCGCCCCGGAGGCCGGAGGCGCACAGCATCCCGGGGGCGAACTGCCCGGTGAGGCCGCCGCGTTGGCCGCCTTCCGTGCCGCGGCCGCCGGTGGGGCCTCCGAGCCGGGAGTCGTCCGGCTGGCACGCCGAGCCCCCGGGGCCGTCCGGGAATCGCGCCGGCCCCGCAGGGGTGGATACCGGGGGAAGCTGAGCGCCCCGTTCCGGCTCGGGGTCGTGGCCGTCGTGGCCGGATTCGCCTTCGGCGGGGTCGCCGTCGCGTCGGGCGCGGACTTCCTGCCCTCCCCCTTCGACGGAGCCGGTCCTTCGGCGACGGGTACGTCCGTCTCCGCCGGTCCCGGCGAGCTGCCTGACGCCACCCCCCGTACTCCCGCCGGCCCGGCACCCGAGGTGGCGCCGCCCGGTATGACCGGAACACCCAGTTCATCCTCCGTGCGGCCGGTCGAGGGCACAGGCATCGGCGCCCCGCCGAAGCCCGGGGTGAAGGGTGTCTTCCCCCAGCGGCTGTTCAAGGCCTGCCGCGAGTACCGGGCCGGGGCGCCCCGGCCCCAGGTGCGGGCGCTGCTGGAGCGGATGGCCAAGGGCCCGGCGCAGGTGCCGGCGTACTGCGGGGCGGTACTGGGCGCGGGCACGGATACCCATCCGGGGGCGGGCGGCGGAGTGAGCCGCGGCAGCCAGGGCCAGGCCAACGGCGCCGGAAACGGGAAGGGCAAGGGGAACGGAGCCGGTAACGCCAACGGCGGCGGTACGGGCAAGGGCAAGGGGAACGGGAAGGGCAAGGGCAAGGGGAACGGCGGTCCGGGCGGTGCCCGGGGCGGCCTCCAGGGAATCCAGGGCGGTGGCGTCGGCGCCCAGGACTCCCGGCCCGGACTGGGCAACGGAAACGCCAACGGACACGGCCGCGGCGGACCGCCCCACCACCGCGGCGGCGATCTCAAAGCCGGGCAGGGCCGGGGCGCACAGAGCACCACGGAGCAGTGGGGCAGGATCCCCGGCCGGACGGACACGACGAGCGGATCCGGTACCGGTACGGGCGCGACCGGCAGCACCGGCATCACCATCGCCCCCGCCGAACTGCCGCCGACGATGCTGGTCTGACGGTCCGGGGCGGCCGCGCGCGACGGCCGCCACCCCCGGGCAGGACCCCAACAGCCCCACTCCCCAACGGGAGTGATCGCCCCTCCCGCCCGCCCCGGAGCTGCGATTTTCCGATGATGTTCGTGGTGCTGTGACATTTCCGAGCACCGTGGCGCTGTAGAGAGTGAGCCGACTGGTCATCGGCGAGCGCCATAAAGCCGGGGGTTCCCCCCGTACCTACGGCTTGGCGCACCGGCGCGGGCGGGACACGTTCCCCCGGTCCCGCCCGCGCCCCTTCTTCCGCCTCCCCGGCCGACGGTCACCGGTTGTTCGTCACCAGTGGACGACGACCTTGTCACCGGTGCGGACCTGGTCGAAGAGCGCGGCGACGGCCGCCCGGTCCCGGACGTTGACGCAGCCGTGCGAAGCGCCCCGGTAGCCGTCGGCGGCGAATTCGGCGGAGTAGTGGACCGCCTGGCCGCCGCTGAAGAAGAGGGCGTACGGCATCGGGGTGTCGTACAGGGTCGAGACGTGGTCGCGGGACTTCAGGAAGACGCTGAACACGCCTTCACGGGTCGGGGTGTACTGCGAGCCGAAGCGGACGTCCATCGTCGACCGGACCGCGCCGTCCACGATCCACGACAGGGTGCGGGTCGTCTTGCTGATGCAGAGCACCCGGCCGTCGAGGCAGCGCGGGTCCGGTTTTGCCTTCGGCTTGTCGACGGTCCTGCCGTCGAGTTCGGCCCGGGTCGGCCGTTTGGTCATACCGAGCAGCCTGTCCCAGGTGACCGTGGTGACGGAGCCGGTCGACGGCAGTCCCCGCTTGTCCTGGAAGCCGCGGACCGAGGCGGCGGTGACCGTTCCGTAGAAACCGCTGGGGTTGGTGTCGAACCAGCCGATCTGCGCCAGCCGGGCCTGAAGCTCGCGTACCCGCTCACCCTGGTCGCCCTGCCGCATCAGCACCGCGGCGCCCGACTCCCGTACCTCCGCTTCCCCCTCCTTCTCCTTCGCCCCTTCCTCCTCTTCCTTCTCTTCCTTCTTCACCTTCGTCGTCCCGGGGGCCGGAGCGGGCCGTTCGGACGGTGCCGTGCGCTCGTCTCCGGTGCGGCCGTCGTCCGACGGTGACGGTACGGCGGAGACCGCGTCGCCCGGCCCGGGGCCGGCCGCACCGGGTGACCGGTCCGCGGCCCGCGCCGAGCAGCCTGTGGCGAGCGCCAGTACCGCGGCCGCGGCCAGTGTCCTGCGTACAACGGCCCTGCTCGTCATCCCGTCCCCCTGCGTCGCCGTACCCGCCGTACCCCTGGGTTTTCCTCTTCCGAGGATGCCCGCCCGGCCTGCCGGGTTGCGGGTTCCTCAGCATCATGGGGACGACGGGACGAAAACGACACCCCGCGACCACTGAGGAAGCGACTCCGACCGAATCCATTCGGAATTCGATCGCATCAGGACGGTGGCGGTGGTGAACGGACGACCGGACCGGAGGCGAGACGGACCATGGCACCTGCACGCGAATCGGAGTCCGGGCTGCCGTTCGAGCCGGTGTACGGCCCCGAGGACCTGGCGGACTGGGACCCGGCGGCCAGACTCGGCGTTCCGGGCGGCTACCCCTTCACCCGCGGGGTGTACCCGACCATGTACACCGGCCGCCCCTGGACCATGCGGCAGTACGCGGGCTTCGGCACCGCCGCCGAGTCCAACGCCCGCTACCGGCAGCTGATCGCCGACGGCACCACCGGCCTGTCCGTCGCCTTCGACCTGCCCACCCAGATGGGCCATGACTCCGACGCCCCCCTCGCGCACGGCGAGGTCGGCCGGGTCGGGGTCGCCGTCGACTCCCTCGACGATATGCGGGAGCTGTTCGCGGGCATCCCGCTGGACCGGGTCTCCACCTCCATGACGATCAACGCCCCGGCCGCACCGCTGCTCCTGCTGTACGAACTGGTCGCGGAGGAGCAGGGCGTGTCCGGTGACCGGCTCGACGGCACGGTCCAGAACGACGTGCTCAAGGAGTACATCGCCCGGGGGACGTACATCTTCCCGCCGGAGCCTTCGCTGCGGCTGACCGCCGACACCTTCCGCTACTGCAGCGACCGGCTGCCGCGGTGGAACCCGATCTCGGTCTCCGGCTACCACATGGCGGAGGCCGGGGCCTCGCCCGTACAGGAGGTGGCGTTCACCCTGGCCAACGCCGTCGCCTACCTCCGTACCGCGCTCGACGCCGGACTCACCGCGGACGGGCTCGGACCCCGGCTGTCGTTCTTCTTCGTGGCCCGCACCACCTTCTTGGAGGAGGTCGCCAAGTTCCGGGCGGCCCGCCGGATCTGGGCCCGGATCATGCGGGACGAGTTCGGCGCCCGGCAGCCGAGGGCCTGGACGCTGAGGTTCCACACCCAGACGGCGGGCGTCCAGCTCACCGCCCAGCAGCCGGAGGTCAATCTGGTACGGGTCGCGGTCCAGGCGCTCGGGGCCGTACTCGGCGGCACCCAGTCGCTCCACACCAACGCCTTCGACGAGGCCATCGCCCTGCCCACCGCCCACGCGGCACGGCTCGCACTCCGGACCCAGCAGGTGCTGGCGTACGAAACGGACGTGACCGCCACGGTCGACCCCTTCGCCGGCTCGTACGCGGTGGAGAGCCTCACCGACGCGGTGGAGGAGGCCGTCGTGGCCCTGATGGGCCGCGTCGAGGAGCTGGGCGGGGCGGTCGCGGCCCTCGGACAGGGCTTCCAGACCGGGGAGATCGAGCGGAACGCGTACCGCATCGCCCGCGAGACCGACAGCGGGGAACGGGTCGTCGTCGGCGTCAACCGCTTCCGCGTCGGGACGGCCGACGAGGAGCGGTCGTACGAGCCGCTGCGCGTCGACCCGGCCATCGAGACCCGGCAGAAGGCCCGGCTGGCAGCGCTGCGGGCGGCCCGGGACGGCAGGGCGGTCACGGAGTCCCTGACGGCGCTGCGCGCGGCGGCGGAAGGTTCCGCGAACGTGCTGTACCCGATGAAGGAGGCGCTGCGGGCGCGGGCGACGGTGGGGGAGGTCTGTGACACGCTCCGGGAGGTGTGGGGAGTCCACCGCCCGGCCGCCGGGTCCTGAGCCCGGGTCCTGAGCCCGGATCCTGAGCCCGGGTCCTGACTTCGGATCCTGCCCCGGAGCCCGCTCCCGACCAGCCCCCGACCAGTCCGAAGAGAGTTGTCCACAGCCCTGACCGAATTTCGGACCCGTGTGCGAAACTGCTCGGCATGCTGGGTGTAACCGATCTTCCGACCTTCCTGGCGGGACTCGTCCTGATCGTCCTCCTCCCGGGGCCGAATTCGCTGTACGTGCTCTCCGTCGCGGCCCGCCGGGGCGTGCGTACGGGCTACCGCGCCGCGGCCGGAGTCTGGGCCGGGGACGCGGTGCTGATGGTCCTCTCGGCGGCGGGCATCGCGTCCCTGCTGAAGACGAACGACCTGCTGTTCGGCATCGTGAAGTACGCGGGCGCGGGCTATCTCACCTGGCTGGCGTTCGGCATGCTGCGGGCCGCCTGGTCGATGTGGCGCGGCCGCTCCGAGGCTTCTCCGGAGGAGACCCGCGAGGAGGCGTCCCCCCAGCCCGCGGAGCGCCCGTTCCGCCGGGCCCTGCTGATCAGCCTGCTCAACCCCAAGGCGATCCTGTTCTTCATCGCCTTCTTCGTCCAGTTCGTCGACCCCGGCTACGCCTATCCGGCGCTCTCCTTCGCGGTCCTCGGGGGACTGGTGCAGATAGCCAGCTTCCTCTACCTCACCCTCCTGATATTCACCGGCACCCACCTGGCGGACGCCTTCCGCCGCCGCCGCAGACTCTCCGCGGGCGCCACCTCGGCGGCGGGCGCACTCTTCCTGGGCTTCGCGGTGAAGCTGACACTGAGCAGCGCCTGACCCGGAGGGCCGGTGGAGGTCCGGCCTACGGCGAGTGCGGTCCGGCCGCTGTCCCGGCCGCCGCTCGCGTGGCGGGGTCCGGTGGGCGCCGGAGCAGCCGCCCTCGGGACTGCGGTCGTCTCGCGCAACGGCATCTGTTCCCCCTGTCGGTGGTGGCGCACTGTGAGCGTGAGGCACAGGAGAAACACGGACGGGGGAGCCGGGAACAAACGAACGGCGGGAAGCCGGTCAGCCGTCGAGGCGGGCGCCCAGGTGGAGGACCTGATCCGGGAGGTACGGCGAGGAGACCGGGACCCGCCAGCCCATCCGGCGGACATGGCAGACCAGGGCCAGTGCGTCGAGGTCGAGCACCGCGTGGTTCGTCCCGGCCCGGTCGCCCGTCGTATGACGCTCGCGATGCGCCTCCAAGGTGTCCGCGAGGGCCAGGGCAAAGCCCTCGCGGTCGCCCTCCACCACCTGGGAGAGCAGGACCACGGGCGGTGCGGCCCAGTGGTACGGGGCGTGGCCGCCGGACGACAGGGCCCGGTCCATCGCCGGGACCGGGTCCGCGCCCCGCAGATAGTCGTGGAGCGCGGCCCCGTACGCCGCGACCGCCGTCACGGGCTCCGCCCCGGTGAGGAACCCGGGCTCCACCAGCACACAGGCCGCCAGCGCCGCACGGTCGCCCGTGACCAGCGCCAGCGCCACCGCCTGCTTCCAGAACGCGGGCTCCCCGGCCGCGTCGGGCCGGGCGGGCAGCAGCCGGGTCGTCCCCGCGACGGTGACCGGCAGTTCGCTCCCCTCCGGCGCCCGCGCCAGCCGGAACGCCGCCGCGCCCGCCTCCGCCGCGATCCGCAAGGCCCCCGGAAGACCCGGATGCCGGCCCGAGGCGTCGGCCGCGACCCGGTGCAGGAAGACCGAGAGGAAGCCGTGCGTCAGATGCTTCAGCACCTGTGCCGCCTCCGCCGGATGCTCCCGGGGGTCGCGGAAGCGGGCCAACTCCCGCCCCAGATAGTCCTCGAAGGCCGAGATGTCCTCGTTCCGCGCGTACGGATGCTCCGGCCGGTCCACCACCAGGGGCCCGGCGGCCAGTGCCGCCACCGTTTCGGCACCTTTGTCCCGCCCGTACGCCGCCACCCGCCCCCGCCGCGGTCGGAAGCCCGAAACCGGCCCGTACGGCAGATAGGCCGAGTCCACCCCGGGCACCCAGCCCTTCCGGCGGACCGCCATCGCCGCGAGCGCGATCGCCTCCAGCGGAAGCAGCCCGGCGAGCGTGGGGCTCGCGTACGACGCCTCCACCGCCCGGTGCTCCAGCAACTGCGCCGCCAGCGCCCGGCCGAACCCCGCCTCGTCGTCCGCGGCCAGCGCCCGCAGCGTCACCAGCGCCGCCCGGTACTGACGGCCGAGGGCGGGGTCCGGATCGAGCCGGTCGCAGAGCGCGGCGACCAGCCGGGCCCGCTCCGGTCCGGGTCTCGCCTCCGGCCCGCCCTCCACCTGCCCGTGGACATGGATCAGCAGGGCATGGGCCAGCGCCACGTCCGGCCGGGCCTCGTGACCGGCCAGCGGGGCGGCAGTGGCGACGAAGAGCGGGCCGTGCTCGTCGGCGGTGCCCGCGATGTACGAGAGCAGGAACGCCGTCAGCCAGGCACCGGGCCGCACCGCCGCCGGGCGGCCGAGACCGGGAGCGGGAGCCGGGCCGGGTCCGGGTCCGGGAGCCGGATCCCCGATCACCGAACCCGTGTAGCCGATCCGGAACCCGCCGCCCCGGCCCGAGGCCAGCGCGACCGACCCGACCGCCGCGGCCGCCGCCGACTCGAAGGCGGACCGGGCGTCCCGGTCGGTCAGCCCCGGATGGGCGACCGAACGCGCCGCCGCATAGCCGAGCAGCGATCCGGCGACCAGCCGCCAGCCGTCCGCCGGACGCGGACCGTGCTCCACCGCCTCTGCCTCGCGGGCTATCCGCTCGGTGAACCCGTTGAGCACCCCGGCCACCGCCGCCGGCTCGACCTCATGACGCTCGATGCGCATGGCCGCCGCCCCCCTGGCCTCCCGGCCCTCTGCCCCTGTGCGTGCCGTGCTGCCCGCCGCGCTTAGTGGATCTTGGTCAACAGCATAGGAAAGCAGCCGGATCCGGTCTCATCACGGGTGGTTCCACGGTCCGCACCGGCCCCTCCGGTCGCGGTCCGGGCACGATTCGGCCGCAGGTCGTACGGGCGTCACCACGGCGCTGTCCGGACCCGGACAGCCGGGTCATCCTGGGCGTTCCGGTGCGAGCGTCGAGGAGGACGGTATGAAGGTACGGCGGGGAATCGCCGCACTGTGCCTGGTCATCGGGGTGGGACTGACGGCGGGCGGCTGCTCGGGGCCGTTCAGGTTCCTGGTCGCCGTGTGGATCGGCGAGGACGGCAAGCCGGTTGCGGAGATCCGGCCGTGCGAGGGGGACCGGGCGTACGCCCTGGGCCTGAAGGGCCGTCCTGCCGCCGATCCCGCCACGGCGGGAAAGCCCTCCCGGCCGGTCCCGGACACCCTCAGGGAGACGTCCTGGCAGGTGGACCACCGGGACGGCGTCACCGCCGCCGTCTTCCCGCTGTTCTCGCCCCCGGCCGCCTGGCAGGTGACCGCGCGAGGGCCGCAGGAACTGCGGCCGGGCTACCGCTACTCCCTGGACTTCCGGACCGTCGAGGGGCGCGAGACGAGGTACGAAGCCGGAGCCCGCTTCACTGCCGAAGACCTCGCCACGCTGAAGCCGGGAGAAGTCTGGGACGGCGACGCGGTCACCCGGAAGGAATTCGATGAGCGGGCCGAGGAGTCGTGCTGACCGACCCCGCTGCCGGACCCGCCGACCGGCCGTCCGGTCCGCTCCCGCCGGTATCACGTGATCACCGGCCCGTGGAGCCACCCACCGCCCGCAGCCGTGTCACACTCCGGCCCCGCCCGGCGGCTGCCGGGTTCCGGTCCGAGCAGAGAAGTCCGAGCAGAGAAGAGTGAGAAACATCGCCGGACCCGCCCTCAGCCCTCCTGCCCGGCCACACCCCACCCCACCGCATCCACCAGCGTCGCGTTCCCCCCGCACACCACCAGGCCGATCCGGGCCTCCGCGCCGACACGGTCGACGACCCGGCGGGCCGCGGGCAGCAGACAGCCCGCCGCCGGCTCCGTCCACAGCTTGGCGTGCTCTGCCATATCGGCGACGCCCCGCACCGCTTCCGCGTCGGAGACCACGATCACGTCCTCGACCAGCGCGGCCGCATGGTCGTAGGTCAGCCGGGAGACCGAAGGCGCGCTGAGCGTCGTCACCAGCGACGACAGCTCGACCGGCACGGGGCCGCCCGCCGCCAGCGCCCGGGACATCGACTCGGCACCCGCCGTCTCGACGCCCCATACCCGGACCTCCGGCAGCAGCGCCTTCAACGCCACCGCGACACCCGAGATCAGCCCGCCGCCGCCGATGCTCACCAGGACGTCCGTCGGGGCCTGCGCACCGCTCGCCGGAAGGTCCTCGGCGAACTCCAGCCCGACCGTGCCCTGGGCCGCGATCACCAGCGGATCGTCGAAGGGGTGCACCAGGGTCATCCCCTCCGTGCGCAACCGCTCCATCAGCGCGAAGGCCTCCGGCATCGTCTCCGTGAGCCGGATCTGCGCGCCCGCCGCCTCCGCGGCCGCGACCGAGCGGGCCGAGGCCGTACGGGCCATGCAGACCGTTGCCTTGATATCGAGCATCCCGGCCGCCACGGCCACCGCGACCCCGTGGTTGCCGCCGCTGACCGCGACCACACCCGCCGCACGCTGCGCGGCATCCAGGGACAGCAGCTTCGCCAGTGCCCCGCGTGCCTTGAAGGAGCCGGTGCGCTGGAGGAGTTCCAGCTTCGCGACGACGGGGACCCCGAGCAGATCCGAGAGCCCGGGGGAGACCAGGGTCGGCGTGCGGACCAGACGCCCCTCGACGAGCCGGGCCGCCGCGCGTACATCCTCGATGCCAATCATGGCGCCATCCTCGCACCGTCCATCTGAACGGAACCTGTCCGTCCGGGGCAAGCGGGCCGTTACCGGGCATTCCGGGGTACTTCGAGGCCGTTCCCGAGCCGCTTACCGGACCATGCCCGTACCGTCCCGTTCCCGGCGCATTCCCCGAGGGCCGCGAGGGCCCCGTACCGCCCCCTGACCGTCTCCGGAGGCGGTACGCCTCGCCCCCCGGTACCTTCGGAAAGAGGCGTGACCTTACCCATACGAGTGCGTAACCATGCGCGCGCGACTGTTTTTTCTTCCCCTAACAGGTTGAACTTTTGTTGATCAGTGGTCAGTTGACCCCCTGCTGGGCCTACTCTTCAACAGGTGAACCAACTGATGTCCCGAGAGTCCGAAGCCGATCTGCCCGGGAGCGTCTCACTGCCCGGCACGCTGCCCGAAGCCCTGCGCGCCGAGCTGATCGCGTTCCGCCGCGACCTCCATATGCACCCCGAGCTGGGCAACCAGGAGTTCCGCACCACCACCGCGATCAAGAACCGGCTGGAACAGGCCGGACTTGCGCCGCGCGTCCTGAGCATGGGCACCGGACTCGTCTGTGACATCGGCTCCTGGGACGGCGTGACGCCGATGCTGGCGCTGCGCGCGGACATCGACGCACTGCCGATCCCCGATACCAAGACCTCGGTGGCGTACCGCTCCACGGTTCCGGACCGGGCCCACGCCTGCGGCCACGACGTCCACACCACGACGGTCCTCGGCGCCGGGCTCGTCCTCGCCGAACTGGACCGCGCCGGGCTGCTGCCCGCACCGGTCCGGCTGCTCTTCCAGCCCGCCGAGGAGGTACTGCCGGGCGGTGCGCCGGACGCGATCGCCTCCGGGGTCCTGGACGGCGTCGGGCGGATCATCGCGGTCCACTGCGATCCCAAGGTCGACGCCGGATACATCGGTCTGCGGCCCGGACCGATCACCTCCGCCTGCGACCGGCTGGAGATCACCCTCGACGGGCCCGGCGGCCACACCGCCCGCCCCCATCTGACCACCGACCTGGTCACCGCCGCCGCGAAGATCGTCACCGAGGTTCCGGCCCTGGTGGCCCGCCGGATGGACGCCCGCTCCGGACTCGCCGTGACCTGGGGCCGGATCGAGTCCGGCCATGCCTGCAATGTGATCCCGCAGCACGCCGAGCTGTCCGGAACCGTACGGTGCCTGGACCTCACGGCCTGGCGGGAGGCGCCCGATCTGGTGCACGCGGCGATCGACGAGGTCGCCACGCTCCACCGGGCCAAATCGCAGATCGACTACATCCGCGGGGTCCCGCCGGTGGTGAACGACCCGGCGGTCACCGACCTCCTCCGGGCCGCCCAGTCCGCCCGCCGCGGCGCCCACACGGTCGAGGACACCGAGCAGAGCCTCGGCGGCGAGGACTTCTCCTGGTATCTGGAGCACGTACCGGGCGCGATGGCCCGCCTCGGCGTCCGCCGCCCCGGCGATACGGTCCGCCGCGATCTGCACCGGGGCGACTTCGACGTCGACGAGGAGTCGATCCGGGTGGGCGTCGAGCTGTTCACGGCGGCGGCCCTGCTGAACGCGCGCGGGGACAAGGACGAGGAGAAGGACGCGGAGAAGGGCTGAGAGCAGGACGAGGAGAAGGGCTGAGAGAAGGGCGAGGAGCAGGAGGAGCAGGGGCGACCGAGCCCCGCCGGGGAGGCCGGAGGTCGTCGATTTCCGGACACATCGCGATGTGCGTACCACCGGCCCCACCGGCCCCCGGGACCCGTACACCCCCTGTCACTCCCCGGGCGCTCGCCGCTCCCCCGTACCCCGCTCCGTCACCGCTCCGTCACCCTCCAGACCGGTGAACGCGACGATCCGATAACGACTCATGAACGGGTCTTTAACTGACATCTACGCGCGTTACGATCGCGGCGAAACCAGCGCCGGAAGAGGCGCTTTCGGTCAGTCTCGAAGGGACCCTCCTCTTGCGCCGGGTATCCAAGATCACCGCCGCGGGCATCACGGCCGCGGCCCTCGCCCTCACGGCCACCGCGTGCGGCGAGTCCTCCACCGATTCCAGCTCCTCCAGCTCGTCCTCCAGCGGGACCGCGGGCAAGCTGAAGGTCGGCGCGGCGTACGACGTCGGCGGCCGCGGTGACAACTCCTTCAACGACTCCGCCGCGCGCGGTCTGGACCAGGCCAAGGCCGATCTGGGCGCCGAGGTCAAGGAGCTGACCGCCAAGCACGGCGAGACCCCCGCCGACCGCGAGGCGCGTCTGGTTTCGCTGGCCGAGGGCGGCTTCAACCCGGTCATCGCCGTCGGGTTCGCCTACAAGGACGCCGTCGACAAGGTCGCCGCCAAGTTCCCGAAGACCACCTTCGGTCTGGTCGACTCGGTCTCCGAGGCCAAGAACGTCGACAGCATCGTCTTCACCGAGGAGCAGGGCTCCTACCTCGCGGGTGTCGCCGCGGCGCTGAAGTCGAAGGACGGCAAGGTCGGCTTCATCGGCGGTGTCGACCTTCCGCTGATCAAGAAGTTCGCGGCCGGCTTCGAGCAGGGCGTCAAGGAGACCAAGCCGAGCGCCTCGGTCCAGATCCAGTACCTGACCACCGGCACCGACCTCTCCGGCTTCGGCAGCCCGGACAAGGGCAAGGCCGCCGCGCAGGGCATGCTCGACAAGGGCATCGACGTGATCTACGCGGCCGCGGGCGGCTCCGGCGCCGGCGCCATCGAGGCCGTCGCCGCCAAGAAGGGCACCTGGGCCATCGGCGTCGACTCCGACCAGGCCAAGGACCCGGCCCTGTCGAAGTACGCCGGTTCCATCCTGACCTCGGTCGTCAAGAACGTCGACACCGGTGTCTTCGAGCTGGCGAAGTCCGTCAAGGACGGCAAGCCGCTGGTCGGCGTCCACACCTACTCCCTCGCGGAGAACGGTGTCAGCCTCACCACCACCGGTGACCACCTGAAGGACATCCAGGCCCAGCTCGACGCCGCGAAGAAGAAGATCGTCGACGGCCAGATCAAGGTCAAGACCACCATCTGACCGAAGCCGTCCGATCAGGGTCCGGGGGATGCGGCCGTACCGTTCCTCCGGGCCCTGATCCACGCGGTGTCCCATGATCTCCACGGTGCTTCCGGCCCCTCCCGGGAGCACCGCCCAGGGGCCCTCGGCGATGTGATGGCGCTACGCGCGTAGCATCGACCGGCCGCCGGGAAACACGATCGACCGGCCGCCGTGAGGCAGTGCGATCGACCGGCCGCCGTAAAGCACGGTAGTTTTCGCCACCACACCCCCGCCCGTCCCGCCCCAGCTCCTCCTCCGCTCCTGCCCAGGGAGAGTGCGCCATCAACGCGTCCAGCAGCCCCCATGCCGTAGAGCTCCGCGGCATCACCAAACGATTCCCCGGAGTCGTGGCCAACCACGACATCGACATCACCGTGCGCCGCGGTACCGTCCATGCCCTCGTCGGCGAGAACGGTGCCGGAAAGTCCACCCTGATGAAGATCCTCTACGGCATGCAGAAGCCGGACGAGGGCACCATCACCATCGACGGCGAGCAGGTCTCGTTCCACAGCCCCGGCGACGCGATCGCCCGCGGTATCGGCATGGTGCACCAGCACTTCATGCTTGCCGACTACCTGACCGTGCTGGAGAACGTGGTCCTCGGCTCCGAGAAGCTGTACGGCATCGGGGACCGGGCGCGTGCCAAGATCAAGGAGATCTCCGACGCCTACGGCCTCGGGATCCGCCCCGACGCGTATGTCGAGGACCTCGGCGTCGCCGACCGGCAGCGGGTGGAGATCCTCAAGGTCCTCTACCGCGGCGCCCGCACCCTCATCCTCGACGAGCCCACCGCCGTCCTGGTGCCGCAGGAGGTCGACGCGCTCTTCGACAATCTGCGGGAGCTGAAGGCCGAGGGCCTGACCGTCATCTTCATCTCGCACAAGCTGGGCGAGGTGCTCTCGGTCGCCGACGACATCACTGTCATCCGGCGCGGCACCACCGTCGGCACCGCCGATCCGGCGAACACCACCTCCAAGCAGCTCGCGGAGCTGATGGTCGGCAGCGAGCTGCCGTCGCCGGAGACCCGGGAGTCGACCGTCACCGACGTCCCGATGCTCACCGTGGACGGGCTGCGGCTGACCGCCACCGACCCGGACGGTGTCGTCCGTGCCGTCCTCGACGGCATCGGCTTCACCATCCACAAGGGCGAGGTGCTCGGCATCGCCGGGGTGGAGGGCAACGGCCAGTCCGAACTGGTCGAGGCGGTCATGGGCATGCGGACCGCCGACACCGGCACCGTCACCCTCGACGGCGCCGATATCTCCCACACCCCGACCCGCAAGCGGCGCGAGGACGGCATGGCCGTCATCCCCGAGGACCGCCACCGCCACGGACTGCTCCTCGAAGCACCGCTGTGGGAGAACCGGATCCTCGGCCATGTCACCGAGAAGCCCAACAGCAAGGGCCCCTTCCTCGACCTCAAGGCCGCCCGCGCCGACACCGAGCGGATCGTGCGCGAGTACGACGTCCGTACGCCCGGTATCGATGTCACGGCCGCCTCCCTCTCCGGCGGCAACCAGCAGAAGCTGATCGTCGGCCGCGAGATGAGCCACGACCCCAAGCTGCTGATCGCCGCCCACCCCACCCGTGGTGTGGACGTCGGTGCGCAGGCCCAGATCTGGGACCAGATCCGGGCCGCCCGCCGGGAGGGCCTCGCGGTGCTCCTGATCTCCGCCGACCTGGACGAGCTGATCGGCCTCTCCGACACCCTGCGGGTGATGTACCGCGGCCGGCTCGTCGCCGACGCCGACCCCGCGACGATCACGCCGGAGGAGCTGGGCTCGGCCATGACCGGTGCCGCCACCGGCCGTCTGGAGCACTCCGAAGACGGCGGCGACCAGACCCCCGCCGACGACACCCCCAGCGCCGGGCGCGACACCGACGGGGGAGAGGACCGATGAAGAAGTTCGACAAGGAGCGGGTGCTCCTGGGGCTCGCCGCCCCCCTGCTGGCGATCGTGGTCGCCTTCCTGGTCACCGCGCTGGTGCTGGCCGCGACCGGCAAGGAGCCGTTCAACGCCTTCAGCATCATGTTCGACTACGGCTCGAAGTCGGACAGCCAGGTCTACATCATCAACAAGGCCACGACGTACTACCTCGCGGGCATCGCGGTCGCCGTCGGCTTCCGGATGAACCTGTTCAACATCGGTGTCGACGGCCAGTACCGCCTCGCGGCCTTCTTCGCCGCGGCCCTCGGCGGCGCCCTGACCCTGCCGGGTCCGGTGCAGATCCCGCTGATCATCCTCTGCGCGATGCTCGTCGGCGCCATGTGGGCCGGTATCGCCGGTCTCCTCAAGGTCACCCGCGGCGTCAGCGAGGTCGTTTCGACGATCATGCTGAACGCGATCGCCACCGCGATCATCGGCTATCTGCTCCAGCAGGGCCGGCTCGGCCACCTCGACCAGGCCGGTACCAAGGTCTCCACCAAGCCGATCCCGGAGTCCTCCCGTTTCTTCGAGTTCCCGACCCAGCCCGCACCCGTATGGGGCTTCATCGTGGTCGCCGTGATCGTCGGTGTGGCGTACTGGTTCACCCTCGCCCGTACCCGCTTCGGCTTCGACCTGCGCACCGTCGGCCAGTCCGGCTCGGCCGCCCAGGCCAGCGGTGTGAACGTGAAGAAGATGGTCATCACGTCCATGCTGATCTCCGGCGCCGCCGCCGGTCTGGTCGGTATGCCGACGCTGCTCAACGACAGTCACGAGTACAGCGGCGACTTCCCGGTCGGCATCGGCTTCACCGGTATCGCCATCGCCCTGCTCGGCCGCAACCACCCGGTCGGCATCGCGCTCGGCGCCCTGCTCTGGGCGTTCCTGGAGCGCGGCAGCGGCCAGCTGGAGTTCCAGGGGTACGACAAGGAGATCGTCGGCGTCATCCAGGGCGTCATCGTCCTGTGCGTGGTCATCGCCTACGAAGTCGTACGGCGCTACGGCCTCAAGCGCCAGCAGCGGCAGGTCGGCGCCAAGCTGGCCGCCCAGGCCCGGGCCAACGGCACCGGTAACAACGGCAACGGCAACACCGACAAGCAGGAGGTGTCGGCGTGACCGCCACGGCGACCACGACTCCGCCGCCCGCCGCCCCCCGGGTGAGCGGCGGCAAGGGCGGGCGCACCCGCCTCTCCTTCCCCATGATCCTGCTGATCATCGCGGGCGCGCTGGTCGCGATCTCCGCGGTACGGGTCATCACCGGGGCCGACGACATCACCTCCTCCGGCCTGATCAGCGCCTCCCTCGCGCTCGCCGTCCCGATCGGCCTCGCCGGTCTCGGCGGACTCTGGGCCGAGCGGGCGGGCGTCGTCAATATCGGCCTCGAAGGAATGATGATCCTCGGCACCTTCTTCGGTGCCTGGGCCGGCTGGCAGACCGACCCGTGGATCGGCGTCCTCGCCGGTGTGCTGGGCGGAATGTTCGGCGGACTGCTGCACGCGGTCGCCACCGTCACCTTCGGCGTCGACCACATCATCTCCGGTATCGCGATCAACATCCTGGCGCTGGGCATCACGACCTACTTCGCCAAGCTCTGGTTCAACAGCGGCGAGGCCGCGGCCAAGGGCGGCAGCCCCAAGCAGTCGCCGCCGTCGGACGATATCGCCACGGTGACCCTTCCCGGCCTCTCGGACCTCTTCAAGAACATCGAGAACCACGAGTGGTTCTTCGTCTCGGACGTGGCGGGCATCCTCGGCGGTCTGGTCACCGATGTGTCGCTGCTGACGATCGTCGCGATCCTGCTCTTCGTCGGCACCTTCGCGGTGCTCTGGAAGACCGGCTTCGGACTCCGTCTGCGCTCCTGCGGCGAGAACCCGATCGCGGCCGAGTCCCTCGGCGTCAACGTCTACAAGTACAAGTACATCGCCGTGATCATCTCCGGTGGTATGGCCGGTCTCGGCGGCGCCTTCCTCTCCCTGGTCACCTCGCACATCTACAACGAGGGCCAGACCGGCGGCCGCGGCTATATCGGCCTCGCGGCGATGATCTTCGGCAACTGGCGGCCCGGCGGGCTCGCCATGGGCGCCGGTCTCTTCGGCTACGCCGACGCCCTCCAGCTCCGCAACGGCGGCCAGTCCGTCCACGCGCTGCTCCTGCTGCTCGTGGTCGTCCTCGTCGGCCTCGCGATCTGGAAGTACTACCGCAAGGCGTTCGTCCCGGCCGCGGTCAGTGCGGTGATCGGCGCGGCGGTCCTGGTCTGGTACCTGGGTACGGACACCGTCCCGACCGAGTTCGTCACCGCGACCCCGTACATCGTGACGCTGCTGGTCCTCTCGCTCTCCGCGCAACGGCTGAGAATGCCCAAGGCGGACGGTATGCGCTACCGCAAGGGGCAAGGCAAATGACGGCCCCGGCCGCCGGGCCGGACACCTTCGACTGGGAGCCCCTGCGGGTGCGGGCGCGTGAGGCGATGGCCCATGCGTACGTCCCGTACTCGGACTACCCGGTCGGTGTGGCCGCCCGCGTCGACGACGGCCGCACGGTCACCGGCTGCAATGTCGAGAACGCCTCCTACGGCCTCTCGCTCTGCGCCGAGTGCGGGCTGATCTCCCAGCTCCAGCTCGGAGGCGGCGGCAGACTGACCCACTTCACCTGCGTCGACGGCCGGGGCGAGAGCCTCGTACCGTGCGGCCGCTGCCGTCAGCTGCTGTACGAGTTCGGGGGCCCGGAGCTGCTGCTCGACACCCCCGGGGGCATCGTGACCATGGCCGAGCTGCTGCCGCAGCCGTTCGGCCCGGCCCATCTGGCCTGAAGGCGGGCGCGGCCCCTTCCCCGGAGAACCGGAGAAGGGGCCGCGCGGCCTTTCCGGCCCGTACCGACGCCCGTGACATCCGGCCCCCACACCCCCGGCCGTCCATCACGGGCGGAACCCCACCTCCCCCAACACCCTCGCTCCCCCCGCACCATCCGCACCACAGGAGGAACACCATGGACGCCATCTCCGTCATCCGCACCAAGCGCGACCGCGGCGAACTCTCCGGTGAGCAGATCGACTGGGTCATCGACGCCTACACCCGCGGTACGGTCGCCGACGAGCAGATGTCGTCCCTGGCGATGGCGATCCTGCTCAACGGCATGAACCGGACCGAGATCGCCCGCTGGACCGCCGCCATGATCGCCTCCGGCGAGCGGATGAGCTTCGACTCCCTCAGCCGCCCCACCGCCGACAAGCACTCCACCGGCGGCGTCGGCGACAAGATCACCCTGCCACTGGCCCCGCTGGTCGCCGCCTGCGGCGCCGCCGTACCGCAGCTTTCGGGCCGCGGCCTCGGCCACACCGGCGGCACCCTGGACAAGCTGGAGTCCATCCCGGGCTGGCGGGCGCTGCTCTCCAACGAGGAGATGCTCCGGGTCCTCGACTCCACGGGCGCGGTGATCTGCGCGGCCGGCGACGGGCTCGCCCCCGCCGACAAGAAGCTGTACGCGCTCCGCGATGTCACGGGCACCGTGGAGGCCATCCCGCTGATCGCGTCCTCCATCATGTCCAAGAAGATCGCCGAGGGCACCGGCTCCCTGGTCCTCGATGTCAAGGTCGGCTCCGGCGCCTTTATGAAGAACCTGGACGACGCCCGGGAGCTGGCGTCCACCATGGTCGCCCTCGGCACCGACAGCGGTGTCCGCACGGTCGCCCTGCTCACCGATATGTCGACCCCGCTGGGCCTGACCGCGGGCAACGCCCTGGAGGTCCGCGAGTCCGTCGAGGTCCTCGCGGGCGGCGGCCCGGCCGATGTCGTCGAGCTGACCCTCGCCCTGGCGCGGGAGATGCTCACCGCCGCCGGACTGCCCGACGCCGACCCGGCGAAGGCCCTGGCCGACGGTTCCGCGATGGACGTCTGGCGCCGGATGATCAGCGCCCAGGGCGGTGACCCGGACGCGGAGCTGCCGGTCGCCCGGGAGCAGCACATCGTCACCGCCCCCGCCTCGGGCGTCCTCACCCGTCTCGACGCCTACGACATCGGCCTCGCCGCCTGGCGTCTGGGCGCGGGCCGCGCCCGCAAGGAGGACCCGGTGCAGGCGGGTGCCGGTGTGGAGCTGCACGCCAAGCCGGGCGACACCGTCACCGCGGGGCAGCCGCTGCTGACCCTGCACACGGACACCCCGGAGAAGTTCGGCTGGGCGCTGGAGCCCCTGGCGACGGCGTACGACATCGCCCCGGCGGGCACGGCCTTCACCGCGGGCCCCATCGTGCTGGACCGCATCTCCTGACGGCCGATGAATCCGGGCACGGTCTCCGGTCCATACCAGCGTGAAAGCGCCGGCTATCGACGGATCGGGGACCGTGACCCATGTGCCCAAGCACCTCCACCACCAGCAGCGCCGAAGGCCCGGTGACCGTGCGGATCGCCGGGCGGGTGCTCCCCGCCGACGTACCGAGGCTCTGTACGGAGCTGAGCACGAAGCTCGGTGACGGGACGGCGGGGGAGGCGGTGTGCGACGTACGGGAGCTGACGGGCGCCGATCTGACCACGGTCGACGCCGTCGCCCGGCTCCATCTCACCGCCCGCCGCCTCGACTGCCGGCTGATCCTGCGGGGCACCCCGGCCGAACTGCGGGCACTGCTGCACCTGGTCGGCCTGGGCGCCCTCGCGGAGACGGTCTAATCCTCCTGCGCGGGCTCCGGCTCCAGCCGGGCCGGGAGGTCGAAGAGGGGGAACCAGCGGTCGGTGTCGAGGAAGGAGTTGATCCCCGCGATCTTGCCGTCCCTGATGTCCATGACCATGAGCGCCCACGGCACATGCCCGCTGCCGTCCTCCGCCTCGTGGTAGTGGGCGAAGGCGGGCATGCCGTTGGCCACGGTCGGAACGAGCCGGGAGCCGCGGCAGACCGAGCCGACACCGAGCATCCAGCCCACGATGTTCTCGTGGCCCTGGAGCCAGAGGTCGTACGGCGGCATGGAGAGCGTGGCGTCGTCGTGGAGGACTGCGGTCAGCGCCTCCATGTCGTACCCCTCGAAGGCGGCGACATAGCGCTCCAGCAGCTCCCGCTGCTCCTCGTCGAGCGGGTCGGCGGGATCGGAGGCCGCGGGCGGGGATTCGGCGAGTGTGGCCCGGGCCCGCTGGAGCGCGCTGTTCACCGAGGCGACCGAGGTGCCGAGCAACTCGGCGACCTCGGACGCCTTCCAGGACAGCACTTCGCGCAGGATCAGCACGGCACGCTGCTTGGGCGGCAGATGCTGGAGGGCGGCGACGAACGCCAGCCGGATCGTCTCCCGCTCGACGGCGGTGTCCGCCGGGTCCCCGGCGGCGGGCAGCACCCGCCCGTCCGGCACCGGCTCCAGCCAGGTGGCTTCGGAACGGGCGGTGAGCTGCGCCTGGGCCACGGGCGTCGGACCCGACAGGTCCATCGGCCGGGCCCGGCGATTGCCCGCGTTCAGCATGTCGAGGCAGACGTTCGTCGCGATCCGGTACAGCCAGGACCGCAGTGACGAACGTCCTTCGAACTTCCCGACGCTCCGCCAGGCGCGGACCATCGTGTCCTGGACGGCGTCCTCCGCCTCGAAGGAGGAGCCGAGCATGCGATAGCAGTAGCCGGTCAACTCCCGGCGGTACCGCTCCAGATCCGCTTCCAGGGTCTCCGTCCCACCCCGGGAGCTCTCTCCGTCGCCCTTGTCCGTCGTTGCCAGATTACTCATCGGGTCCACCCCTGTACCCATCGGCTCCAGTACTGCGGAACCTACAGGAGGGCACCGACATCGCGGCTCAGGTTCCGGGCTTCTTGCCCCAGACGAAGACGTCGTCGCCGTTCCTCAGCATGGTCCAGTACTTCTTCGCGGCGGCCGGGGTCATATTGACGCAGCCGGCCGAGCCGGGCGGGCTGTGGACCGGCTTGGTGACGGAGTGGAACGCCTGCCCGCCGTCGAAGAACTGGGCGTACGGCATCGGCACCTTGTAGAGGCTGGAGAAGTGGTCGATGTTCCGCCAGTAGATCTTCTTCAGACCGGTACGGGTCTCGGCGCCGTCCCGGCCGGTACGGATCGGAACCGGGCCGTACGCCAGCTTCTTGCCGTCCTGGATCCAACTGAGCTGACGGGTCAGGTCGACACAGGCGATCCGGCCCTTGTTGGTCGGGCAGGCACCGGCCTTGTTCGGGTTGCTGCCCGCGGTCTGCTGCGCCAGCATCGTGCTCATCGTGCGCCAGGTGACCGGGCCCGCGACCCCGTTGTTCGGGGTGATCCAGTGCTTCTTCTGGAAGGCGGTGATCGCCTTGCAGTCCGCCGACGACTGCTTCCCGTCGACCTTCAGCTTGAGGAACTTCTCGACCTGCTTCTGGTACGGCCCCGGCTTCGTCGAACACGAAGCGGCCTGGGCACTGCCGGTCCCCATCACCATCGTCAGCGGAACGATCATTCCCGCGAGTCCCAGTGCGACGCCCGCGCGCCTGCGTGTCCGGGCCATGGTTGGTCCCCCTCGAAATCCTTTGCAGCCGGCCTTTGTGGGCGGCTCGCCTGGTATGACGAGGACCAAGGGGCAGTAGTTGTAGGGAAAATGTCTCGGTTCGGGTACAGCGGGAGGTTTGGGCCCGGCTGCTGCGTCCACGGCCCGCCGGGCCGACGCCCGTTCACCGCCCGTTCAGCACCCGCTCAGTGCCGGTCAGCGCCCGCCGCCTGCGACCACCAGCGTGCGCCGGGTGGCCACCCGCGCCGCCCAACTGCCGTACGCGGTGAGCGAGACGACCCCGGTGACCGCGAGCAGCCCGAGGGCGACCGTGCCCGCCCAGCCCCCGGAGTGGAAGGCGATCGCACCCAGGGTGCCGCCGACGCTGCTGCCCAGGTAGTACGCCGACTGGTAGAGCGCCGACGCCTGCGCCCGGCCCGTGGTCGCGGTCCGGCTCACCGCGGACGAGGCGACCGCGTGGCCCGCGAAGAACCCGGCGGTGATCAGCACCAGCCCCAGCAGTACCGCCGCCGGCGAGGCGGAGAGCGAGAGCAGCAGCCCGCCCGCGGTGGTGACGACCGCGAGGTACAGGGCCCCGCGCCGCCCCAGCCGGGCGACCAGCCGTCCGGCGCCCGCCGACGAGACCGTACCGACGAGATAGACCAGGAACACAGAGCCCACGACGCCCGGCGGGAGACCGAACGGCTCCTCCGTCAGCCGGAAGCCGATCATCGTGTAGACCGCGCCGAACACGGTCATGAAGAGCGCGCCGATCACGTACAGCCGCAGCAGCAGCGGGTTCGCCAGATGCCCGCGGACGGTCGACGCCAGGATCCTCGGACTCACCGGGGACGGGGTGAAGCGCCGCGGCCGGGGGAGCAGCACCCGGAAGACCACCGCGGCGATCAGCGCCAGTACGCCCACCGCCGCGAGTCCGGCCCGCCAGCCGCCGAACTGGGCGGCCCAGCCGGTCACGATCCGGCCGCTCATCCCGCCGATGCTGTTGCCCGCGACGAACAGCCCGATCGCGCCGATCAGCGCCCGGGGCCGTACCTCCTCCGCCAGATAGGCCATCGCGGCGGCCGGAACACCCGCCAGCGCGGCGCCCTGGAGGGCCCGCAGCGCCACCAGCACCTCCAGGCTCGGAGCCAGCGGCACCAGCAGACCGAGGACGACGGCGACCGTCAGCGAGACGGTCATCAGGGTGCGCCGCCCGAAGCGCTCGGAGAGCGCGCTGAGCGGCAGGACGAAGAGGGCGAGCGCGCCGGTCGCGGCCGAGACCGTCCAGCTCGCGGCCGACGCCGTCACGCCGAAGTCGGCGGAGACGGCCGGCAGCAGTGCCTGCGTGGAGTAGAGGAGTGCGAAGGCCGCGACCCCGGCGGCGAAGAGCGCGAGGCTCATCCGGCGGTAAGCGGGCTCTCCGGGGGAGAGGGGCTCGGGGGACGGCGGCTTCGGGGGCGACTGGGGGTCGAGGGCGCCCGCTACGGGAGCGGACGCCTCGGTACTGGCAGCAGGCATGCCCCGAACCTACGGCCGTGGATTTCATGCGTCCAATGCATGAAACACCGATAATCGTTCCTATGGTGCATGACCGCAGTTCAGAGCAGTGGCTGTCACAGGGCAGTGACACAGACGACATCTCGACGCTACTCGTCCGGCTGGTGCCGAGACTCGCGTACTTCGCGGAGGTCGCCCGCCACGAGCATGTGACCCGGGCCGCGCAGGAGATCGGCGTACCGCAGTCGACGCTGTCGCGGGCGGTGGTCCGCCTCGAACACGATCTGGGCGTCACGCTGTTCGCCCGTACCGGCCGCACGGTCTCCCTCACCCCCGCCGGGCGGACCTTCTTCTCCTCCGTCGAACGGGCCCTCGCCGAGGTCGAGCGGGCGGCCGAGTCGGTACGCGCCGACGCCGACCCCCGCGCGGGCAAGGTCGCCTTCGGCTTCCTCCACACCATGGGCTCGGAGACCGTACCCGGCCTGCTCCGGGCCTTCCGCGCCGACCATCCGATGATCCGGTTCACCCTGGTGCAGAACTACGGCGAGGCGATGCTCGGCGGGCTGCGCACCGGCGAACTGGACCTCTGTCTGACCTCCCCGGTACCCGACGCGCCCGATCTCGTCAGCCGCCGCCTCGACGAACAGCGGCTGCGGCTGGTCGTCCCCGACGACCACCGGCTGGCGGGCCGCCGCCGGATCCGCCTCGCCGAGGCCGCGGACGACGTCTTCGTCACCCTCGAACCGGGGTACGGGCTCCGCCGGATCACCGACGACCTCTGCGCGCAGGCCGGGTTCACCCCGAAGGTCGCCTTCGAGGGCGAGGAGGCCGAAACCCTGCGCGGTCTGGTGGCGGCGGGCCTCGGGGTGGCCCTGCTGCCGCCGCCCGCGGTACCGCGCCCGGGTGTGGTCGAACTGACGGTCACCGCACCGCGCGCGGCCCGCGAGATCGGCCTCGCCTGGCTGGACGGCCACCCGGACACCCCGCCGGTGGCCGCGTTCAAGAAGTTCCTGCTCTCCCGCCGCGGCCGCCTCATCCCGACGACGGAACCGTGACAGCCCCGGCGCCCGGGGGGCGTTATGGGGGGCGCTGGGGGTATAGGGGCGCGAGGAACTGCGCGCTCAGCACCGGGCGGCCGGCGGTCCGGTACGAAACCGGTTCCGGCAGACGTGACCGCCGCAGCGCAGGGTGCTGGGGGGTATAGGGGCGCGAGGAACTGCCCGATCAGCACCGGGCGGCCCGCGGCCCGACCCGAGGCCGACCCCGGCAGACGCGACCGTCCCCGGAGTCCCCGGCGCCCCGGCACGGCACGGCGCCCCGGCACGGCGTGCCGCACACACGGGGGCCGTGGGCCCGAGGCCCGTACCCCCTCCGCCGCCGGAGGCTACGGTCGCAGCGATTTGCCGAAGCCCGCCGCCAGCGGCATCCGCAGGCCCAGCGGCGGCGGAGCCGCCAGCGCGTCCGCGACCGGGCGCGAGTACGGCTGCGGGAACAGCGACCCGATCACGAAGTCCACCGCCAGCGCCAGCACCTCCGCATGGTGCTGCCGCAGCGCATGCCCGTCCGTATGCACCTCGAACCGGCATATGTCCCGGTTCACCTTCTTCGCCCGCTCGGCGAGCCGGTACGACAGATCAGGGCACGACCGCTCGTCGTTCGTCCCGTGCACGATCATCACCCGCCGCCCCACCAACTGCTTCACCGGCTCGGGCTCCGGCGTCGCGCAGGATTCCGCAACCGGCAGCCACGGTGCCATCGCCAGCACCGAGGAGACCGCGGAGTGCCCCGCCGCCCGCAGCGCCGCCCGCCCCCCGAGCCCGTGCCCCACCAGGCACACCGGTACGTCCCCGTACTCCCGTACCACCTCGTCCGCCGCCTGGGCCGCGTCCACCGCCAGCCCCGCCCGGTCACCGTTCCAGCCCCGGCAGCCGTAGCGCACCGGCAGCACCAGCAGCCCCTCCGCCCGGCCCGCCCCGGCCAGCGCCCGGCCCAGCGGCAGCGTCGACAGCCGCGCCCACGGCGAGTGGCCGCGCTCGGACTCCGGAACGCCGTCGGGCAGGACCAGCGCCACCCCGCCGACCGTCGGGGGGACGGCCCGCCGTCCCCCGTACGCCCGGCCGAGCCGCGCCGTCCGCCTCGCCGCGGCCGATTCACGGCCGCCCGTGAGCCCCCGCTGGAGGGGCTGTGCGTGGTGTGTCACGGCAGAACAGTCTCAGAAGCCCAGGTGTACGCCACCCGTCCGCGCGATCACTGTTACATATCGGCCCGCAGGCCTCTACGCGCGTAGGACATCAGGCCGTACAGTGCCTGGATGACGAGCCAGCCCCTTACCACGCCCACCGCGGACCAGATCCGCCGCGCTCCGAAGGTGCTCCTCCACGACCACCTCGACGGCGGGCTGCGTCCCGGCACGATCATCGACATCGCCCGGGAGACCGGCTACACGCAGCTCCCCGAATCCGAGCCCGACAAGCTCGGCACCTGGTTCCACGAGGCCGCGGACTCCGGCTCCCTGGAACGCTATCTGGAGACCTTCGCCCATACCTGCGCCGTCATGCAGACCCGGGACGCCCTGGTCCGCGTGGCCGCCGAATGCGCCGAGGACCTCGCCGAGGACGGCATCGTCTATGCGGAGGTGCGCTACGCCCCCGAACAGCACCTGGAAGCCGGGCTCAGCCTCGAAGAGGTCGTCGAAGCCGTCAACGAAGGCTTCCGCCAGGGCGAGCGGACCGCCCGCGCCGCCGGACGGCGGATCCGGGTCGGCGCCCTGCTCACCGCCATGCGGCACGCCGCCCGCGCCCTGGAGATCGCCGAACTCGCCAACCGCTACCGCGACCACGGCGTCGTCGGCTTCGACATCGCGGGCGCCGAGGCCGGCTATCCCCCCACCCGCCACCTCGACGCCTTCGAATACCTCAAGCGAGAGAACAACCACTTCACCATCCACGCCGGAGAGGGCTTCGGACTGCCGTCGATCTGGCAGGCCCTCCAGTGGTGCGGCGCCGACCGGCTCGGCCACGGCGTACGCATCATCGACGACATCAAGGTCGAGGCCGACGGCACGGTCCAGCTCGGCAGGCTCGCCGCGTACGTCCGCGACAAGCGGATCCCGCTCGAACTCTGCCCCTCCTCCAACCTCCAGACCGGCGCCGCGGCCTCCTACGCCGAGCACCCCATCGGACTGCTCCGCCGACTTCAATTCCGCACCACCGTCAATACGGACAACCGGCTGATGTCCGGCACCAGCCTGAGCCGCGAATTCGAGCTGCTGACCGAGGCATTCGGATACACGCTCGACGATCTCCAGTGGTTCACCGTCAACGCGATGAAGTCCGCGTTCATCCCTTTCGATGAACGCCTGGCGATGATCAACGACGTCATCAAGCCCGGCTACGCCGAGCTGAAATCCGAATGGCTGTTCCGGCAGACCGCCACGACCAGCGAATCCGCCCCCGGCACCGACTGACCCGGCCTCGGACCCGGCGGCCGGACCCGACCGCCGACAGGGTGCCCGCCACTCGCCGCACGGCATAACCAGGCCGCGGAGCCGCTCGTTCTCGTCGGCGTGCGGAACGACCGGAACGACCGGGCCCAACCGCCCGGCCCCACCCGGCCGGCCGCACATCCCCGTACATCCATCGCGAGGACACCCCAATGAAGCAGTCCGCCGTCAAGACCCTCGGTGCCGCCGCGCTCGGCGTCGCCTTCGCCGCGGCCGCCGCGGGCACCGCCTCCGCGCAGCCCGCACTGTCCGACTCGGCGACCTCCCTCGACAGCATCACCGGCACCCTGCCGGTCCAGGAGGCCCTCACCAAGCTGCCGACCGGGGCGCCCGAGTCCCTCAGCGGCGCCCAGGGCGCCCTCACCGAGAGCGCGAGCACCCTCCCCGGCACCCTCCAGGGCGCGGGCCAGCGGGTCCTCGCCGGGGACATCGTCGGCGGCGACCCGCTCTCCGGCCTCCTCGGCGGTCTGCCGATCGGCAAGGCCCTGCCCGGCGGCGGCCTCCCCGGCCTCAGCTGACCGGACCGCCACCCTCCGCCCGCCTCTTCCCCCTCGTACGGCGCGGCAACAGGGGCGCACCTTCCGCCACGGCGGAGGTGCGCCCCTGAGGTTTGTCACCAGGAGGTGGTGGCCGACGCCTTCGAACCCGGCAGGAACAGCCAGAGCGCCAGATAGACCAGGATCTGGGGGCCGGGCAGCAGACACGACGCCACGAAGATCACCCGCATGGTCGTCGCCGAGGTACCGAAGCGCCGGGCCAGCCCCGCGCACACCCCGCCGATCATGCGGCCCTCTCGCGGGCGGACCAGTGCGGACATGGTGGGCTCCTTCACAGCCGGAGAACGTTCCTTCTGCTCACCATCGTCACCCGGCAACAGGGACAAAGCGTCGCTCTACGGGGCGATCCCGACCCTGGGAATCTTCGGGGTCGCCCCCTGCTGGGCCTCCTCCACAGGTACCGGAGCCCCGACGGCCGGCCGCCGGGCCGCCGCCCGCTCCCGCCGGCGCCGCAGCCCGGCCCGGCACGCCGGAACCACCAGCAGATGCGCCAGCGCCACTCCCGCGGTGTTCAGCAGCAGCGAGTCCACGTCCATCACCCGGCCCGCAACCCCCGTCTGGAGCAGCTCGATGCCCAGCGAGATCAGCGCCCCCGCGGTGACGGTACGGATCAGCGACCCCAGGGTCGATGCGGTGATGCTGCCGCCCGCCATCGGGAGCAGCACGCCCAGCGGCGCGAGCAGCAGCAGACCGCCGCCGATCCGGCGGGTGGCCTCGGCAGCGCCCAGCTCCAGATCCGCCCTGATCCCGGCGAACACGTCCAGGTTCGCGGCGGCGACGAAGGGCACGTCGAGCGGGCGCAGAGCCAGCCAGCCGACGATCAGCAAATGCGCGACGAGGAGGATGCCTCCTGCGACACGAACGCGAACCCCGGCGCTACCTTGACGCTCCACACCTCCCAAGACGCGCACACCCCGCGCAACGGTTCCCCGCCAAGGGGGGGCCTCGGGGTGCGGGGTGCGCCGTTGTTGGTTTCGGTTGCGTGCCCGGCCGCGGGCGGCGTGTGGCTGGTCGCGCAGTTCCGCCCCCTATGCCTTCGGCAATGGGGGGACCCCCAGCGCCCCTAAAACCCCCCCCGTGACGCGCGACTTCACCAGAGGGTTCGCGGCCTGATCATGCTGGGATCACGTGGGAGGGGGGTGCAGGGTCGCCCCCGCTGGGGGTACCCCCAAAGGCAGCTTTGGGGGAGTTTGAGGCGCAGGAGCCGCCCGCACCCCGCGGGCAACGCCCACCCCGGGCCGGGGCCCGGGGACTCAGCGCCCCTCAGCGGGAGGCGACCCCGCGTGAGGCGACTCCGGGACCCGGCCCGGGGCCGGGGTCTTCGGGTGGGACTTCGTCGTCGCCGCGCAGTCGTACACCCGCGGCGCGTACCCGCCCGGCCCGCCCAGGACCACCCCGCCGTTCCCCGCCGCCGCCCGGCTCTCCGCCAGGGTGCACACGAGCTGCGACAGCGCCTCCGGAGGCAGATCCTCCGGCAGACGGTTCAGCCGGTACGTGCCCTCGGGGTCGCCGTCCCGCGGCGCGGAGACCGTGACCTGCGGCCGGACGAAGGTCTGGAAACCCGCATCCCGTTCGGCCTGCGACGGTTCCTTCTGCAACTCCGCCACCAGCGCGCGCGCCACCTGGAGCCCGCTGTCCGAACTTCTCGCCGTGGGCAGTTCCGCGGTCCGGTCGACGGCGACCAGCTGGGAGGCGCAGACCAGGTAGATCCGCACCGGCACGGACTGCGGCCGGGTCTGCGAGCTGCCTTCGCCGGTGACGGCGCACGGCATCCGGGAGGGGGCCGGCCCCCCGTCCACCGGCACCTGGGTGGGCCGGATCCCGCAGCCGCCGAGCAGCAGCGCGACCGTCATGGCGGCGAGGAGGGCGGTGGTGCCCCGCCGGGTACCCGTACGCGTCACCGTCCGCCGTCCTCTCCCGTGTCCGTACCGTCCGCGCGCTCCGGCGCGGCGCCCGTCGTCTCCGACGCATCCCTCGGCAGCCGCAGCACGAACACCGCGCCGTCGCCGTCCGGCGAGTTCGCCGCGGTGATCGTGCCGCCGTGGATATGCGCGTTCTCGACGGCGATGGACAGCCCGAGCCCGCTCCCTTCGGATCTCGGCCGGGACGCGCTCGCCTTGTAGAAGCGGTCGAAGACGTGCGGCAGGACGTCCTCGGGGATACCGGGCCCGTGGTCGCGGACCTCGAAGACGAGTTCCGCGCCGGTGCCGTCGGGGACTTCCGCCCCGGACCCGGGGTCGACGGTGCGGATGGCGACCCGGACGGGCGATCCGCCGTGTTTGAGGGCGTTGCCGATGAGGTTCGCGAGGATGACGTCGAGCCGCCGCGGGTCGAGCCGGGCCATGATCCCGCGCTCGGCGTCGAGTTCGACGGCGTCCAGCCAGGCGCGGGCGTCGATGCAGGCCGTGACCTGGTCGGCCACATCGACCAGATCGAGGACGACCTTGACCGTACCGGCGTCGAAGCGGGTCACCTCCATGAGGTTCTCCACGAGGTCGCCGAGCCGCCGGGTCTCGCTGACGACCAGGTTCACGGCGGGCGCGATCATCGGGTCGAGGCTGTCGACCTCGTCCTCCAGCACCTCGGTGACGGCGGTCAGCGCGGTCAGCGGGGTGCGCAGTTCATGGGACATATCGGCGACGAACCGCCGGCTCGACTCGTCCCGCGCGCTCATGTCCGCGACTTTCTTCTCCAGCGATTCCGCGGTCTTGTTGAACGTCCGGGCGAGTTCGGCCAGCTCGTCCGAGCCCGATACTTCGAGCCGGGTGTCCAGTTTGCCCTCGCCGAGCCTGCGCGCCGCGTCGCCGAGGCGCCGTACCGGCTTGAGCACCGTCGTCGCCGCGGCCTGCGCCAGCAGTGCGGAGCCCACGAGTGCGAGTGCGGTGGCGATCCCCAGCGACCAGGCCAGGGTGTTGAGGTCCTTGCTCTCCGATTCGAGGGATTTCAGCATGTAGCCCGTCGGCCCGCCGTTGGCGATCCGGCTGCCGCCGACCAGATACGGCTTGCCCTCGTGGACGATCCGCTGCCAGTACAGGTGGTACTGGGTGGTGCTGCCGCTCGTCGTCTGACGCTTGTTGACCTGCTCCCGCAGCCGTTCGGGTACGTCCTCGTAGGCGAAGACGCCCGGATCGGAGGCGCCCACCAGCACCGGGTCGCCGTCGCCCCCGGAGACCAGCAGCACGCTGTAGCCGGCCTTGCCCTGGCTCATCTGCTCGGCGGTGCGCCGCAGATCGGGCTGGCCGGCGTGGAGCGGCAGGGAGGCCGCCCGGCTCTGGAGCTGTGCCCGGAAGTCGTCGATCGTGGAGTTCTGCGTACGGCTCAGTACGGCCTCGCGGTTGAGCCAGTACGCGATGCCCGACGCCGAAACCGCCGCGGTCAGGGCGACCACGGCGAAGACGACGACCAGGCGCAACCGCAGACTGGTCCAGCGCAGACCGGCGACTATCGCACGCTTCGCGGCACCGGTCACCGCGCGGTACCCCCGCTCACCGGCGTCACTGCGGGGCGTCCAGCCGGTAGCCGACGCCCCGGACGGTACGGATCAGCGTCGGCGAGGACGGTACGTCCTCCACCTTCGCCCGCAGCCGCTGCACACAGGCGTCGACCAGCCGGGAGTCCCCGAGATAGTCGTGCTCCCACACCAGCCGCAGCAGCTGCTGCCGGGAGAGGGCCTGCCCCGGCCGCCGGCTCAGTTCCAGGAGGAGCCGCAGTTCCGTGGGGGTGAGCTGGAGGTCCTGACCGTTCTTGGTCACGGTCATCGCGGAGCGGTCGATCACCAGCGACCCGAAGGTCGCGGAGTCCGTCGACTCCCGCTCTCCGCGCCGCAGCACCGCCCGGATCCGGGCGTCCAGCACCCGGCCCTGGACCGGCTTCACCACATAGTCGTCGGCTCCTGACTCCAGTCCGACCACCACGTCGATATCGTCGCTGCGCGCGGTGAGCAGGATGATGGGCAACTGGTCGGTGCGGCGGATACGGCGGCACACCTCGAAGCCGTCGATCCCGGGCAGCATCACATCCAGCACGATCAGATCGGGCCGCTGCTCACGGAGCAGTTTCAGGCCGTCCTCGCCCGTCGCCGCGGTGGCCACACGGTGGCCCTGGCGCGTCAGGGAGAGTTCGAGGGCCGTGCGGATGGCGTCGTCGTCCTCGATCAGCAACAGGAAAGGCACCGGGCCATTCTGGCCCATGGCGGTCCCGGAGTTCGACCGGCACCGTACGCCCCCGCTTCCGGACCCGCGCCCCTGCTCCCGTCCGGGCCTCCGTACGCCCTCGGACGCGCCGTCGGCGCCCCCGTAACCCCTGTGACAGGCCTGTGACAGTCGACGGACACCCTGATGAAGTCGCCTGGGCAAGCTTGTGCCCATCGGACGGAAGCCCGATCAGCGAACGGAACACTGACTCCATATCGACGGGGGGCGCGAGATGACGGCACTGCACGGAAGCACCGCCAGCGCAGTCACGACGCGCCTGCACGACGTCGTGATCCGGAGCGGTGAGAAGACCGGCGCGGTGAACGGACGGGGGTGTGTTCGCGGCGCCGGACGGCAGCACAAGCCGTCGTATATGACGGTCGTGGGGGACACCGCGCCCGCGGCGAGCGGCCCCTCCCTGTCGGAGGCCGAGTTCACGGCGTACGTACAGGAGCGCCGCTCCTCCCTCTACGCCACCGCCTACCACCTGACCGGTGACCGCTTCGAGGCGGAGGACCTGCTCCAGAGCGCGCTGTTCTCCACCTACCGGGCGTGGGACCGGATCAGCGACAAGGCCGCGGTCGGGGGCTACCTCCGCCGCACCATGACCAATCTCCACATCAGCGCCTGGCGCCGGCGCAAGCTCAACGAGTACCCCACGGAGGAGCTGCCGGAGACGGCGAGCGACACCGACGCGATGCGGGGCACCGAGCTGCGGGCCGTGCTCTGGCAGGCGCTGGCCAGGCTCCCCGAACTCCAGCGCACGATGCTGGTCCTCCGCTACTACGAGGGCCGCACCGACCCGGAGATCGCAGACATCCTGGACATCAGTGTCGGCACGGTGAAGTCCAGCATCTGGCGGTCGCTGCGGCGGCTGCGCGAAGACCAGGCGCTGAGCTTCGGCCGTGACGAGGAAGAGTCCTTCGGCGAGCTGGTGGCCTGAAGGCACGGGGGAACGAGGGGGGGCCGCCGGGTCGGGGGACGCGGCGGTGCCGGGGGGCCGCGGAGCCGGGGGGCTCTGCGGAGATACGGGGTACGGGGGTACCACGGGGGAGAGCGGGGCGTCGTGAAGAGCCCCGGAGCAACGGGATCGGACAGGCCGGGGGGTCTTGTCCGGTCCCGTTCGCGCGTTCCGGCGCCCCCGGACCGGGGAAGACCGGCCGGGCCACCCCTGTACAGGTCGCTACGCGCGTAGATATGCTCTGGTGGTGACCATGCCCCGTATCCATCCCGCCCTCGCCGACGTCACCGCGTCCGACCAGGCGCTCCGCAGGTTCCTGCACGGGCTGCCCGGAGTCGACCCCGTCGGGCTCGAAGCGCGCGCCGCCGCGCTCGGGACCCGGTCCATCAAGACGACGGCCAAGGCGTACGCCATCGACCTGGCCATCTCCATGATCGACCTGACGACCCTGGAAGGCGCGGACACCCCGGGCAAGGTCCGGGCGCTGGCCGCCAAGGCCGTCCGTCCCGACCCGACGGACCGCGGGACCCCCGCGACCGCCGCCGTCTGCGTCTATCCGGACATGGTGGCCACCGCCAAGGCCGCGCTGAACGGTGCCGACGTCAAGGTCGCCTCCGTCGCCACGGCCTTCCCCGCGGGCCGTGCCGCCCTCGAAGTGAAGCTCGCGGACACCCGGGACGCCGTCGCCGCCGGGGCGGACGAGATCGATATGGTCATCGACCGGGGCGCGTTCCTCTCCGGCCGGTATCTGAAGGTCTTCGAGGAGATCGTCGCGGTCCGGGAGGCCTCGGGCCCGGCCCGGCTGAAGGTGATCTTCGAGACCGGTGAGCTGTCGACGTACGACAACATCCGCCGCGCCTCCTGGCTGGGGATGCTCGCGGGCGCCGACTTCATCAAAACCTCGACGGGCAAGGTCGCGGTCAACGCCACCCCGGCGAACACCCTCCTGATGCTGGAGGCGGTCCGCGACTTCCGCGAGCAGACCGGTGTGCAGATCGGGGTGAAGCCCGCGGGCGGCATCCGCACCACCAAGGACGCGGTCAAGTTCCTGGTCCTGGTCAACGAGACCGCGGGACCGGACTGGCTGGACCCGCACTGGTTCCGCTTCGGTGCCTCCAGCCTGCTCAACGATCTGCTGATGCAGCGCCAGAAGCTGGCGACCGGCCGCTACTCCGGCCCCGACTACGTAACGGTGGACTGAGCCCGATGACGAACCCCTTCAGCTACGCACCGGCTCCCGAGTCCCGGTCGATCGTCGATATCGCCCCCTCGTACGGCCTGTTCATCGACGGCGAGTTCACCGAAGGCTCGGGCGAGGACCGCAACAAGACCCTCTCTCCGGCGACGGAGGAGGTGCTCGCCGAGTACGTCCAGGCCAATGAGGAGGACGTCGACCGCGCGGTGCGCGCCGCCCGCAAGGCGTTCGAGAAGTGGTCGGCGCTGCCGGGCGCGGAGCGCGGCAAGTACCTCTTCCGGATCGCCCGGATCATCCAGGAGCGCAGCCGTGAGCTGGCGGTCCTGGAGACCCTGGACAACGGAAAGCCGATCCGGGAGACCCGGGACGCCGATCTGCCGCTGGTCGCCGCGCACTTCTTCTACTACGCGGGCTGGGCGGACAAGCTCGGCCACGCGGGCTTCGGCCCCGACCCGCGGCCGCTGGGCGTCGCGGGCCAGGTCATCCCGTGGAACTTCCCGCTGCTGATGCTGGCGTGGAAGATCGCCCCGGCGCTGGCCACCGGCAATACGGTCGTCCTGAAGCCGGCCGAGACCACCCCGCTCTCGGCGCTGTTCTTCGCGGACATCTGCCGGCAGGCCGGGCTGCCGAAGGGCGTCGTCAACATCGTGACGGGCGACGGCCGTACCGGGGCCGCGCTGGTGGACCACCCGGGCATCGCCAAGGTCGCGTTCACCGGTTCGACCGCCGTCGGCAAGGCGATCGCCCGCCGGCTCGCCGGGACGGAGAAGAAGCTCACGCTGGAGCTGGGCGGCAAGGGCGCCAACATCGTCTTCGACGACGCCCCGATCGACCAGGCCGTCGAGGGCATCGTCAACGGCATCTTCTTCAACCAGGGCCAGGTCTGCTGCGCCGGATCCCGGCTGCTGGTGCAGGAGTCGATTCAGGAGGAGCTGCTGGACTCCCTGAAGCGGCGGCTGGCCACGCTCCGCCTCGGCGACCCGCTGGACAAGAACACCGACATCGGCGCGATCAACTCGGCGGAGCAGCTCGCCCGGATCACCGCGCTGGCCCGGACCGGCGAGGCGGAGGGCGCGGAACGCTGGAGCGCGCCCTGCGAGCTGCCCGCGTCCGGCTACTGGTTCGCCCCGACCCTGTTCACCGGGGTCACCCAGGCGCACACCGTGGCCCGGGACGAGATCTTCGGCCCGGTGCTGTCGGTGCTGACGTTCCGTACCCCCGACGAGGCCGTCGCCAAGGCCAACAACAGCCAGTACGGCCTGTCGGCGGGGATCTGGACGGAGAAGGGGTCGCGGATCCTGGCGGTCGCGAACAAGCTCCGGGCCGGGGTCGTCTGGGCCAACACCTTCAACAAGTTCGACCCGACCTCGCCCTTCGGCGGCTACAAGGAGTCGGGCTTCGGCCGCGAGGGCGGTCGCCACGGCCTGGAGGCTTACCTCGATGTCTGACCGTCTGAGCGTTTTCAAGACCTACAAGCTGTACGTCGGGGGCAAGTTCCCCCGCTCCGAGAGCGGCCGGGTGTACGAGGTGACCGACGCAAAGGGCAAGTGGCTGGCGAACGCCCCGCTCTCCTCCCGCAAGGACGCCCGGGACGCGGTCGTCGCCGCGCGCAAGGCGTTCGGCGGCTGGTCGGGAGCCACCGCGTACAACCGCGGCCAGATCCTCTACCGGGTCGCGGAGATGCTGGAGGGCCGCCGGGAGCAGTACGTCCGCGAGGTCGCGGAGGCGGAGGGCCTGTCGAAGTCCAAGGCGGCGGCCGTCGTCGACGCGGCGGTCGACCGCTGGGTCTGGTACGCGGGCTGGACCGACAAGATCGCCCAGGTGGTGGGCGGGGCGAACCCGGTCGCGGGCCCCTTCTTCAACCTCTCCACCCCGGAGCCGACCGGTGTGGTCGCGGTCGTCGCCCCGCAGGAGTCGTCGTTCCTCGGGCTGGTGTCCGTGATCGCGCCCGTGATCGCCACCGGCAATACCGCGGTCGTGGTGGCGAGTGAGAAGGCCCCGCTGCCCGCGCTCTCCCTCGGCGAGGTGCTCGCCACTTCGGATCTGCCGGGCGGCGTGGTCAATATCCTCTCGGGCCGTACGGCGGAGCTGGCGGCGCCCCTCGCCGCCCATCAGGACGTCAACGCCATCGACCTGACCGGCGCGGACGCGGCGCTCGCGAAGGAGCTGGAGATCGCGGCCGCGGACAATATGAAGCGGGTGTTCAGGCCCGGTCCGGCCGATTTCACGGCCGACCCGGGCACGGGCCGGCTCACGGCCTTCCTGGAGACCAAGACGGTCTGGCACCCGACGGGTTCGCTGGGCGCCTCGGGCTCCGCGTACTGAGCCGGGCAGGGCCCCGGCACCAGCCGGGGCCCTGCCCGTGTGGTTCAGAGCGGCAGGACCTTGACCAGCTTGCCGACGATGGGCAGGTCCTGGAGTGCGGCGCCGTCGGCCAGCGGCCCGGTGACCAGATCCGTACCGATCGGCTTGAAGTCGGCGATCTGGGTGGCGACCCCGTTCGCCAGCGGGTCGGTGCCCGTGCCCGCCAGCGGGTTGAGCTGGTGCTCTTTCAGATAGGCGATGCCCTGGACGGAGTTGGTGAGCGCGTCGGTGACCCCGGCGCCGGGTCCGGACAGGGCGCTGCCGAGCGCCTCGCCGCCGACGGGAAGGGTCACCGGGGCCGCCTGGGCGGCGCTGCCCGTGCCGAGCGCGGCTGCGAATGCGGCGACGGTCAGCCCGGCGCTCACGGCGAGGCGCCGGGAGGTGGTCGAGTGGGGGGTCTGGGATGTCATGGATTCCTGCCTGCGATCGCCTTGGGTGACGGTATCAGCACACAGCGTATTTGAAGGTGTGATTCCGGTTCCACCGCCCGCCCCGTGGGTCCCCTTCCCGGGGCAATGCTTCACACTGGTGTTCCGTGACTGCCATCCCCGCCCAACCCTCGCCGACCACCCGGGTCCTGCTGCTCGCGGGCCCTTCCGGCTCCGGTAAGTCGTCCCTGGCCGCCCGGACCGGACTGCCGGTCCTCCGTCTCGACGACTTCTACAAGGACGGCGACGACCCCACCCTCCCGCTCGTCGAGGGCAGCGACGACATCGACTGGGACTCGCCCCGGTCGTGGGACGCGGACGCGGCGGTGGCCGCCATCCGGGAGCTGTGCCGGACGGGGCGGACGGCCGTACCCGTCTACGACATCTCCATCAGCGCCCGGGTCGGGCAGGACGCCTTCTCCGTGGGCCGGACGCCCCTGTTCCTCGCGGAGGGCATCTTCGCGGCGGATATCGTGGCCCGCTGCCAGGACCTCGGCCTGCTCGCGGACGCGATCTGCCTGCGCGGGCGCCCCTCCACGACCTTCCGCCGCCGGCTGCTGCGCGATCTTCGCGAGGGCCGGAAGTCGGTGCCGTTCCTGCTGCGGCGGGGCTGGCGGCTGATGCGCGCCGAGCGGGGCATCGTCAGCCGCCAGTCGGGGCTCGGCGCCCACCCCTGCGGCCGGGACGAGGCCCTCGGGCGGGTCGCCGCGGCCGCCGCGGGCCGCCACCGCCCGGCGGCGGGCCCCGCCGGAAAGGCCGGTGCGCCGGTTCCGCCGCCCGCGGGCGCCGCCCTCACCCCTCGTACGGCAGAATCGGACGTATGAGCAAGTCCGAGACTCCGACGCCCGCCGAGCCGACCTACGCCGACCGCGTCTTCCGGTCGCCCGCGGGCCTGGCCGGCGGGGTGCTGCTGCTGGCGCTGACGGGCTGGCTGGGCGTCGACGCCGTGATCCGGGGCTCCGGGCTGACACCGCTCTTCGCCATCGCGGTCGTCCTCGTCATCGTCCCGGTGGTCGTCGCCTTCACACTGCGCCCCGCGGTCTTCGTCAACGACGACCGGATCCGGATCCGGAACCCGTTCCGGACGGTCAACGCGCCGTGGGGGCAGGTGGAGGGGGTCCGCTCCTCGTACTCCACGGAGATCGTCACCAAGGACGGCACCAAGTACCCGATGTGGGCGGTGCCGGTCTCGCTGCGCCAGCGCAAGCGCGCCACCCGCCAGCAGGAGAAGCGCGACCGCGATCTGAGCCGCGGACGCTCGGTGGACCCGGCCAACCCGGTCACTCCCGCCCAGGCCGACCGCACGGTCGCGGAACTCCGCGATTTCGTCACCGCCCGCGGTGCCGCGCCGACCGCCCAGGGCGAGACCTCGGTGACCTGGGCCTACGAGCTGCTCCTCCCGCTGGCGGCGGGCGCGGTGATGCTGGTCGTCCTGTTCGCGGTGCGGTAGCTCTCCCACCTGTACGGCGAGGTCCCCGTCCGGTCCTCCGGGCGGGGACCGTGCCTTTTCCCGTGCTGCTTCTCAGGCGCCCTCCGGCTGGGCGTGGCGGTGGGGCTTCCGGACGCCGGCCCGCCCCCGGTCGGCCGCCCAGACGGCCAGCGCGCAGGCCGCGAATCCGGCGCCGAGGAGGCTGGAGCCCGGCCAGCCGTGGGCGGTGAAGACCGCGGTGGTCGCAGCCGCGCCGAGGGCGGAACCGAGTGCGTAGAAGACCATGTAGCCGCCGATGACGCCGCTGAGGCGGTCCGGATGCGCGGCCGTCAGCAGATGCTGGTTGCTCACATGCACGGCCTGGACCGCGAAGTCGAGGAGCACGACCCCGGCGACCAGGAGCCACAGCGACCACGGCAGTTGCGCGATCGCCGCCCAGGAGAGGACGAGCAGGGCGAGCGCGAGCCCGGTGACCGGCGCCGCCCGGCCCGCGTCCGCCCACCGTCCCGCGCGTGCCGCGCCGAGTGCGCCGACGAGACCGGCCAGGCCGAACAGCCCGATCCCGCTCTCGCCCAGCCGCCACGGCGCGTCCGTCAGCGGCAGGGACAGCCCGCTCCACAGGGTGCCGAACGACGCGAACAGGAAGAACGCGATGAGCCCGCGGCTCAGGAAGACGCGCTCCCGGAACAGTCCGCCCAGTGAGGCGACGGCCCGGACGTATCCCGTGGGCCGTCCGGGGCGCTCCTCCGGCGGCAGTACGGCGAGGACGAGGGCGGCGAGCCCGAGCGACAGGGCCGCCAGTACGGCGTAGACGCTCCGCCAGCCCCAGGCCTCGGCGAGCCCGCCGGTCACGAACCGGGCGCCCAGGATGCCGACCACCACGCCCGAGGTGACGACGCCGATGTTCCGTCCGCGTTCGGCGGGCGGTGAGACCGAGGCGGCGTACGCCACCGTGGTCTGGACGACGACCGCGAACAGCCCGGCCGTCGCGAGCCCCGCGAACGCCGTGCGGGCGCCGGGCGCCGCGGCCGTCAGGGCCAGGCCCGCCGCGGTGACCGCCAGATGTACGGCGATCAGCCGCCGCCGGTCGGTCGTATCGCCCAGTGGCACCAGCAGGATCAGCCCGGCGAGATAGCCGAACTGGCCGGTCGCGACGATCCACCCGGTGAACTCCGCCGGTACGCCCAGATCGCGTCCCATCGGCCCCAGAACCGGCTGCGCGGCATAGATGCTCGCCACCGCGACACCGCACACCACCGCGAGCAGCAGTCGCCGCCATGCGTCCATGTGCCCACCCCCCAAATCAGTAGCAGAATGCAACTCATTGACCGTAGGGCATGATGGTTTCAATCCGCAACCGACCTGTGGTTCGTCCGCGGCTCGGCCGCGGCTCGTCCGCGACCCGACGGGAGTGTCATGCCGACCGACGGCACACGTGCCTCGAACCCCGACTGGACCGACCCCGACTGCCCCGTCGCCCGCACCCTCGACCTCGTCGGCGACCGGTGGAGCCTGCTCGTCGTCCGTGACGCGATGGACGGGGCGCGGTCGTTCACCGAGTTCCAGCGGCGCACCGGCATCGCCCGCAATATCCTCAGCGACCGCCTCCGCAAGCTCACCGCCCACGGGCTGCTCACCCAGCGCACCGCGCCCTCGGGCCGCCGTCAGGAGTATGTGCTCACCGAAGCGGGACGCGACCTCTTCCCGGTCGTCCTCACCCTCCGGCAGTGGGGGGAACGCCATGCCTTCGCCCCTGGCGAGAGCCGCTCCACCCTGGTCGACCGGCACGGCACCCCCGTGCCGGAATTGGTGCCGGCCGGCGCCGACGGCACCCCCCTCGACGCCGGCACCACCGAGGTGCGGAAGGCCCGGTAAGGGGGAGACGGAGCACCGGCTACGGCGGGCCCGGCCAGATCAGCAGCATGTAGGCGCTCAGCCAGGTCGACAGCAGACCCGCCGAGACCAGGACCACCACCAGCCGGGCGCGCGTCGCGCGGGCCAGGGAGACCGCCAGGGGCAGCAGCAGCGGGAAGGCCGGGAGGAGGAAGCGGGCGCGGGGGAAGTAGACGCCCGCACTGCCCAGCACGACCACCAGCATCCCGCCCGTGAAGACCAGCAGCGCCAGAGGCTGACGGTCCGCCAGAGAGAGGGCGTACATCACCACCGCCAGCACCAGGCAGGCCGAGACCGCCAGCACGAACAGCTGGGGGCGGGGCTCGTAGACGAGCTGCTGGCGCAGTTCCAGCAGGGTCGCCCGGCCGCCGTCCCATTCGTTCTTCCAGAGCCGCTGGACCGCGAAGTAGCCGTCGGGGCGGCCGACCCGGGCACCCACCCAGGCGACAAAGCCCAGCCACCCCACGGGAGCCAGGAGCGCCCCCGCGAACGCCCGTGAGCACCGGGCGCGGCGGGCCGCCAGCAGGCCCGTCAGGGTGATCGCCGCCGCCAGGGCGATGCCCGTGGGGCGGGTGAGGCCCGCAAGGGAGGCGAGCAGCCCGGCGGCGACCCAGCGGTCGGTCAGCGCGGCATACAGCGACCAGGCGCACAAGGCCGTGAACAGCGACTCCGTATAGCCCGTCCACTGCACCGCCGCGACCGGCAGCAGCCCCCACAGGACCGCCAGAAGCGTGCCCGTCCGATGGCCGTGCAGCCGTGCCCCGACCTCGTACACCCCCCATACGGCGACGAAGGAGCAGCCGACCGCCAGCAGCAGTCCCGCCGATGCCGGGGAGCCGGGCGCGACCGCCGCGAGCCCCTTGACCAGCAGCGGGTAGAGGGGGAAGAAGGCGAGGTTGTTGGAGTTGACCGCGGTGCCCAGCTCGTCCGCGTAGCCGTGCGCCGCGATGCCCAGATACCAGTTGGAGTCCCAGGACGCCGCCAGCGTCGGCCACACCCCGTGCCCCTTGGCGTGCGCCAGCTGTGCCAGGAACGCCAGCCCCACCAGCCGTACCAGCAGATATCCCGCGAGCGCCGGAGCCGCCGCCCGCAGCGAGCGGAGCACCGAACGCAGCACCGGACCGCCGCGGGCCCCCGGCCCGGGGCCGCGGCCGGGCGCGGGCGGCGGGCGGGAGGCGGGGACGTACGCGCGCGCGGTCGCTGCGGAGGACAACGGCACTGCTCCTGGTGGCTCGGCGCGCCCCGGCGGACGCTACCGGCCCACCATTGCCCGGAGCGCGCCGACCCGGGTGCGGTCCGCCGCGACGGCATAACAGGAATCACCCGTGCGGGGCAGCACGGGTGATTCCTGTACGAAATATGTTCCCTTACGGGGTCCTTGACGGGGTCCTTGACCGGTCAGATGCCCGCGGCCGTCGCAAAGTCCGCCTTCAGCGCCGCCAGCACCTCCGCCGCCCGCTTCCGTGCCGAGTCCAGGCTGTCGTGGTCCGCGACCGGGACCACGACCTCCAGGTAGCACTTCAGCTTCGGCTCCGTACCGCTCGGGCGGACGATCACCCGCGCCCGGTAGGCGCCGTCGAGGTGGTAGCGGAGCCCGTCCGTCGGCGGCAGCGCCTCGCTGCCCACGGCCAGATCCTCCGCCCGGGTGACCGCCAGACCGGCCAGCTCCGCCGGGGGCGCCGTCCGCAGCCGGGCCATCGCGTCCGCGATCACCCCGAGGTCCTCCACCCGGACCGAAAGCTGGTCCGTCGCGTGCAGCCCGTGTTCGACCGCCAGATCGTCCAGCAGGTCGGTGAGGGTGCGGCCTTCCTCCTTGAGGACGGACGCCAGCTCGGTGATCAGCAGCGCGGCGGTGATGCCGTCCTTGTCGCGGACGCCCTCCGGGTCCACGCAGTAGCCGAGGGCCTCCTCGTAGCCGTACCGCAGACCGTCCACCCGGGCGATCCACTTGAAGCCGGTCAGCGTCTCCTCGTAGGGCAGCCCCGCCGCCTCGGCGATCCGGCCCAGCAGCGACGACGAAACGATCGACTCGGCGAAGGCGCCGCGCGCGCCGGAGCGGACCAGATGCGCCGCGAGCAGCGCCCCGACCTCGTCGCCGCGGAGCATCCGCCAGTCGCCCTCATGGGGGACGGCGACGGCGCAGCGGTCGGCGTCCGGATCGTTGGCGATCACCAGATCGGGCCGCTCCCGGCGGGCGGCCGCGAAGGAGAGATCCATCGCGCCCGGCTCCTCCGGGTTGGGGAACGCGACCGTCGGGAACGCCGGGTCGGGATCGGCCTGCTCGGCGACGGGTACGGGGGCGGGGAAGCCCGCCCGCGCGAACGCCGCCTCCAGCACCGGCCGGCCCACGCCGTGCATCGCCGTGTAGACCGTCCGGGCGGTGCGCGGCGAGCCGGGCGTCAGGACCGCGTCCGTACGCTCCAGATACGCGGCGAGCACCTCGTCGCCCAGGGTCTCCCAGCCGGAGCCCGCGAGCGGTACGTCGTGCAGGCTCGCCACCGCGTCGATCCCGGCCGCGATCCCGCTGTCCGCGGGCGGCACGATCTGCGAACCGTCGCCCAGGTACACCTTGTAGCCGTTGTCGCGCGGCGGGTTGTGCGAGGCCGTGACCTCCACCCCGGCGACCGCGCCCAGCTGCCGTACGGCGAAGGCGAGGACGGGCGTCGGCAGCGGCCGCGGCAGGACGGCGGCCCGCAGGCCCGCCCCGGCCATCACGGCCGCCGTGTCCCGGGCGAAGTCGGCGGACTTGTAGCGGGCGTCGTAGCCGACGACGACCAGCCCGTCGCCCTGCCCCTGCCCCCGGAGGTACGCGGCGAGACCGGCGGCCGCGCGGATCACGACCGCCCGGTTCATCCGCATCGGCCCGGCGCCCAGCTCGCCCCGGAGCCCGGCGGTGCCGAACTGGAGCGTGCCGGAGAAACGCGCCGCGAGGGCGGCCGGGTCGCCGCCCTCCCTGACGCCGTCGACGAGCTTCGCCAGCTCCTCGCGGGTGTCGGGGTCGGGGTCCTCGGCGAGCCACCTCTCGGCCCGCCCGATCAGGTCCTCAAGGTCCCGGTCGAGATCCTGCTGCACGGTCGGATCAGCCTCTCGTCGCGTCGGTCGCGTCGGTCGTATCGGTCGGGCTCAGATCCGGGACAGGACCCGGGTCAGCAGCTCGCCCATCCGGGCCGCCGAGTCACGGCCTGCCTGGAGGACCTCCTCGTGGTTGAGGGGCTCGCCCGACATACCCGCCGCCAGATTGGTGACCAGGGAGATGCCCAGCACCTCGGCGCCCGCCTCACGGGCCGCGATGGCCTCCAGGACCGTCGACATGCCGACCAGGTCGCCACCGATCGTCCGGACCATCCGGATCTCGGCGGGGGTCTCGTAGTGCGGGCCGGTGACCTGCACATAGACACCTTCCTCCAGAGAGGGGTCGATCTCCTTGCAGAGCGACCGCAGGCGCGGCGAGTACAGGTCGGTGAGGTCGACGAAGTGCGCGCCGACGATCGGGGAGGTGGCGGTGAGGTTGATGTGGTCGCTGATCAGGACCGGCTGGCCGGGGCGCATGCCCTCGCGGAGCCCGCCGCAGCCGTTGGTCAGGACGACCGTCTTGCAGCCCGCGGCGACCGCGGTCCGCACCCCGTGGGCGACGGCGGCGACGCCCCGGCCCTCGTAGTAGTGCGTACGGCCGAGGAAGACGAGGGCGCGCTTGTCGCCGATGCGGTACGAGCGGACCCGGCCGCCGTGCCCCTCGACGGCGGGCGGCGGGAAGCCCGGCAGCTCGGTGACCGGGAACTCGGCCTCCGGCGCGCCGAGCGCCTCGGCCGCCGGGGCCCAGCCGGAGCCCATCACGAGGGCCACGTCGTGGGACTCGGCACCGGTCAGCTCGCGCAGCCGCGCGGCGGCGGCGTCCGCCAGATCGTGGGGGGCGGCGGCACCGCCGTTGAGGTCCGGATTCACATGTGCGTTCACGCGAATGAGGGTAGCCGCAGATTCCCTACGCGCGTAGATGATGGAGGTACGGACACCCGGATCGTTGTCTTGTCGTTTCCGACGAACGGACGACGAACGGACGGCGAACGGGTGCCGAACGGGTGCCGGGGCGGCGGCGAACGGGGGACGAACAGCCCCCCGGCCGTCAGCAGGGGCGCTTGCGCAGCTCCATCACATAGTCGTGCGGCGCGCCCGCCGACTCCGCGGCATCCGCCAGCTCCCCCAGATAGCGGGCCGACGGCAGACCGCCCTCGTAGCCGTTGAGCACATAGATCCAGGCCGGCTCCTCGCCGTCCAGGGTGTGCACCCGCACCCGCATCCGCCGGTAGATGTCGAGGCCGACGCCCTCCCAGCGGTCCATCGAGTCCTCGTCCATCGGGGCGATGTCGTAGAGCGCAACGAAGACCTGGGACCGCGGGGCCTCCACGATCGTGGCCAGCGCCCCCTCCCAGCCCATCTGCTCGCCGCCGAACGTGAGCCGCCAGCCGTTCAGCCAGCCCGTACCGCGCAGCGGGGAGTGCGGGGCGCGGCGGGTCATCAGCCGCGCGTCGAGGTTGCCGGCGTACGCGGCGTAGAGCGACATGGGTTCGAGGGTACGGGAGGGGCGCGGGTGGCCGCTTTTCCGAACGGGCACGGGTTTTCCCGGACGGCTTCCCGCACTGGAGTCCGGGCGGGGTTCCGGGCGGGGTTCCGTGGAGGCCCGGGGCCCCCGGCCCCGCCGCGCCGCCGGGCCTTTCCAGGGCGTTCCCGGGCCTTTCCGGCAGTCGGGGGAGCGCTGGCGGGACAACCCGTGGCCCGGGCACGGAGCTGGTTGAAGCGTGCGGGACAATGGGGTACGTACTCCAGTCCGGCGGGACGCACCACGGGGCCCGCCCGGCAGGCGCACCGGCCCACCCACCCGTACCCGGCAGCAACGAGAGCGCGAGGCGTAACCCCAGTGACCCGGATCGTGATCATCGGCGGCGGACCCGGCGGATACGAGGCGGCCCTGGCGGGCGCCCAACTCGGCGCGGAGGTGACCGTCGTCGACTGCGACGGCCTCGGCGGCGCGTCCGTCCTGACCGACTGCGTGCCTTCGAAGACCCTTATCGCGACCGCCGAGGTGATGACCACCTTCGACTCGTCGTACGAGGAACTCGGCATCATCATCGCCGACGACACCCCGCCCATGGAGCAGTCCGCGCGGGTTACCGGCGTCGACCTCGGCAAGGTCAACCGGCGGGTGAAGCGCCTCGCGCTCGCCCAGTCCCACGACATCACCGCCTCCGTCACCCGCGCGGGCGCCCGGGTGCTGCGCGGCCGGGGCAAGCTGGAGGGCCGGCAGGCCGCGGACGGCTCCCGTACCGTCGTCGTCACCGCGGCCGACGGCAGCGAGGAGCGGCTCACCGCCGACGCCGTGCTGATCGCCACCGGCGGCCACCCGCGCGAGATCCCCGACGCCCTCCCCGACGGCGAGCGGATCCTCAACTGGACCCAGGTCTACGACCTCGACGAACTCCCCGAGGAACTGATCGTCGTCGGCTCCGGTGTCACCGGCGCCGAGTTCGCCGGCGCCTATCAGGCGCTGGGCTCCCGGGTCACCCTGGTCTCCTCCCGCGACCGGGTGCTCCCGGGCGAGGACCCCGACGCGGCGGCCGTCCTGGAGGACGTCTTCCGGCGCCGCGGTATGAACGTCATGGCCCGCTCCCGCGCCGAGTCCGCCAAACGCGTCGGCGACCGGGTGGAGGTGACCCTCGCCGACGGCCGGGTCATCTCCGGTACGCACTGCCTCATGGCGGTCGGCGCCATCCCCAACACCGCGGGCATGGGCCTGGAGGAGGCGGGCGTACGGCTCAAGGACTCCGGCCACATCCTGACCGACAAGGTCTCCCGTACCAGCGCCCCCGGCGTCTACGCGGCCGGCGACGTCACGGGCGTCTTCGCCCTCGCGTCCGTGGCCGCCATGCAGGGCCGGATTGCGATGTACCACTTCCTCGGGGACGCGGTGCAGCCGCTGAACCTGAAGACCGTCTCGTCGAACGTCTTCACCGACCCCGAGATCGCGACCGTCGGCTACACCCAGGCGGACGTCGACGCCGGGCTGATCGACGCCCGGGTGGTCAAGCTGCCGCTGCTGCGCAACGCCCGGGCGAAGATGCAGGGCATCCGGGACGGCTTCGTCAAGATCTTCTGCCGGCCCGGCACCGGGATCGTGGTCGGCGGCTGTGTCGTCGCCCCCCGCGCCAGTGAACTGATCCACCCGATTTCGATCGCGGTCGACAACAATCTGACCGTCGAGCAGATCGCAAATGCGTTCACCGTCTACCCCTCGCTGTCGGGGTCGATCGCCGAGGTCGCGCGCCAGCTCGCCACCCGCAAGGTGTCGGGCGAGAGCTGACGGCCCGCCGTCACGGGCAGGTGCCGGGCCCTCCGGGGCCCGGTTCCGCCCCCGGCGCCGATCAGCTTCCGACCAGCGGGCGGTCAAGTGCGGGCCGCCCTATACCACTTATCGGCACAGCGCGAGCGCAATACTTGGCAATCGGTGCATAGAGCTGAAAATCGTCGGCGCGGCACGTTACTGTCAGTTCTGTGTTCGCTGCTGAACGTCGCCAACTGATCCTTGAAATGGTGCGGGCCAACGGAGCCGTGTCGCTCCGGGAACTCGCCCGGGTCGTCCAGACCTCCGAAGTCACCGTCCGCCGGGACGTCCGTGCGCTGGAGGCCGAGGGCCTCCTCGACCGCCGCCACGGCGGAGCGGTACTGCCGGGTGGATTCACCCGCGAATCCGGCTTCCCGCAGAAGTCCCTCTCCGCCACCGCCGAGAAGACGGCCATCGCCGATCTCGCCGCGAGCATGGTCGGCGAGGGCGAGGCGATCGTCGTCGGCGCGGGGACCACGACCCAGGAGCTGGCCCGGCGGCTCGCCCGGGTACCGGGGCTGACCGTCGTCACCAACTCCCTGCTGGTGGCCCAGTCGCTGGCCCACGCCAACCGGGTCGAGGTCGTGATGACCGGCGGCACCCTGCGGGGCTCCAACTACGCGCTCGTCGGCAGCGGTGCCGAGCAGTCCCTCCAGGGGCTGCGGGTCTCCCGGGCGTTCCTCTCCGGCAGCGGTCTGACCGCCGAGCGCGGGCTGTCCACGTCCAATATGCTCTCCGCCAGCGTCGACCGGGCGCTGGTCCAGGCGGCGGCGGAGGTCGTGGTCCTCGCCGACCACAGCAAGCTCGGTGCCGACACCATGTTCCAGACCGTGCCGACGGACGTCATCACCCGGCTGGTCACGGACGCACCGCCCGAGCACGACGAACGCGCCGCGACGGAGCTTCAGGCGCTGGCGGACCAGGGCGTCCAGATCGCGGTCGCGGGCTCGCCGTCCGGCGCGGGCACCGACACCGAACGCGGCCCCCGCCGTGATGTTCCGCTCCCCGGCCAGCGCAGGACGCGCGGCGGCGCGGGCCCGACGAGGTTCACGGCGGCGGCGCTGGAGCGGGATGCGCTGGGCGGGGGCGGGGGAATGGAACGCAGCGCACGCGTCGCCGACCTGCGCCGCCGTTAGGGCCTTGGGGGTTCGGGGCTGCGTCTGCCGGGTGCGGCGCGGTTGTGGTCCGTGGGGGTTCGGCGCTGCGTCTGCCGGGTGCGGTCCCGTTGCCGACCGCGCGCCGTCGGTGCTTGCTCGCGCGGTTCCTCGCGCCCCTGGTGTGGCTGACCTTGCGTCTTGTTCTTACGCCGGGTCTTGTCTTACGCCGTAAGGCGGTGCCCCGCAGACGAACGACTCGGGCAAGTAGATCAGGGGCGCGAGGAACTGCGCGACAAGCCATCCGCGGTCCGGGGACAGGGACGGCCCCAGCCACGCCCCCACCTTTCCCCCGGTACGGGAAGAGCCCGCCAGGTCGCATGAACCGACGCTGTTGGCGAATTCTTCGGGCCTTGGCTTCGCCCCGCTGGTTATCCGGCGGGGCGAAGTGCTGCCAGGTGGGAGGTTCGGGTGCGGGCT